>DATJNF010000029.1:0-136542 GCA_035508375.1 Occallatibacter sp. | reverse complement strand
GAAATTCCTTCCGGAAGCAGATGCATTTGTCTTGATTACCAGCTATGACAGCCCGCTATCCGAGGAAGAAGTCCGCGCTCTTCACAGGATTCGCCACGCCGACAAGGTGCTCTTTGTCGTCGTAAACAAGCACGACACTGTAACGGTCGGCGAACGGGGACAAGTGCTTGAGTTTGTGAAAGAGCGTCTTGCCGAGTACTCGTTTTCGAGAGAACCGCAGGTCTTCACGGTTTCTGCGAGGCAAGCGCTTGAAGGAAAGCATTCGGGAAACGAAGAAGTACTTGAAGCCAGCAGTATTCGCAAGTTTGAAGATGCGCTGCTTGCATTCCTTATTGAAGAGAAGGCAGAAGCCTTTCTCGCGTCGATGCAGGAGCGTATCTTGGCGTTCCTTACTGAGAGGCGCGGCATGGAGGATTTACCTGAACACAAGGATTTGATCGAAGATCTCGTCGAACGGCTTCGTGCGCTCTGTGCTGCCGAGGTCAACCCTTCCCCGCTGCCTTCCGATCGGTCGGGTACCGCCCCTCGGGATATAGGGATCACGCTGGAGCGGCGAAGCGGGTGTTGGGTTTGCGGGCAAATTCTGGAGGCGGTTTTTCGTTTTTTAAGCAAGCATCAATATCAGCTCACGATTGATCGGGATACACAACATGAACATGCAAAGAGAGGAGGATTCTGCTCCCTCCACACTTGGCAATACGAGAACATCTCTTCGCCGTATGGTGTCTGTGCTTCCTACCCGGCGCTTGCGCATCGGGTAGCGTTGGAACTGCAGGAGATCGCGGACAATCTGAACGGGGCGAACAGGGCAATCGAACGAATCAGCCGGTTGGCTGCGTCGAAGAGCACGTGTCAAGTCTGCCAGGTACGGATTGATGCGGAGCAACGAGCAGTTGGTGAGGCGGCAGACCGGGTGCGCAAGATGACGGCGGAATCGACTGGTGCAGTGCCCGCGCTCTGCCTTATACACCTCGCCATGACGAGCACTGTTTTGGGAAATGGCGAATCTGCCCGGGTCCTCTTGGGCGCCCACGCCGAATTCCTGGAGCGGCTCGCGGAAGATGCGCAGCGATACGCGCTTCGGCATGATGCGCTGCGCCGCTATCTAACCAGCGAGGAGGAGAGACGGGCATCGCAGCTTTTGCTTTTGATGCTTGCTGGCCATCGAAACGTCAGCGCGCCATGGCAGGTGGAATTCCTCCTCTGAACTTAATTTGGTCTTTCCAGATTATCCGTCCAACCTGCGACAGAAGGCACGAGCGTCGATGAGTGCGTTGCCCTGCATCAATCGACTCGTCGACTGATGCCGAATTTATCCTGCGGCCCCAATCGCGACGTGTCACGACAGACTCAACTCTCGTTGAAACGACACTCGCGGTGCCCGAGCAGTTTTCAGCATTTTGAAACTCTGTTTGTCTGATTGGGAAATGCCAAGTATCCTCCGGGAAGAGGGAGATTTGACGAACACTCTACTTGGGCGGAAGAGCCATCATCAGGCCGCCGTCCGCGCGCAGTCTGTTTTCGCCGCGCGGAAGCTTCATGGCCGAAGCCGTGCCTAAATCGCGTTCATAGATTTCGCCATAGTTTCCCGTCGTCTCGATAACGTTGACGACCCAATCGTCTTCTAGTTGCAATGCGGAACCGATCTCGTGCGATCCGCCGAGAAGAAAGCGGAGCGCGGGATCGGTGCCTCTAGGTGATGCGGCGAGCGTATGCATCCGGCTCACATTTGCGCGCGTGACACCGCTCTCCTCGGCCTGGATCAAAGCTTCCATCACCCAACTGACAACCGTCGCCCACTGCGGGTCATTGTCTCGTGTGGCCGACGCCAAAGGATCTTTCGAGATCCGGTCGAGCAGCAAACGGGAATGCTGCTGATGCTGGGCAAGGGCCGTGCGAAGCTGCGCAAGGCGCGTTCGGTCGCCGGCCAGGGCATCACAGTTTCCCGTTGCGAATGCTGCCTGCATTTCGCCTTCTTCCTGAAATGGAAATGGAACAAAATCGAAATGCTTACGGTTAAACCAGACGCGTACACTTTCTTCAACCATAGTTTCTGCAAGAAAACAGATCTTCTTGCCGGTCAACTGTCGCGCGCTGGTTACCAGGCTTTTAGAAGGCAGAAGAAAACCCACGCCATCCCAGAGGACTGGCCGCGTGAATTCGATGTGTGTGCCGACGCCATGTGTAAAGTCGTCGCTGAGCGTGGCGATCAAGTCGACGTCGCCATTGGTAAGCGCCTGCATACTGGTGCGGTCGTCAGGGAAATGCAACATGGTGATTTGCGCATTTTTCCCCAGCACGGCAACGCCGACTGCCCGGCACAGATCTGCGTCGAAGGCCTGGCGATTGCCGTGATCGTCGGAAGTTGAATATTCCGCCTGCTCTACATCAATGCCGCAGCGCAGGACTTCTGCTGCTCGGACGCGCGCCAAGGTAGGCGGCGCGTCAACCGCGCGCAATTGGCGGCACAAGACGATAACCGCCAAGGCGACTGCCGTTCGAGTTAAGAACGTCCGCACTACGGAGTCCAATTGCCGTCTGCGGGAATGCCGGGCGTGGTATCCGGTCGCGGATTGAAATCCGCCGGCAGCGGGTTTGGAATATTTATGTCCGTCGGTGTGATTTGAAGTTCCTTGCAGCCGTTCCCGCCGTAGTGCGGAAACCTGCTGATTTCCGCTGGCGGAATTTTCGCGTACTCAGTGCTCAGCGGTGCGCGCTTGCCCTGAAGCCGCAGCGTGTCGAATGCGGACAGCATGTCGCCCACGTCGTCCACTTTATCGTCTGCCGGCCCCAGGTTCGGCTGGCCAAACTTTTCGGCCCCTATCTTACGGGCGCGCTCCTCGTCGGGAAGATCGGCAAGCGGGATCAAGCCAAACAGTTTGTCCACCAGTTTGATAATGGAACTGTGCTCGGTCGGCTCATGGGAGACACCATGCGCCACCGAGAACGGAGAGATGACGATGGCCGGTATGCGCGGTCCCTGCTCCAGCGGAACCCCTGCAGGATCGTAGGAACGAACGTGTGGCTGCGCGTGATCATACAGGCCGTCCGATTCGTCGTACGCAATGATGATGGCGCTCTGACTCCAGTAAGGGCTGGAAGCGATCGCATTGATTTCCTCAGCCAACAGCCCCTCGCTGATTTGAGAATCCGAGTAACCGGGATGGTCATCGTTCCCGAAGAATACCTGCGCTAACTTCGGATTCGGATCCATCGGCTTCCAGCCCTCGATATTGCCATAGCCGCCGCGGACATAGAAAACCCCGGAAGATGGCAGCCGCTTCGCCTTGATGTCGCTGAAGAAATCGCTCAATCCATGCATATGCGTGGCGGTCAAGGGATTGTTAGCGATGTACCCGAAGTACTGCGGAGCATTGTGGTGAGCCACGTAGCCATCGTGCGACGCATTTGCAGACACATCGTTCTTCTCGTGATCGTAACCTTGCTGATACCAGCCCCAGTTGATTGCGCGGACGCCGTGTCCAGCAATCTTGTCGATATCTTCCTGCACGTCGGGAAGATCGAATTTGGGGTCGAAATCGGCAGCCGTCGTCTTTTTGATCTCCGTCCCCATAAAAGAAAGAGGCAGCGTGGCAAACGTTAGATTCTTTGAAACGCCGCCGAACGGCTTGGTCGCCTGTGGCTCATGCAATCGATTTGGAATGTCAATGGGTGATCCCCAATAGGGTTGCGGATCAGATACTACCGGCACGGTGGCGCCATTGCCCTGACCGCCGGCCGCACGCGCTTCCGGATGCAGCATCCACTGTGTCTCGCCGCTCTGCCCCGCAATCATAGCGATCGCATTGGGCGTGGAGGGGCCGATGATCGTGTCCATGAAGTGATCGAAGAGTGTGAAGCGATCCGCATAGCGCCACAGAAAGGGCGCTGCATCGCAGTCGATGTGCCCCATTACCAGCTCGCCAAACTGCTTCCGCTCAAGAGTAGGCACTTTGGAGGGCTTGCCATTTGTGAGCGTTACGCCTTCTTCGGTCAGCGCGTACTCGCTATTCTGCGCCACGCCATTGGAATCAAGCGCGATCTTCCGCGCCAAACCTGCGTGCGAATGATTCACCGATGCGATGTCCGCCGGATAGATGGGGACTGTCTTGCCGTTGCGATCAACGATCGTGGCCGGAATCTTGAACGGTGTAACCGTCCCCACGGTTCCGTCTGTGTTTGCTATCTGCTGCGAAAACCCTGCCACCTGCGCTGGCGAGCGAGGGCCTTCAGGCCCGGCATAGAGACCGTCCGCACCCGGATAGCCGGCAAAATAAAAGTCAAATGAACGGTTCTCCTGAAAGAGAACAAAGACATACTTGATGCGGCTGCGCAGCAGACGCAGCTTTGCGTCCGGCGATATTGCAGGCTCCAGTTTGGGATCGATCACCTGCGCCTGAACAACTCTACTCGAGGGTGGCGCAATCGTCACATTCCCGGCTTCACCCTGGGCTGACATTGCACTCTGCTGTGCGACACAACCGCCCAATGCGGCCATATAAATGGCAATAGCGAACGTAGTGCGTTGCAAATGGTTTTTAGTCATGACGTCGGGAGAATTATATAAGAGCATTCGGTAGCAGAGAATGGAGGTTGAGAAATCGCCAACTCGCTTACCGACACGTTGCGAAGGGCAAGAATCTGAATTGCCGCTAGTCGCGTCGCCCCATCCGGTAGTCGAGGTAAAGAACGTGCGCCTTGATCTGGTCGCCGGCACAGTAGCGCGGGAAATGCGCCATCTTCACCATTTGAACGATGCTGCCCGGATTACCCTCGCTCCAATCGACCCACTGGTGTAATGCGTGTTCGAGGTTTGAGGCCCACAGACCCGTTCGGGCTGCCTCTCTGCGGGCGAATTCCAGAGCAATGGGCGGCGGAAACTCTTTTAGCTCTAGCCGCTCCGTCTTGCCCGCGCACATCGGCTGTAAGGCGCCAATATCTTCCATGTGGGGGCTGCGCGCCACAAAGATGACGGGGGTCCGATCGAAGTAGTTGAGATCCTTTATCAGGCCAGTCACCACACGCGACGGACCCGCCAGGTGATCGAGCGTAAGAAGAAATGGACGCTTGTCAAGCGCCCTCTGAACAATGCCCTTTAGCGATCCGCTGCCGAGGGAAGCGTAATTCTGAGGAATACTGATCCCCGGCTTTGCGACGCGCCGAAGCTCTTCGATCAGCGAGAGGAGCATCTCACGCGGCGAGTGGACCTGAGGGGCAAACAGTACAAGCGGATGACTCTCCGGGAGATGTATGCGATTGCAATTGAAGCAATCGAAAGTGAACGCAAACTGTCTATACCTACGATGACACCACGCCCGCAACAAGCTCCGGTGTGCCACAACACATTGTGGTTAGTGGACCGCGCGGGAATCTCACGTACATCAATCAATTCGCGAGTTTATCTGCTTCATATGTAACAACCCTTACCTACGAAGATACCGGTTCGATCCTGACTGTGGCGCCTCCGAATGGGACGAGCACATACAACTTATGATCTTGCTACAGGGACCACTGTCGTTACGCAAGGTGCGCAGACCCGCACTTTTGAAAACGATTGGCTGGGGAGACCAGTCTCCAGTACCGAGCCAGAATCCGGGACTACATCGTACGCCTATGCCTACAATTCGTATGGGTTGCAGATGACGCGGGCGCGTCCTCAGGAAAATCAAACCAACCCTAGTGTATTGACTTCCACCTGGACGCAACTTGATGCGTTGGGGCGGCCAATAAGTATTACCTATTCGGATGGAACACCCGGCAAGTACTATGCGTACGATGTAGCGCAACAGTGGGGAATTACTCTTCAGAATCCCAAGGGGCGACTCGTGTCAGAGTCAACGACTTCAAATACAGGCGAGGTTTATAGCTACGATGCACCTCCACTACCACTACAACCAGTGCATGTACGTGGACCGTTGCGACAGCTAAGGCAGACGGCACCAATGCGATAATAGGATCCTTGGAGTTTTCGGATTCAGCGCTTGACGTAGCGTTGCCATTCACGATTCCTTACACGGTTGATCATCCTCAGCTTCAGCTAGTTTCGGCGGACAAGCCAAATTCGAATAGCGCCGGTGTTGTTTACGATACAGTCTCAGCTGATGGTGGAGGGGTGCGTTGGATCGTTAAGGAGCCCGAGGCCAAGATTGTACGGGAAATCTTTGATTGGAGTGCCTCGGGTTACTCGCTGAAAAAGATTGCGGGACTATTGAACGAGCGCAAGGTTCCACCACCACAAAGACGCTCAGACCGCAGACATGCCACATGGTGTCCCAGCGCCATCCGTGCCATGCTGCGGCGCGAATTGTACGTTGGTAGGCGCATTTGGAACCAGACAAAATTTGTGAAGACGCCGGGAACGAACAAAAGGATCTCCCGGCCACGGCCGCGGAACGAGTGGCAAGTGCAGAATGTTTCCGAACTGCGGATCGTCAGCGATGACCTCTGGAACCGCGTGCAGAAGCGACAGGATCGCTTGAAGGAAATATACGCCGAGAGCGGACGGAAACCGGTCAGTCGGGGAGCGTCCTCGCCTTACCTGCTTTCGGGGTTCCTTGTGTGCGGGACTTGCGGCGCGAAACTCATTATCGTCTCCGGCGGGGGAGCCGGTGCCAGATATGGATGCCCCCAGCACTGGAACCGGAAGGCGTGCTCCAACAAGGTCACAGTCCGCCACTCCGCAGTCGAAAACGACTTCTTCCGCGAATTACAAAGCGAAGTCCTCTCACCCAGTGTCGTGGATTACCTGACAGCCAAACTGCTCAAAGCACAGCAAAAACAGACGGCTGCTTCGGACCACGAGAAACGTGATCGCGAACTGCAATCCGAAATCAGTCGAATCGTGTCTGCAATTGCAGCCATCGGACATTCGCAGGCGTTGCTCGATAGCCTCCAGGCACGGGAATCGGAACGACGGAGACTGTCCGCCGCAAAGGAAACCAGTAAGCAACTCTCCGCCGAGGAGATTCGGACGCTTGTGTCGGGGGCGCTCACCGACATCCCGAAGCTTTTGGCCAAGGCTCCTCAGCTCGCTAAGACCAAGCTGGCGCAGCACGTCGACTCCATCCGGCTCATTCCACAGCCGGACGGGACATATATTGCTGAAGGCGAATGGGACCTGCTCGGGAATCGGGGTCCTGTGATGGTTGCGGGGGCTGGATTTGAACCAGCGACCTTTGGGTTATGAGCCCAACGAGCTACCGGGCTGCTCCACCCCGCAGAGATAGTCTACCAACTCTGCGAATCAGGGTCAACGAGCGGGCGAGTCTGGCTGTGGGCGGCTCGGGCGCAGCGTGGTTTGTGTGGGACTTGGTCCGGTACACTGCTCAAGACATCGAAGAAGCGTGAAGCCCTTGAGGAAGCCTGCAGATGCCTGAACTCTACGCCGCTGTGCTGATCGTCATCGTGGCGGCGCTGCTGGCGGTTGCGGTCTATCGCACCTTTCTGGTGAAGAATGAGGCGGACTACCTGGTCGCGGGCCGGTCGCTTTCGGCCGTGGTGCTGGTGCTCACGCTGCTCACTTCGTGGATCGGCGCGGGCTCGCTGTTTGCGGGCGCGGAAAATGCCTACAGGAATGGGTTTGCGGCGCTGTGGCAGCCGGCGGGCGGCTGGCTGGGCCTGATCCTGATCTACTTCATCGCTCCGCGGGCGCGGAAATTTGCCAAGTTCACGCTGCCAGACCTGCTGGAGGTGCGCTATAACCAGGCGGCGCGAGTGCTCGGCACAATTGCGATTCTCTTCGCGTTCACAGCCATTACGAGTTACCAGTTCCGCGGCGGCGGCGATGTGCTGCACCTGATCTTTCCTGAGACCGTATCGGCCAACCTGGGAACATTCATTATCGCGGCGTTCGTCATCGTGACCACGGCGATGGCGGGCATGTCGTCTGTGGCGTATATGGATGTGGCGATCGGGTCGCTGGTTACGGTTATCTGCATCATCGCGGCACCGCTTCTGCTTGCCAAAGCGGGTGGTTGGGCGGGCTTGCACGCTTCGCTGCCACCGGCGTACTTTGAGCCGCTGGGGAATTATCGATTGGGTCCCGGCGGTGTGGAGGAATCCGTCGGCATGGGCATCGTGCGCGCGCTCGAGTTTCTGGTGCCCACGCTGCTGCTGATGCTGGGCAATCAAGTGATGTACCAGAAGTTCTTTTCGGCGCGCACGGAGCGCGATGCGCGCGTCTCCGTTGTGGGATGGACGCTGGGCACACTCGTGCTCGAGACACTGATCGTTGCAATTGCCGTGTTTGGGCGCGCGCTTTATCCCACGGGCGAAGTCGCGCTGCATCCGCGGGAGATCATCCCCTACGCAGCGCGTCATGGACTGCCGGCATTGATGGGAGCTCTGCTGCTGGGCGCGGTGTTTGCCAAGGTGATCTCCACGGCTTCCAACTTCCTGTTCTCGCCGGCGACGAACCTGGTGAACGACATCTTTGTGCGGTATCTCGCGCCGGAGGCCTCTACCAAGCGGGTGCTGATCGTGTCGCGGCTCGCGGTGGTGCTGCTGGGGTGCTGGGCGCTCTATCAGGCCGTGTATGCGGAGAGCATCCTGGAAAAGATGCTCTACGCCTACACCATCTACTCCGCCGCATTGACGCCCGTGATTCTTGCGGCCTTTTACTCGCGGCGTGTGACGGCCTGGGGAGCGGTGGCTGCCATTGCCACTGGAACGGTGGTGACGCTGGCCTGGGACGCGCCGGGTGTGCGAGCAATCTTTCCGCCGATTCTGGCGCAGCGCGACGCCATCTTTCCGGCTTTGTTTGCGGCAGTGGCGGCCATGGTTGTCGTGAGTCTTTTCACACCCGCACCTGCACCGGAGCAACTGGCCAGGTTTATCGAGCCCGCAGAGGTTGCGAGTTCCAGCGAAGAAAATTCTTTGGCTTAGCCGGAATCGGCTTACACTGGCGGTGGAAATTCCACCGACAATGCCGGTCGCTCAGCTGACTCTCGAAGTGCGCATCGAGCATGCCCAGTCCCTGAAGGACCGGCGGCAGGTGGTGCGCTCGCTCAAGGACCAACTGCGCCAGAGCTTCAATGTTTCCGTGGCTGAGCTGGATGAAGCCGTGACTTGGCAGTCGGCGACCATCGGCGTGGCGGCGATCTCCGGGTCGCGCGACTATCTGCACAAGCTCATCGATGAAGTGGAGCGCGCCGCCCGGCGCATGACGAACGAGCTGGGCGCCGAGCTGGCCGACTCGTTCTGGGAATATCTGGAGTGTTGAGCAGTTTTCCGGTGCTCGTGGCGTTGCGAGTGACGATCAGGTGCATTTTTCTTGAGGAAAAATGCACTTCAGATGCTGTGGCTTCTCCTTACAGCGACCGGAAAACTGCTGTGACTGCCTCAGTGCGGCTTGAAGGTCTTGCCGGTTTCGATGAGAGTCTTGAGACGCGAGAGGATGCGCGGCCAGCCGTCTGCGCAGGAACCGTAGCCTTTGTCGTCTTCAGCCCACTGGTCGTGGGTGACTGAGACCCTGGTGGCTTCGGTTTCCGGCACCAGCTCTATCGTGACGCGAGAGAACCTGGTGGATGAGCCGAGGGCGAAGGTGTACTGCAGCAACTTCGGCGGATCGGACTTGAGCACCTCGCCGCGAACGTAGGCGGTGGGCTTGCCGTCAGCGCCAGGCCCAACCCAGTTCATGGAGCCGCCGGGCTTGAGATCGGCCTCCAGTTCGGCGCCTTGAAAGATAATGCGGTTGGATTCAGGGGAGACGAAGCCCTTCCAGACCCGGTCAGGAGGCGCGGCAAAGTAGAAGACGAAGTGCAGTGGAGCTTGCTCGGGCATTCGGCGTCCTTCTCTATTCGTGCACGTGGTCAAGTATAGGTTCTCACCGCGCCTGTTTTCGCTTAAATCTGCAGGGTTTTTCAGAGGCAACGTTTACTATTTTACCAATAGGCCTGTTGCAGCTTCCATTGACAATACTCTTATTTTCAGTCATTTAGATCGAAATAGGTCGGGCTCGGGCTCCGCGAAAAGCGGCTCAGTATGGAGGGAGGGGGTGGGGTCCCATTTGAGATACGGGCCAAGCGCGTACCTGACAGATAAATAGCTGGAAACTATTGTGCCCTGTGCGTCACCATTTTTCTGTCAGATGGGGAAACAAAAAAAGACGGCACGAACGTTCAAGCTGTCCGTGCCGGGAGGCCAGTGACGCAAACTACTTCCGGCTTTCGAGGGTGGATTCCACCACCTCGCCAACCGGAATAAATACACGATAGCATATATCGAGAGAATTGCAAGTACAAAAATCAGAATTTATTTTAGGGTTGTTTTGGGCTCCGAATCTGGGATCGCTGCATCTAAGCATCGCGCATCACAACGCGACGGATCGGCCGCAGAGGAGTCAAAAAGAGGAGCGGGCGCGGTGGGTGCCATGGAGAGTGCGATGGAAAGGGACGTGGAATCAGAGGGTTCGGCGGCAGAGCGGCCCGCCAGGCCGGAGTCTCCCAACTGGCTGAAGATTGCAGTTCTCAGCGCCGGATCGGCTCTGGCTGGCGGGCTCGCTGCCGCATGGTGGTACCGAAAGACCCTGACCAAACTCCGCGAAACCGGAGAAATCTCCCAAAATTCACATTTTGGGACTACGGCCGGACAGAATACAGACAGCTCAGAAGAAGATATTTGACCGAGCGGCCCCAGAGTCGGTCATGTCAGGCCATCCGCATTGGCGGCCAGAGCAAAATCCTTCTCGGTGAGGCCCCCGGCGTCATGTGTGACGAGAGCGAGGCGCACGCGGTTATATCGGATGTCGATATCGGGGTGGTGGCCGGCCGCTTCGGCCGCCTCGCCGACGCGGTTGACGAAGCCTAGTGAACCGCGAAAGTCCTTGAAGGTGAAGGTCTTTACCAGTTCGCCTGCTTCGATTTGCCAGCCGGAGAGTTTGGAGAGGCGCTCTTTAGATTGCTGTTCATTCAAAGCCATGTTTGTGGCTCCTGTAACTTGTTTGGGTCCTCGATCGCGGTATTTGCCCCTAAATGCAGAAAACTGAGCGATTGTAGCGCGAACAATACGCGGGGTCTAACCCCTCGGGGATTCGCAGCTGTTGCGGCATGCCTTGAGACATTGCGGTAAAAGGGCGAATCGAACATGACCGGTGCAGAAAAGACATTCCTCAGGGGCTAAAGCCCGTTGAATCTGCGACGTTTGCGGCACGAGTAAACTCGTGCCCTTTCACAAAACCCGTCACGCATCGAGTTTTTTCCGCAGCCGCCGAGTCGTGCCCGTTTTAGACTCGTCTTCCAGAGTGTGGCGCGCGTTACCGTTCCGGCTCGACGGGGGGCTCGAGGTCAAGGGTTGAGAAACGCCTGTTCTGGCCGCTGATCTCAGAACGGAGCTCCTGCCAAAGCTCGTTGGGAATCTTCAGGAAAACTTCTACGACGGCGGGATCGAACTGCGATCCGGAACAGCGCAGGATCTCTTCGCGTGCGGCGTCGAAGCTTTGCGCCTTGCGGTAGGGGCGGTCGCTGGTAATGGCGTCGAGTGCGTCGCCCACCGCGAAGATACGCGCTCCGATGGGAATCTCTCTGCCGCGAATGCCGCGGGGGTAGCCTGTGCCGTCATAGTGCTCCTGATGGCAGAAGACGATTTCGGCCGCACCGGCGAGAAAGGGAATCTTGCGCAGCATGTTGTAGCCGCGCGTGCAGTGCTCGCGCATGACGGCCTGCTCTTCCCGGGTGAGCGCGCCGGGCTTGCGGAGGATTTCATCCGGAATGGCCATCTTGCCGACATCGTGGAGGAACGCACCGCGGGCAATCACCTTGATCTCCGCGGGGGGAATGCCCATGGCCCGGGCAAGAGCGATGGTGTAGGCGGTGACGCGCTTGGAATGGCCCTCGGTTTCGGAGTCCTTCAGGTCCAGCGCATCACCCAAAGCCTCAAGCGTGACATCGTAGGAGTGCTCCAGGTCTTCCATCGCGTGGCGCAGCATCTCGGTGCGCGCGCGCACCATCTGCTCCAGGCTTTGCTGATAATTGTGGTTCTCCTCGAGAGCCTGGCGGTGATCCATGGCGCGGCGCACGGTGTTGAGCAGATGCTCGCGCTCAAAGGGTTTGAGCAGGTAATCGTAGGCTCCGCGGCGCATCGAGTCGATGGCGACGCTGATGTCGTGGATGGCCGTGACCATGACGACGGGCAGATTGGGAAACTGAGCGTGAATCCGCTCCAGGAGGGCGATGCCGTTCACGTCCTGCATGACGATGTCGGTCAGGACGAGGTCAAATGTGTTGAGCTCGAGAGTTTCCAGCGCCTCTCGACCGCTCGAGGCCAGGTGCACCTCGTATCCCTGGCGTTCCAGCGTGGAGCCCATCATGGCTCGCACGTGGGTCTCGTCGTCGACTACCAAGATGCGGGCGGTCCTGCGCCTGGTTCCATCCGCAAGGGCTCCGCCTTCAGCTCCAGAGCTCTCCGCAGCTTTCGGCGTTCCCAGTCGTGCCAGGTTCAATGCCAAAGGCGTCCTTCCTCCCCTTCGCTACCGATTCCGGTTCGCACAAAGAGGTTATGCTTGTGTTCCGGCGTGCCTGCCGGGCTCTAACGACTAGAACGTGCCCCGGTGTTGCCTCTCCGGTTACCTGCCCTGTCTCAGCCCTGTCAAGCTACGCAACTTTGAGCGTTACCGTTCCCCGCTCATCCAGTCGGCGCGACTTTCTTGCCGCGATGCTGCTTGAATTTTGTATCGACGCCTTCTCTTCATCACATCAAATGCGGCTCAGAAAACCTAATTTTTCCCTCACAGACGAACATGAGTAGGCACTCTTCCGGGTCGGATAACGTTATCGCTTCCGAGACCGTTCTCTCCACCCGTATGGAAACGCTACACGCAAAACCGGATCCAGAACAATGATTTTCGCATAAGAGTTGAAAACTTTGGATAAAGGCAACAGGCAACCAGTTGTCTGAGCACGAGGCGCCGGGTGCACCCTGATTGCCGCCGCACTTGAAGTACGCGTGCTTCGATACAATCCGAAGCCATGCAGACGGCACCTAACGTAGACGCCTCCCAAAAATTCCCCATCCGCTACCTGCTGGTTACCTGGATCCTGGTACTAAGCGCCATTGCGTTTCTTGACCGAACGAATATTTCGATTGCGGGCGTCGAGATCGGTCACGACTTCCATATCGATAACCCTCATCTGGGGTGGGTCTTCAGCGCGTTTCTCGTCGGCTATGCGGCGTTTCAGATTCCGGCGGGAGTGCTGGCGCGCCGGCTCGGACCGCGCCGCGTGCTGGCCTTCGGCCTGGTGTGGTGGGGAATATTTACGGCGCTCACGGCGCTGGTGCAGCCGCACGCAACCGGCGCTCTTCTGCTGCTCATTCTGATCCGGGTAGCTCTGGGCGCGGGCGAGGCGGTGATGTATCCGGCGGCGAACCAGTTTGTGGAACGCTGGTTTCCGATGTGGGAGCGCGGCAAGGCAAACGGCATTGTCTTTGGAGGCGTAGGTCTGGGTTCAGCGATTGCGCCGCCGCTGCTGACGGCGATCCTTCTGCGCTATGGATGGCATGCCTCGTTCTGGTTCTGCGCCGTGCTGGGTGTGATGGCCGGTGTGGTGTGGTATCTGGCGGCGCGCAATACACCGGAGACTCACCCGTGGGTGAGTGCTGAAGAGCTTGCGACGATTGTGCGGGGCCGAGGGGATGTGGACGAAGAAAGCGGTTCGAAGAGGGCACTGCTCGAAGACAAAACACCGGTTCCCTGGGGACGAATTTTCACCAGCCGCAGCATTCTGGCGATTACCGGCAGCTATTTCACGTATGGGTATGTGTCGTGGATCTTTTTCAGCTGGTTCTACATTTACCTGAGCGAGGTGCGGGGCCTGAGCCTGCGCTCCAGCGCCGTCTACTCCATCTTTCCGTTCGCGGCGATGAGCCTGGGATCACTGGCGGGAGGCGTGATCAGCGACTGGCTGGACCGGCGTTTTGGCGCGCGGGTGGGGCGCTGTTTTTTGCCTGCGTTTGCGCTCTCAGCAACGGCGCTGCTGCTGACGGCCGGATCGCGCGTGCATGGCGCACAGGCGGCCAGCCTGATTCTGGCGGGGGGCGCGGGGGCGCTGTATCTTTCGCAGAGCTGCTTCTGGTCAGTGACTTCGAACTTCGCGGGAACCTTTACCGGCGTTGTTTCGGGCGCCATGAACATGGGCTGCCAGATCGGCGCGGCCGTGACTGCGTCGGTGACGCCGCTGATCGCCGCGCACTTTGGATGGCAGGCTTCGTTTTCGACGGCGACCGTGCTGGCGTTGCTGGGAGCGGCGGCTTGGCTGCTGGTGGATCCCGAAGCGCGGCTGAATCCGGCGCCGGCGGCCGGGCCTGAACACCTCTTTTCTGCCGTGCCCGGAGAAAACCAAAGCGCTGCTCCTGCAACTCTTACGTTGCAGGAGGGAAAACGACAATGAAACTCATTCTTTCTGCTTTTTGCTGCGCGGCTCTCTGCGGTCTTCCCGCACTGGCGCAAAAACCGGCCGCCGGGGCGATGACGGACCAGCAGTTTGTCGACTTCGCTGCGCAAACCGACATGCTCGAAGCACATCTTGGGCAAATGGCTGCAAATCAGGCATCACGCCAGGATGTGAAGGATTACGCGCAGATGCTGGTGAGCGATCACACCAGCGATTACCAAAAGCTGGGCGCGCTGGCGACCAAGGCAAACCTGACGGAGCCGCAGGCACTCGATGCCGCGCATAACAAGATGATCGCGCCGCTGGAAAAGGCGAACGGCACCGCCTTCGACTCCAACTACATTCACGCGATGATCGAAGGACACACAAAGGCGATTGCGACTTATAAGAAGGAATCAACCGACGCGCAGAGCGGTGATTTAAAGGAGTACGCAAGCGAGGCACTCCCGACCCTCCAAAAACATCTGGACGGGGCAAAGGAGCTGTTGAAGAAGCCATCGAAGTAGCGGACGCGCCGAACACGTTGTCGACCGCGAATCTACTTCCAGACGTGCGGGATGTCGCCTGCCGGCTTATGCTGCGTGATCTCGGTATAGGTAATGGCGACGTCCTGCGTCAGGTCTTTCGGCGTCCAGTTCTGATCGTGGGCGGGCAGGGCGACTGTCATTTGTGCGGGCGTTTTGGCGGCGTCGGCCTGCTGCTTCACCGCGGCGTAGAGGTCGAGCAGGAAATCGCGCTGGCCGATGAGAATTTCGGGCCCGCCGGCGGTGCCGTGGCCGGGCAGGACGTGCAGCGGCGAAAACGCGAGAGCCTTGTCGAGCACCTTGGGCCAGCTGGCGAGATTTGCGTCCCACAACTTGTTGCGCGGGCCGTTCACGGCGGCGTCGCCGGTGCAGAGGATTCGTTCCTTCGGCAGCCAGACGAAGCCATCGCCGCGGGTGTGCGCCCAGCCGAGGAAGTAGAACTGCACTTCGCGCGTGGAATCCCTGAGAATGAACGGGCTCTTGTGGAAGACGAGCTGGGGACGGGGCGCGTCGGTGAGGTTGAGGGCGCGCACGTCTTCGCGTTCGACGGCGGTGGTTTGCCAGCGCGTGGGCTCGTAGCGGTCCATCTCGTCGTCGACGCCCTGGTAAGCGAAGGTGGTGGCGCCGGCCTCGGTCCAGAGGATGTTGCCATAGGAGTGATCCCGGTGCGCGTGGGTGTCGAAGACGAAGCGCACAGGCTTGGGCGAGAGCTGGTGCATCTGGTGGATCAGCTCGCGGGCGCGGCCGGGGTAGTTGGCATCGATGACGATGAGGTAATCCTTCATCTCGATGACGATGTTGTTGCAGTAGCCCTTGGACGCGTCGCCGGGGAGGAACCAGACGCCGCTGGCGATCTTTTGGGCGTCGAGGTGGGTCGTTTGCGCAGAGAGAAGGGGCGTCGCGAGAGCAAACAAAAGAATGACCGCCGGGGTTGGAATGCGAAGTATAGAACGCGGGTTGCGGGACTGGATGACTGCCTCCCACCCTTTCGACAGTAAGAAGTTGAAAGGATGGGGCACCGAAGATGCGCTCTCTATTTGCATGCGTTTTTGGCGCGGCGGGAGGCGGCCCAGCCCTCTTTCGTGACCTGGCGGGCGCGGCCTACGGCCAGGGCATCGGCGGGAACATCTTTGGTGATGCAGGAGCCGGCGCCGATGTAGGCCCCGTCGCCGATCGTGATAGGCGCAACGAGGTTTGAGTCGCTGCCGATGAAGGCGCGTTTGCCGATGATGGTGCGGTACTTCTTAACGCCGTCGTAGTTGCAGGTAATGGCGCCGGCGCCGATGTTGGTTCCTTCGCCGATGTCGGCATCGCCGAGGTAGGAGAGATGGTTGGCCTTCGCTCCTTTGCCGATGCGCGTCTTCTTCATCTCAACAAAGTTGCCGAGGTGGGCTTTTTCACCGACCTCGCAGCCGGGGCGCAGGTGCACGAAGGGGCCGATCTCGGCTTCGTCGGCGATCTGCGAATCTTCAAGGATGCAGCTTTGACGAATGAGCACTCCGTTGCCCACGAGGCAGTTTTCGAGCACGCTGAAGGAGCGAATGCGGCAGCCGCTGCCGACGCGCGTTTTGCCGAGCAGTTGCACGAAGGGCTCGATCACGGTGTCGGCGCCGATTTCGACGCCGGGGTCGATGACGCAGGTTTCGGGCCGAGCGATCTTCGCGCCGAAGTTCGGTGATTCGTTTGCGCTCTTGTCTGGTGTATTCATTCCTGTTTCTCCGAGCTTGTCGAAAAGCTGCTCTCTCATGGTTCTCCTGCGCCGTTGGCGCGGGTTCCGGCGGGCTGCGGGATGGTGATGTCGATCGGCTGCGGGGAACCTTGCCCTAATGCATCGAGCGCAGGATTGATCTCGGGCCGGTTGCCGACAACCAGCACGGCGAGCTTGTCCGGATGAATGTATTTTTTGGCTGCCGCGGTTACATCGGCAAGCGTCACTTTTTCGATGCCTGCCTGATAGGTTTCGAGGTAGTCGGCGGGATAGCCGTAGAACTCGAGCTTCTCGCGCTCGTCGAGCACCTTGTCGCGGGTGTCATAGCGGAAGAGAAACGAGTTGAGGATATCGTCTTTGGCGCGCTTCAGCTCGGCTTCCGTAAAGGGCTTGGTATTGAGGCCGGCGATTTCGGCTTCGGCGGCACGGGTTGCGTCGACGGTGGAGAGGCTCTTGGTTTCGACGGTCACGGTGAACGTGCCGGGGTGGTCGTATTCGAGGCCGAATCCGCCGCCAACATCGTAGGCGAGGCCCAGCTCGGTTCTGACTTTCTGGAAAAGGCGGCTGGCGAATCCGCCGCCGAGGATCTCGTTGAGCACGGCGATGGCCGGTACATCGGGATTCCTGCGGTCGGTTCCCAGGCCGACGATTTCGATGTTGGATTGATCGACATCGTCTTTATTGATGAAGTAGAGGCCGCGTTTTGGGCCGGCGAAGTCGTCGTGGCGCGCAGGCTCAGGCGTGACCGGCGGCAGATTCTCGAAGGCTGCGCGGACTTTGGCCTCCATCGCGGCGGGATCAAAGTCGCCGCTGATGCCGACGATCAATTTTCCCTTGAGGGTGCGATCATGGCAGGCCTGGAGATCGGCGACGGTGACGGCGTTGATGGTGACTAGCTCCGGCTGGCGCGTGTAAGGACTGTTCGGCCCGTAGACCAGCTTGGCCGCTTCGCGCTCGGCGATGGCGCCTTCATCGTCATTGCGGCGAACGATCGCGGTGGCCTCCTGCTGCTTGGCCAGATCGAGCTTTTCCTGGCTGAACTTCGGATGAAAGAGCAAGTCCATGGCGAGCGTGAAGACCTGATCGGCATCGCCTTTCAGCGAGTCCCATGCGACGGCAGTGGAATCGTCGTCGCCGTTGGTCTCGATGTGGGCGGCTTTGGCTTCGAGGAAATCGTCCATGGCGTCGCCGTCCATCTTCGCGGTGCCGCTGGTGCGCCAGGCCTGGCCGTAGAGGCCGATCAAGCCGGCCTTGGCGGGATCTTCATCGCGCGAGCCGCCGGGGATGAGCACCGCGCCGGAGACGAAGGGGAGCTCGTGATCTTCCTGCAGAAAGATCACGATGCCATTTTTGAGCTCGATCCGTTTGGGCTGCTGCGGCTTGAAGGCGGGGAGCTTGGGGATCGGGATTTGTTCCCAGGGTTTGGGTTGCTGGGCGATTAGAGTTGAGGGCATCGCTAAGAAAGCACCGGCAAGCCAGGTGAACACGAAGGAGAACAATGGCATGAAGCGTGGAGATCGAGATCCCGCAGGGGCTAAAGCCCAGGCTTCCTTATAGACTCCTTTCGGCACGACTAAAGTCATGCCCTGACACTTCGTGCCTCCTCCGGCTGGTTTTTCGGCGATGTGCAACGGTTGAGGTGTCGTAATCGTCGTGGTCATTGTGCCCCTCCGCTCTTTGAAGTGGAGGTAGACGCTTCGGTGTCGATTTCGGCGGTGGTGCGGTTGGAGGGGACGAAGACCTGATTCGCGACGCGGCGGATATCGGCTTTGGTGACTTTGTCAACGCGATCGAGCTGGAGGAAGAGCTGGCGCCAGTCGCCGTAGCGGGTCTGGTACTCGGCAAGTGAGTTGGCGAGGCCCTGGTTGTCGGCGAGGCCGCGTAGAAGATCGGCGCGGGCGCGGGTCTTGTACATCTCAAGCTCGGCGTCGCTCACGTCGGCCGTTTTGAGCTTCTCTATCTCCTTGTGGATGGCGTCGCGCATCTCGGCGGGTGTGTGGCCGGGGAGCGGAACGGCCCCGAAGACGAATAGGCTCGGGTATTTGTCGCCGGGATACGGGCTTTCGCCGACGGCTTCGGCGGCGATCTGCTGATTCTCGACGAGGCTGCGATAGAGGCGCGAGACGCGGCCGTTGGAGAGAATGTCGGAGATGGCGTCGTAGACGGCGTCATCAGGATCGCGATAACTGGGGCGATGGTAGCCCTCGATATAGATGGGCTGCGTCTGCTCGCGAAGGACGACGGATTTTTCGGCGTTCTGTTCTGGCTCGACGGTGGTCAGGTCTTCCGGCTTCGATCCGCCCGGGACGCGGCTGAAGTATTTTTCCAGCATGGGCAGTGCGGTTTTCGCATCTATATCGCCAACGATGGCGACGACGATGTTCGAACCCACGTAATACTTCCGGTGGAAGGCCATCGCTTCCGTGGCCGTGATCTGGCTGACTTCGCTGGGCCAGCCGACGTTGGCGCGGCCATAAGGGTGTGCGACATAGGCCGTGGCGAGGAACTGCTCGAAGAGGCGGCCTTCGGGGCTGGAGTCGACCCGCATGCGGCGTTCTTCCATCACCACGTCGCGCTCTTTGTAGAACTCGCGCGGCACAGGATCAGAGAGGCGGCTGCTTTCCATCCAGGCCCACAGCTCCAGGCGATTTTCCGGCATGGACCAGAAGTAGTCGGTTTCATCGAGGCCGGTTTCGGCGTTCAGGCCCTGGGCTCCGTTCGCTTCGGCCACCTCGGTGAACTGGTTGGGGATGACATATTGGTGCGCCTCGTCCTGCGCCTGCTGAAAGGCCTCCTTCAATTCGGCGAGCTTCTGTTTGTCCCGGCCAACCGGCTTCAGGTACTCGGCTTCATACGCGTTGTTGGCTGCTTCGACTTTGGCCAGCGCCGCTTTTTCGGCGGGCCAGTCTTTGGTGCCAATCTCGGTGGTGCCCTTGAAGGCGAGGTGCTCGAACATGTGCGCCAGGCCGCTTTCGCCGGTAGGGTCGTCGACGGCGCCCGCGTCAATGAGCGTGGAGTAGCTGAAGACCGGCGCTTCAGGCCGATAGCAGAGGATGAGCGTAAGGCCGTTGGGCAGGACCTTCACGGTGGTGCGCTGCTCGAAGCTCCTCAGGTCCTGAGCGTGAACGCCGCTTGAGGTGGCGACGATGGCCAGTGCCAAGAGGATTTTCCAGGACCCTGGGAAACGATGCATTCGGACTCCATTCACCTTCAATTCACAGCTCCCTGCCGCAATGCATCCCCATTATCCAATACCGACTGTCGGGGGCAGAAACCTCGTCACTTTAAAACCCGTCCAGGGCTAAAGCCCGCGAGAATTCGTGCTCCTGCATGTGGGAGTTGAAACCTCCGCCTCCCTCCGTATCGTGCGGCATGTTACAAAGCAGGCTTTTGGGAGCGCGCGTTCCGTATCATTTCATGGTGAGGGACCGAATGCTCCGCTGGCTCAAACGTTTGCTGGTGTCCGTTGTTGTGGCGATGGCGCTCTTCGCATTTGCCATCTGGCTCCTGGAATACTACCCGCGCCGCGATCCGCATCCGCCGCTGCGGCTGGCGCAAGGCGTGCTGGCGATCGAGCACGCCCGTATCTATACTTCGCCGACCGATCCGCCCATCCCTGATGGAACGATTGTGATTCGCGATGGGCTGATTGCTGCCGTTGGAGCCGATGTGCAGGTTCCCGCGAATGCGACCCGCATCCTGTGCGAGCACTGCGTAGTGACGGCGGGCTTCTGGAATACGCACGTCCACTTCAGCCAGCCGAAGTGGGATTTTGCCGAGTTCAAGTCGGGTGCGACGCTGAACGCGCAGCTAGCCGACATGTTTCTTTCGCGCGGGTTTACGACCGTCGCCGATCTGGGATCGAATCCGGCGGACACGATTACCATCCGGAGGCGCATCGAGCGCGGCAAGCTCGACGGACCGTTTATCTATACGGCCACGCAGCCGCTCTATCCACCGCATGGAATTCCTTACTACCTCCATGCACCTGCATGGCTGGCTGCGTTGATGCCGCAACCGGCTACGCCCGAGGAAGCGCGCCGCGTGGTGCGGCGCAATATTGCTACGGGTGCGGACCTGACGAAACTCTTTACCGGGTCATGGATCGGGCACGGCCGCGTGCTGCCGATGCCTGTCGATGTAGCCACGGCTGCGGTCGAGCAGTCGCACGCGCTGGGCAAGGTGGTCTTCGCGCATCCGTCGAATCTTGCCGGCGTGCGTGTGGCGATGGATGCAGGGGTGGACGTGCTGGCACATGCGGCCGACGATACGCGTGGCGTGGACAACGCGTTGCTGGCCGCGATTGTTGCGCGGCACATGGTGATGATCCCGACGCTGAAGATGTTTGCGACGACCGTCACCACCGATCCGGGTTATCTTGATCCGATCTATGCGGAGGTGCGCGCGTTTCACCAGCTCGGCGGTACGCTGATGTTCGGCACCGACGTGGGCTTCATGACGGATTACTCGACGGAGGGCGAGTTCGAGGCCCTGGGCAAATGCGGGCTTGGGTGGCAGGACGTGTTGGGCATGCTGACGGTGAATCCGGCGGCGCGGATGGGAGTGGCTGCACAGAAAGGAACGATTGCGCCGGGCAAGCTGGCCGATTTGACGATTCTCTCTGCCGACCCGGCAGAGAATTTAACCAATTTTTCCAGGGTGCAGGCGGTGATACGGTCGGGGCGGGTGATCTGGCAGCGATAAGGTTGAAGGTGACCGGCGTTCTTGACCCGGCGCAGGCAGCTTGCGTATGCTGCCAGCGTTTACGCGGATTCCGGCGTATGAGCAGCGGCGTCCAGGAGAGTCCCCCATGAGCATGACAGCGATAGCGACGGCTTCAACTGAAAAGCTGGATGTGCAGCCGCTGCTGGTGCGGCGTGCCGCTGTGCTGGGGGCCGGGACGATGGGCTCGCGGATCGCTGCGCACCTGGCAAATGCGGGGATTCCCGTTTTGTTGCTCGACCTCCCTCCAAAAGATGAAGGCACGGAGTGCCTGGCGAATGCCGCGGTGGGCGCGCTGGCGAAGGCGAAGCCGGCGGCGTTGTATGAGGCTCAGCTTGCGTCGCTGATCGCACCGGGCGACTTCGATCATGATCTGCCGAAGTTGACGGCGTGCGATTGGGTGATTGAAGCAGTGGCCGAGAATCTGGAGATCAAGACTGCGCTGCTGGCGCGGGTGCTGCCGCATCTGGGCAAGGACGCCGTTTTGACGACGAATACGTCAGGGCTGCCGGTGGGAAAGATTGGGGCAGGGCTCGGCTCGCATCGCGAGCGATTCTTCGGCACGCACTTCTTTAATCCGCCGCGGTATATGCGGCTGGTGGAGGTTATTCCCACTGCCGAATCGGACCGGGAGCTGGTAGCGTCGTTCGCCGCGTTCGCCGATCGGATTCTGGGCAAGCAGGTGGTGTTTGCCAAGGACACGCCGAACTTTATCGCCAATCGCATCGGCATCGCGGTGATGTTCAACGCGGCGAATTTGATGCTCGAGCAAGGGCTGACTATTGAGGAGGTCGACGCGCTGACCGGTCCGGCAGTGGGGTGGCCGCGTACGGGGACCTTCCGCCTCGCAGACCTGGTGGGCATCGACATTCTGGCGCATGTGGCGCAAAACTTTCCGCAGGGCGTGACGCCGGGTGGGTTTTCCGCGGTGCTGGAGGAGATTCTGAAGCGCGGCTGGCTGGGCGACAAGGCGGGCCAGGGGTTTTACAAAAAGGCACGCGGCGCGGACGGCAAGGAGGAGCGCAGCGCGCTCGATTTGAAGACGTGGGAATACCGACCGAGCGTGAAGCCCAAGCTGCCGGCGCTGGATATGGCGAAGAATGCCGCGACCGTGCAGGAGCGGCTGCGGCTGCTGCTGGCGAATGATGCGGCAAAGGATAAAGCCGCGGCGTTCCTGTGGCCGTTTTTGGCGGCGCTGTGGAATTATGCCGCGGACCGCATTGGCGAAGTCGCGGACGATGCGGTATCGATCGACCAGGCGATGCGCGCGGGGTTCAACTGGGAACTCGGGCCGTTTGAGATGTGGGATGCGGTCGGCGTGAGCTCGTCGGTGGCGCGGATGAAGGCGCTGGGGTTGCCGGTGAGCGCGCGCGTGGAGTTCCTGCTGGCTGCGGGGCAGACGAGCTGGTATGCAAGCGACGGCCGGGAGTGTTTTCAGCCGGCGACGGGGTTGATGGAACCGGTGCGGCCGGAGCAGGGGCATGCGCGGGTGGCGGACTTCCGGCGGGCGAACGGGGTGATCCGGTCGAATGCGGGTGCATCGCTGATCGATCTGGACGACGGGATTGCGTGCATTGAGCTCCATTCTTTGAAGAACGCAATCGGGGGCGATGTGCTGCAGATGATTTCGTCGGCACTGCGGCCCGACTCCGAGGCCGTGCGCGATTTTGCGGGATTCGTAATCTCGGGCGACCGCGAGAACTTCAGCGTGGGCGCGAACCTGATGCAGCTGCTGATGATCGCGCAGGAGGGGGAGTTCGAGGAGCTTGGCGCGATCATCCGCAGCTTTCAGCAGATGACGGCGGCGATCAAGTTCTGCCCGCGACCGGTGGTGGTGGCGCCGTTCGGGCTGGCGTTGGGCGGCGGCGCTGAGATCTGCCTGCACGGAGCGCGGCGGCAGCCGCACGCGGAGACCTACATCGGGCTGGTCGAGGCGGGTGTGGGATTGATTCCGGCCGGGGGCGGGACGAAGGAGATGCTGCTGCGGGCGATGGATGCCGCTACGGCGCTGGCGCCGCCCGATCCGCGGGATCCACCGTCGCGGTTTGCGCAATCGGCGGAGCTGGCGACGGCGCTGAAGCGGACGCTGGAGACGGTTGCGATGGCGAAGGTTTCGACGTCAGCCGTAGAAGCGCGCGGGCTGGGACTGTTTGCGGCGAGCGACCGCATCACGACGAACCGGGAGCGGTTGCTGCTGGATGCAAAGGCGCAGGTGATCGCGCTGGCCGAGGCCGGGTATGCGGCGCCGCAGCAACGGACGTCGATTCCTGCGCCGGGGACTTCGGCGCTGGCCATGATGGAGACGGGTATCTTTTTGATGGGCGAGGCCGGCTACGCCTCGGAGCACGACCAGAAGGTGGCGCGGTGGATCGCATACATTCTGGCCGGAGGGCGGGTGACGCCGGGTGTGCTCGTCAGTGAGCAGTACCTGCTCGATCTGGAGCGCGAGGCCTTTCTTTCCCTGTGCGGCGAGCGCAAGACGCAGGAGCGGATTGCGTTTACGCTCAAAACCGGCAAGCCGCTGCGGAACTGACGATGATGCGCATGTCTGCCTGTCTGGCCTTGGCGTGGTGCGCGCTGGGCCTGTTCTCCGCCGGTGGCCAGAGCGGATTGCAGGAGTCGCTGACGACTACCGGGCAGATCGTGGTGGAGGGGCGCGCGACGAAGTACATCGTCCGGCATCTGCCGGTGAGCTCCTTTCCGCAGCTTCCGACCGGCGTGCAGAATCTACTGGATCAGCGCGGCTGCTTGATCCCGCAGACCTACGAGGCGCACGAGCCGGAGAACGTGATCGAGGCGAGCCTGGAGCGGCGTGGGTCAAAAGACTGGGCAGTGCTTTGTTCTGTGCAGGGAACCGTGTCGCTGCTGGTGTTTTTCGCAGATGGTACAGTGCCGGCGATTCTGGCCAGTGCACCGGAGATGGAGCGGCTGCAGGCGCGTGGCGAGGACGGCGTGCTGGGCTTCGACTGGGGCATCGATCCGGCGTCGCCGCAGCAGGTGCATGAGGCGCAGATGGGAATGCGGCATCCGCCGGCGCGGCTTGACCACGATGCGCTGGCGGATTCCATCATTGATCAGACGACGGTGTACCACTATTACAGCGGGAATACATGGACGGTAGTGGATACGCAGGAGTAAGGAAGGCGGCGGGTTAGCAAGTCAGCGGGTGAGCAGATTTGCTGCGGAGCTCGCGGTGTTAGCGGAGCTAGTTTAGGCGGGCAGATCAGGGATTGCTTGGAGTGGTGTTATGGCGGAAGCGGTTCTGGTGAGTGCGGTGAGGACGGCGGTGGGGCGGGCGCCGAAGGGGGCGCTCTCGACGACACGGCCGGATGATCTTGCGGCGACGGCGTTGAGAGGGGCTCTGGAGCGGGTTCCTGCGCTGGACAAGTCGGAGATCGACGACGTGATTCTGGGTTGCGCGCAGCCGGAGGGTGAGCAGGGTTGGGATATCGCGCGGTGGGCGATTCTGCGCGCGGGACTTCCGGTGGAGATTCCCGGGGCGACGGTGAACCGGCTGTGCTCTTCGGGCCTGGAGGCGATTGCGCTGGCCGATCAGCGGATTCGGGCAGGCGGCGCGAAGGTCATTATCGCCGGGGGCGCGGAGTCGATGAGTTTGATTCCGATGGGCGGGTTGAAGCCAAGCCCAAATCCCTGGATGGCGGAACATTACCCGGCATCACTGCTCACGATGGGCCTGACGGCCGAGCGCGTGGCGCGGCATTACAGAATATCGCGCGAGGATCAGGATGCTTTTGCTCTTGCGAGCCACCGGAAGGCCGTGGCGGCCCAGGCTGCGGGGCGATTCGGTGAGGAGATTGTGCCGGTTGCGGTGACGATGGCGGTGCCGGGCAAGCAGGCCGGCAAGCCGGTGGTGACGGAGTCTGTTTTCTCAGCGGACGAAGGGCCGCGCGCGGATACATCGGCCGAAGCGCTGGCGAAGCTCAAGCCGGCGTTTCATGCGCAGGGTTCGGTGACGGCGGGGAACTCGTCACAGACGTCGGACGGCGCGGCTGCGGCGGTGGTGATGGAAACCAGCCGGGCGAGGGAACTGGGGCATGCGCCGCTGGCACGGCTGGTGGCGTACGCGGTGACGGGCTGTTTGCCGGAGGAGATGGGCATCGGGCCCGTGACGGCGATTCCCAAAGCGCTGAAACTGGCCGGACTGAAGCTCGAAGATATCGAGCTGATCGAGCTGAACGAAGCCTTTGCAGCGCAGTCACTGGCTGTGATCCGGACGCTGGGCCTCGATCCGGAGAAGGTCAACGTAAACGGCGGAGCGATTGCACTGGGTCACCCGCTGGGATGCACGGGGGCTAAGCTGACCGCAACACTCCTCGGAGAGATGAAGGCGCGGAGCGCGCGGTATGGGATGGTGACGATGTGCGTCGGCGGCGGCATGGGCGCCGCCGGCATTTTTGAGAGACTTTGAAACTCAGCCCCGCGGCATCGGTTTCTCGTGGATGACCATCCAGTTGATACCGAACTTGTCGCGGAACTGGCCGAAGCGGTGTGCGAAGAAGGTCTCGCCTATGGGCATGAAGACTTCGCCGCCCTCGGTGAGCGCCGCGTAGATGCGCTCGGCTTCGGCGTCGGTGTCGACGCTCATGCAGATATACGCGCTGCGCATGGGTTCGCATTTCCCCGGCGGCCCGTCGCTGGCCATCAGGAACGTGTCGCCGAGCGTGAAGCGCGCGTGCAGAATGCCGTTCGGGTTGAAACCCGGCGGCAGATTCTGCGGGCCGTCCGGTCCGGCCATATCGGCGAATCGCGATTTCATGAGCACCTTTGCGCCCAGGTGCTCCTCATAAAAGCTCATCGCTTCCTCGCAATTGCCAGGAAAATTCAGATAGGTATTCACCTTCATCGTCTGCGGGTTCCTTTCGGGGCTTTGGATTTGGCTTGCGCTTGAAAAGGGGGAAGAATCGGTTCGGGGTCGCGCTCTTTCCAGCGGCGATAGGTCTCGGCGAGCACGGCGGCGCGGTTCTGCTCCATGTGCTCGATCACCGCGCAGGGCGCATCGGTCTCTTCGTGGTGAGCACCCCAGATGAGCAGTTCCAGCATCGCGGGCGCGAGTGCGATGCCTTTTTCGGTGAGACGGTAGTGGATGCTGCGGCCGTCTTCGGCTGCCGGTTCGACGGTGACGATGCCGTGCGCTTCGAGCCGGCGCAGCCGATCCGTGAGGATGTTGCTGGCGATGCCTTCACCTGAGTGCTGGAACTCGCGAAAGGTGCGATAGCCGCGCACCATCATATCCCGGATGAGAAGCAGCGACCAGCGGTCGCCGAGCAGCTCCAGCGCCGCGCTTACCGGGCATCCTGAGCGGCGCACCGGAATAGACTTTCTTGCCACATGAACATCCTACCGAGATAACTTGCAAAATGCAACCTAATAATGGTACGACTATCTCTGCATCCGCCTGCGGCGATGCCCGCAGCGATTCGCGCGCTGCCGATCTCAATTTATGGTGGTTTCGATGAGTGCTGTGGAAGGATCCCCGCGTATCTCACCCTTTTTGTGGTTCGACTCGAATGCCGAAGAGGCTGTTGCGTTTTACCTGAGCGTGTTCAAAAACTCGCGGCGTATCCGGGAGTTTCGTTCGCCGACCCAAACGACGGTGCCCCAGGGCACGGTTCTGACAATCACCTTTGAGCTCGATGGGCAGAGATTTGTTGCGCTTAATGGCGGCCCCAATTACAAATTCAATGAGGCTGTCTCGTTTTTTGTGTGTTGCGACTCGCAGGAAGAGATCGATTACTACTGGACAAGACTCACCGATGGCGGAAGCGAGATCGCGTGCGGCTGGCTCCGCGACAAGTTCGGGCTATGCTGGCAGGTTGTGCCGGCGGATATTGAGCAACTGATCAGCAGCCCGAAGTCTATGGAAGCAATGATGAAGATGAAAAAGCTGCAGATCAGCGAGCTCCAGCGGGCTCTAGAGTCGTAACCGGAACATCGTAGCCCGGATTCGAAGTGCAACAGGCTCAGGGGGTTTTGCATCGTAGCGGTCATGAGCCGTACGTTGCTGCCGGGTGTTCCCTACCCGCTGGGCGCGGTCGCGCGCAAAAAGGGGACGAACTTTGCCGTTTATTCAGAGGGCGCGACGCGCGTAGACGTGTGCCTGTTCGACGCGGACGGCAAGCAGACGGATTGTGTCACGCTCTGTGAGCACACAGCCCTGGTATGGCACGGATTTATCCGCGACATCAAACCGGGCCAGCTTTATGGATTTCGCGTCGACGGGCCGTGGGACCCGAAGAACGGGCAGAGATTCAACTTCAACAAGCTGCTGGTGGATCCATACGCGAAATCGATCTCAGGCCAGGTGGACTGGAAGGCGCCGATCTTTCCTTATGACGTCACGGCCGGAGATCCGCTCAAGCTGGATGAGCGCGATAGCGCAGACGGCGTGCCGAAGTCGGTGGTGATCGACGGAAGCTTCGACTGGGGCGAGGATGCGTTCCCCGCGACGCCGCTGGCGGACTCGGTGATCTACGAAGTGCATGTGAAGGGGTTCAGCGTTAGCAATCCCGACGTGCCGAAGAAGCTGCGCGGCACCTACGCAGGGCTGGCGCACGAGGCAAGCATCGATTACCTCAAGCGGCTCGGCATTACGGCGGTCGAGTTGCTGCCTATCCATCACTTCATCGATGAAGGACACCTCGTCGACAAGGGCCTGAGCGATTACTGGGGCTACAACACGCTGGGCTACTTCGCGCCGATGTCACGCTATTCGTCTTCGGGTGACAAGGGCGGACAGGTGCGCGAGTTCAAGGAGATGGTGAAGGCGTTCCATGCAGCGGGCATCGAGGTGATTCTCGATGTGGTCTACAACCACACCTGCGAGGGCAACCATCTCGGCCCGGTACTGAGCTGGAAGGGGATCTGTAACAGAACTTACTACCGGCTGGTGGAAGATAATCCCGAGTTCTACATGGACTACACGGGGACCGGCAACTCCCTCAACGTGCGTCATCCGCAGGTGCTGAAGATGATCATGGACTCGCTGCGCTACTGGCGGACGGAGATGCGCGTGGATGGCTTCCGGTTCGATCTGGCGGCGACGCTGGCGCGTGAGCTGCACGAGGTGAGCAAGCTGTCGTCGTTCTTCGATACGATCCATCAGGATCCGACGCTGGCCGATGTGAAACTCATCGCCGAGCCCTGGGATGTGGGCGAGGGCGGCTACCAGGTGGGGCGGTTTCCGGTGCTGTGGGCGGAGTGGAATGGCAAGTATCGCGACACGGTGCGCCGCTTCTGGAAAGGCGACGAGGGCCAGCTCTCGGATTTCGGGTACCGGCTCACGGGCTCGAGCGACCTGTATCAATTTGACGGGCGCAAGCCATATGCGAGCATCAACTTTGTCACCGCGCACGACGGCTTCTCTCTATGCGACCTGGTGAGCTACAACCAGAAACACAACGAGGCCAACAAGGACGACAACAAAGACGGGAGCGACAACAACGACTCCTGGAATATGGGCGCGGAAGGACCGACCGACGATGCGGAGATCAACAAGCTGCGCGAGCGGCAGATGCGCAACTTTATCGCGACGCTGATGTTCTCGCAGGGGGTACCGATGCTCACCGGCGGCGACGAAGTGGCGCGGACGCAGCACGGCAACAACAACGGCTATTGCCAGGACAACGAGCTGAGCTGGTTCGACTGGAATCTGGATGAGGAACGGAAGCGGCTGTGCGAGTTTACCTGCCGCGTGATTCAACTGCGCCTGACGCATCCGAACCTGCACCGGCGCAGGTTTTTCCAGGACCGCGAAATTCGCTCCAAGCGCGGCGATAGAGTGTTGCGCGTGGTGAAGGATGTTGCGTGGTTCAATCCCGACGGCAATGAGGTGCCCGACGAAGCGTGGAGCGCGGGGTGGTCGCGCGCGATTGCGCTGCTGCTGAACGGGCAGACGCTGCAGGTGACCGACGAGGATGGCCAGCCGGTGATCGACGACAGCTTTCTGCTGCTGGTGAACGCCGCACATGAAGGCGTGGAGTTTACGCTGCCCGGCTCGCCAAGCGGCGAGCCGTGGATTCAGCTTGTCGATACGGAACGTCTCTGCGATCCATTTGCAGAGATCGATGTCGACGGCAAGGTCATTCTCGGCGGGCGGTCGTTGAAGCTGCTCAGCGATCAGGTGCAAACGACGTCAGGACGCAACGGCGGAAAGAGATAGTCGCTGCGGTTTAGTTCGGCTCTCCCATGGGCTTCCAGTGTTGGAGCAGGTCGCGCAAAGCCTCTTCGGAAAGCTCTTCGTCTGACGGAGGAAGCAATTCGTCGAAGTGCTCGAATTGCTTCTCGAATCCGGCCTGCACGATGGGAGAGTTGCGGGCCATCTCCATAAGGTCATCGATTCCGGGAATTCCGCTATCCTTCAACAGATCGAGGACCAGCTGATACGCAAGGACCTCCCGGAAGTACAGTTTGACTTCATTCGCCAAGAAGCGGATAAACTGCCGCTGCTCTCTTTCGTCCATTGCGGTCCTCGTGGAGTTGTCCTGCATTGTACGCCGCAATGAGTGGTGCGGTTGTCAAACGAGAGCTTTTCGAGCTGGACTCTTGCCACAGACCTGACCACGGCAATCGCATGGGGCGAGAGCGAACAGCGGTTCAGATTCGTACCGCCCCTACGGGGCTGCGGGGTTATTTGCTTTCAACCCAGGACTGCGTTCGCTCCGGCGAACTTGTCCTGGGCTATTTCCCTCGCCTCCCTCCAGGAGGAAGGACTGATTTCGGCCCGCTGAAACGACGCGACGGATCAGGTTCATCCGTCAAAAGTGCGTTCAAGCGATTGCCCTGGGGGCTTAACGCGTTGAGCAGCGCCCCAACTCGTGCTCTGATATCCTGAGAGGTTTACCTGAGCAAGGAGGGCGCCATGCCGGAGCACAGAGCACGCAAGCATCATCAGGACCGGGTGGCCGAGGCGCTGCGGGAGGAGATTGGCGCCATGATCGAGGGCGAACTCTCTGACCCGCGCATCGATTTCTGCTATGTGAGCGAGGTCGCGCTGAATCCGGGCGGCAAGTCGGCCCGCGTGTACGTGGCGGTCGACTCGAACGCGAAAGATATTGCCAAGTCGGAGAGCGAAACCATTGCGGGGCTCGAAGCCGCGAAGGGGTACATCCGCCACGAGCTGAAGGAGCGGATGGGCGTGCGCCACGTGCCGGAGCTGAGCTTTCTGGCCGACCGGTCTGAGCGCTTTCAGGCGCGGATCGAAGAGCTGATGGATCGGTCGCGCAAACGTGCCGGCAGGCGTGCACAACCTGTTGGCGAAGAGAACAGCGCGTTGCAGAAGGCCGCGGCGCCCGGCCAGGAGATCCCGACCAAATAAGGCATGACCCACCTCCCCCCCAAGCCACAGCGCGGCCCGTCGGCATCGCCGGAGGATAGCTCCGGCCGTACGCATGAGGGGTCAAGCCCAACGCCCGACAACGACGCAACAGGCCAGACGATCGCGCAGATTCTCCGCGTGTTGCAGGAAGGCGAGCGGTTCCTGGTGTGCTCTCATTCGCGTCCTGACGGAGATGCGGTGGGCAGCATGCTGGCCTTCGGCATGCTGCTCGAACAGATGGGCAAACGCGCCGACCTGGTGACGGCTGACCGGGTTCCTGCTGCCTACCGCAGGCTGCCTGGGGTTACGGGCATACAGTCAGCGCTCCGGGTGCATGGGCGCTATGACGCGGCGATCCTGCTCGAGTGCGACGGGCTGGAGCGCACACGGCTGCGGGGCCTGGAAGAATTCTTCCTGATCAATATCGATCATCATGTCAGCGGCCGGGCGTACGCGCAGGTGAACTGGATCGACTATCAGGCGGCGAGCGTAGGCGAGATGGTCTACCGGCTGGTGAAGGAGACCGGGGCCACCGTGACGCCCGAGATGGCGACCTGCCTGTACACGACGGTGCTGACGGACACCGGCAGCTTCTCCTACGGCGCGTTGAGCGCCTCCACCTTTGCTTTGGCGCGCGAACTGGTGCTGGCCGGGGCAGATCCTACGGCGATTGCGCAGGAGGTGTACTACTCTGCGTCTCTCGCGAAAGTGATGCTGCTGGGCGCGGCGCTGGGCAACCTGCAACGGGAGAGCCGGCTGGCGTGGCTGTGGATTACCCAACAAGACATGCTGCGCACGCATGCGGCGGAAGAAGATTGCGAGGGCATTGTGAACTTCGCGCTGGGCGTTGCGGGCATTGAGGCCGCCGTGTTTCTGCGCGAGCTGCCGGAGGGGCGCATTCGGCTGAGCCTGCGCGGCAAGGGCAAGGTGGACGTGGCCGCGATCGCCGGGCGGCTGGGCGGCGGCGGGCACGAGAATGCCGCCGGCTGCACGCTGGAGGGGCCGCTGGAGCGCGCGCTGGCCGAGATTCTGGCGGCGCTGCGGCCTGCGGTGGCGGCAATCGGCAAGGACGCTCCGCTGCATTGAGATTCGAGCCCCATCTGTTAGCCTTGTCCCTGTCGCGCACAGTCGAACGAAAGAAAGGCGCTGCATCAGGGACAGCTACGTCCGCTGGAGACCTGCTGGAAATGGAAACTGGATTGGAATCTGTTGCCACGGATCCGCCGAAACGGCAGCCGTGGCGATTGCCGAGTTGGTCCACCACGGCGGAAGTCTTCATTTTTCTGATCTACACGGTCTTCTTTCTGGTCTACGGACTGACGCCGCTGCTTGGCGGCGATGGACTGGGACTGGTAGGCGCCGATGAGCCTCGGTATGCGCAGATCGCGCATGAGATGCTGGACCGGTTCGACTCTGCGCACACGTTGAAAACGCGGCTCAGCGCCTGCGTTACGCCGTACCTCTATGGCAAGCCGTGGCTGGAGAAGCCGGCGCTCTACTACTGGCGCGCCATGTTCCTGTTCCAGGATTTCGGTGTGCACGACTGGAGTGCGCGGCTGCCTTCGACCACCTTCGCGTTCGTGATGGTCGGCCTGATCTACCTGCACATGCGACGATTCCGTCCCGGCGGGCATCTGGATGCCGCGCTGATCACCGTTACGTGCGCGGGGATTATTGCGTTTGCGCGCGGCGCATCGACCGACATGCAGATGGCCGCGCCGCTGGCGATCGGCCTGCTGGGCTGGTATGCGTGGTATGAGACGGGATCGAAGTTCTGGCTCTACGATATCTACTTTTTCACCGGCCTGGCGACGCTGGCCAAGGGACCGGTAGCGCCGTTTCTGGCGATCCTGATTATTTTGGCGTTTGCGTTTTTGCGGCGGGAGTGGCGCATTCTGCCGCGTTCGCTGTGGTGGCCGGGGGTCGCGCTTTATTTTGCGATGGTTCTGCCCTGGTTCATCGCTGTGCAGCACGAGAATCCCACCTTTTTCCGCGAGTTTTTCCTGGAGCACAACCTCGAGCGCTTTGCCACCAATCGCTACCAGCATGCGCAGCCGCTATGGTATTACGCCATCGTGGTGCTGCTGGCCACCATGCCGTGGACGGTGGTGGCGATCCGGGCGCTGATTGACGGCATTCAAACATCGGTAGCCGAGTGGCGGCTGCGCCGGGCGAGCGAGGCCAAGCCCAAGCCCAAGGTGAACCGACCCGGCGACGCGTTTCCCGAGTTCCTGGTGCTTTGGGCGATCATTCCCATCCTCTTCTTCTCGTTCTCGGAATCGAAGCTGCCCGGCTACATTCTGCCCTCCATCCCGCCGATCGCGATTCTTACCGGCGATTTTCTTTTTCGGCACCGCTCGGGGTTGAACCGCTGGACCGTCTTCGGACACGCGACTCTATGTGGTGTGCTGACGGTGGCCACGCTGCTGCTACCCTGGTTTGTGGCGCACGGCAGGCAGATGCCGCCGGCGCACGCCACGGTGGCTGCCGTTTTGTCGGGAGTTGGAGCCGCGCTGCTGATTCTTGTGGTCACCAACGGGTTTGGCGTGGCGCGCTTGCGCACGGCGACCTGCGGCGTACTGGCTCTGCTGATGATCTTTCTCTATGGCGTCGGACCATTCTTCGGCATTGGACAAGTGGAGGCCACCAAGAAGGTCATCCGCCTGCTCGACCGATCCTATTCCGTGCGGCCCCTGGCGACGCGCCTGGCGGACTTCGTTCCACCGGACGGCACCGTGGCGGTATTTCGCGTCCGGCGCGATACGGAGTATGGCCTCTCGTTCTATCGCAACCGCCAGGTCGTGAATTATGAGGAGAGCGGCGTGCCGGATGAGCAGCACCTGCTGGTGGCGCGCGTTGCCGGCCGCGGGGGCGCCGATCTGCACACGAATGACGCGCTCCAGGAGTATCTCGAGGGCCGGAAGTACGAGTTTCTCTTCAACTGGCCCGAACAGGGCCTGGAGGTTTTTCTGGTGGGTGCACGGTAACTTCCGCGCGAGGTTGCACCTGATTGAGGACTCGTGGCAAAGTGACGCAAGGGCTTTTTGCCGTAGGAAGCCGCGTTGAGTTTACGGGCATTCGCAGGCGCACAGGGAGCGTCTGATAAGAAATGGGAGAAGCATGGCTTTAGGGGCTTCTATCGAGATCCTCGATCTGCGGCACTTCGCCGCGACCCTGCTTCGGCCCGTGCTGGATGCCGAAGGCGAGCTCTGGAAGCAGCGCCTGCACTGGGACTACCGGACTTCCGCGCGGCTGTTGATGCAGTATCTCGACAACCACATGCTTCCCGGTTACGCGGCGCTCGAAGCGGAACAGGTGACCGGCTACGTCTTCTGCGTCTATGAGGACAGTAAAGCGGTGGTGGGCGATGTGTTTGCGGTTCCCAATCCGCTCGATAACAATCTGGATGGGACCGGCGCTGCGCATGTTGTGGAAGAGACCCTGTTGCGGCATTTGCTGGAGCTGCTGGTCAACTCACCGCAGGTGGACCGCGTGGAGTCACAGCTGCTGCTGCACCCTTCCGGATCGCACGCCGCAGTGTTCCAGGCGGCGGGATTCCAGATCTATCGCCGATTGTTTCTGGTGCAGGCGCTGAAGAGTCTCATCCGGGCGCCGCAGATCGACCTGTCCCCGGGACTGGAACTGCGCGCCTGGACCGACGAGGATCTTGCGCCGGCATCGCGCCTTATCGCCGAAGCTTACCTAGGCCACCCCGACAGCCTGATCAACGATCAGTACCGGTCCGTGCATGGATCGATGCGCTTCCTGAACAATATCGTGCGCTACTCGGGCTGCGGCACGTTCTCGCCGCAGGTTTCGCACGTGGTGGCCGACCGCAACAGCCGCGAGCTGGTGGCGCTGATTCTGGGCTCCCGCGTGAGCCCGCAGAGCGGGCACATCACGCAGGTGTGCGTGCATCCGCGATTTCGCCGCCGCGGCCTGGCACGCATGCTGCTTTCACTGGCGGGCTACTGGTTCACACGGCAGGGCGCGACGGAGATCTCGCTGACGGTCACGGAGGCCAATGCCGAAGCGACGGCTCTCTATCTGGCCGAAGGCTACACGTGCAAACACACGTTCGATGCGGCGGTGTGGCAGCGGTCGAGACTTTTTTGAATGGTCTATCGGGCGATGAGAAACATCACCCAGCTGAGAACGATGGCCGAGCCGGCAAAGAGCACGAAGCAATAGAGGCCATAGCGGATCATCTTCTGCGGTGTCTCGCGCTGCGTGATGCCGAAGACGACGGAGGCGAAGAGGCCGAACAAAAGCACCGCTGCAAAATGAGAGGGCCGCAGCACTAGGATTTCCTCCCGGTGCGGAGGTTGTGCGCGTCGACAGCAGCGATGACGTTCAGCAGGCCGGCCACAACGATGAACTTGGTGCCGTAGTCGGCGGTGGTGAACTGTACCGGATCGCCGCCCAGGCCCATCGTGCGGCTGACAAAGAACATCAGCCCGTTGCCGAGGTCGCCGACCATGCCCAGAAGCTCCAGGATGTCCTGCGCGCCGGAGTAGAGCTTGCCGTCCATGGCGAGCCCCAGTGCAAACATGGCGATGATGGAGATGGCGAGCAGCGCCCCCCGGCCCCATTTGCGCAAAAGAAAATGGCCCGCGCCAGGCACAAGCCATCCGGCGATGAGAGGCAGATATACGAATCCTTGCTGTTGGGATTTTGCCGCAGTCGCGGCCTTGTTGGGCGCAGTTCCCATTCCTTCTTGACTATACAGCACCGGATTGCGGCGGTTTCAGTTGCCCGTGGGGATGATGCCGGCATTTTCGACCATCAGGATCACGGCCCGTTTGGGCGCGCGTGTGCGGTGCACTACCGTGCGAGGAACCACGAGACCCTGACCCGGAGCGAGTTCAACGGTTCTGTCTTCGAGATCAATCAACAGCGTTCCGTCGACGACGTAGAAGAACTCGTCGTCTTCATCGTGCTTGTGCCAGTGGTACTCGCCCTCGATGATGCCCACGCGCACGACTGAGTCGTTCACTTTGCAGAGGGTCTGGTTGAACCATTTGTAGGTGCAGGCATCGGCCATCGCTTTGACGTCGATGGTTTCGAGCGGGCCGTGCAGAATGTTGAGACGGGTCTCGTAGGGATAGGCTGGCGCAGCTTCGGTCATGAGTCTTGCTCTCCCTGTTCCCTAATAAAACAGATACTTCCGCCAGCGATCGTCGCTGCGGCCGAGCATGCGCATGATTTGGCGGCTGGTGTGCAACGAGAACGGTCGCGGCTCGCGCAGCAGGATCATATCGTCGATCTCGTGCAGCATGCGGTTGCCTTTGCGGCGGTTGCAGGTGTGGCAGCAGGCTACGAGATTTTCCCAGGTGGAGTTGCCTCCGCGCGAACGCGGTATGACGTGGTCGAGCGTGAGCTCGCTAGGCGCCATGGTTTCGCCGCAGTACTGGCAGGTGTTGCGGTCGCGCAGCAGGATGTTCTTGCGCGACAGGGCGCGCGTCTGGTGGGGAATGCGGCGGTACTCGAGCAGCCGGATCACCGAGGGCATCGCGACGCGGCTGCGCTGCGCATGCAGCGTGAGGCCGTGCTCCTCCTCGGTGCGCGCGATGCCCTTGAGCACCAGCACCAGCGCCCGGCGCGCGCCGCAGATGTTGATGGGCTCGTAGGAGGCGTTCAGCACCAGCACCGGCATCTGCAGCATGTGGTTTGACTGGACCACATGCGTCCCCGCAGTGTGCTCGGCGGCCAGCGCCGCGGCTTTCGAAATGGCTTTCTGCTTTCGGGCATGAATCATGGCTTTTCCCAATGACATGTCTCTGACCTCATAAAGAAGATCGTTGCCCTTGCGATGAAAGTTGACCGGAAGATGAAACCGGTTCGAATGAAGATACATTCTCCACGGACTCCATAGAGTCCGCGGAACTGTTGTGAAAGCCTGTCATGCGCTGCGCCCTGGCCAGCGTGGCCACCCAGACAGAAGCGGCTCCGGCGCGCAGCAGAACTTGCGCTGCGGCGCGCGCGGTGGCGCCGGTGGTCATGATGTCGTCGATGAGGAGAATGTGCTTGTCTTTGACTGCTACGGGATCAGTGACGGAGAAAGCGCCGCGCAGGTTGGCGCGGCGTTGATGCGGCGTGAGCCCAGCCTGGCTCTCAGTCGCGCGCAGCCGCATGAGCGCGCTCGAAGCCAGCGTGAGTTGCCAGTGCGGATGGCTCCTGGCGAGAACGTTGAGCGCCTCGCGCGCAAGAGCCCGCGCCTGGTTAAAGCCGCGCTGCGCATGCTTGATGCGGTGCAACGGTATGGGAACCACCAGCATCTCGGCAGGCGCCTCAGCTGCGAGCTGTGCGATCGCGGAGGCGAGCATGCGGCCCAGGCCGCGTGCCGCAGGATGCAGCCGATCATATTTGAAGGCGTGAATCGCTTCGCGCAGCCGGCCCCGGTAGAGCCCGAAGGCTACGGCTCGGACAAATGGCGGCGGAGCCAGGCGGCAGGCTCGGCACAGAACAGAGTTGGAGGCCAAAGCAGGCGTGACGTTACCGATCGCGTCACCGCAGCGCACGCAGGCAGCGCCGGCAAGGGGCGGAATCGAAGCCCAGCAGAAATCACAGATTGGAACGGAAGAAAACCGCGGCAGAGGAGAGCCGCAAAGAGCGCAGGAGGCGGGTAGAAGAGCGCAACTGACAGCATCCACTGGACTTCGCAGCACGCGAACCACGGCGCGCCACCGCGTAGTCTCCGATGGCGGAACGTCGAACGTCAGTGAACCGGAGTCCCTGCGGAAGACGCACCTCGATTCGAGCGGCTAAATACGACGCAGCTCTTTGGGGTCAGTATACCCCAACCTCGATTTGCGCTTCCAGAAGACGGGCAGACGCGTGCATCACGGCGATCAAGATTTGCGCCGTCTGGACTTATGCAGCCGGAGCTTCACGCGGCCTGAGCCTTGGTACGGGCATTTTCGTAAAGGTCGACAAACTCCCGGTAGCGTGCGGCTATGCGCTCCACTGCCTGCTCGCGAGTCGCCTTGCCGTCGCGCCAAGAGACGAGCGGATCCCAGAAATCGGTTCGGCCCACGGCGAAGCCTATGAATCCGGGGACGGATGCAGCGGTGCTGAGCCATTCGCGGACTTTCTCGTCGCTCTCGCCGCGGCCCAGAATGATGCAGCCGACCTTGTCGCGTCCATTGCGACGTGCAGCGGCCACGATCTTTTCGCAGTCGAGACGCAGATCGAGGCCTTCGATCTTCCACACGTCCGGCTCAACGCCCCTGTCCTGCAGCTCGTGAATGGTTTCCACCATCATCTTGGGGCGAATCTCCAGATCGTAGGCTTTCTTGTCGCCCTTCACTTTCTCGAGTTGGCTCTTCTCCGGCGGCACCAGCAGCTCAAACATGAAGAGGCTGCGATTGGCGTTATGCAGATAGTCGGAGAGCTTCTTCAGCCGCGAGGCCTGGTGGTAGTTCAGGCCTTCATCGCCCTCGGGGTTGTAGCGCACCAGCACTTTGCAAAACGTGGGATGAAAGGCCTCAATGTGCGCGGCGAAGTCATCGCCATACTCGAAGTCGAATTCTTCCTGACCGCTTTTTTCCGCGGGGCAGGCGATCTGGTAGCCATTCTTCGCAGCATCGCGAAGAATGGCCGCGCCAAATTGCTCGTCGACCAGCAGACCAGCCTTTTCCTTGGGCACGCCACCCGCGACGGCGGCCTTGAAGCCGTCGTAGATGACCTGCTTGGCGGCGGCGATCTGCGCGGTCTGCTCCGCGTTCAACTCGCCGTGCCATCCGAACATGCCCGTTTCGAACGAGCCGCGGTGATCGAAGGGCAGGATGTAGAGAGGTCGATCGTATCCGCGCGGAGCCATAGGTTACTCCTTGGATTTGCGGTAGCGGCGAATCAGATTGTTGGTCGAGCTGTCATGCTTCAGCTCGGGTTCCGTCTTGCTCTCGAGCTCGGGGATGATGCGCTGCGCAAGAGCCTTGCCGAGTTCGACACCCCATTGATCGAACGAGTTGACCTGCCAGATGGTTCCCTGTGTGAACACGCTGTGCTCGTAGAGCGCAATCAGCTTGCCGAGCATCTTCGGCGTGAGTTCGTCGGCGAGGATGGTGTTGGACGGGCGGTTGCCTTCAAAGACGCGGTGCGGCACGAGCCAGTCGGGCGTGCCTTCCGCCTTGACCTGCTCGGGAGTTTTGCCGAAGGCAAGCGCCTCAGTCTGCGCCAAGACGTTGGCGATGAGAATGTCGTGATGGCGGCCGAGCTTGTTCAGCGTGCGGTAGAAGGCGATGAAGTCGCAGGGAATGAGCCGCGTGCCCTGGTGGATCAACTGGTAGAAGGAGTGCTGGCCGTTGGTGCCGGGCTCGCCCCAGTAGATGGGGCAGGTGGCGTAGTTGACGCGGTTGCCGTCGAGCGTGACGTGCTTGCCGTTGCTCTCCATGGTCAGCTGCTGCAGGTACGCCGGGAAGCGCTTGAGGTACTGGTCGTAGGGAAGAATGGCGACGGTGTGCGCGTCGAAGAAGTTTGTGTACCAGACGGTGAGCAAACCGAGCAGCGCGGGCAGATTGCGCTCGAAGGGCGCAGTGCGGTAGTGCTCGTCGATCTCGTGGAAGCCTTCGAGCATCTGGCGGAAGTTCTCTGGTCCGATGGCCAGCATGGTGGAAAGGCCGATGGCGGAGTCCATGGAATAGCGTCCGCCGACCCAGTCCCAGAAGCCGAACATATTGGCCGTGTCGATGCCGAACTTGGCCACTTCCGCCGCATTGGTAGACACCGCGACGAAGTGCTTGGCGACCGATGATTGATGCCCGCCGATTTTCTCCAGCAGCCACGTGCGCGCGGTGTGCGCATTGGTCATGGTCTCGAGCGTCGTAAAGGTCTTGGAGGAGACGATGAAGAGGGTCTCTTCGGCGTCGAGATCGTGCACGGCTTCGGCAAAGTCGGTGCCGTCCACATTCGAAACGAAGCGGAAGGTCATGTCGCGATCGCTGAAGTGCTTCAACGCTTCATAGGCCATGACCGGGCCAAGGTCCGATCCGCCGATGCCGATGTTGACGACGTTCTTGATCGGCTTGCCCGAGTGGCCGGTCCACTGGCCGCTGCGGATACGGTTGGCGAATGCGGTCATCTTGTCGAGGACTTCGTGCACCTGCGGCACGACGTTCTCGCCGTCCACCAGGATCGATGCGCCTTTGGGCGCGCGCAAGGCGGTGTGCAGGACGGCGCGCTTTTCGGTGATGTTGATCTTGTCGCCGCGATACATCGCTTCGACGCGCTGCTTCAGGCCGGACTCCTGAGCCAGATCGACAAGCAGACGGAGAGTCTCATCGGTGATGCGGTTCTTGGAGTAATCGAGGAACAGGCCGGCGGCCTCGACGGTCATGCGCTCGCCGCGTTTTGGATCGTCTGCGAAAAGCGTGCGCAGATGCAGCTCGCGCATCTTTTGGGAGTGCGCCTCGAGCGCCTTCCAGGCATTCCGTTGGGTGAGTGGTTCGACGTGGGGATTCCTGATCTCTTCCGCTGCGGGGGTTGCCATATTGTCTCCTTTCAGAGGGTGGAGCGGCTTTCCGCGGATGGGGATTTCGTGCCCTCACCTGTTTGCCATGGTAGTCCATTGGAGGGACGCAGTTGAAGTGAGCCATGCCCGGCACAGGAGGACGTAAACTTCCTGGCTGGCAGTGCTTTTAGCCTTGGATTCTGCGGGTAGGGGCCAGGTTTCATCTAACACGTGTTCAGTACGGTGTTTGTTCCTCTAGTATTTTCACCAGCTTTTCAAGAATCGGCTGCTGGCTCTTGAGGATGCGCATTTCCGCCTCTGCGATGGAAAACCAGGCGCCGCGGTCGACCTCCGGAATCCTGAGCCGGCGGCCGGAGCGGGGCGGCCACTCGATCTCGCACGTATTGCTGACCAATTGCTGCGGGTTGAAGTCGCCCTCGCAGGCCCAGGCGGAGACGATTTTGCCACCGGCCTGGGTGAGGACGCCGAGGCCGATGAATTCCGCCGCAAGCTTTGCGCCTAAGCGAATGCCGGTCTCTTCCTCGAATTCGCGCAGAGCAGCCTGCAACGGTTCTTCGCCTTTGAGGTACTCGCCTTTAGGAATCGACCAGACGCCAAGATCTTTTTTCGCCCAGAACGGGCCGCCGGGATGCACCAGAAAGACTTCCAATGCGCCTTGCCGGCGGCGATAAACCAATAACCCTGCACTGCGTTTCGGCATGAACGGCCACCGCGGTGATTGTACGGCGAAGACTCGGCAACTCGTTCAGCGGGCATTTTTATAGATCATTTCGAGCAGCTCGTCGTACATGGCCTCCTTCTCCTCTTCGGAGCCGGTGCGGATGGCGTGGCTGGCGCAGTGCGCGAGATGATTGCGCATGAGGGCGCGGGCCACGGCGCGCAGCGCTTCCTGCGCTGACGAGACCTGCATGAGGATGTCGGCGCAGTAGCGATCGTCTTCGACCATCCGCTGGATGCCGCGAATCTGCCCTTCGATACGGCTCAACCGGCGCAGATTAGATGCCTTGATCTCAGGATCTACGCCAAGGGCCTTGCGGCCCGTGCCGGGGATCTCGCAGCCGCAGACTGCTTCGCCTTTCTTTGTGGCCATACGCCTCCTTACGCGACCTTGAGCTGGCTCAACCGCAAGCTGTTGGTGACGACGCTGAACGAGCTGAATGCCATGGCCGCGCTGCCCAGCACCGGGCTGAGCAGCAGTCCGCAGACCGGGTAGAGTGCGCCCGCCGCGATGGGAATGCCGATGACGTTGTAGGCAAAGGCCCAGAAAAGATTCTGGCGCATGACGCGCATGGCGCCGCGCGAGAGCGCGATGGCCTCCGCGACACCGGTGAGATCGCTACGCATCAGCGTCACGTCGCCGGCCTCCATGGCGATATCAGAGCCGGTGGCCATGGTGATGCCCACGTCAGCCTGCGCCAGGGCGGGCGCATCGTTGACGCCGTCGCCCACCATCGCGACGACGCGGCCTGCAGCCTGCATCTTGCGGATCGCTTCGACCTTGCCCTGAGGCAACACGCCTGCGATCACTTCGTCGACGCCGACTTGTCTGGCGATGGCGCGGGCGGTTTGCTCGTTGTCACCGGTGAGCATGACCACGCGCAACTTCTCATTGTGGAGCTTGCGGAGAGCCCCGATCGAGGTGGGCCGCACTGTATCTGCCACGACGAAGATACCCACAAGCTTGCCGTCGATTGCAACCCAGAGCGGTGTTCCGCCCTGCTCTGCCGCATGGCCGGCGGCTTCGCTCAACGGCTCGACGACGATGCCGGAGTTCCGCAGCAGGTCTGAGTTACCGATAATGAGCGCGTGGCCTTCCACATTGCCGGTGACTCCGCTGCCGGGCCGGGATTCAAAACTCTGCGGCTTTGGCGACAGCAAACCCTGATCGTTGGCGCGGCGAACGATTGCTTCGCCCAGCGGATGCTCGCTGGCACGTTCGAGCGCAGCGGCGAGGCGCAGAAGGTCGTGCTCGGAGAAATTGCTGGACGGTGCAAGCAGAACTTCTGTGACTTCGGGCCGGCCTGCGGTAATGGTGCCGGTTTTATCCAGCACTACAGTATCAATGGTCTCGAGCCGCTGTAATGCTTCGCCGCCTTTGATGAGCAGCCCGAAGGCTGCGCCGCGCCCAGTAGCAACCATTACGGCGGTGGGAACTGCGAGGCCCATCGCGCAGGGGCAAGCGATTACCAGCACGGTTACAGCGGCAGCAAAGGCCTGCATGGCGCCTGCGCCGGGAGCGAGGATGCGCCACAATGCAAAGGTGATGACGGCGCAAGCCAACACCGAAGGCACAAAGATGGCGCTAACGCGATCGGCGAGTTTCTGCACCGGAGCACGCGAGCCCTGCGCGTCACGCAAGAGGCGCACGATCTGCGCCAGGGTGCTCTCGGCGCCGAGCATGGTTGCGCGCACTTCGAGCGAGCCGTGCTGGTTGAGCGTGCCGCCGATGACGCGATCGCGCGCTGCTTTTTCCACCGGCATCGACTCGCCGGTGAGCGTCGACTCGTCGACGCTGCTCTTGCCGGAGATTACGATGCCATCGACGGGAATGCGGTCGCCGGGGCGGACCAGAACCACGTCGCCATGCTCAATCTCTTCGAGCGGCAGATCGCGCTCTGCGCCATCGCGGAGAATGCGCGCTGTCTTAGGTTGCAGCTGCACCAGCTTTCGCAGTGCCTTCGCGGTGCGGCCCTTGGCGCGGCTTTCGAGCGAGTTGCCGACCAGAACCAGGCCGATGATCAAAATGCCGGCTTCGTAGTAGACATCGGGCGCGATGCCGTGGGCGAGAAAGAAGCCCGGCGCAACGGTGCTGGCGGCGGAGTAGAGAAACGCCGCTCCGGTGCCCAGCGCGACGAGAGTGTTCATGTCGGCCGTTTTATGCAGTAATGCCGACCAGGCCTTCACATAGAAACGCCGGCCTGCCCATCCGGCGATGAAGGCGGACAAGACGAGAAGGAACCAGCGCAGTGTGTCCGGCCCGAGTTTGTAGAGCCAGGGCAAGAGAGAGCGCAAAGCCGGATCGAAGACGCGCATGGACCAGCTCATGAACGGATCGTTCATTCTTGCCAGGGGCATCCGGTCCTGATTGCCGCTGCGGGCCATGCTCATGAGCGGCATGGACGCGATCATGGCGATGAGGCCTGCCGCCACGCTTACCCACGCTTTGAGGCGAAGCTGGCGATACTCACGCAGCTGCTCTTCATCGTTTCTCTCCTGCGCTTCCAGAGCGGACTCGGCGGCAATGGGCATCTCGGCGCCGTAGCCGGTGCTGCGAATTTTCTCAACAAGGTGCGCGGGCGATGTGACGCGCGGATCGAAGGTGACGGCGGCGTTGTGCAGCATGAGGTTGACGGTTGCGTCGCGAACGCCTGCCTCGCCGACGAGCGTCCGCTGCACGAACGACTGGCAGGCCGCGCAGGTCATTCCGGTAACCGGGATGCTGACGCGTTCCAGCGTCGCGTCAGGCGGCGCAGACTTGTCCCCGCGCGCAACGGCAGCGGAAGGACTTTGGGCTGAAGAAGCTGGCATCTCAATCCCCTTCGCTCAGCGGCTGACCTGTGCCGTGAAACCGATGCGATCCACAGCGGCAACAATCTGTTCCGGGGTTGCGCGCGCAGGATCTGCGACCACCGTAGCGGACCCGACCTCGACAGAATTTACGCGAACTCCCTCGACACCGGCGAGCGCGTTGGTCACGCGCCGGACGCAGGCTTCACAATGCATTCCTTCAATCGATAATCTGATGACGTTTTCCATGATTCCGAAATCTCCTACGCTAGTAACAGATGCCGATGCCCCCCAAGGGTATGCACCTATTTTGCGCGCCTCCTCTGATTTGTTCAAGGAGGGGCATCTCGAGCGGGTTTCGAGAGTCTTACGTAGAGTTGCGGAGCGACCTAAGTAGGGGCAGAGGGTAATTTACTGGGCCGTCACAACAGGAAGACTGAGGAAGCTGGCCCGGTCCGGCGTGTGCCAGATACGCTGGGTCGCTGTGCGGTAATCGGCTGGTTTTGCGTCGAAGATATTGGGCACGAAGGTCTGCGGGTTGCGATCGTAGAGCGGGAAGAGCGTGGACTGCACCTGCACCATGATGCGATGGCCAGGCTGAAAGACGTGATTCACCATGGGCAGGCCGAACTGATAGAGCAGGGGCTCGTCTGGCTGAATGGCTTCGGGGTGCTCGAAGCTGGTGCGGTAGCGGCCGCGAAAGATGTCGGTCGCGATGGGAAGCTCATAGCCGCCCATCTGGTCATCATAGGGATACACGCCGGGATAGACGTCGATTAGCTTTATGACCCAGTCGCTGTCGGTGCCGCTGGTCGAGGCGTAGAGATGCACCTCGGGCCGTCCGGCAAGGTGCAGCGGCGCCGTGAGCCGATCGCTGACGAAGGTGAGCACGTCGGGTCGGCCGTCGACGAAGCGCTGATCGTGCACCAGCCAGGTGCGCCACGCGTCCTCGTCGGAGGCGACAAAAGGCCGTGGTGAGAACGGCACCGGCTTGGCGGGATCGGATATATACTGCGTGAATTTCTCGCTGCCTGCTGCCGGGGCGTCAAACGAGAGCTTGCCGCCTGCCTCCAGATAAAGAGGCTTTGACTTGTCGGGGCAGCCGGAGTCGCAGCTGAGAGGCCACTGCTGAAAGCGGTCCCAATGATTCTCGCCGGTGTTGTAGACGAACACCGGAGGCGTGTCGGCCTTGGGCGCGCCGTCTACCAGATATTGCTGAAAGAAGGGGAGCACGATGTCGCGGCGATATTGCTCCGCCGTGTCGCCCAGCCACTGCAACGGCCCGAGCGTCCATCCCTTGCGGTTGATCTGGCTGTGGAACCAGGGCCCCATCACCAGAAAATTCATGTCGTTGTGCGTGTCTTTGGGTTCGACGGCGGCATAGGAGTGGTTGGCGCCCCACATGTCTTCCTGGTCCCACAGGCCCTGCTCCCACAGTACGGGCACCTTGAGCGGAACCTTGGCGATGAGCTTGTCGAGGGCCTGCTGCTGCCAGAACTCGTCATAAGCGGGGTGCTCTTCGATCTTGCGCCAGAAAGGGAGCTGCTCCAGGCCTCCGTAGCGTGCGAAGTCGCCGGCCGAGCCCTGCTCCAGGAAGTTGGTGTAATCGTCGCGATTGAGGCGCGGAATGTGATGGCCGAGGCCCCGCACGGTGGTCTGCTCTGTGAAGTAGTCGAGGTTGATCTGGCGGAATGCGCCGTAGTGGAACCAGTCATCGCCCATCCAGCCGTCGATCATGGGGCTTTCGGGCGCGGCCACTTTGAGCGCTGGATGCGGGTCGAGAAGGGCCATGACGACGGTGAATCCTTCGTAGGATGAGCCGATCATGCCCACTTTGCCATTGCACTCGGGCACGTTCTTCACCAGCCAGTCGATGGTGTCCCAGGCATCCTTGGTATCGTTGGGCCCGTCTGGATTCAGTGGTCCAGTTGGGGGCGGTGTCATCACATACTCGCCTTCGGAGCCGTACTTGCCGCGCACGTCCTGAAAGACGCGAATAAACCCGGCCTTAACCCACACATCGTCGCCGACCGTCAGTTCGTCTTCCAGATAGGGCGACTCCTCGACGTGCATGCGCTCGGCCGCGTTGTACGGCGTGCGGGTGAGCACGATGGGAGCATGTGTGACGCCTTTGGGAATCGCAATAACGGTGTAGAGCTTTACGCCGTCGCGCATGGGAATCATCACCTCGCGCTTGACGAAATCATAGTCATTGCGCGGTGGCGTAAAGGTGGCGGGAATGTCCGGGGTCATCGGCGGAGTGGAGGACGGCGCCTGTGCATACAGCGCCGCGGACGCAGCCATCGCAACGAGTAAAGATGTGAAGCGGCAAACTCCTGCCATCTCGACGATTCCTTTTGGTGGATTTCGGATTAATTGCCGCGACGCGGAATCCGCAAGAAAGCGAGAGCCCTCGCTGCGATTGGTGGGAAGTATATCAAAGTGCACGCCTTACTTCGGGCGACGCTCTGGCGTGCGGGCGCATCGATTTGGAACGCATTCTCAGTTGATCTTCGCCAACCTGCTCAACCGCGGCTTCCAGTTGCAAGGCCCCCGCCTGCGGCGGTATTGTGCCAGTGAGGTCTTCCCCAAGAATGTGCCCTTCGGAGCTCCCTGAGTCGGGCCCGACGGCCGAAGAGCAACGCATTCCGGTCAGTCTTGCCCAAATTACCATCGAGCACCTGTTCGAAATCTGTCCGGACGGGATTCTCGTCACGGACCACGACGGCATTGTGCGCAACGCCAATCCGCGGGCTGAGGAGCTATTTGGCTATACGAGGGAAGAATTGATCGGGCTGCCGGTCGACAGGCTGGTTCCCGAGCGATTCCGCGCCGCCCACCCCGGGCACCGGGAGAATTACAACGCGCATCCGCGCGCGCGACAGATGGGCGCCGCGCTGAATCTGCTCGGTTTGCGCAAGGACGGCACGGAGTTCCCGGTCGATATCATGCTCAAGCCAATGGAGATCGCCGAGGGGCCCATCGTCGTGAGCTTCGTCCGCGATGCCACCGAGCAACGGGAGGCGCAGGAGTCTTTGCGGCTGAACGATCTCAGGTTGCGGTCTGTTCTTGAGAGCATCCGCGATTACGCCATCTACCTGCTTGACACCGACGGCCACATTGTCACCTGGAATGCGGGCGCAGAACGGCTCAAGGGATACAAGCCCGAGGAGGTGGCGGGCCTGCACTTCTCCCGCTTTTTCACCGAGGAGGATGTGGCGCGCGGCCGACCGGCCGAGCTGCTACGCCAGGCGACACGGCAAGGGCGGGTGGAGGAGGAAGGCTGGCGAGTACGCAAGGACGGTTCGCGGTTCTGGGCCAACGTGGTGTTGACGGCGATTCGCGACACGACCGGTGCGGTGACCGGATTCTCGAAGGTCACGCGCGATGAAACGGACCGCAAGCAGGCGCAGGAGTCGATGATCGCGCAGCTCAGCGGCCTTTTGCTGGCCAACGTCGATATCCGGAAGATGCTGGGCGCGATTTCTGCCAGCGTGCAGCAGGTTGTGCCTCATGATTTCGCGACTCTGGCTCTGTTTGACGAGGCGACAGGAAAATTGCGGATGCAGTTTCTTGCCGATGCCGGGGATCCGGCAAGCCAGGGAGAGATGCTGCTGGACCCCAATGCCTCGCCCGCCGGACAGGCTTATCGCACCGGCAGGCCGGTGATTCTGAACCGGATCGACCGCTGGCCATTTGCGCAGGATTCCGTGCGGCACTTTACAGAAGCGGGCATGCGCTCGGGTGTGTGGGTCCCCCTGGTCCACCGGGAGCGGACACTGGGCGCGCTGGCGGTCGCCAGCCGGACGGAGAACGCATTCGGCCAACGCGACGCGGAGAAGCTCGGCCAGGTAGCCGGCCAGGTGGCCATGGCGGTGAACAATGCACTCGCCCTCCGGCAGCTCGCCGATTTGCGCGACCGGCTGAACCAGGAGAAGCAGTACCTGGAAGAAGAGATCAACGTTGAGAACCGGTTTGACGACATCGTTGGAGAGAGCGCAGGACTGCGCAGCGTGCTGCGGCAGATCGAGACGGTGGCTCCGACCGACGCCACCGTGCTGATCCAGGGCGAGACCGGCACCGGCAAGGAGCTGCTGGCGCGCGCCATCCACCGGCTTAGCCCGCGCAGCGAGCGGACCTTTATCAAATTGAACTGCGCGGCAATTCCGGCTGGTTTGCTGGAAAGCGAGCTCTTCGGCCACGAAAAGGGCGCTTTTACCGGAGCCATCGCCCGCAAAATCGGGCGCCTGGAGCTGGCCCATGACGGAACGCTCTTTCTTGACGAGGTGGGCGAAATGCCGCTGGATCTTCAGCCCAAGCTGCTGCGTGCTCTGCAGGAACGGGAGATCGAACGGCTCGGTGGCACCAGGCCCATTCCGGTCAACGTCCGGCTCATCGCGGCAACCAATCGCGATCTGGCAAAGATGGTGGCCGAGAAACAGTTCCGCAGCGACCTGTTTTACCGGCTCAAGGTATTTCCGGTCTTTGCGCCACCCTTGCGCGAGCGGACGGGCGATATTCCGGTCCTGGTGCGGCACTTCGTCTCCCGGCACAGCCGCCGGATGGGCAAGACCATCGAGACCATCCCGTCCGAAGCCATGGAGGCGCTGGTGGCCTGGAAGTGGCCTGGCAACATCCGCGAGCTCGAGAACTTTCTAGAGCGCGCCGTCATCCTCTCCCGAAGCTCCGTGCTTCATGTGCCGCTGGCGGAGCTCGAAGATCCCGAAGAGGACGAGGAAGAGGCCGCAGCGGTGAGCACCAATCCCACGCTACAGGCCGCAGAACGCGACCATATTCTTCGTGCCCTGCGAGAGGCCAAGGGGATGATTGGCGGGCCCACCGGTGCGGCAGCGCGTTTGGGCCTGAAACGCACCACGCTCAATTCGAAGATCAAGAAGCTCGGCATCGAGCGCAAAGACTATATGTAGTCATGTGACGAAATATCGTCTTCGTCACCTCGTCACGTCGCTGCTCCCATCCTGCACTCGCTTTGATCCCAAAATAAATTAACTTCTTTAGTTTGAGCGCCGATCTGCGCCATCCCTGGTGACGAGCGACTTTGGCACGCACCGTGCTTTATAGCGGGCATGGCGTTACGAATCACGATCGAAGAGAACGAGCAAGCAGTAATCGTAAAGCTGGAAGGACGCATCGTCGGACCGTGGGCGGCCGAACTTGACCGCCTGTGGGAACAAACCTTTCCCCATGTAGCTTCGAAAACACTGTCTCTGGATCTGCGTGATACCACTTATGCCGATGCCGGCGGGATTCGGGTACTCAGAAACATCTACTCGCAAACGGAAGCCGACATCCTGACCAGTACACCTTGGACCCAATACCTTGCCGAAGAGATTACGCGCAAGAACGAAAACCTGACGGGCGCGGAGGCCTGACATGCAAACCGAGCGTGAAAAGAGCAATGACGCGGGCAGCAAGCTTTACAGGAAGAGCGAATTTTTTGGCAGCTTGTCGGCATCGGCTCTGGCCGACTTCGAATCGCTCCTGGTACCCGTTTCCCATCCGGCCGGCAAGGTTCTCTTTACCGAGACGCAGCCCTCAGACGGTGTGATGGTGGTTGTGGAGGGTGAAGTGAAACTCTCCATCAACTCTGCTGACGGCCGCCGGCTGAGCCTGCGCATCGCCAAACCGGGCGAAGTGCTTGGGCTCTCCTCGACGCTCTCCGGCAATCCTTACGAGATGACGGCCGATACGCTCTACCCGGCGAAGATCGCGCACATCTCCCGCCAGGCATTTCTCAATTTTCTGGCCCGCAACCCCGAGGTCTATGAGATCGTAACCCGCGAGATCAGCCGCAGCTTCAATTTGGCCTGCGAGCAGCTGCGTATGGTCGGCCTCTCCACTTCAGTACCAGAGCGTCTCGCTTGCCTGCTGCTCCGCTGGAGCGATGCCGGCCAGAAAGCAGAGAGCGTTTCTCATTGCCGTTTGTCTTTGACTCACGAAGAAATCGGCGAGTTCATCGGGGCGTCCCGCGAGACTGTGACCCGGACGCTTTCAGTCTTCAAGACCCGGCGTTTGGTGGCGCAGCACGGCTGCACGATCACGATTCCCAGCCGCGACGCCCTGGAAAGTTACGCACGGGGCTGATCTGTCCCTCCTCCAGGCTGGCCGTTCGCTTGTAGTGCGCGATGTGGAAGGCATCGCACAACTCAGGCGAGCGGCCCTTCTTTTTGCGCCTCATAATCCGAACGGCCAGACGCGCTGCACCGTCCCGCTCAGGATTTCTTTATGCTCTTCCGGCGTCACAAAGCCGAAGTGATCGCGATAGAGCTCGACGATCTTCGCATACGGAAGCTGCGCGAGCGAGACCGGCCAGTTGGTATCCCACATGAGACGGTTCGCGCCGAATCCACCGACCAGGCGTTTGACCTGCTCCTGTGCGTCAGGATATGGATAGGGCTGCTTGGAGAGCACCCACATGTCGGAGATTTTGACGAAGACCTTGGGAAAGCGCGCCAGATCGAGCAGCAGCTTGAGCAGGTCGGGCCGGTCGAGCGGGCAGTCGGCCATGTGATCGATCACCACCGTCAGTTCAGGATTGGCTTCGATGAGCGGGACCAGGTCCGGCAGCCGGGTTGGCGTGACCAGAATCGTCATGGGCACCTTGAGCTGACTGCAGCGGCGCCATAGGGGCGGCATGAGCGGGCCGCGAATCCAGTCGCCCTCCGCCGTGGCAGCAGGGCTGAGACGCACACCGCGAAATCCCTGAGCCGTTAGCTCGCTCAGATGATCGGGCGCGGCGGGATCTTCCGGATTGACGCGGCACACTCCATGAAACAGGTGTGGATAGCGCTTGAGCACGCTGGCCAGATAGCTGTTGTCCCAGCGATAGTGAATCACCTGGATGATGACAGTGCGGGCGACGTTATTGGCCCGCATGAGTTCAATGAGTTTTTCGACGGGAGCATCTTCTGCCGGCGGCTTCGCACCAGGCGCGAAAGGGAACTGTGGATCATGCTTGAAGACGTGCACGTGCGAGTCGATCATCAGAGGAGCCCCGGCGGTTGATTGCGATGGCGATGCCCACGCGGAGCGCAGTGCAAATGCGCCGGCGGCGGATTGTGCGAGAAAGCGGCGTCGGTTCAAGGGGAAATGCCCTCCGCAATCAATGATTCGGGTTCGCCCGCGTGGATCATCGCGGGTATGTCTGAGTCCAGCTTTTGTACCGCGCCAGTACGGCCGCGCCTTCCGTGTTGTACCACGCGTACCCGTTGCGCCGCTCGCGGCTCAGGTCGTTCACATCATCGTGGATGGTCTTGTCGCGGTCGCCGAAGATGGGCTTGTCCGTGCCAATCTCGTAATAACGTGACCAGATGGGGCCCGCGCCTGCGGCAACGACCAGCTTGCGTCCCTCTGGACTATTGCGATCGGCGCGAAAATCGCCACTGCCGTAACGATAGCCATAGATGGCGACCTTGGTGAGCCACGCGGTGGCGGCGTGAACGGCGGTGATTTCAGCAGGGGTTGGTTTCGGCAACTGCATCAGGAATTCGGCAATCGCACAGCTTTCACCGCTCGAGAGCGAGGCCATCTCGTAGTTGCGCGCCGAGGTGGGCTCGAGCGTGAGGGGATCGTACTGCTGCGCCCACGCGGTCTTCGCGCCCTTCTCGACAATCTGCAGCTTCAGCAGGCAGTCGATGCCGCGATTCGCTGCAGGGCGGACGCGCTGGACCAGGGCTGCGGGCAGAAATCGGAAGTCGGCGGCGCCGCCGGCCACGTCCTGCAGTATCTCGATCGCGTGCAGCATGGCGTCATCGTTGATGGTGATCGCGTCGTGATAGCCGCCTTCAAGCGGCCACACCTGTGGCCAGCCGCCGTTCGGATACTGCGAGTTCAAGAGATATTTAACGCCGCGCTCCACCGAGGCACGCAGGGGGGCAGCCTCTCTGTCGCGATGAGCCGCGAGCAGGGCTGTTGTGACACGCGCGAGAAAGTTGATCTGCATCCAGGTGGAGTCGTTGTCGAGTGTGGCGATGTAGTGCCAGTTAGGATCGACAGGCTTGTCAAAATCGGCGGGATCCGCAAAGCGATTCAAATTGTCGGTGTCGTAGAGATCGCCCAAAGCACGAGGACCGCTCGCCATGTCGATATTCTTGCTCCAGCCGCCGTCGGGAACCTGATAGCTGATGACATTGCGCGCGACCTGCAACGCGTCAGCGCTTGTGTACCATTCCGCCGGATGCTCCATGCGCAACGCGTAGGCGCCGCGGCCGGTCGGCGCGTGCTTCGGCTGTATATTCCCTGCAGTCTTCTGTTCGTCCGCCAGAGTTTGCTTGTCGATCGCTTTTTGTTTCCCGGACCGCTCCAGGTACGCAAGCCATGGCTTCTGCTGTTTCTCTGGCAGAGCACTGATCCGGTCGCGCGTGAGCGGATGGGCAATTATGTTGGTGCCGATCACGTTGGCGGCAACCCACCGCGGCGCAGCCAGCGCAACAAACGCAAGCAGAATGGAACGAAAAATACCGGATAATGCAGGTGAATCGCTGTGCGGCATGATTCGGTTTCTATCTCAGCGGCGCCGCTCGTGTCAATTCGTGGTCTGACCACAAAGACAACCGGCGCTTCAACCTTCAGCGGTACGTTTTGTCGTCGATCTTGTCGAGATCGGTGTCATTCATCACGCCGATTGTGACCACCGCGAAGGTATAGACCTCATTACCCTCTTCCACATGTCCGGCGATGACGTGGTCAGGCGTGGCCAACGTCATGTGCGCGTGAATGCGCCCGCGGATCACGTAGCCGTTCATGCTGACCAGATCGACGGGCTGCATGGGATTCTTCTCGAAGGTATCCTGCGACGGAAAGTCGCGGCTGCTCACCTGATGGACTTCATATCCGCGCAGCGAGCCGATCGCCGAGAGAATCACGCCATTCTGGATGCTCTGTTCCTTCACCACACGCTTCATCCCCTCCAGAAGATTGGCTCCGTACTTGAGGCGGATCACGACGATGCGGTCAAAGTGGCCGGTGAGCGCATAGGCGTCGGGCACGGTGTTGCTGTTGGCCTTTGTATCGTCGGCAGGATTTGGAGCCGGATTGGTGACGGTTCGGTGCGTCTCCTGCGCGTAAACAGAGACCGCGGCACAGATGACTGCAATCACGATCATGCTTGCGAATTTACGTAACATTCCTAACTTCCTCCTCTCGGATTGCATGGATGTACACGATGCAAACAGTCACTTACAGTTCAACACAGGCTATTTAGGCTCGATGGCGATGACCCACAGATCGGTGTTGCCCATATTGTGACCGATGTGCGTTTGCCCTTGGCGCCAGGCGATCTCGCCGGTCTTGAGGGTCGAGGGCTGCTTTCGCCCGTCGGGAAGTATGTGTTCCAGCGTAGCGCCGGAGAGACAAATCACCACGCGATCGTGATGCGTATGCTGCGGCTCCCGCGCATGCGCGGGGATTCGGATGTCGTAGGTGCGGCTGTGCTGGTCCTCGAAGAGGACTTTGTAGCTAGGTGCGAGGCCGGTTGTTCCCCAGGTCTCCTGGCCGCCTGCAGTGAGGAACTCGACGCGCACGAATACCAGCGGCGTTGAGCCCGTATTGAGCAGTGTGCCGGTCTCGGCTGGTTCGCGCACCGTTTTGCCGCGTGTGATTTCTTCGCGGTGCCTGGATCCATTGGCAAGAATCGTCTCTTCCGATTGGCCGTCAAAGTAGACGACTACGGACGGATGCTGAACCGCCAGGGCTTCCGATTTGCCGGGAACGATTGCACTCTTCGTGACGACGACTTTTGCGTTGCTGAACCCTTCGGCCAGAAGGCCGGTAGAAGCAGTTATCGCCAGAATCACTCCCGCACTCGCACACGGTAACCAAAGACGATTTCGCACGACAGCTCCTTATTCCATGAATGCCCAGGATGATCCGCCGAAAGGCGCAGCCATCGTATCATGCGGAACATTTGCTTTGTAAGGTCGCATCTCCCATTGCGACGATCACTTGACATGGCGCGGACCGCCGCTTGAAGATGACTCACGCACTGTCACTGGACTGACCACTGCACATCGCGGCCTACGATCCGCGAAATCTCTCGGCTTGTAATCACCGCACGCATTCGAGGAGTGCTACGAGATGAATCGATCCATCGAACGCAGGGATTTTTTGAAGCGGGCAGCGCAAGGCGCTTTATCGGCGACGATGCTGGCGCGGATGACCGCAACTGGCTTCGCGCAAAGCGGACCCGGCGAGACGAAGCCTCGCAATTCCGCGCACCCTGCCGCTACGGTAAGCCTCAATGTGAAGGACTTTGGGGCGGCGGGAGACGGCCAGACCAAAGACACACTCGCGTTGCAGCAGGCGATTGACCGCTGCTCTGTACTTGGTGGCGGCGAAGTGGTGATTCCCGCCGGCAACTATGCCACCGGAGCGTTGGCGCTGCACAGCAACGTTGTGTTGCGCTTGGAGCAGGATGCAAGCCTGCTCGGTTCTGCCGAGATGGCCGACTATCCTCTTACACAGGTGCGCTGGGAGGGCCGCTGGATCAAGGGATACAGCGCTCTCATCTCCGCAGTAGACGCACAGAACATCGCCATCACCGGGACCGGCAGGATTGCCGGCAGTCCGGCTATTCGCGGGCGTGTGGACCGTGCTACAGGTCTGCGACTGCCCGCCTTGCTGGAGTTCACCAACTGCCGCGACGTTCGCGTGGAAGACTGTTCCACCAGCCAGGGTGGGATGTGGTCCATCCACCCGGTGTACTGCGAGAAGGTGATGTTCAAGAATCTGACCGTACAGAGTGGCGCCGACGGCATTGATGTAGACTCCTGCAGGCATGTGGTGATCGACGGCTGCAGCTTTGAGACGGCGGACGATTGCATATCGCTCAAGTCAGGGCGCGGCGAAGAGGGGTATACGATCAACCGGCCAACGGAGGATGTGCGCATTGCCAATTGCACCTTCGCCGATTCATTCTTCGCCTGCATCGGCATCGGCAGCGAGACATCCGCCGGCATCCGCGATGTGCACATTGAGCACTGCAAATGCACGGGTGCGCGCACACATGCGATCTACATCAAGAGTCGGCCGGGGCGTGGTGCATTCATTGAAGACATCTTTGTAAATGACTTCGACGCCGCCGGCGCCAAGCAGGGGTTTCTGCGCCTGAACACGCTGAACAGCGGGAAACAGGATGAGTTTCCGGTACCCGGCGATGAAGGCATTCCTACGGTGCGGAACTTCCAGTTTTCGAACATTCATGTGCAGGACTTACCCGTGCTCGTCGCCGCCTTGGAGATTCATCCAGCCAAGCCGCTGGTCGGATTCTCTTTGATCAACGTTACGGGCACGTGCGCGAAAGGGATCGAACTGGCGAACGTGAAGAGCGCGGTGATCCGGAATATTCATGTGACCGGCTTCAGCGGTCCATTGCTTGTGATAGCAAATGTCACAGGGACTGGACTCGCAGGAGCAGCGAAGATCGAGCCGGAGGAGATGCCGAAGGTTCCCGAACCCGTTGCCGCACCGACGACACCGTATCAGCTGCACTGAGCGGTTTGCGCCACTCAATGCGAGGCCGAGGCGGTCTTCACGGCATCGGCCTCGCAGGGACTCCCGCCGCACAGCGCGCCGGTGATGCCCTTGCCCTCCGTGATGGTGTAGATGCGGTCCACGGCCGGGAGCTTGATGGTCTCTTTGGCGCCGGAGGGCCAGTGAATTTCCACTGTGCCTGCGTCCGTGGCATCGCCGAGGCCGAAGTGCAGGCGCCGGTCGTTTGCCGAGATGTAACCGCCGCTCGAGAGCACATCCCGCCGTTGCCGCATGCCATTGGCCGTGAGGTATGCGGTTGCGCATGTGGCGTCACGGGGGCTCTTGGGGCCGCCCACGAGCTGCATCTCGACCCAGTGATGATGATCGGGATTCACATTGCGCAGCAGCACAGGCGGCCCGTCGACGGGATTGATCACCACGTCCATCTTGCCGTCGTTGAAGAGGTCGCCAAAGGCCGCGCCGCGCGCGGGAATTACGTCGGCCAGCCCCGTTCCCTTCACCGGTGGCACGTACTCGAATTTCCTGCCTTTGCTCGTGGTACTCGGCACATTGCGAAACAGCAGCGGGCGCTCGGCGAACGTGGTGCCCCAGTCGTGCTGATCCACCTGCGGATACACGTGGCCGTTGACCATGAAGAGGTCTAACCAGCCATCGTTGTCGTAGTCGATGAAGCCGTCGCCCCAGCCCACGAACGGAATTGTCGTTTGCGCGACGCCAGCCTTGTAGCTGACATCGGTAAAGCTGGCATCGCCGTCATTGTGGAAGAGTACCTTGTAGTCGTCGCCGAAGTCGGTGACGAAGAAGTCGATGAGGCCGTTGTTCTCGTAGTCGCCGGCGGCAATACCCATGGAAGCGATTTCGCGGCCGTCGCTGTTGAGGGCGAAGCCGGAGACATAGCTCTGGTCGTCGAAGGTGCCATTGCCTTTGTTGATGTAAAGATAGTTTGGCGTCGAATCGTTGCCTACAACAAGGTCCGGCTTGCCGTCGTTATTGATGTCGACGAAGATTACCGCAAAGCCGTAGTAGCGCTCCTTGTCTTCGACCCCGGCTTTTACGGTGACATCGGTGAATGTGCCGTCGCCATTGTTGTGGAAGAGATGGTCCGGCTCGCCGGCAAGGCCGCGCGGGCCGCAGTTTACAGATTGCCCGCGGTACTGGCAGAAGCTGTAACCCATCGCCTTCGAGCCGCCAATGGGCAGGTTGTTGCGATCGAAATGGACGTATCCGGCTACGTACAAGTCCAGCAGGCCGTCGCCATCGTAGTCGCCCCAGGAAGAGCCGCTGGACCAGTTGCCCAGCGTCACGCCGGCCTTCGGAGCTACATCCGTAAATGTGCCGTCATGATTGTTGTGGTAGAGGCGATTCTCGCCGTAGTTGCCGATGAAGAGATCGGGCCAACCATCGTTGTCGTAATCGGCCACAGAGCATCCGTAGCCCCAGCGGTCGTTGGTCACGCCGGCCTTGGCGCTCACGTCGGTAAAGGTTCCATCGTGATTGTTGTGGAACAGCGCGGCGTGCGGTGGTTCCTCTTTGCCATCGAGCGCGTCGAAGGTCGAGCCGTTAACGAGGTAGATGTCGGGCCAGCCATCGCGATCGTAATCGATGATGCAAACGCCCGATCCGTTCGTCTCCACGATGAAGTTCTTCTGCGGCACGCCCATCTTGTGAACCCAGCCGGAGAGCCCCGCCTGCTTGGTAACGTCTTCGAAGATCACGGGGCCTTTGTCGACGAAACCGCCCGCCGTGATGGGCCTGCGTTGCTCGTCATACACCGGAGCCGCGGCCACGCCGGAGGAGATGCCGCCACCCATGCCGGGCTGCTGTTGCTTTGGTGGTGGCTGCTGCGCCCGAGACAGACCCAAGGAAACGAAGAGAGAGCACAAGATGACGGAACCCCAACCGGTAACGCGCAACGAGCAGATCCTCCGCAGCGCCAGTGTAGCTCATCCGATGGCGTGTACCTCAGTCCGTCCTGCGCTGGCCGAAGACGTGGTCCTCGAAGCCGAGCAGATACCACATGCCCCGGCCAGAGAACCTGCCGGTGAAGAGCTTTTTCAGCAGCCTTTTGCCGACCTTGAACAAATCGGCGAGTGTGGTGAAGAATCCCTCGCGGGAGCGGCCCGCGTGCAGCACCTTTACGCCATTGGCGAGCAGGATATTTGCGATTTCGCGCAGGTCCGGCACGTAGACGTGGGTGGGGTCATCGCAGAACTGCAGTGTCTCATCGAACGACGACGGCAGCGAGAGGCTGCGCAGCGAGGGGAATGCGATCCAGATGTAGCCGCCGGGCTTGAGCCTTGTGCATAGCGCGGCGAGGATAGGCGCGGGATCGGTCATGTGCTCCACCACGTGGTTCAGGATCACGAAGTCGAAGCTGCTGTCAGGAATCGCAGCGTATCCGGAGCCATCCGCGCCGAGCGGGAAGAACTCGTTCATCGCGGCATCGTCTGCAGCGGTAAGGTTGTAACGCTGAATGTCCGCGCCGGCGTAATAGCAATTGGGAAACCAGCGCCTGGTGAGCGAAGGCGAGCCGTTGCCGCAGCCGATATCGAGAATGCGCGGCGCCGGGAGAAGCTTGCCGCGGACAAACCGAAACTTCATCGGGCAATGCGGCATTCGATCCCTCTTCGCACTGATGCCAGGTAGCAGCGGTTAAAGATGATTGATGAGTGACGCAATGCAGGCGGCGCCAAAGCCGTTGTCGATGTTGACGACGCACACGTTGGGCGAGCAGGTGTTGAGCATGCCCAGCAACGCGGCCACGCCGCCAAGCGAAGCACCATAACCGATGCTGGTGGGAACGGCGATGACCGGCGCGTTCACCAATCCGCCGACCACGGTGGGCAGTGCGCCTTCCATGCCGGCGCAGACGATGAGCACGCGCGCCTGCTTGAGTGTGCTCTGCTGCGCGAGCAGCCGGTGAATGCCGGCGACGCCTACATCGGCGATCAGATCGACCTGATTCCCCATGAGCCGCGCCGTGATGGCGGCTTCTTCGGCCACGGGCAGGTCGCTGGTGCCGGCGCAGACCACGCCCACCATGCCCTTGCCTTGGGCCGTCTGCATCTGCGTAAGCGTGATGGCGCGGGCGGTCTCATGAAATTCGGCGCGTGATTCAACCGCGAGCACTGCCTCATACACGGCACGTGAGGCCCGCGTGGCCAGCACGTTGCCGCCGGCCTGCGCCATGCGGGCGAAGATTACGGCCACCTGCGCGGAGGTCTTGCCTTCGGCGAAGATCACTTCGGGCATGCCGGTGCGCAGGGCGCGGTGATGATCGAGCTTGGCGAATCCCAGATCTTCGAAAGGCAGGTGGCGCAATCGCTCGAGCGCCTGCGCAACGTCGGTGCGGCCTTCGCGCACCTCGTTCAACAGCGATTCGATCACTAAAGGGTCCATCAGACGCCTTCCTCGCTTTTCGTGTAGGCCTGAAGCGCAGCGCGCATGACTTCTTTCAGCGGAATCGCATGCTTTTGCGAGATGGTGCGGCAGTCCTCATATTCCGGCGCGGCGTTGGTCACATTACCGGAGGGCCATTGGGCGACCTTGATGCGCACGGGGCCCCAGGGAGTGCCGACTTCAACGAATCTGCGCTCGAGCGCGAGCTTCTGTTCGAGGCGCCAGTGCAAGCCAATAGTCGTTGTTTCGCGAAAGAGCAGCTCACGCAGCCCGGGCACGCGATCGGGACTCGAGAGCACGGTGAGCTGTACGCCCGTGCGGCCCTTTTTCATCTGCACGGCTGCACGATACACATCCCACGCGCCGGCTTCGAGCAGCAGTTCGCTGACGTAAGCGAGCAGCTGCGGTGTCGAATCATCGATGACGGTTTCGATCACCGCAATGGGCTCGACGCCTGGCTCGGTGCCCGTTTGCTGACCTGCAGTTTCCTCACCGACGAGCAGACGCAGCAGGTTGGGCTCTCCCGGCGTGTCGCGGCCGCCGGCGCCATAACCCCTGGCCTGCACCCGCATTGCAGGCAGCGGACCATACTGTACCTCGAGCATGCGCAGGAGAGCCGCGCCGGTGGGCGTAACGCGCTCCATCGCGGGCCCGGCGGAGTAGATGGGCGCATCGCCCAGAAGCGAAATCGTCGCCGGCGCGGGGACAGGCAGCGTGCCGTGCTGGCACTTTACCGTGCCGCTGCCCACATTGAGCGGCGAGGCGAGCCAGCGGCCGACGCCGAGGGCTTCACAGCCTGTGGCGGCGCAGACAATGTCGACGATCGTGTCTACCGCGCCCACTTCATGAAAGTGGACCTTCTCCAGAGGAATGGCGTGAATCGCGGCTTCGGCTTCGCCGAGTAGCTGGAAGGCGCGGCTGGCGCGGTGTTTTACGGTCTCCGCAATCGGCGCAGAGCGGATGATCCCGAGAATGGAAGAGAGCGATCGATGCGGCGCGTGGCTATTCTCGTGATAATGATGTGCCTCGTGCGCTTGGTGGTCATGATGTTCGCCGTGCTCATGGTGATGAGGTTCGTGCTCGTGAACGTGATCGTGGTGCCCGTGATGATCATGGGCGTGCTCATGCGTGTGGTGCTCGTGATCTGAATGGCCGCTCGATTCATCCGTGATGACGTCCACCTTGGTCGCGGACAACCCGCCGCGCATGACTTTGCGCGCTTCAAGGCGGGCGTCCACATTCAGGGCAGCGGCTGTTTCGGCCAACAGATCGAGGGAGACGCCTGCATCAACCAATGCGCCGAGGAGCATATCGCCGCTGATGCCGGAAAAACACTCGAGATAACCAATACGCATCGCGTTGTGATTGTAAATTGCCACGCGCTGGGAACGGAAAAGCGCGTCAGGCGCCGCGCCGGATGAGCACATCGGCCGGCAGTATCGCATTCATCGATCCGGAACGAAAACCGGTGCAGTCGAGCGTGACATATTTGAAGCCCGCCTGCTTCAACGCTGCGGTGATCGCGTCCAGCATTTCCAAAGACAGTGCGCCGGGCAGCTCATTGCGGGCAATCTCAACGCGGGCCAGTTCGCCGTGATGGCGTACGCGGAATTCGCGAAAGCCAAGCTGGCGCAGGCTTTCTTCGCTCTTTTCAATTTGCTCCAGAACTTCGCGCGTCACGGTGCGGCCGTACTCCACGCGCGAGGAAAGGCAGGGGGCCGCGGGACGATCCCATACCGGATAGCCGGCCGCATGGGCCAGCGCGCGAATCTCGGCTTTGGTCAGACCCGCATCGGCCAAAGGCGCCAGAACCTCATGCTCCTCGGCGGCGCGCTGGCCGGGCCTGAAGTCGCGCGTGTCGTCCAGATTCATGCCATAGGCGATGCGGCTGAAGCCGAGCTTCCTGCCCAGAGCTTCCATGGTTTGAAACAGCTCGTCTTTGCAATGAAAGCAGCGGTTTGCATCGTTGCGCGCGTATTCGGGACGATCCAGCTCCTCGGTCATGACAACTTGCAGGGGCATGGAAAGGGAGTGAGCGAAGGCGCGGGCCTGCTCCATGTCGCGGCGCGCCAGCGAAGGCGAGTCGGCCAGAACGGCCAGCATCTGTGCGCCCAGCACGCGGTGCGCAGTGGCTGCGAGAAACGCCGAATCCACTCCGCCGGAGTAGGCGACCATCACGCTGCCGAGTTCGGCGAGCCGCATCTCCAGCGTGCGCAGCTTGGCCAGCGCGGCCAGAGATTCCGATAAGCCAGCCTGTGCGCTCGCCGCCATGGGGTCGATTATACGCCGCGCAGATTCGGCTCACCCGCAGCCAAGTCCGCCCCGTTGGCGTGTGCCGGCCGAGTCTTCGTGATGGCGATCAGGCCGGCATCGAGGACGGTGATTGCCGCCAGCAGATAGAGCCCGGCGCTTTGCGAGTGGAAATATTGCTCCGCCCGCACCTTGAGATAGGGCGCAAGAAAACCGCCGAGATTGCCGGTGCCGATGAGGGCAATTCCGCCGGCCTTGGCGCGATCGGCCAAATAGCTCGTGGGCAGGGTCCAGAAGAGAGGCTGCACGGCGACGAAACCGGAGACCGCGATCGACAAGGCGATCAGGCCCCCAAGCGGCCCTGCGGTAGGAAACGCAAAGCTGCCGCAGCCGGCGATGAACAGCACCCAGGCGGCCATGACGCGATGGTTCTTCTGCCGGTCGGCGCGTTTCGGCAGCCAGTAGGTGGCGATGGTGGCGCAGATCCAGGGAATAGCGGTGACGACGCCTACCTCAAAACCGGCGGGCTTCTTCATCAGCGCCGAGACTTCAGCAGGCAGGTAGAAGATGGCGCCGTAGATGCTCATCTGGATCATGAAGTAGATGAGCACGAAGCGCAGCACGCGCGGATTACGCAACATGGGCAACAGATGCGTTGGCCCGGAGGAGCGCCGCGCCTGCTCTTCCCGCGCGAGAGCGTTCATCAGAGCTTCTTTTTCGTCGGGCGGCAGCCATCGGGCATTTGCGGGCTTGTTATCGAGAAAGCGGAAGGAGACGAGCCCCATGATAACCGCCAGGGAACCTTCGACGAGAAACATCCACTGCCAGCCCTGCAATCCGCCCCTGGACTGAAGGTCGAGAAGCCATCCTGAAAGTGGGCCGCCGAGAACCAGCGCCAGCGGTACGCCGAGGTAAAACAGCCCGGTGATCTCGCCACGGATGCGGTTGGGGAACCAGTAGGTGAGATAGAGAATTGTGCCGGGGAAGAATCCCGCTTCCAACACACCGAGCACGAGCCGCAGCAGATAAAACGAGGTGCTGCCGGTGACGAACATGGTGGCCATGGAAGCGATGCCCCAGCCGACCATCAAAAACGAGATCCAGAATTTGGCGCCGATGCGATGCAGGATCAGGTTGCTGGGAAATCCGCACAGCGAATAGCTGATGAAGAAAAGGCCCGCGCCCAGCGCATAGGTGCTCTCGGAGATGCCCACCGAGGTTTGCAGCGCCTGCTTGGCGAAGCCTACGTTGGCGCGGTCAAGGAAGGAAACGACGTACATCAGCATCAGGTAGGGCGTGAGCCGCTTGAGCGCGCGTGTGACGGCGCGGTCGAGTGGGCCGTGCGCAGAACCACCGAGCAATGCGGGAGCGGATGCGTTGGCAACGCAAGTGGGCTGGGCTTCGCGCACACCCAACTATACACAGCGAGCATTGGAGCCGGCTCCGAGATGTCCTCATTCGCGCTTTCCGGCCTCTTCTGCATCTTCGCTGGATACCAACCGTCCGGCGGCCGGCCGCTGTACTCCCATTCAGGCGACGGCGCGGTACGCCGGCTACAGGGATGCTGCATTCCCGACAATGCCGGACGGCAAAGAAACTGCCAGGCATCTACCAACCTCTACACGGACCATCCGTCCTAGTTATAGGGCGCGTCCATGGATACCTGTGCTTCAATGCTCGTGTAGGCCCTTGATACGCCTCTATCGGCATTCAGAGATGTGATTTCCTTATGCGTAACCCGAATGGGCTTGCCTTCTCGGCTCTCTTTTGCGGCCTTCTGATGGCAGGCTGCTCCCACTCGACCTCGGTGGAGGCTGGTGGAGTAGGAGGCAGCGGAGGGTCAGGTGGTTCGGGCGGCATCATCACTTCCGGTGGCGGTGGTACTTCGGGCGGCGGTGGAGGCGGCACTACTTCGGGTGGGGGTGGCACGACTTCCGGCGGAGGGGGTGGTACGTCAGGTGGAACTGGCGGCTCCGGTGGTACGGGAGGGTCCGGCGGCTCCGGAGGCAGTGGAGGGTCCGGGGGATCTGGTGGTTTTGTGATCGGCCATCGTCCGCGCGGTCTAGCGGTGTCTGAGGCCGATGGATTCGATTCTGACGGCGCGCCGCTGCGCTCACTGCAGGGACTTGTCAACGGCGGCCAGTCCAGGGCAGTCGAAGGCGCGAAGGTGTACGTGCTGCAAGCAAGTGCAGAGGGGTATGGCAAGCCCTCGGTTTCCCTCTTGAACTCAGCTACAGGCAACCGCGCTGATTCGATCGGCAATTACGCCCTGACGGACAGATATGGAGGCTTTTCGATCGCCGGCGACTACCAGTGCACGGCAGGGCGGGAGGTCTACCTGTTTGCGCGCGGAGGGAACAGCGGCGGCGATGGCGCGAATGCGGCCATCGGATTGATGGCCCTTATGGGCACGTGTCCCAAGGCAGGAAACTTCGACGCATCCAAGCCGTTTGTCATTTTGAATGCCATAACGACAGTAGCGGCCGCGTATGCGATGGCCGGAGATGCAGTCGATGCGACGCACATCTCCGGCTCCGCGAGCCCTATGGAATCAACGGCCGCGTATCTCGCCAACAGCGCCACCGGACAGACCAGCCCAGGCTTGCTCCGCCAGCAGAACGGCGATGAGACGCGCCGCAAGATTCACACGCTGGCCAACATTCTCTCTGCCTGCATCAATTCCAATGCGCCGGATTCACCCGGGTGCCGCGCGCTGTTTGCGAATGCGCGGGGCGGAAGTGCAGATCGTGTTACACCAGGCGATACAGCGACCGCAATCCTGCGCATCGCGCAAAACCCGCGCCTGAACGTCGCCGCCCTGTATCGACTGCAACCCCGCGTATCAGCGCCCTTCACGCCTGCTCTCGAATCTGCGCCGAGTGATTTCCACCTGATGCCTTCACTGGAGGCTCAGAGTGCTTCTGCCGTTGCATTTGCATCGCCGGTTCAATGAGCCCGGCAACGCGAGCGGAGTCTCGCGTTACGCGGGAGCTAAACGTGGTTAGTGCACGTAGGCGTTTCTGGTTTCGTAGCCGGACGGGACGCTGAACCAGGAGGACTCGGGTTCGCCGCGGACCAGGTCGGTCACGTTGAGCGTGATCTGCCCCATTTGCGGATTGCTGCGGATGACGGAAAGATCCATCTGCAGGTCAGGCGAATACCAGAGATCCCGATGGCTGACGACGACGCGATCGCTGCCGTTGCTGCCCGCAACAGTGGACATGGTTTCGCGCGTGCCTTTCACCGGAAGCGAGTCGATGGTCTGCTCGCCGAGACTGACGCGGTGCAGATTGCGTTCGTTGCCCGCCGATACATCCTCCGGATCGGCGAGCGAGATGCGCGGGTGGAACTCCGTCGTGGTGCACGTCATCGTGGACTGCGTGCACGTGGTGCGCGTGGCAGCTACCGGATCAAGGATGGTAAAGGTGCGCAAAGGCGGTTCAGTGCTGGAGTTGCCCGAGATAAAGTCGCGGGTTTCGCGGCGCACGCGGCCATGAGAATCGCGCGCCACCTGCGTGTAGTACTTACGCGAGACCGTCCCGCCGCCAACGAGTGGCTGTTCCCAACTCACGACGACTTTGGCGGTAAAGGGTGCATTCGGCACAGGTGGAATCTCGATGCCTTGGATGTGGGTCCGAAGGCTGCCGTCAGAACTTTGTGAAATAGCTTGGGTGCCGGGAAGGGCAAGGCAAAGGGAAAGGCCCAACAGAATGGAAGTACGCATATGTCTGCTCCCGTCGGCGTACGGCTCATAGTATGCCACAAGCAGAGTAAGTCGGCAATTTGCAACTATGATCTTGAAGATTCATCGTTACGCAGCAATGTTACCGGTAGTTAGTTTGTCCGGAGTTTCTTGAAGCGCGGCCAGCTTGTATCATGGGCGCGGCACAGTTTCGACGCGGGAGTTGGGACATCGAAATGGCGGCACGTCGGATTGATTTTCGTGTGCTTTGCGGGTTGTTGTTTGCCATTGGTGCGCAATGCCACGCGCAGGGCCAGAATAAGGTGGACCTGAAGGAAGCGCAGCGCTTCGTGGAATATTGCGCGGGCTGTCATGGCGCCGATGGCAAAGGCGGCGACAAGGGAGTGTCGCTGGCGACGAGCCAGAGCCTCGCAGCGCGCACGGATGCAGAGCTGTTTCAGATCATTCACGACGGAACGAATGAAGGAATGCCGCCCTACGCGCAAATCGGAACCGCAAACATCCGGTCCCTTGTGCATTATCTGCGCGTGCTGGAAGGCGAACCCGGCCCTGGGGGATCTCCTGCAGAACCATCGATCCCAGGGGATGCGGAGATCGGACGCGGGTTGTATTTCGGCAAAGCCCGATGCTCGAGTTGCCACATGATCGATGGCGACGGAGGCTTTATCGCGGCCGATCTGACGCGCTATGGCCGGAACCGCACCGCGGAGGCAATTGCGCAGGCAATCACCACCCCGGACAATCCCTTGACGCCATCTTCGCGCGTAGTGAATGTAACCACAAGATCCGGTCAGACATTCACGGGAGCGCTGCGGAACGAGGACAACTTCAACCTGGAGATTCAAACCGAAGACGGCCGCTATCATCTGCTGGCGCGCAGCGAACTGGCGCAGATGCGCTATACCGAGCACTCGTTGATGCCACGCGACTACGGCACGCGGCTCACACCCAAAGAGCTGAATGACATTGCGAGCTTTCTCATGGTGGTGAGCAAAGCGCCGCGCACTAATCCGGAGCAGAGCCGATGAGCGGTGCAGCGACCGGAGATGCGATATTCAACCGGACGAAGAATTGCGGGTTCGGGATCGCCGCAGTAGCGTTTCTGCTGGTTTCATCTGCGCACGCCGTGTATGGACAAGAGAAGAATTCACAAGCGCATCTCGAGACAAGGCAGGACGCAACTGCTTCCGACAATCACATCGGTTGGATCGATGTCACGCAACAAGAGCTTCTCGATAGTCGCATAACCGACAACTGGCTTTCGTACAACGGCAACTATGCGGGCCAACGTTACAGCAGTCTCACGCAGATTACTCCGGCCAATGCGGAGCATCTGGCGGCGCAGTGGGTCTTTCATCCACAGACGGCGAGCCCGCTTGAAGTGACGCCCATCGTGACTGCCGGCGTGATGTTTGTCACCAGCGCAAACGATGCCTATGCGCTGGATGCTCGGACGGGCAAGCTATTGTGGCATCATCTTCGCGCGATTACCCCAGGGCTGGTAGACGACGCCGGCGAACATCACAATCGCGGCGTAGCCATCCTGGGCACGCGCGTTTATATGGAGACGGACAATGCGCATCTGTTGTGCCTGGATGCGCGATCGGGCGGCCTGATCTGGGACGTGCCCTATGCGGCAGGCAACCGGAACTATGGCGCGACCAGCGCTCCGCTGATTGTGAAGAATGAAGTTCTGGTCGGAACCTCGGGCGGAGACGACGGGGTGCGCGGTTTTCTGGCGGCGTTTGATGCGGAGACCGGCAAGGAGCGATGGCGTTTCTGGACCATACCGGCGCCAGGCGACAAGGGCAGCGAGAGCTGGCCGGGAGATACCTACCTGCATGGCGGCGGAACAACCTGGATGCCGGGCAGCTATGATCCTGCGCTGAACACGCTCTATTGGGGCACCGGCAATCCTTCGCCGGACTACGACGGCAGCATTCGGCCCGGCGACGATCTGTACACCAGCTGCCTGCTTGCGCTCGATCCCGATACCGGCGCCCTGAAGTGGTATTTCCAGTACAGCCCGCACGACCTGTACGACTACGATGCGGTACAGACACCAGTGCTCGTCGACGCGAATTTCAAGGGCCAGCCGCGCAAGCTTGTGGTGACAGCGAACCGCAACGGCTTCCTCTATATTCTCGATCGAATCAATGGAGAGTTCCTTTTCGCCACGCAGTTTGCCCGCAATCAGAACTGGGCGAAAGGGATCGATAAAAAGGGCAGGCCGATTTCGGCCGGGCTCATCCCCGATGCGAATGGCCTTGAAGTTTGTCCCGCCAATGGCGGAGCCACGAACTGGTATTCGCCGAGTTACAATCCCGCAACCCACATGTTCTACTTCCGCTCACTGGAAGCGTGCGGCATCTTCAAGGCGCAGACTGAACCATTTGAAGAAGGCAGCACCTACTACTCAACCGGCATGAAGGCAATGAATGGGGCGGGCGAAGGATACATCAACGCTTTCAATCTGGAAACACTTCAGTTCGCATGGCGCGATCCTCAGGTCGGCAGAAACAAAGGGTGGGGTGGCGTGATGTCGACGGCGACAGGATTGATCGCCTACGGAGACGATGCGCAGAACTTTGTGGTTCTCGACGGTCGCACCGGTGACGCGTTATGGCATTTTCATGTCGGGCAGTTGATTCATGCTTCGCCGATGAGCTACGCGATCGATGGGAGACAGTACTTCGCGGTTGCCGCGGGAAGCGATGTATTCTCGTTTGCGCTGCCTTAGAGCGATTCCTGAGTTGCTGTGTCCGGAAGTCGACACCTTCAAGTCGACGCGACCAATAGGGAGTCGGCGACCTGGCAAGGTCTGCGCAAGGATACATCTACTCAGGAATCGCAGTAGCCGCTGAAGTGGCAACGGATGCACCGCTCTCTCCGTTCTCGACGGCTCGCAGTTCTTAATCAAAGAGCGTGGTGCGTGATGAGGGATTGGCGGCAGGCAGAAATACTTCAAAGATCGTTCCGCTTTTGCCTGTCCTTTCCGACGAGCGAAACCGAATGGTGCCCTCGTGCCGGGTAACCAGCGATTTTGAGACCCACAGCCCAAGCCCGGAACCGCGCAACTCCTTGGTCGTGAAGAACGGATCGAAGATGTTGCTCCGAATCGCTTTGGGAATTCCGGAGCCACGGTCGAGAATGGTGATGCGATTTCCAGGGCGTCCGGTGTGTCTCACGGCGCGCAGGCGTACGACCACCTCAGATCCAGGAGGTGATGCCTCGGCTGCATTGCGCACCAGGTTGCTGAACACTTGCGTAAGCTGGCCTGGAAATCCATAGATCTTCTCGGCAGAAGCTCGCTGCAAAACCAGGCGGACGCGTTGCGCAGCCGCGGACCGCTCCAGCAGGCTGACTACCTCGGAGAGCAAATCGCCGAGATCCACCTCGACCGGCTTGAGCGTATCGCGATGAAATGAGAGCGTCTGCTTCGTGATGCGCGCGATGCGGTCCAGTTCTCCGGCGGCGCTTTCAAGCAAAGGCTGTATGGTATCTGGAGTTTCGGCCGAGCGCGCCAGATAGATCAGATTGGTCAACGCTTCCAACGGATTATTGATCTCATGGGCAATTGCGTTTGCGAGCTTGCCGGTGGCAGCCAGCTTTTCCGCTGTGCGCAGGGCATATTCAGCCAGCTTCCGATCGGTCGTGTCGGTCAGAATCAATACTTTTTCGCTGCCGGCGGTGTTTCCGTTTGTGCGGGTGACCGAAACCTGAACGGTTCGTTTGCCGAGGTTGAACTCGGCGCTGAAATGATGGTTATTCTGGCGCAGGGGCTCGCTTGTACCGATCAGTCTCTCGAGAAGAGCTGCTGCATGGTGGCGAGAGTCGAGCTGCATCTTCGTCCCGCACAGTTGCCGGAATGCGATATTCCACCGGGTCAGGTATCCGTCTTCGGCGACCAGGGCTACGCCCTCTGACAACGAGTCGAATGTAACCTGCCATTGCTCTGACGATTTGCGGGAGGCTACCTCTGCCGCCCGCAGGCGCAACAGCGCGCGGACGGTGGCAACCAGCACGGTGCGATCGATCGGATGTGTCAGATAGGCGTCGGCGCCCGCATTCAGGGCACGCGCCTTATCGACGCTCGAGACGAAGGAGGCCGACATCTGCAAAACCATGGTGGACGCCGTCGCAGTGCACGCTTTCAATGCGTGGCAGATGTCGAAGCCGGACATATCCGGCAGGTGCACATCCAGGATAATGAGATCGGGCAGCGTCTTGGCCAGCTCCAGAGCCTTTGCTCCCCGGTCAGCCAGCTCGCAGGAGTATCCCTCCTTTTGCAGCATCCGCCGGAGGATGTAGCGATTTTCCTCCCGGTCATCGACGATCAGGATACGTCCTGGTGCGGTCTCAGGCATTTTTCTCCGAAGCTGCCGATTCGGGCGCCAATCCAACAGATCTGGCCCAATCGATGAATGGTCTGGCTGACAGCCGCGAGGTGACCTCTCCCTTCCTGATCATTCGCGTATTCAGCGCGTCCAGCTCCATCCGTTCTGATTCAGTAACATCCTTAGATGTATAGATCAGGATTGGCAGTGCTTCGGTTGCCCGATGCTTTCGTAATTCCCGTAAAACCTCGAACCCGCTCATATCGGGCATGAGCAGGTCGAGGATGATGGCGTCCGGCTGCTCCTCACGGATGCTGGAAAGAGCTTCCTTTCCCGAGGACGCCTCGCGGATCTGCAGCCAGGGCAGATCGAGCAGATCGCGAAGGATATACCGGGCGATCTCATTATCGTCCACCACCAATAACCGGCGGATTCCAGGCTGGGCAGTCTGGCTGCGCAGCTCGTCCAGGAGGACCTCCTTCTCGACGGGCTTCAGCAGAAATGCATCTGCCTTATTCCGATGCGCCGCAGCCGACTCGTCGCTGACGCTTGTCGCGATGCAGGGAACCCCTGGGAACCGCTCGCGCACGCGGGAGAGGAAACTCCAGCATTGGTCACCGTCGAGGAAGACATCCGCGAGGACGGCTGCAGGGGTATGCCTGGACACCCACGCCTCGGCCTGCACGATGTTGGAAGCCAGAATTGCCTGAAATTCCGTGTTCCGGAGATAGGACTCAAGCAGATGGGCAGTTTCGACGTTGTCCTCCAGAATCAGCACCGGAATCCGATGGAATTCTGGCGGGGGCGGCATTTCGGCGCCCTCGGGCTGCATCAGTTCGCCCACATAGATGGCGGGGACTCTGACGGTGAAGGTCGACCCTTTGCCAAGCTCACTCTGGAGCCAGATGCCGCCGCCTAGCAGCGTGGCGAGGTTGCGGCACAGAGGCAACCCGAGCCCGGTACCTCGATAACGCTCCTGCAGCGGATTCTCAACCTGGCTGAATTCCTTGAAGATGGTTTCGTGGTGTTCGGGAGCGATCCCGATGCCCGTATCGGCAACCTGGAACTCCACCTGGCCATTCGAGAGCATCGCTGCCGATACTCTGACGTTGCCCTCCGGCGTGAACTTGATGGCGTTGGAAATCAGGTTTCTGAGAATTTGCGAGACCTTGCCCTCGTCCGTTCGCAGGGGTTCAATTTCGCTCGGTTCCTCGAACGTCAAGTTGACCGAAGTGTTATCGGCCAGCAAGGGTTTCAGCATGCCTTTCAGGGCGCTGAAGAGGTCATGAACCTCAAACGTCTTGGGCCGCATGCGGACTTTGCCGGCTTCCACTTTGGCGAGATCGAGCAGATCGTTGACCATCTCGCGCAAGTCGCGGGCCGAAGCCTCGATGTATTGGATCTGCTTGACTTGTTCCGCGGTGAGATCGCCGTCCATCCGGTCCATCAACATGCGGGAAAGCGAGATGATCGAATTGAGAGGCGTGCGGAATTCGTGCGAGACGTTGGACAGGAATTTCGTCTTCAGCTCGGAAGCGCGACGGAGATAGTCAGCCCGTTCATCGAGTTCTGCGTACAGCGCGACGACGCCGCGGTTCGTGTCCTCGAGCTCGCGGTTGAGCATCTCCAGCTCTTCCTGGCGCGCGCGCAGCTCCTGCAGTGTCTTAAGCAGCTCCTGGTTCTGCTGCTCCACCTCCTCGAAGGGGCTTTGGGGAGTCCGCGCCTGCAGCTTTTCCTTCAACTCCCGCGCCGACTTCTCGGTCCAGCCGTTTCGGAAGGCTGGAAGCTGCTTGGTCATACGCACTGTGGTTCCGCCGGGTGAGGTTTCGATGTGGAACTCGTCCATCAGCCGCTTGGTGCCGATGATGCCCATCCCCATTCCGGTCTGCGAGCGATATCTTCCCTCGAAGATCTCATCCAGATTCAGAATGCCTGAGCCGGAGTCGGTCACTTCGACCTCGAGACACTGCTGCGGCTCGAGGACAAGGGAGAAGTTGACCTTGCCATTTTTCGCGTAGCGGAACGCATTGCGCGCGATCTCAGAGGTTGCAGTGGCAAGCCGGATCTGATCGCGATTGTCGAGACCGAGTTCCACCCCAATTTCACGGGCGCGCTGCCTTGCCTGGACAACGTCGCGCTCCGTCCGAAGAGCGATCTGAAGGACCGATAGCGGCATGATCAGGCAGCTTTCAGAACGACGATGCTTGCGTCATCGCGGTGCCGACGAAAATCACGAATCAACGCTCCGCAGATGAGCGCAGGATGACGGGCAATCAGCCCATTATAGGAAAACAGGTCCCACCTGGTTTGCAGTCCGTCGGAGTGCATCACGAATACAGAGTCGGAATTCCATTCAGTGCGGAATTCCTGGATTCTGTGAACTGTCATTCCAAGCGTGCCATTGTGGGATACCAGGCTGCGGGAAGTTCCACCACTGATCAAGGAAGCGGAGATATTCCCCACGCCCGCGTAGGTCAGTGTACCTTGCGATGGGCAAATTTCAACCAGTCCGGCGACGGCTCCTCGCGTCTTTTTCAGAGCATCGTGCATGTAGCTCAAAATCTCTCCCGGGCTGACCGATAGGCGCCGGCGAACGGTTGCAAGCGCCTCCTGGGCGGCTTCGGCCGCGCCGATCCCGTGTCCGAGCCCGTCGATTAGAACGGCTATGGTCCGGTCGGCCGCCTGGTCACAGTACCAGCCGTCCCCGCACACACGTTCTCCGGGGTAGGGAAGAGCGACGCCGGCAAACTGCACATGGTCGGTGGGAGTTGCCTTTCCGAGCTCGAGCAGCACCATTGTGCCGCCTTTCCCGGTAAAGATCTCAAAGTGCGTGGCGAGCCTCTTCATCGCTCCCAGTCCGGCTCCCATGGTGCCGGCAGTCGAGTAGCCATCCTGCATGGCTTGAGGCACGTTTTCGATGCCGCTACCCTTGTCGAGTGCGAGAATCTGCGCGAGGGGGCCGATATGATTCTGCAGACCGGCGACAATGACCTGTCCGCCGCGGCCGTGAATGAGCACGTTCCGGGAGACCTCGGTGGCGAGAATTCCCAGCTCTCCGGCACGGGTTTCGTCCAGGCCGAGTTTCGCCGCTGCGACAGCCGCTGCGCGGCGCGCTTCGCCTACCGAGGTGGAATCGGTGATGGCGATACACGCACTGAAGGTTATCTCCATCGCACCGCCGTAATCCGGGTCCCCTTTCCTACTTCCGATTCGATGCTGAAATCGTTCACCAGGCGTTTGCTTCCGCCTAGTCCGAGCCCCATCCCGCCACCGGTGGTAAAGCCGTCTTTGAGAGCCTGGTCAATGTCCGCAATGCCGGGCCCCCGGTCCTCGAAAATCATCCGCAGTCCGGAACGCGCGCCATTGACGATGGCCTCGACCGCCATCGTGCCGCCCTTTCCATGATCGAGCGCGTTGCGTGCCAGCTCACTCGCCGCGGTCACCAGTTTGGTCTGATCCACGAGAGTGAAGCGCAGTTCCACAGCCCACTGCCTTACCTTCTGGCGAGCAAGCACCACGTCATTCGAGGTTTGAATGGGAACGACTTCACGCTTCAAGACGCTCATTCTCAGTTCCAGTTTTGAGTGCGCCGTACAACAGTTCCATACCCGCCTCGACGCTGAGCGCCGTCCGGACGCCAGGCAGAGACATGCCCAGCTCGACCAGCGTGATAGCCACAGCAGGCTGCATGCCCACAACGACAGTCTCTGCGCCAAGCACTCTCGACATCGCTGCAATGTTCGCAAGCATACGGCCGATGAACGAGTCCACGATTTCCAGTGAGGAGATGTCGATCAGCACGCCGGTCGATCCCCATTCCGAAATTCGCTCTGTCACATCATCTTGCAGTTGAAGCGCAAGCTTGTCGTGCATGTCAACCTGAATCGTGATCAGCAGCAGTGAACCCATGCGGAGAACAGGTATCCGTTCCATCAGTCCTCCTGCTTCTTCAACAGCCCGGCCAGAGCACTCGTGGGTCCAGCGGTCGTGCGGACGACAGCACGTCCGCTGCGCTGCAGGGCCAGGGCGAATGCGTCGGCAAGCTTGGCCTTGGTCACTACGTCCTCGAGATTGATGCCCAGGTGCACAATGGTCTGCGCAATCTGCGGACGAACGCCGCTGATGATGCATTCAGCGCCCATGAGGCGCGCGGCGGTAATCGTCTTCAGTAGATGTTGCGCGACAAGGGTGTCCACGGTCGGCACGCCCGTAATGTCGATGATGGCAAATTTGGAGTTGGTGGCGACGACCGTCTGCAACAGGCTCTCCATCACGACCTGGGTCCGGGCGCTGTCCAGGGTTCCGATGATCGGCAACGCCAGAATTCCATCCCAAAGTTTCACGACGGGAGTCGAAAGCTCGAGAAGTTCCTGTTGCTGGCGGACGATTAGCTCTTCGCGAGTGGCAATATAGGCGTCCGTCGTAAAAAGAGCCAAGCTGTCCAGAAGCTTGGTCGCGGACCATATCGTCTCAAACAGCCTGTCCTGTTCACGGCCGAGGTTCTCGCGAATGACGATGAAAAGAGGCTGCTTCAGGGATAGTACGAATGTGGCGACGTCCGAGGGAGAGAATCCCTGCCGCGCCCGCGATGCCGAGATCGAGGACAGCAGCTCCCGGGCCGTGGTCCAGCCTGCTCCGGAGATGCTGCCGGCTCCGCCCGCCTTCACCCCTTCGGCGATGGCTTGCAGAATGGAGGCACACTGTTCGTCCAATTCCGCCTTGCTGATCAGGTCGGCCCGTTCGACCGCGCTCGACATTGTACGGATCCACTCGGAGCGGAGCCTGGTTTCATTCTGAGAGATGATCTCAGCCAAATTGTCCATTGAAATCTCCTGGAATTTGCCGAACGCAGACTTGCGGGCGAGGGCTGGGATTGGTTGGATTACGAGAAGACGAGGCGTTTACCTGCTACCGCAAGAGCTTGGAATGTCGCGCCGGTCACGACTCACCGATGCGCTTGAGAGCTTCCTCGAGCGCTTGGTTCCCCTCCCACTTACCTACAAACTGCTTCACTTTGAACAAATCGCACATGTTTCGCTGTTCTTCACCCAGAACGGACCAGACGATCAGCGGAATCGTGCGCAGCCTCGGGGAACTATGCCAGAAACGGAGCAGCTCGTAACCATTCTCGTGGCCGAAATCAAGATCCAGAACGATCCCGTCGGGCAGTTTGCTCTCGTCGGAGAGTCGCTCCTCCAGATAATTCTTTGCAGCGCCCAGCGTAGTTTTTCCCTCAAGCTCGGAAAAGCCGGCCAGCTTTGCCACCTCGCCGGCGCGCTTCATATCTTGAGGGTCATTTTCGACGATCAGCAACTTGCCGGAATTCCTCATACCTGCCTGCTCCCTAGCCTAGTTCTCCAGGTTCTTAGAGTCTTGATCAGAATGTATCAATATATGCCAGACGTGACAACGAGCTTCTTGACCGTCCGTGTTCGCCCCAACTGCTCGATCTGCAGCCGGCTGGAAGGAGCGATGTAGGAGTCCGACAAGACCGTACCGATGAAGCATGGCGGGTTTAACTGCCCCGCAGCTGAAATCTTGGTACGTGAGCGGCAGGGCCGGGCATTTTTGGTTAGACCTACATGTATTTCGGGCGGATGAAAGCGGCTGCAATCCTCGGAGCACGAGGCTGGGTGCTTGCCGGGTCTGGGACACGAAAAAAACTCACTACGCATGTCGAGAACGGCCACCCGGCTCCGACTACCGCATGAAAGGAGAAGATGACGGCCATGCCGGAAACCAAAGATATAACTCGCCGCCAGTTGTCGCATCGGCAGCCTCCGCAGGAGAAATCGCGGCCCTCGCGGCGCACTCGAACGCACAATCAGCTCCACCGCAATCGAAGGAAGATGAGAAGATGACGCTGACCCCGTACCTCCTGTTTGACGGAAACTGCCGGCAGGCAATGGAGTTTTACCGAACCTGCCTGGGTGGAGAGCTGGACCTCACGATAGTGAAAGACTCTGTGGCAAAGGACCGGCTGCCCGCATTCCAGCAGGAAAAGACTCTGCATGCAAAGCTAAGCAGCGGTCTTTTGGAAATCTCCGGGTCGGACTGGCTGCGGCCGGATAAGACCCCCGTTCGCGGCAACACGGTTTGCCTCTATCTGAGCGGCGGGACGCACGAAGACTTGTCGGCTCTGTTTAAAAAACTCTCGCAGGGAGCTGAAGTCACCGACCCGCTGCAGAAGCAGTTCTTCGGGCTCTATGGCGCGCTGAATGACAGATTCGGCGTGCGGTGGATGTTCGTCACCAGCAACTAGCCCAGACGCGGAGAGCGTGTAGTCCAACGAAAGGAACGAAGGCGATGAAGTACATTCTGTTGATGACGGGCACCAAAGCAGGCGTCGACTCTTATAAGCAATGGTCGAAGAGCGACATTGAGGCGCACTTTGCGTTTCTCCACAGGCTCAACAAAGAATTGAGCGAATCTGCGGAACTGGTAGCCAACGAGGGACTGGCCGCTCCGGAACGGGCCAGGATCGTGAAGGCCGGGAAAGATGGAATGCCCGTCACTGATGGCATCTTCCCGGAGTCCAAGGAATTCCTGTTGGGATACTGGATTGTGGATGTCGAAGGTCCGGAGCGCGCTTATGAGATCGCCGCCCGGATCTCGGCCGGTCCAGCACCCGGGGGCGCTTCGACTTCCATGCCCATCGAGGTACGGCAAATCATGAGCCGGCGCACCGGGGAGCTGGCGTGACGGGCAGATTTCCGGATGAGCATGCGGAGCACCTGCTGCGCGAACTGGCGCCGCAGGTGCTCAGCGCGGTCACGCGCCGCTTCCGCGACTTTGCCGCGGCGGAAGATGCGGTGCAAGAGGCATTGATTACGGCAACCCTGAAGTGGCCGCAAACCGGCCTCCCCGAGAATCCTCGCGGGTGGCTGATTCGCGTGGCCTCGCGCCGCATGATGGACTACCTGCGCAGCGAAGAGGCTCGCCACGGCAGAGAAAATGAAGTCGGTATCGAATCGGCGCGTCAGGCTGAAGCCGCAGAGATGGAGCCGCAATCCGATGAGGACGACACCCTCAATCTCTTCTTCATGTGTTGTCATCCCTCGCTGACGCCGGCCTCCGCGATTGCTCTCATCCTGCGGGCGCTCGGCGGTTTGACGACAGCGGAAATTGCTCATGCCTTCTTCGTCCCTGAGTCCACCATGGCGCAGCGGATCAGCCGGGCGAAGGCCGGCATCAAGTCCTCCGGCGCACACTTCAGCGCGCCCACGCCTCACGAGCGTGCGGAAAGGCTCCGAGCCGTTCTGCATGTTCTATACCTCATCTTCAATGAAGGCTACACCGCAAGCGGCGGGCCGCAGGTGCAGCGGGTAGAGCTCTCGCGAGAAGCCATCCGCCTCGCGCGCTGCCTCCACGGGGTGATTCCGGACGATCCTGAAGTGGCGGGGCTGCTCTCCCTGATGTTGTTGACCGATGCACGCCGTGCAGCGCGAACGACACCGGACGAAGAATTGATTCCGCTGGATAAGCAGGATCGGAGTCTCTGGGACCAGGCCGAAATCGCCGAGGGTACCGCTCTGGTTCGGGACGCGATCGCCAAAGGCGCAATTGGGATCTATCAACTGCAGGCAGCGATTGCGGCACTTCACGATGAAGCGAGCCGTGCCGAAGACACCGATTGGCCGCAGATCCTCGCGTTGTATGACCTGATGAAACACATGTCCGATAATCCGATGGTCGCATTGAATCATGCCGTCGCAGCAGCTATGGTGCACGGGCCATCGAAGGGACTTGAGTTGCTGCGCGCGCTGGATGGCGATCCTCGGATTGCCGGGCATCATCGGCTCGACGCCGTTCGTGCTCACCTGCTTGAGATGACCGGCGACTATCCGTCGGCCATCACGCATTACCGGCTCGCAGCCAGCCGCACCACGAGCCTTCCCGAGCAGCGCTATCTTCAGCTGCAAGTTGCACGGCTCATCGAAACGCCGCAACAGCGCCCCTCCTGACGATCGTGTACTTTGCATTCGTCTCCGGCGAGCCTCAAGGAACGCGGAATGATACAGCAGAAATAGCTTCCTCGGTTCCTGGGTTCGCAAGAAACCGTTGGCATTGAAGAGGAATATTTATTGGCTATGCGACAATTCCTCCAGTGAAGGGTGGCATCCGTGCCACGGTGACGGGCCATCGAAGAGCTTAAGCGTGGAGGTGTTGGTCATGGGGCCGGAGATTGTGGAGACCACGTGCTGTGTAGTCGGCGGCGGACCTGCGGGCATGATGCTCGGGTATCTGCTGGCGCGCAGGGGCGTGCGCGTCACTGTGCTGGAAAAGCACGCCGACTTCTTCCGCGATTTCCGCGGCGACACCGTGCACCCGTCAACGCTCGAGGTGCTCAAAGAACTTGGATTGTTAGAGGAGTTTCTGCGCCTGCGGCACGAAAAAGTCGAGTCCGCCGGGGTAATTCTCGGAGGTTCCGCGTTCGAGGTGGCGGATTTCCGGCACGTGCCGGCAAGTTGCAAGTTTGTCGCGCTGATGCCGCAGTGGGATTTCCTGAATTTTCTTTCCGGTCACGCAAAGAGTTTTCCTTCATTTCAACTGCTCATGCAGCATCAGGCGACAGGCCTGGTGCGAGAGGGAGAGCAGATAATCGGAGTTGTGGCGCAAAATGAGGGGCGCGAACTGGAAGTGCGCGCCGATCTCGTGGTCGCATGCGATGGACGCCATTCTGCGATGCGCAGTGCGGCAGGCCTGAAGCTGATCGAACGAGGAGTGCCCATCGACGTGCTGTGGTTCCGGCTCAGCCGCAGGCCGGGCGATCCGGCGCAGGTGCTTGGCAACGTGAACTACGGAAAAGCGTTGATCCTGATCAACCGCTCGGATTATTTTCAGGCGGGACTTATTATCGCGAAGGGGTCTTATGAACAGATCAAGGCCCGCGGATTGGATGCGCTGCACGCCGACATTCGCCGCATTGCGCCGTTCCTCGGTGAGCGGGTGAACGAGCTGCGCGATTGGGAACAGATCAAGATTCTCACCGTGCAGATCAACCGGCTGCGGCAATGGTACATGCCGGGCCTGTTGTGCATAGGCGATGCGGCGCACGCCATGTCTCCTGCCGGGGGTGTGGGTATCAACCTAGCGATTCAGGATGCCATCGCAACGGCGAACCTATTGGCCGGACCGCTGTCCGATCGACGCGTTTCGGAGCCTCTGCTGGCAGCCGTACAGAGGCGGCGCGAATTTCCAACGCGTGTGACACAGTCGATCCAGCTGGTTGCGCATCGTGGGTTTGCATGGGTCTTTGAGAATCCCAGGCCAGTCCGTGCTCCTTGGCAGATGAAACTGGCGATGCAGATTCCCGGCATCCATCGCGCACTCGGATATGCGGTGGGCATCGGCGCACGTCCGGAGCACGTGCGCGAGAAAGTGACCTCCGGCAAGAAGCAGCGGTCCTGCGCGGCCGCGACCGTATTTGCGGGAATTGGCATGGCTGCTACGATCGCCGCCTTCGGTTGGGCGGCATGGAAGGCCTGTAACAAAGCCGGTCATGCTGCCGCTTAGATTGCAAGCCGCCGGGTATCGGAAAGGCGGTGCCGGAGTAAGCCAGGTTGTATCGTTCTTCGCGATGAAGTAATCGTATGTAGAAGGCGGAGTTTCCTCATAGCGTTTGTTCATTTCAGGCGAGCTGCATCGAACCCACACCTGACCAGGAGAAATCGTCATCGTGACAGAACCTTCTCTTTTTCGACCGATGCGCGTCCGGAATCTTGAACTGCGCAACCGGATTGTGATCGCGCCGATGTGCCAGTATTCGGCAGAAGACGGGCGCATGACGGATTGGCACCTGATCCATCTCGGCCAGCTTGCACTCTCAGGCGCGGCGCTTCTGACAATCGAAGCAACTGCCGTGTTGCCCGAGGGACGCATCACGTATGCCGATGTCGGCCTCTGGAACAACGAGACCGAAGCCGCGATCGGCCGCGTGCTGGATAGCATTCGCCGCTGGTCTGACGTTCCCGTTGGTATTCAACTGGCACATGCGGGTCGCAAGGCCTCAACAGAGGTGCCGTGGAAAGGCGGCCGCCAGTTTGCGCCACAACAATCGCTGGGGTGGCAGACCGTGGCGCCTTCGCCAATTCCCTTTGCCGAGGGGGAAACGGCGCCGACGGCGCTGGATCGCGACGGGTTGAAGCGTGTGCGCGATGCGTTTGCGGCTTCGGCACAGCGCGCCGCGAATCTGGGGCTCGACTTGATCCAGCTTCACGCGGCGCACGGCTATCTGATGCACGAGTTTCTGTCGCCGCTTTCCAATCGCAGAGACGACGAGTATGGAGGCTCTCTGGAAAACCGGATGCGCTTTCCGCTCGAGATCTTCGACACGATACGCGCAGCCTTTCCCGCGGAAAAAACAGTATCTGTGCGCGTGTCGGGAACCGACTGGGTGGATGGCGGCTGGGACATCGAGCAGACGATCGCGTTTGCGCAGCAGCTGGAAAAGCACGGCTGCGATGCGATCCATATTTCCAGCGGAGGATTATCTCCTGCGCAGAAGATACCGCTGGGACCCGGATACCAGGTGCCGCTGGCGCGCGCGGTAAAACATGCGGTGAAGATGGCGGTCGTCGCGGTTGGTCTGATTACTGGATTTGAGCAGGCGGAAGCCATTGTCGGAACCGGCGACGCCGACCTGGTTGCGCTGGCGCGCACGGTTCTCTACGACCCGCGGTGGCCCTGGCACGCGGCGGCGGCGCTCGGCGCACGTGTTCACGCACCCAAGCAGTATCTCCGCTCGCAGCCATCCCACCTCAAGGACTTGTTCGACACTAAGTAGGGAACGGACAGCTCAGGGCAGCGCGCCCTGGAGCAAAGCGCGCTTCTACTACTCCGCCTCTACCACTCATGGATGCAGCGATTCTGTTAACCCCCCATCCGTCGGGTGATCAATGTCACATCCAACCGGCACTGATGCAGGCAAGCTATCTGTACCCCGGATCGGTGCGTCATGGAAAGCAAGATCATACTGACTAAGCTGATAGAGATCGAAGATATTATCGGAGTGGAAGATAACGCCGCCATTCGCCGGAAGGTACACAAAGCGCAGAATTGCCTGATGCGGATGTTGGAAGAGGAAGAAAAAGACCGGCGACAGCCGCGGACGATCAGCTATCCGCAAAGCTCCAATCCGGTGCTCGACCCGATGCGCCTGGGCTGGCGCAGATTTGTGGAAGCTTACGCTCCGGAGTTTGCAGCAGCAGCCAGCGACGGCTCGGAGTCCCACAATTTTTCCGGGGGCTGGGGAGCGCCGAGCAGGTAGCCCTGCACCTCATCACAACCCAGCTGCTGCAGATATTCCAGCTGCTCCTCCGTTTCCACTCCTTCTGCCACGATGGAGATGCCGAAGCTTTTGCCCAGCTCGGTAACCGCCCGCACGATGGCTTTGGCGGAATTGCTATCGGGCAGATCCTGGACGAAGCTCTTGTCGATCTTCAGTTTGTCGAAGTGAAAGCTGCGCAGGTAGCTAAGCGAGGAGTAGCCGGTTCCGAAATCATCCAGCGAAATCTGGACTCCCATGGCGCGCAATTGCGTAAGGATGGCCAGGTTGGCGTCGTTGTCTTTCAGCAAGACGGACTCGGTGATCTCCAGCGCGAGCCGGCGCGGGTCTAACCCTGACTGCGCCAGTGCGTCGGCGATGGTCTTCGGCAGAACGTCTTCCTGAAACTGCAGCGCGGAGAGATTGACCGCAATATGCCAGTCCGTGGGCCAGGCGGCGGCCTGCGCGCAGGCCGTCTGCAGCACCCATGCGCCGATTGAGACAATCAACCCCGACTCTTCGGCAATGGCCACAAATTCCGAGGGCGGTACCCACCCATGCGCGGGGCGCCACCAGCGAAGCAGCGCCTCAAAGCCCGTGAACTGGCCGGTTCTTGCATCGGCGACCGGCTGGTAATGCAGAGCGAATTCACCGCGGGCTGCGGCTTCGTAGAGCTCGTTGGCGAGCGCTCGCCGCGCCTTCAGATGCGAATCGGTCTCCGAATTGAAAAAGCAGTACGTCGGAAGAATCGATTTCTTTGCATGGAGCAGCGCGAGCTCGGCATTTTTCAAGAGCTCGTGCGTGTCGGAACCATCGCTCGTTCCCATCGCAACGCCAAGGCTCACAGGCGCGGCAATCCGGTGTTCCCCGATCTCATGCGGCGCGCCGCAACGCTCCATAAGACGCGAAGCGAGCGCTTCAACCTCCTTCGGCGACCCCGGATCGCACTGAATAATCGCAAAGGCATCGCCGTCGAGGCGGGCCACAGTGTCGATCTCGCGCACGGCGTCTTCAACGCGCTGTGCGATGGATTTCAGCAGCGCATCGCCAACTGGTTCTCCCATCTCGTCGTTGATCGCGGAAAAGTCGTTCACGTCGAGCAGAAGAAGAGCGAAGGGAATGCCGCGCTTCATGCGGGCCACGGCCTCCTCAAGCCGCGTACGGAAGAATGTGCGGTTGGCGAGGCCGGTAAGAGGGTCGTGCGTCGCCAGGTACTCTGCCTTCAGCTCGGCCTTTTTGCTGTCGGTCACATCTTCGAAGAGGATGATCCAGCTGCTGTCATCGAGGCGGCGAATCGCCATAGAGACAATACGGCCGGTGCGCGTGGTTTCAAACGAACTCGCGGCCAGATCGGCGGCCTGCTGCGAGTTGACGGTGCGCTGGATACGCCGCGCCTGGGTACGCGAAAATCCAAGGGCCTCCATCGCTTTCGTGATGGTGAATCCGGAGTGCAGCTTGCCGTCAGCTACGGCGAAGATTTCGTTGAGGCGAGGATTCGCAAAGACTAGCCGGCCGGCGGAGTCGTACAACATCACACCCTGCGAGATGTAGGCAAGGGCCGTTTCAAGATGATGATTGGCTTTAGCCAGGTCTACGTCGATCTCGGGCTGCGGCAAAATCTCGTTGGGCGCTTTCGCGAAGCCGATGAGCTTTCCCTTGTCGTAGATCGGGTCAATCGCGAGACTTGCCCAATAGCGGCCGCCGTGTTTACGCACGCGCCAGCACTCGTTTTCGTTGTGGCCCAACTGCATCTCAACTGTGCCTTTCAGATAGGGCAGAGATCGTTTGTTCGGCGTTCGGGTCTACTTGATTGGATGTGGGGAAACCCGCGAACTGGTTGTGATCGGGAGCGGTCGATATTACTTTCTTCATGTGCCGCCCGGCCACAGTTGCATTGGACTTTAGTGCCACTGGGCTTTCAATAACACCAACGCGCCATTACATTCGTACCGCACGCGGCGCCAGGCAGATAAATGGAAGAATTGGTGCGCGTTGAGTGCAGACGGAGGCGCTCTGCGTACCTGGAACGCTAACACCGTCTGCGCCCTGCACATCGGCCGTTTGAGGACCTTCAGACGAGCATTTGGTCCCATTTTTTCTGCGCGATGCACCTGCTTCGGCCCGAGGCCGCATCTAACCGGAAGACGTCTCATTGTGTCCCTTATGTTCTCGACTAGCTTGTTGAAATCGCATGGCTTGGTGTTCTTGATCGCGGGCGGCGCGCTGTGCTGCAGCGGGCTTACGGGTGCGCAGACCCCTGCTGCCCGGGGTACGGCCGTTCCGGCGGCCTCTTCCGCTTCTTCTGCGGCGATGCAGGATCCGACGCGCCCCGAGATCCAGCCGCGGCTCGACGTGGATCGCGATCCATTTGCCTCGCCTGACGTCGAGGTGATGGCGCCGCCCGCAACCGCTGCGAATACCGTCAACGGACCGGCTGCGAACGGAGAGGCGCAGAAGCGGCAGGACGGCATGTATGTTCTGCATGCGGATGTGGACGAGGTGCTGCTGAACTGCACCGTCATCGACAGCAAGGGCCACACCGTAACCAACCTGACCCAGGGTGATTTTCGCGTCTGGGAGGATGGCATTCAGCAGACGATCAACGCGTTCGAGCATCAGGACCAGCCGGTATCGATGGGCATCCTGGTAGACAACTCCGGATCCATGCGCGACAAGCGGGGAGCCGTCAGCGCGGCTGCGATGAAGCTGCTGCAGGAATCGAACCCGAAGGACGTCTCGTTCGTGGTGAATTTCAACGACCGCGCCTATCTGGATCAGGGCTTTACTTCAGATCTGGTGGCTCTGCACCGAGGACTGTCGCGTTTCGACTCGCACGGCACGACGGCTCTGTACGATGCGGTTGCTGCTTCGGCAGATCAATTGGCCAAGCACGCCAAAGATCGCAAGCAGGTGTTGCTGATCATTACCGATGGAGCGGACAACGCCTCGCGGCTCGACCTGCGGCAAGCGATTCGGCGCGTGCAGGATCTCGGTGGGCCGGTGGTGTATACCATCGGACTGCTGTACGACGCCGACAAGGACGAGTCTGAACAGGCGCACCGCGCATTGGAGATGCTGTCGGAAGAAACCGGCGGCGTGGCCTACTTCCCGCGCTCCCTGAATGAAGTAGACGGCATTGCCTCTGACATTGCCCGCGACATCCGCAATCAGTACGTCGTCGCCTATCGGTCGACGAAGTCCATGAGCCTGGGCGGATATCGCGTCGTCCACGTAGAAGCCGGTGCGCCGAAGGTCGGCAAGCTCACGGTGATCACCCGCCACGGATACTATGCCAAGGCGCAGCAAGTGCAGACTGCCGAGGAAACAAAGCCGAAACCGTGATCTGGAGACGTTGCGGATCATCCCTTCCGCGAGCGTCCTGAATTGTGCCTGCGCTTAGCTCCAAGGATCAGCGACCGGCGGTTCTCTCAGACGCCATAGCTCCGATTGTCTGATAGGTGTTCCGTACGGCTCCATCGTTAGAGCGATGAGGTTCTTCGCCGAAACGCAGATCCTCGAGCGCAAATTGTCGAGCGTGTGCCACTCCCTCCCCTCTCTATTGATCTGTATTGGTATTGACCAGTATTGACCAGCGGAGGTCCCTCCTAAACACCCCAGACGTTCCGGTTCGCCATTCCCGGCAGTATTCCAAATAAAGAGTGTGCTGACTCGACCGGGCATCTTCGTGTCTATCTCCATATCGGGGCAGCTCAGATCCCATCACTTCATCCCGGGCCGCTTCGGCCACGCGGGTGGCAATGTGACCAGCGGCCCCGGCATTTGCAATATCCGCTTATGGGTGGAAGATGCCGCTACATGTCCTAATCGAAGCTGCGCGAGTCGCTACCCGTAATCCAGCCAAAGAAAAAGCGCCGCGTTCCTCACGCGGCGCTCACTAATAGGTTCGTTTCTTGTTTCCGTGCCTCAGTGCAGCCGGAAGTCCACTTCTACGATCATCTGCACGGCCACCGGGCGGCCCTGATACATCGCCGGCCGGAATTTATATTGCCGCACCGCTTCGACGGCCTTCTGGTCGAGCCCCATGCCAAGGGGGTGGATTACGCGAACATCCTGCGGATTGCCTTGCGAATCCACGATGAGCTGAACGGACACCGTGCCTTGAAAGTTCGCCTGGCGAGCCTGCTCCGTGAACGCCGGTTCCGCGGAATGAACAAGCACCGGAGCGCTAACGCCGCCGCCGACGCTCATCACGCCGCCGCCATAGCCGCCGCCGGTTCCCACACCCGCGCCCCCACCTTGGCTGGCGCCAATTCCGCCGCCTAGGCCATGGCCGAATCCGGAACCGCTGCCACTGCCCTGCGAAGCCAGCGCGATCTGCGGGGACTGCGCCATGCCGAGATTGGGCAGAGAGCTGTTCGTCGGAATGTTCACTTGCATCGTCGGCTCAACCGCGAGCTTCGGATTGGCGATCCTCACGATCTGCGGAGGAAGCGTCTGAATCCTTGCCACCTTGGGCACATGCCCACGCGTGGGCTCAACGATCTGATGGGCTCCGCCGCCGCCACCACCGCCCGATATCTTTGCGACCGGCATTACCGGAGGCGGTGGCGGCGGGGGTGCATAAAGCGTGAACGGCACTTGCGTCACCACTGTGTCGGCCGTCTGTATCACGTGCGGATGGTAGGTCATCCCCCACCACACCACCCCTGCCACCAGCGCGGAGTGAAGGATGAACGATACGACTTTGGACTTGCGGTCGCGCCTGAATACCGCCGAGTCGAGACTCCTGAACAGCTGCGCATCTGAGACGGGAGCAGTCTCAGCGTAGCGAGCCGAAATCAGGCGGGGCATGGGCTGCGGCCACGTGGAAGCTCCAGATTCCCATCCCTCCAGTGCGAGCGAAGAGCCATTGTAAGAATCAACCTCTGCGCGCTCGCCTAGTGACTCCAGACGCCGCATGCGCGAGAATGTATGAGTATCCGATAAACGATTCCCCATAGAATGTAGCCGGAGAAAAACCTCTCCAGCGTCCCCCTCTCCTCTATCGCTGAACAGCGACTGGTTCTGCCATAGCCTGGTGTCGGTCCCGCGGTTCTACCAGATTCCTTTGTCGCTTCCCGTAAGCTTTTGCCCTACCACTGCCGCAGTGGCCAGCCAGGGCAGCAGGCTCAGCCGAGCGCCGTTATGCCATTCGCCTTTCCCGAGTACCCCAGCGAGCTGCGTTCCATACAGGCGCGCAGACTGCGGCATAATCGGGACGCGCAGAAAGCGCTTCTCGTAGTAGATGTGGTCGCCCCCGAAACGGGCTGCATCGAGGACAAATTTAGGCAGGTTGAGCCCCGTGCCACGGTGCATCTGCAGGTAATCCGAGACGATGACCAGGTACGTAGCAGCGCCCTCCCATATGCCCGCGACCGATGCGAGCGTGCGAAGGTTTGCATAGTCAATCTCGCCCCGATCTGCCAGCGTGGTGGTGTCGACAATATCGCAGAGCCGGAAATAGAAGTGCCGGTACATACGCTGCAAGGTGGAAAGCATGATCCGGTCGGAGGCCGACGGAACAGAAAAGTTCCTGCCGCACGCCGTTACCGTCCGGGTGCGTTCAAGCAGAGAAGATGCAATAGCCACCTGCTCCCCCGTCTGCCCCAGGCGTCCCATGTGGATCTCGACGGCTTCTGGCAATCCGGGAATGAAAAAGTTCCATTTGGCAGCAAGGCGATCGCCCCAGCTGCGCGGCGCCATCCTTGCATGGAAGTGCGTCTGCATGAATTTGCAGACAGCACGCGGATTCTCGCTGGTGTACAGGTCAAGATCGCTGCCGAGGTCGGGCCAGTGGTCGAGCGATTTGATGACCGCCACCTTAAGTCCATGGTCCTTGAGGGCCCGGCAGATCTCGGCGAGAAATGTGACCGCGGTCGTAATACGCGCGCGTTCCGCGGCGAGAGCGGCCTCAGCCCATTCGCGTAGCGGAGCGTTCTGCGTATCGCGCAGCAGCAGCAGGATTACCTCCAGCGCGCGCACGACCACATGGTTTGAGTCGGCAAGCGCGACGAATTCGTCGAATTCGGCGCGGCTCATGCGAAGGAGTTCCTGGTGAGCTTCTTCCCCTGCAGGCGATGTGGAACGGTGAGCAACTGACCAAGGCAACAGCAGGCGTGAAAGAAGAACCATCCATTGTTGTAAAGAAGCTTGCGCAGTCGATTTACTCATACGGAGCCCTTGAAATGATTCAATGGGGAGGCTGTGGCGCCGTCGGCGCCGGTTTATCTTGCGTTGCAGGTGACGGAGACTTGGCCGGAGCGTCCTGCTCCGTCGCGCCGCCGCGGGGTGTCAGCTCGATGGGACCACTTTCCCGATGGCGCTGCCAGCTATAGGTCGCGAGCTCGCCATCGACCTTGTGGTTGCTCTCAGAAGCTACTGCAGAAATCGGCTTACCTTCGGCAGAACCGCTTGTCGCCATTCCTACCCGCTCGCTCGAGTCGAAAGTCCCGCGAGCCTTCTCATAGAAGAACTTTGCCGATTCCAGGTCGCCCTCTTGCTCGGCGACATAGCCGCGATTGTTGATCGAAAACGCATTTGTCGGATCGATCGAATAGGCGTCCATGAAGTCTTTTTTGGCCGCCGTCCAGTCATTCTGATTTGCAGCGTAGACACCGCGCAGATTGAGCATACGGGCGCGCACGTAGTCGGCATTGCTCTGCTGCATCTGCCGCTCGACGCGCTTCGCGCTGGCTGCAGCCATCGCACTTACTGAGCGCCCCCGCCAGCCGCGATCCTCGGTGACGACGATCGGTTCCGAAGAGTGCGTATCGGCCGCGGCGCGATAAAACTTCAGCGCGTTCGCCTGGTCCCCCACCGTCTCATTCGCAACACCGAGATTGTTGAGCGTGAATGGATTCTCAGGGTCCAGCGAGAGCGCCTGATCGAGAAGGGAGATGGCTTCGAAGCCGCGATCCTGCGCAAGCAGCCGCATGGCATCGATGTTCATCCGGTTCACGCGCATGGGCAGATCTTCCAGATTTCCCAAAGCCGCCTTCATCGGCTTGCCTTCCAGGCCCTTGTCGCTGCTGCGATCAATGTTCGCGGTGCAGCCTTGTTCCGCCGCCAGTTGATAGAACTTGTGAGCGCGGTCTAGCTGGCCCTCCAGCTCCGAGATATAGCCGATGTTATTCAGAGTGAATGGATCGGATGGGTCGTAAAGATAGGCCTTGAGAAAAAGGGACTCCGCTTTCTCGTACTCGTGCTTGTTCACAGCTTCAACGCCCTCACGGTTCAGGCGCTGTACAGGACTAAGCTCGCTGCGCCGCGGGATACGAATCGTGACTGTATCGCGCGCCCAGCACAGGGGCAGAGCCGCTCCGGCAATGGCCGCGATGATCGCGATTTTTGGGATTCGTGTACTCATCTTAGTTAGGTGCAAGCGTCTTCCTTGCGGAGGCTGAGATAGGAACACAGCTACTTAGATGCGATCTGCAGAGCTATGTTGTCTGGCGCGCCTCAGGCCACCGGGCAGCGTTTCATGCCATCCAAATAACTACATCGCGAATTGCAAAGGAAAGCCGAAATGGTACGAATTCTGACAGCTGTTGTATTGGGCGCGGCATTCATCCCCGCCGCGTTATCTGCGCAATCGGAACAGCCCGCAGATTCATCATCTTCAGCGAAGGCGCTGGCATCGACAGGCAGTCCCGCAGGAAAACTGCCGCCCCTTCCCGCGGGCAAAAGCACCATCTTTGGTGGGGAAATCCAAAGAATTGATCAGGTGCGCGATGAGCTCACGTTGAAGGTGTACGGTGAAAAACCGATGAAGATCCTTTTCGATGAGCGTACGCTCGCCTACCTGGACGGTCAGCGCATTCCATTGCGTACGCTCTCTCCGGAACAGCATGCGGCCGTGGAGACTACGTTGGACGGTACGCAGGTCTTTGCGGTTAGCATTCATGCGCTCTCACAACCGCCGGAGGGTGATTACCAGGGCCGCGTCGTGAATTACGATGCGGGGCGCAGACAACTGACGATCGCGTCCTCCGGATCGCGCGAGAGATTTACGGTCCAGGTTTCTCCAGAGGCTTCATTTCAACGGATTGGGCAGTCCAGCTTTGTTGCGGCAGGCTCAGGCCCGCAGGATCTTCGGCCGGGATCCCTGGTTGCAATCGAATTTGGATCGAGCCAGGCAGGCCACGGCATTGCGAGCAAAATCTCGGTGCTGGCAGTTCCCGGCGCGGCATTTGCATTCAATGGAAATATCTCTGCACTCGACCTGCACGCGGGCCATATGGTCCTGGTCGATCCGCGCGACCAGAGGAGCTACGACATCTCCTTCAATGCCTCGCGCCTTCCCTCCGGCCAGGAGCTTCATATCGGAGAGCACGTGAGCGTGAAGGCCGAGTACGACGGAGCCAATTACACGGCCGATCAGATCACGACGGAATAACCAGAATCGCCAGGCTGACAACGTCCCACGCTGCTTCCTGAACACCGAACCAAAGTTCAGATAGGAAAAATGGCGGAGAGCCGATAGATGCTCTCCGCCATTTCTGTCAGTGCGCCACTCCATCCGCCGCGACAATATCTCATCCCCCACGCAGCCCTTTCGGCCGCATGAGGGGGCAGCATCAACCTCTGTCGAAGGAGGATGAGCTGCGTTCGGAGAATTGCGCGGCATAGTCGCTCGCGCCCGCATACTCCCGGGCCGGCTCCAGGTTGAGCGAACCACCGCTCTCCCCTGCTTCATCCTCGAACATCGACGCGGATGCGTCTTCACCTGACGAACGATCGGAGCGGCGGGAAACATCGAGTGACGGGCGGCGCCGCAAGGCTCCATTTGATTTCGCAATCGTCTTTTGAGCCTTTTTAAGCTCAAACCAGCGAAGGTAATTTGCAACCACGTTGGCCATCGTCATCTCGACGCCGGCCGCGAAGTTCTGCTCCGCCATCTGGCGCTCTAACTCGGGAGACTGCAGGATGGAGATCAGGCGATCAGCCAGTTCGGTCGCGTCTCCCACCTTGTGAAAGAGAATCGCCATGTTTTCTTCTGTAGCCATGCCGCGGAAATCGGCCAGATCCGCGCAAACGATCGGGACACCGAATTCGCACGCCTGATGCGCGGGGCCGCTTGATCCGGTCGCTGAGTCATAGGGCATAACGACCACGGAGGTCGTTTGATAAAGCTCCGGAATGTCTTCTTCGGGAACATAGCCGAGAAAATCAATGGGCAGATGGGCCGGTTGTGCGGCGCGGATCGATTCCCAGTAGCCTGCTTTGGTGTGGTGGTTGGCGCCCGCAACAACGAGCCGTGCGTTCGGAATTCTTGCCAGCACCCGTGGAAATGCCTCCATCAACACCTCGAGCCGCTTGTAAGTGCCCCAGTGTCCGATGGCCAGGATGCGCTTATCTGGATTGCCCCGTTTGGCAAAATCCGGAGGAGTAGGAACCGCTGTGAAGGTGCCATGTGTTCCCAGGAGTACGTTGCGCGCGGAGTACTTTGTCGTCAGCGTGCGATGGTACCCGGGCAGCAGCACGGATACGGAATTGGCCGCCAGCAGCGCCTTGGTCGTAATATCGGTGCCGAACCGGAAAAGCCGCTCGTGCTTCACGCCGGCCGCGGCAAAGTCCACGTGCTCGATGATGTGGTGTAGCGTGATATGCGTGTAAAATCCCGCTGCGCGCGTCAGAGCAGGAGTCGACAGCCCCGCGAATGCCGCCAGCGGGTTCTCGGGCGTGGCGAAGCTCGAGAAGACCAGGTTGAACCAGACAACATCCGGTTTGAGCCTCCGGATGGTCTTCAATAGATGCACGGGATTCAGCGTGCTGCCGAATTTCCAGCAACGCACTACATTGAACCCGGGGAGCTCGCCCTGCCCGTCGTGCGAAAGCGGCCGGCCGTCCTTGTCGGTCGCAAACGCGTAGTCGGCCAGTTCGTCGGCCAGAATCGTCAGCTCGACTTCAGGGTGCCGTTGTAACTCACGCGCAATATGGAACGCATACTCATTCAGTTGGCGCCCGCTGGGAGGAAAAGTTGCGACCAAACAGATTTTCATCATAACCCGCCTTAAAATATGCTGACCTCTACGTACGGCCTAAACTGCTGATTCTGAGCTCCCGAGAAGTTAAAGAAGGTTTCTTCTTGTATGCCAGCGGAAAAGCGAATGGGATACTCAAGGTTGAGAGATCCGGAAGAATCATTGAATCTACGGTGGAGCGGTTTGGCGTAAGAGACAGAAAAGCCATTCTGCATCGCGTCGTAGACGTGGAATCCCCGGGTGTTGGAATATGCGGTTGAGAACTGCACATCCCAGTTGCGCTTTGGCTTAAAGTCGACCGTTCCTGCGGGGCGCAGATCCTGCGCGATGCCGGAATTGCTGCCCACTACGCGCCAGGCGCGCAGATCCTCTAACAGGGCCCTGACGTCGAGGCGCTGCGAAAACCGGTGATCCACACCGATGTATGCAGACGAGTAGTAATCCTCGTAATGTACCGGTGAAAAGACTTCGTCATTCATGCCCCACCCTGTTACCAGCGCTGTCTTGCTCCAGGGAGCGCCGACGCGAAAATCCAGCGCGCCGGTGATCGCGTGAGAGTGCAGGTTGGTTTCGGTGAAGGGTCCGGATTCATGAATGGCATAGCCGCTGAACGAGATCACGTTGAAAAATGAGCTCGATGTGACATAGGCAAAAGTGCGGAAGAGATTCTGGTTCATCTGCACCGGAGATGCGGAATCGCGGCGAATCGTGGCTTGCACGCCCCCATCAAAGGTTAGTGAGTTATCGCCAAGATGGATCGTGGGGCTCAGTCCGTAGCTGAAGGTGGTATCGGTCGTATCGCGATTTACCACCGAGTTTGTCGCTGGAACGGAGATCGGGCCGCGCGCATTGCGCAGTTGAAAGAATCCGCCCGACGGGACCATGTGCGGCAGGTGAAGATGGAACGCGTCCGTCCAGGCGGTCTGCAGTGAAGAGCGCGGCGGCGGCAGCAGGGAGACATCTGTGCTGGGAACCGGGAAGGTTGCGTCCAGTTTGGAGTCCAGCACATAAATGGTCGTGTCTTCATAGACGGGCTGGATCGTGAAGTCGGAAAGCACGCTGAGCTTGGGATTGACGCGCAGGCCTTCGTCGGCGCCCGCAGCCAGCATGCTTTCCTCAGAGCTTTCATCGTTGCCCACGGAGTTGGAAGCCTGCGCAAATGCGGTGAGCGCCGCCGCTCCCTGATGTTCCTGGCGAAAAACGTTGGCTTCCGCCATCAGGTACTGATAGCTCGGCGCGTCGCCACCGGTCGCACTGACCGCGTTCAGCTCGGCATGGGCCCGGGCCGTATCGCCCACCGCCAAGTAGTTATTTGCCAGCCCCACGCGCACCTCTTCGTCCGGGGCTCCTGCCATCTTGGCCCGCTGCAGATAGCTCTGCGACAACTCGTAGTCGTGCGTGGTGCGCAAAACATCGGCGGCGGCAATAAACTGGCTTCCTGTCGGCGGCGTCGTTTCTCCGGCAGTCCCTTCCATCCAACCCAGCGCGATCTGCCGTTCGGCATCATCGCTATGACCTTGCTGCGCCATCACCTGGGCGATCGCGAGACGTACAGAGATGCGATCGCTTCCGGGAACTTCGAGCGCCATTTGAAAACGCTGCATGGCGGCCTGCTGATCTCCCAGAGTGTCCAGAGCTTCTCCCGTCGACATGAAGATCCGGCTTCGCTCCAGAGGAGTGGCGGATGCAGAATACTGCTCCGCCAGCGTCGCGGAGTGCCTGGCCTGATCGCTTTCGTCGAGATCGGCGTAAGCGCGCGCCAGCAGCGCCTGCACATCCGCATTCTCTGGCGAAAGCTTCTCCGCGATCTGTGCCTCATTTACCGTGTCCTGATACTTGAACTCAGAGAACAGCGCGTTGGCGAGACCAAGATGCAGCGCAGTGTCGTTGGGCGTGTACTTGAGCGCAGCGCGATATTCCATGACCGCCTTCGCTGACAGGCCTTCGTTGCCATAGGCATTGGCGCGGATGACATGAACATCCAGGGAGTCGCCCGCCTCGCGCTCCGCGAGGTCCGCTTCGTGAATAGAGGATGAATACTTGCGTAGATCGAGATCGGCATAGGCCAGTCCTAAGTGGGCCTCGCCGTTATTCGGTTCCCGTTTGAGCGCCGACTCAAAATCCGTTGCGGCCGCTTGCGGCTGATGAAGGTCGTTCAGCATGTAGCCGCGATTGATATACGCGGTAACCACTTCGGGATCGCGGTTCAGAACTTCGGTGAAGTCTTGCCGCGCCTCTTCCTTGAGGTTCATGTGCTTGTGCACATAGCCTTGCAGCAGCGGTATATCGGGCTCTTTGGGAAGAACCTTCATGTAGCTCGTCGTCAGCTTGAGCAGCTCATCGTATTTTTGCTGGTTAAGCAGATCGTATCCGAGATAGACGACCACGTCCCGGTCATCGGGCAGCTCTTTGATTGCCCGTTCGCCCAGGGCTTCCGATTCGGCGTATTTGCCGTCAAAACTCAGGTATCTTTCTTCTTCGCGCAGCACCTGCGGTTGCACTTCCATCTCCGGTGTGACGCGGACGAACCATGTTTTGGCCACCGGGATGTTGTGGGCCTCGATTGCCGCGTTGATTCCGCCCGCTACGATGAGCGCGTTGTGCGGTGCCAGACTAATGCCCTTGCTGTAAGACGCCTGGGCCTTGGTAAATTCGCGGCGCGAGGTGTAGAGATCGCCGAGCGCGAGATAGGGCTCGTAGAGCGTGGGATCCGCCTGCGCGAGGCGCTGGAAATAGTGCTCCGCGTCGTCGTCGCGCCCTGCCGCGCGCGAAGCGTAACCCAGAGAGGTGAGAGCAAAGCGGTCGTTGGGCGATGTGGTGAGGATTTGCTTGTACGCTGCAATCGCTTCGTCGGTGCGTCCCATCTTCATCAGAATGTCGCCGTCGAGCTGCAGATCGGTCCGATCGACCGAACTAAGCGCCAGGGCATCATGAATATCCGCGAGGGCTCCATCGAAATCGCCTGCCGTCATGCGAATCAGCGCGCGCAAACGCAGGAAAGGGCCTTTCTCCGGCCCGGAGCCGTCGATAGAGCGGATCGCATCCTGCGCAACCTGCAGCTGGCTATGCGCCGCGTTTTCATCGCCGAGGTTGTGATACAGGGACTCCAGGTCCATGTGCAGTTGGATGCCGTAGAGAGGTCCCTCGGCGGGAGTAGCCGGCAAGGCGGCCAACGCAGCCTTGTATTCGTTCACTGCATCCTGGTCCCGTTCCTGTAGCTGCGCAATCTGCGCGCGGATCGCATGGAGCCGATAGTCGCTGGTATTGAGGGTCGCCGCCCGTGTCAGAAAGTTATTCGCGTCGCCAATGGAACCCGCGGCCACCTCGGCCTGTGCCGCGGAGAGCTGCAGGTTCAAATCCTTCGGCGCGGCATCCGCAGCTTTGGCATAGAAATTCGCCGAGTCCGTCATCTTGCCGGCAAGCTGATAGGTATAAGCAATTTCCGCGACAACGTCCGGCTTCGGATTGCGGATCGACTGAAGGGCTGTGATCGCTTCAGGAAATTTTCCGACCTCGCGATAGTAGCCGGCCAGCGAGCGCTGGATGTCAGGGTTATCTGGAGCCCGCCGCTGCGCCATGTTCAGATAGCGGCTCGCTTGATCAAATTGTTTAAGCTGCTGGTACGAAAGGGCTAACAACAACTCGGATCGCGCGTCGGGATGCTGTTGCTCCGCTCTGCCAAGCAACTGAACTGCCCCTGTATAGTCCTTCTGGTGCAAATTCATTTCGCCGAGCATGAGCAGATCGTTGGTGCGCCTCGGGTCTGCCGCAATTACCTGCTTGAGAATACGTTCCGCATCCTGACTCCGGCCCGTCACGCTATAAACCTGCGCAAGGCCGGACTGTCCATCCAGCGAGGATGGATTCAACCGGAGGCCGCGTGAATACGCGTCCACCGCCTCCTGATAACGTCCGTCAATGCGTGCGGCATAGCCAAGCAGAAACCAAAGCTGCGGATCATTGGGTGCTGCAGTTGCGGCGCGTTGTGCATACTCAAACGCGAGTGCGTGATCGCCGCGTGTAATCGCTTGCTCCGCTGCGCTCGCGAGACGCGCGTTTTGAATATTCGAGCCCCAGCCAAGCGACTGCTCCGACGACTGCGCGCCAGACGAGCCTTGATGGGGCTGCGGTTTCGTATTGTCGGAAGTGTTGCCTCCGACTTGGTAGACTTGCGCGTTCGCGACGCCCGCAAGCGCGACGAAGATTGCAGCCTTGAGAAAAACAGATCTAGCTGTCAAGGTGGGTCACCACGGCCCCGAATTCAGTTAATGGTGAATTTGATTCCCAAAAACTCCTGAATGTTGGCTACATGAAACCTTTTTGACATAACGCGCATTTGTTATGAGCAGCAGAACGAAGCTTGGGCCAATGCAAAGCAACCACATGGGCGCATTGCTTAATCGAAGAGAATAGCGTGATTGCAGAGTCGCCCTTTTCTCTTTGCCCTCTTATGTGGAGCGGTGTTGGCGACTGTTTTACCTTGGCCAAGCTGAAACGTTGCGGTTCGTGAGAGGCTCGCGTGCAAAAGACAGAGTTGCCTGAAGCGTACAAGCGCCCTATACCAATGAGCCTTCTTCTCATGGCAGCATTGGCGGTGCACCTTCCGCTGTTATTGATGGAACTGCCATTGAAGTCGTACGACACCTACTTTCACATCTTTTTTGCTTCTCACTACCTTCATCACTGGTTCAATCCGTGGAATACCAAGTGGTACGCGGGATTCTCCCAAGTCACGTATCCGCCGGTCGCCCAGCAGTGGGTGGCAATGGCCTCCAGGCTCGTTGGATTGGATCTGGGCTACATGCTGGTCCAGATGGTGGGAATCTTGCTGCTCGTCGTCGGCGTTTACAGGTTCGCGAAGCTTTGGGTCAATCCGCGTGCGGCATCCTATGCGGCACTTGCCAGTATTTTTCTGGGCTCGGAAAGCTTTCTAGTCTATTGCGCCGGTCAGCTGCCCACCACGTTCACGGCGCCTATCTATCTCAATGCGCTTCCATTTCTCTTTGACTGGCTGCGGCGCGGTGGTTGGCGCTCATTCATCAAATCGCTTGTTCTGTTTACGGCCGCTGCGGCCGCGCACCATTTCACCCTGCTGTTCGGATCATTCTTCTTCGCCCTGCCCGTGCTCGCCCTGGTGCTGCTCGATCGCGAAAACGGCGAGGGCGTATCGGTGCCGGCATTTGTCGCACGCACGCTCGCGATTGTCATCGTCGCCAGCGCGGCAATCGCGGTTGTACTGCTTCCGTTCTGGATTGCGCTGATTCACTATCCCGTAACGCAGACTCCGATTCCGCATCCCAGCCGCGCAAACTATCTCCTCAGCCCCGAGTGGGGCATGAATTATTTCGTAGTGCCCTTCGGGGCGCTGGCTCTCGCGCTGCCGTTCATTTTTATGCGCGGTTCCGCGGTCACGCGGCTTCGTCCGCTGCTGCTCGGCTTCTGGGTCGCATTTCTGCTCGGTCTGGGTGGTACCACGCCGATCGGTCACCTTGTGCTAAGGCGCGCCTTCGACGTGCTGACGATGGAGCGCTTCAGCTACTGGGCCACTCTCCTGGCGCTGCCCTTCGTCGGGTTGCTGGTGACCGAGCTCATCGATAAATATCGGGCGCGCGCCATCGTGAGTCTGGCGCTTCTGGCGGTTTCGACCTGTGCGCTGGCTGTCGGTTGGACGACGTTTCATCCCGCAAATGGTGACAGCTTCGACGTGAATGCAGTAGCCGGGTGGCTCAATCGCGACGGTCACGATCAGTACCGGTATGTGACGCTGGGCTTCGGCGATGCCATTTCGCGGCTCGCCGAGCTGACTGACGCGGGCAGTGTGGACGGCGAGTGGAACTCGGGACGTATGTTGCCAGAGCTCACCCGCTACGGCGGTGCCCAGCTCACGAGTGCGAAAGTTTATGGCAAGGGTGGCCTTGATTCGCTGCGCGCCATGCTCGCGCATGCTGATCGCTATGGATTGAAGTGGGTGCTGGTCCGGGATCACTATTACGATCCGCTGCTTTCTTTTGCCGGTTGGCGTCCCGTTGACAAGCTGGATCAAGAAACCATCACGGTATGGAGCAAGGACGGCGTGCCGCCTGCGACCAGGATCAATGCGCCGCAGATGCCCCCGCGTTGGCAGGGAATATTGTGGGGAACGCTCCCCTTTGGCAGCAGCATCCTGGCGATCCTGATTCTGTTCATACCTGAACGCCGGCGACAGGAAGCGCCGGCGAAGTATCACTTCGCGAGTGAAGAAGAACTTGTTTCCGGGAGGATGGCGTCGTGAGAAAAGGGGCGTTACTTGCCGGAGTGCTGGGGGCTGCGACCGTTGCACTGGTCGCGATCGGAACCATATGGCCCATACCGGAGGCGAAAGCCTACGCGGGTGGACAGAGCACCTTTATGCCGAGGTCTTCCACGCCCGAAGCAGCGGCGCGGAACCTGGGCGATGAGATCGTCCTGCAGGCGTGGCAAAAGGCTTACGACAGCCTTGCCAACAAAGGGGAGTTTACGCAGCAGGACTTCATCGACGATATCACGGGCTACTATCCCAATCTTCGCAGTTATTCGAGCGTCGATCACATTGAGGTGTTTCCGCTTCACGCCACGGCGAATGATGCCGATGTCCGGCTGAAGCTGTACTGGGCCACCGTGGTGGGTGCACCCGTGAGCACCCGCGACCTGCACGTGGTGAGAAATGGAGACCGTTGGCAAGTGGAGTGGCCGTTTGTCAAGAAGACCATCGTGCCGCCGCAGGTGATTCCGGTCAATTACCTGCGCTGGGATGTGATCTATCGTGGCGCCGGCGACGACTGGGGCGCGCAGGACGTGGAGGCGCCGCATGTACGCATCGTGGACATGCATCCCATTCAGCGTGCAGACGGCGTAGTCGTTCTCGGCGAGTTGTTGAACGAAGATGTGGTGCCCGCTTACGTCTCCGTAACGGCGACATTGCAAGGCGAAAATCAGGTGGCCCTGGCGACCGAAGGAAGCTTCGACAAGATCTGTCATCTTCTGCTGCCAAAACAGGTGACACCATTTCTGATCAGCTTTCCCGATGCATCGTTGTCCGATGTGAAGAGCATCAAGATGACGCCGTTCTCGACCCTCGTACCCGCTTCCGCTGATCCGGTGATCGAGATCGATAACGCGAAATTGAATCCTGCGCCGGATGCATCCTTGACCGGACAGCTGATCAATCAAAGCGGGCAGGTGGTGAACGTCGCTCATGTGCTGGGGACGTTTTATGACAACACGGGCCATGTGGTCTGGGTGGCCGACCAGTACGTCGATCACGCGCTGTTGCCGCAGACGCCGGAATCCTTCGACATCCATATTCCCGAGGACCTGGCCAGGAAGGTGAGCAGCCAGCGCACTGTGGTTGCTTCCTATGTTGCCGGAGGTGCGCTGTGAAGGCCGCGCGCGCATCGCTGCTTGCCGGTGCGGCCGCATTCATGGCGCTACCGGCCTTTGCACAGGGCGGAGGACTCACAGTTCCGAAAACAATTGAAGCCGGCGCCGCATTCTCGATTCAGAGCTCTGGCAGTGGCAAAGGTTCGCTCTATATAGTGGGCATCGGGCAGGCGCTCAAACGCGACATACAGCTTGGAGAGACGACCTGGTTCCCTGTTGGCTCGCTCTACAACGCAGGCCACTATATGGTGGTCGTTACCGGTGATGGGGGAGCAGCGGAGAGCGGTTCACTCGACGTTGTGCCGGAAAGCAAACCGGCAGATCTCAGCTTCCTGGCGCGGCCGTCCCGCCTTCCTGTCGGACTCCATGATGGCATCACCGGCGCGGTCTATGTCTTTGACGCTTACAAGAACCTGATTCCTGCATCTATGCCTGTGGAGTTTGCGTTGGCGGGTCCATCCGGCGAAACCCAGTCGCGCACTGTGAATACGCGCTACGGTGTGGCATGGACAGCGCTGGATTCGACGCCGAAGCAGGGAACGGACAAATTCGTGGCACGCAGCGGCGGAGTTTCGAGCGAACGTGTAATCGGCCAGGTTCCGGGCGATCCTTGCGGATTGAAGATGAGCGCGGCGCCGGCGGGGAAAGACGTACGGCTGCAGACCGACCCGGTGCGCGACTGCAGCGGAAACGCAGTGCCGGACGGAACGATCGTGACTTTCACAGAGGCCTATAACGGTGCGCAGTCCACGGTGGACGTGCCGCTCAAGCGGGGTATCGCGCAAGTGGAGATGCCCGCGCATCCGGGAGCGACCATCACGGTGGCAAGCGGTGTGATTTTGGGTAACCAGATCCGGTGGGGGAGATGAGGGTGCTGAAGGCGAGTCTGCTTCTTCTAGCCGTAGCAGCTACGGCGGCCACCATGGCGGTTGCTCAACCCACGGTGCGCGTCGAGCCGGCGCATCTTGAAACCCAGCGCCCCCTCGCTGACGAAACAGCCAAGGCAGCCATTCGCGATTATCTCGAATCATGGCAGAGTATGGACGCTGCGCTCGAACAGAACCGTCCCGACCTGCTGGACGCGGACTTTGTCGGCGACGCCAGGGACAAGCTCAGCGAAACGATTCAGGAGCAGGCGAAGCTGGGAATCCGCACGCATTACGAAGATCGGGCCCACGATGTGCAGATTGTTTTTTATTCACCGGAAGGCTTATCGATAGAACTGATCGATACGGTGGACTACGATACACAGTTGCTTGACCACGACAAGCCGCAGGCAAAGCAGCAAGTGCATGCCCGGTACATCGTGGTTTTAACGCCCGCGGAGCTACGCTGGCGGGTAAGGGTTCTCCAGGCGCAGACCGAATAATTGGAATTGCGGCTGCCGAGAGACCGAGCGAAGACCGCGAGAGTGCGGCCGTCGATAGTAAGAGAAAAAGCACAGGGCGGCTTGACCGAACCCTAATATCAGGAGCTAGGTATGATCTCAATAGTTGTGCCCATCTACAACGAAGAAGAACTGATTGTGCGATTTCACGAGGCCGTCGCGGGCGCGATGAAGGACGTTGTGAATGACTGGGAAGTAGTTTATGTTAACGACGGCTCGACAGATTCCTCACTCGAGTTGTTGAAAGGTTTGCAGGAGCTGGATCCTCATGTGGTAGTCGTTGAACTGTCCCGCAACTGGGGCCACATGGGCGCCATCTCCGCCGGGCTGAACACGGCCCGCGGCCGCGCGGTCATCCTGATGGATGGGGATTTTCAGGATCCGCCGGAAGTGCTGCCAGAAATGATCAACGCGTGGCGCGACGGCGCTGAAGTTGTCGTCGGCGTGAGGAGAAGCCGGCAGGAGCGCCGCAAGATACTGGCCAAGCTTTTCCCGCTCTTCTATCGCGTGCTCGGTACGCTCTCCGATTACCCGATTCCGCTCAATGCGGGCATCTTCGGCCTGATGGATCGCAAAGCCGTGAATGCCGTCATCGCGCTGGGAGAAAAGAATCGCTATCTGCCTGGATTGCGGGCCTGGGTCGGCTACAAGAATGCGATTGTCTACTATGACCGGCAAGACAGGGCCGCTGGCGACGGGAAGCTCTCGTTCATTAGCCGCATCAAGTACGCAATGGACGCCATCACCAGCTTTAGCTACAAGCCGCTGCGGCTCAGCTTTGGGCTGTTTGGCTTCTCCACCTGTGCGGCGGCGCTCATGGAACTGCTCATCGTCTTTACCAAGAACCCGGTAACGGCAGCGGCATTCGCCATCACCGGTGCCGTATTTTTTGTGGGAAGCCTGCTGCTGCTCTCAGTCGGAGTGCTGGGCGAGTACATCGGCCGCGTCTACGATGAGGTACGCAACCGGCCGCTGTCGTTGATTCGCCACGTCCACCGTTCGCCGATAAGCATTGCCGCCGAAGTGGACATGATTGCGGTCCAGAACGGCACCTTTACGATACCGGCAGAACCCTATCCCGAGCGCGACGTAACCCAGGCCGCGTAAGTAGCGCGGCCTTCTTTCCTTCTTTATTGCGGCCCACTGCGGTTTATTGCTGGGTCTTCGATCTGTCGGGTGCGGGTGGCGCCGCAGACGCAGAGGAACTTGCCGCCCCGTCAGGGCTGCACGTCGGAAGGCCCCGCTCGATCGCCGTTCCCTCTTCATAGTCGTTCCAGGTCTCGAGCATCAGGAATGGGATCGGCTGGTCGGGCGGAAACTCGGTGTGCCAGTAATTCAGCGTGTCTTTGAATGTCTGGCCGCAGCGCGCAGAGATGTGACGGTTAAGTCCCCAGGAAGCCTTGGCATCGTTAAACTGCGCCCACGCGCCACCGACGATGATCTTGTCCGGATATTTCTTCATGGTCTCGTAGAAGTTGCTCAGGTACTGGTCGCCCCAGTTGCTGCCGTCCTGGCTCGCAGCCTTCTGCCCCGGTGCCACCCAGCCCGGACTCACCCAGGCATAATAGCCGTCGAAGGCGCCCCCATCTCCTGGCTCGGGAAGATTCTCCTCGATCAGCAGAGGAGCGGGCTGCCATCGATTCACGACCGCGCGCACCTTCGTCCAGTCCGTGTGTCGTCCTTTGGGAAAAATGAAAATGACAGGCCGGCCTTCGTAGGTGAGATAGGCCTGGTGGCCGGGCGCATTCGGCGCCAGATAGGTGTCGTGGAACATGGTGAAATCGGCGATCGTTTCGTCCGTTGCCCCATCGTCGGCGTCGGTCTCGTCGTACATCATGGCGATGTGGAAGTGGTTTTTCGCCGCCGCCTGCTGCATCAGCTGGTAGGCGCGGTCGATGAATGGCTCACGGTCGCCGTACCAGTCCACCACGAACGCGGAGATGCCCATCGCCTGCGCGTGGTGAATCTGCTGTTTCAGGACCGCGGGATCCTGAGACGAGTAGCCAACGGAGATATGTTCCGGCAGCCCGAACCACGCCTCATAGAGGGCGATCGTCTCCGGAGCGCTGCCGACGGCTCTGTGCTGCAGACGCGCCGTCGTGCCCGACCCGGGTCCGGTACATCCGTGGAAAAGGAACAAAAAGAGGAGAAGCGCAGTACTTACCCAGCTGAACATGCTTACTTGCTTAGAAGCGCCGAGCGATCCCCTGGGTTGGTCGCTATAAGCAGCCAGAATCAGGATTTGCGCATCGGATTATGTACTGCCGGAGAGAGTTGTGCCCGACTAAATTCCTCTATTTTTTCTTGGCCTTGGAGCCTCAAGAACAGAGTGTCGACTACAATTCACAAACCGAAATCGCTGCCTGCTCGCATCGTGAAGGGGAGCGTCGTCCTGCTCTCCGGGTCGGGCATGCAGGTCGCAACCAATCTGGTCTACAACATAGTGGTTGCGCGGTTTCTCGGCACCCGCGGCTTCGGCCAGGCCACGGTAGTCTACACGCTGCTCGCTCTGCTGACGGCAGTTACGCTCTCTTTCCAGATTGTTTCCAGCAAGCTGGTCGCGCAACAGTGCACGCCGGAAGGCAAGGCAGCGGTCTATCGGGCATTTCATCGCTGGGCCTGGGGATGCGGTTTATTCGTCGGATTCGTTTTACTTGCTTTCGAAAGTCCGATTTCGAGCTATCTCAACCTGCCAGACACGTCGCTCGTGGCGCTGATCTCCATCGGCGCAGCGTTTTACGTGCCCCTGGGAGCGCGGCGAGGCTACATTCAAGGTACATACCGGTTTCGCAGCCTGGCACTCAGCCTGGTTCTGGAAGGTTCCGTCCGGCTTGGCGGCGCGTACCTGCTGATCCTGGCTGGATTTGGAGTGCGCGGCGTCATCGCGGCGAATGCCGCATCAACCGCCGTCGCTTATCTCGGCATTCCTCCGCGTCTTGCGGGCCGCCTGCCCAATCCCCTCAGCTTCCTTGACGCATTTCGCGAAACCCGGCAAGCGCTGGTGTTTTACTCGGGCCAGTTTCTTATCGGTAACTGCGGCATCGTGATGGTGACCCATTTCTTTTCGGCGCACCTGGCAGGACTTTATGCAGCGGTGGCGATGGTAGGCCGGGTGATCTTTACCATGACGGCAGCGGTCGTGAACACGACATTTCCCCTGGTTGCCGGCACTACCGCAGAGAACCGGCGCGATCTCAGGGTGATCGCCACCTCGTTGTTGCTGGTGCTCTTCAGCGGCGCCGGACTGGCGCTCGCCTTGTGCATGGCGCCGGCCTGGGTGTGGACCAAACTGTACGGTTCCGGCTTCCAGATTGCCGGGAAATATAACCTTTCCTATCTGCTGGCGCTCTACGCCCTGTCCCTCGTCATCTATTCGCTCTGCGCGGTCGTCGTTACCTTTGAGATGGCGCACAAGATCGCCAATACGAGCTGGGTGCAGCTGACCTTCAGCGTGTTTCTCATTGCGGCCATCTACCGGTACCACTCATCCCTGGTTGAAGTGGTTCTGGTGCAGCTGGCGCTGATGGGTCTGCTCTTCGTCGTGGTAGCGATTCCCTTCCTGATGAACTCACTTTCCGCCAACAGGGCGGCTTCGATGATTCCCGTCCGTAATCCGGTGAGAATTCTCCGCCGCATCACGGAAGACGAAGTCATCGCGGAGTTTCTGAAGAGCGATTTCGAGAACCCCATTTTTCGCGATTACCACCAGAGCATGCAGATGATCGTCAGCTCGCCTGATTTTGACGATCCGATAGAAAACGCGAAACGGCGGGCGTTGCTCTTCATCCGCCACCTCGCGCTGTGGCGCGAGCTTCCCGAGGGGACAGAGTGGTACGAAGTTGAAGTGAACGAAGGCGACCTGGAGAGTATTCGCGTGTTTCCGCGCGCCCAGTGGAGAAAACTGGCGCGGGGAGACTATTCGTTGACGCACGTTGCCAACCGGATGAGGACGCACCGGAACGTTGTGAGCGGACATTTCGCCAACAAGATTGATTCGATTGGCCACCAGCTTCAACGTGGCGATTTTCCGCGCGGCTCAGTGATTCTGATAGGCCTGAGTGAAAACGAGCCGGTCACCGTTCTGGACGGCAATCATCGCCTGATGGCGGCTATGCTGGCATCTCCTCGAAAGCTCGGGAGGCTGAAGTTTGTCTGCGGATTCTCGATGCGCATGGAAGAGTGCTGTTGGTACAACACGAATCTGGAGACGCTTTTCCGGTACGGAAAGAACAAGATGGTGCATACGCTGCGCAATCCGCAAGCGGAGCTGGCGCGCATTTTGCAGCAGCCTGAACTGCTGTGAACTGTCCGCGGTGCGGTAGCAACGCAAGAACTTTTGAGGAGAGGACGATGCACGAAGTTCCCCTGGAGCGCATGGAAACAACGCATCGAGCCAGGCCCGTCGCGGTCAAGCAGATGCCCACGGCCCTGGATTCGGAACAGGAGCGGAAGTTCCTGCACGAAATGGAGACCTGCCTGGATGCCTGGCGGCCGAGCATCGTGCTGGACTGCTCGGAAGCACAGCAGATCGATTACACGTTGCTTCACCTTTTGCTCTGCTGCCTTGAGGAGGCCATGAAGCGCAATGGCGATGTGCGTCTCGCTGCGGTTCAGCCGGAGGCAAGGGAGATCTTGAAGCGCTGGAGGCTGGACCGTCTCTTCCGCATCTTCGAGACCACTGCCGAGGCGATCAATAGCTTTCAACGGCCGTCTCTCAGCGCCATCTACGCGAACTGCGGCTACCCTGAGCCTGCCGAGGATGCGGCCTAGTAGCAGCCGATCGCGTTTGCAGTGACTGGAAGGATTCGGAAAGGAGCACGATGAGAATCCCGGAATTTCTGGTGAAGCAGGTTGCACACGGGCTCGCGCTGCTGCTGGCGCTTCCGCTAGGCAGCGCAGTGGCCACAGCGCAGCAGGAGGCGTCTTCCGCGCAGGCATCGTCCACAGCGCAGCAGACACAGCCGGCCAACGCACAAACCAATGCGCAAGGCAACACGCAAAACGATACGCAGCCGCAGAGCGACACGACCAGGCCCGTGGGCACAGCAGTGGGTCCGTACGAAAAGACAAATGGCATCACGGCATCAAGGCCGGCAGGAGCCGTAATTGCTCCGGCAAAGCAGCGGCGCGTGCGCGCGATCCTGATCAAGGTAGGCATCATAGTAGGTGCAGGTGTAGCGATAGGAACAGTGGCGGCGCTGTCTCACGGAAGTCCCAGTCAGCCGCATTGAGGCGGAGTGCGCATCGGTGGAAAACTATAGGCATGCCCATCGGAGAGAGAAGAACCACACGCAGTTCGTGAGTTTTTCCGGAATCGACGGCGCGGGAAAGAGCACACAGATCGATGCTCTGCGCGACCGGCTGGAAGCTGTGGGCCTGCGGGTTCGGGTAATTCGGTTCTGGGACGAGGTTGCGCAGCTGAGGGCGCTTCGCGAAGGAGCCGGACATCGGATCTTTCACGGTGATGAAGGAGTGGGAACTCCCGAAGCGCCGATCGAGCGGCGCGATAAGAACGTTCAGTCCTGGCCAATGAGCTGCGTGCGCATTGGGCTCTATTTTCTCGACGCGGTCGCAACGCGGCGCGTGGCGGCTCACCTGCTCCGCTCCCATGCAGACGTCATCATCTTCGATCGCTATATCTACGACGAGCTCGCGAACCTCAAGTTGAAGAATCCGATCGTGCGCGCCTATGCGCAGATGCTCATCGCCATGGTTCCCAGGCCGCGCATCAGTTATCTGCTCGATGCGGACCCAGTCGAAGCCCGCGCGCGGAAACCCGAGTATCCGCTCGACTTCGTCTACGCGAACCGGCAGTCCTATCTGGACCTCAATGTGTTATTCGGCGGCTTGACGGTAATCTCTCCGATGGCCATGGAAGAGACCAAAGCGGAAGTATGGAGGCGGGCGGTCCAGGATCTCTCGTTTGAGGACTTCTCCTTTGAAACGGAGCAGTCCCCCGGCCTCAAACGGCCGCCAGGCGGCGAAGCCTGTCCCGTTTGCATCCAAGCTAAAAGCTAATCTTTGTCTGCAGGGTCCGGAAAGGTCACTACCATGCAAATGAACTTGGTGAAGCGGCAATGGATGGCGCCGGCGGCGCTGCTGGCCTGCGCTTTGATCGCGGCTCCTCGTGCGCGTGCGTCTTCCTGTATTACGCAAGGCCAGATGACGGCAGCGCAGCGGGACGCTTTGTCCAACGCGGCCCGCACGATGGTGAAGCAGGTACAAACCGGCGACGTGCAGGGGCTGCAGGCCAACACGATTCCCGCCGTAGCGGCTGACTTCAGTGGAATCCGCGGCTCGGCCGAGTATTTGAAGCCGCTGGTCCAGACTGCGACCCTGACGGTGGACGACCTCTACATTCTCGATGCTTCGGGCGATCCGGCCGGTGCGGCGCACACGGATTTCTTCTGTGGATCACCGGTAGTTGTTGCGACATTCAACAATCTTCCGCCTGCGATGTACGCACTGGCGATTGTGCATGCCACGGGCGTGCCGCAGCCGCAGCAGGTTTCTCTGATTCTGGCAAAACAGGCAGGAGCAGCCGATCGCTGGATGCTTGCCGGTTTCTTTGACAAGCCGATGATCGAAGCAGGCCATGACGGCCTGTGGTATTGGGTCTCCGCGCGTAAATATGCGCAGACCAAGATGGATTGGTCCGCATGGCTCTACTACCGCATCGCTTCCAATCTTCTGGCCCCGGTGGATTTTCTCGCCAGTCCGAATCGCGACAAGCTGCAGCACGAATCCGATCAGGTGCGTCCCAGCAACTTTCCCGGTGACCATCCAATGACGCTCAACGCAGGCGGCTCCGCATTCACGGTGACGACGGTTGACACGACAACGACTTTCGGCCCGCTCGATCTGGACGTACATTACACGCCGGACCCGGCGCAGGCGGCACAGTTGCGCGATCCACCGGCGGCTCGCAAGCAGGTGACCGATGTGATGGCGGCGCTTCTGCAGTTGCATCCCGATCTGCAGACGGCCTTCCATGGGATCTGGGTGCATGCGGATCAGGGAAACGCAACGCTCTTCGCGCTGGAACTGCCCATGACTCAGATTGCCGCGGCGCCGCAGCCTTCGGCGAGCAGTTCGGTTGCGCGCTGAGCCCTTCAGCGCAAAGACGAGGCGAGTGTTCGTGAATCATGCGTGGGCCGGCTGCGCATCAATCCGCTGGCCGTCGATCAGCTGGTGCCAGGATTGAGCGCTTTCGAGTGCGCGATTCACACGGGCAATGTTTTCGCGCCCCATTGTGCCGAGCCAATCTTCCAGCGCCTTTGCGCCATGCTGCGCGTAGATGGCAACGCCATCCTGCCACGTGGCGCGGCCGCACAGAACCCCATTAAAGCGGCTCCCACCTTCCGACGCAAACTCTAGCGTCTCAATAAACTCCGCATTGCTCACGCCCGCCGAGAGATAGACAAACGGCTTGCTCGTGGCAGCTCCGATGCGGCGGAAATGATTCTGCGCTTCAGCGCGCGAGTATGCTTCTTCGCCCTTGAAGACCTGTGAGCCCGGAACGAAGCCCAACTGCACGGGTGTCTCGAGCTTGAGCAGGTCTACGCTGTAGCGCTCCTTGCTGAACTCCTCGACGGAGCGGGCGACGACCTCCGGCCGAAGCTTTGCATACGCCAGACTCTTCTCCCTGCCGTCAAGGTCGTAGCCGAGCAGCTCGAGCACGAACGGAATATCCTGTGCGCGGCACTCGTCGCCGATGCGCTCTGTCCATGCGCGCTTGATGTCGTTGATCTCCGGCCGCTCGAACGGCGTATAGTGCAGCAGAATCTTGACGCAGTCTGCGCCGGCCTCTTTCACGCGCCGCACCGACCAGTGATCATAAAGAATCGGCATGCGCGGAGGAGCAGCATCGTAACAGGATTGCTCGTAGGCCAGCAGCAGGCCTGCCGCGTTGCGGTGCTTCGCCGCCGCAAGGCCATATTCCGGATCGAGCAGAATGGCTGATGCGTGATGCGTGAGCACAGACGTCACCAGCTCCTTGAATTCGACCACCGCCTCAGCCAGAACATCTTCCACGCCTTTCGCCTTCGCAATGGCCGTGCGCAGAATGCCTCGCTGATCGAGCGCCAGTGCCGCGATCACGCCGCGCCTGTCGGAAATGGCTTGGAGGCCGCGCATCTTGCCGGGTGTGAGGCGAAAGGTCATGCTGCTCTCCTTCAGAGAACTTTTCGAAACGACTGGACCGGAATACTTCGAACTCAATCGCCCTAAGCTGAATGGAAGGGCAATTGAGCAGACGACAAACGGCTTAAATAGATGATAATAGATTGTCCCGAAGACTGGCCTACGCATTTTCGGAAATACTGCAGATCGAAAGCACGGATTTAAGTCGGCGCGACCGCAAGGAGCGACGACCCTGGCACGAATCTTCAAAGGGTTACATCATTTCCGAAAATGCTGTAAAAACGGTAAGCTGCGGAGAGGTTCGATGCCATCCAAGACCAGCAGTGGATCGTCCTCTTCTGAAAGAGAGACGCACGGTCTGAAAGCCGTGAATGATCCCGGTCCCAATCCCGCTGGTGAGGTGTTCGCCGGGCCGCCCTCTCGTGACGCTCTTTCGCGGCGGTGGGTGATTCTTGGCCTGCTGTGCACCATCACGGTGATCAACTTCATCGACCGGCAGACGGTTGCGGTGCTCGCTCCGGTCATCAAGCAGGCGTTTCATCTTTCTAACGGGGCCTACGGGCGGATCGTGGCCGCCTTTCAATTCGGCATGATGAGCGGCGAACTGCCCATGGGCTGGCTGATGGACCGCATTGGCTGCCGCCTCGGACTGTTTGCCGCCGTCATGTGGTGGTCAACGGCAACTGGAACGCAGGCTTTTGTGCGCTCGGGCACGCAGCTGGGTGGCACATTTTTCTGGATGGGCAGCGGAGAGTGCGGCAACTACTCCGGCGGCATGAAGACGCTCTTCCAGATGTTCAAACAATCGGAGCGCACGCTGGCTATCGGCATCTTCAACAGCGGCAGCGTGGTGGGATCCGTTCTGGCGCCGCCCTTCATCGTGTTTCTTGCCGAGCGGTTTGGATTCCGCGCCGCCTTTCTTGTCCCCGCACTTCTGGGAGCATTGTGGGCGCTGGCGTGGTGGGCCGTATATCGCGCGCCTGCCAAAATATCTGCCGCGGGACACGAAAGCATCCCGCTGGGTGCGATCCTCAAGCAGTCTTCAGCCTGGGCCGTGATGCTGTGCCGATTCTTCGTCGGGCCGGTGATCCAGTTCTATTGGTACTGGCTGCCAAGCTATCTTTTCAGCGCCAAGCACCTGTCGCTGGCGCGCATCGGCGCAATGTCGTGGATCCCGTTTTTTCTGGGCAGCGGCGGCGGCATCGCCGGCGGCTGGATGGCGGGATGGCTGCACAAACGCGGCGTGAGCACGCGCAACGTTCGCTGCATCACGATGTATTCCAGCAGCGCGCTTTGCCTGGCAAGCTGTATCGTTCCCTTTGTTGCATCGACAGGTGTTTCGCTTTTGGTGATGAGCGTGGCGATCTTCGGCCACAACTTTCTTTCCGCCAATATGTATGGCGCCATCACCGACCTGTTCCCCGAGGCTGCCGTGGGCCGCGCAACGGGACTGACCGGCGTAGCAGGCGGCCTGAGCGGATTGCTTTTTCCGCTCCTCACCGGGCTGCTCGTGGACCGCATCTCCTACACGCCAGTCTTTCTTCTCGCCGCTGCCATGCCGTTGATGGGCACCGTGGCGCTGTTTGTTCTTGGGAAACCGGAGCGGTTCAATAAGACCGCCGGCGCGTAGACCTATCTTTGCGCCGCGAGCACAGCAACCTCCAACGGGCCAAGCGAAATTCGAGTTACGTTGTCTTCTCCATGGATGAGGTCCTTCATGGGCCGGGGCAACTCGATCTTGCCGTGCGCCTCTTCCGTCAGGTTAAGGAGAAAGTAGTAAGTGTTACCGGAATCTTCCCGACTCGTCACTTCTACCCCATAAGGCACGTTGATCAGCGGCGTCAGGTTCGCTGTCGTCCCCAGCAGGCGCGCGATCGTTTCATAAAGTCCATCGTCAGAGCTGTCGACTCCGGCATAGTAGACCCACCCACGCCCATGCCGGTTGCGAGTCACGGCCGGTTTTCCTTCCATCGGACCGCCGCCGCGAACGGACGCGATTGCCTCGGCGCCATCGAGCCGCAGCGATTCCAGTATGCTACGCGGCTTGAAGACAGCTTCGTTGCCCGCGAACTGAATGCCCAGCTCGGCCTGCAGCTTCGCGTCGAGCATTCCGTTTTGTGAGTTGTACTCGGACAGGTCGAGCATGGCCTCGGACCGTACGCCTGCAATCTCCGCAAACGGACCCGGCGAGAGCGTTCTGCGCATACTATTGTCCGGATTCTCTGTAGCCGCACGGTAATTCAGCACAAGCACTCCACCGCCCGCAGCATAGGCCTTCAGCCGCGCGACCGTAGCATCGTCGATGAGCCGAAGGTTCGAGGCCACGACGACCTTGTATGCTGACAAGTCGGTGTTGATCGGCACCACGTCGATATTGCGCCGCAATGTCTTCAGCCCGTTGTAGAAGCTCTGGCACTCGCCGCTATAGTGTGGATTTCGATCGCCCACGCCACCCATGCCTTGTGCCCATTCATTCGCAAAATCGTAAAGCAGAGCGATGTCAGCATGCGTCGTCGCGCCGGCAAGTTGCGGCCCCAGCCTCGCCATCTCTTTGCATATCTGAGCCAGCACCGGCTGCGCCGGATTGATCTTGCCGTCGAATCCTTTGATGAAGGAAGGCCGGTGTTCTTCGTTACCGGCCAATGGACGCCGCCACTCGAAATAAAGCTGGCCGTGCGCTCCATGCGCCAGGTCGCAGTAGGCCTGCAGACGCAACCCCTCTGGATCGGCATTCGGCGGAACATACGCATTCTGCTCTGCACAGAGAAATCGCTGATGCGGTCCCGCGCACCGGCAGAAATCGCTCAGGAAGCCGGCGATGTACTGGCGCTGAAACCGGCTCAATCCCGGCGCGCTCACGTAGTTGTCCCATGCGGTCGCGTCAAGAAACTGCGCGGCTTCAAACACGTTGACGGACCACGTCGGAGCCGGCCAGTTGGTGAAGATGAATTGATTCTCAATGCGCGCGTGCAGAATGTCGGCCTGGCGGCGCAGATGATTTAGGAATGCTTCGGAAAAGAACCGGCGATAGTCGAGACTGATCGCTGGCTGCCAGCCGCCCTCGGCCGAGTTCCGCGGAAAGTGTATCTGCGACCAGTCGGAATACTCATTGCTCCAGAACGCTCCGTTCCATACGCGGTTCAATTCGTCGAGCGTGCCGTAGCGCTTTTTCAGCCATTGTTGAAATGCGGCCTCTGAAACAGGATCGTAGCTCTGAAAGGGATAGCCCGGCTCGTTGTCGAGCTGCCATCCGATCACGCCCGGATGATGGCCATAGTGCTCGGCAAGCGCAGTGACGATGCGCGCGCTCGCGGCAAGATAGTTCGGGCTGCTGGTGCAGTAGCCCTTGCGGCCCCCATAGGTGTACGGGCCATTGTCATTGCCGCTCAACACATCGGGGTGTTCCTGGTAGAGCCACGGCGGCACCGATGCCGTAGGCGTGGCGAGAACCACATCCACCTCGTGCCGGCGCGCGATTTCAATGGCCTGGTCCATCCACGAAAAATCGAACTTGCCCGGCGACGGCTCGAAGCGCGCCCACGCGAACTCGCCCATGCGGACGGCATTGATGCCCAGCTCCTGCATCTCGCGGAAGTCCGTCTCCCACTCCGCCGAGGGCCACCATTCGGGATAATAAGCAGCTCCGACAAGATAGTGATCCCACATGCTGCGGGTTTTCGAGCTGGTTGATTCCGCGAGCGCAAAGCCGCTGCGCCTCGCGAAGAGAGAGAGTCCGGTAAACCCAGCCAGTTTATTGAATGTCCGACGGTCCACTTTGTCCTGTTCCTGTCTGTGCGTGATCAGTAGTGCGTGAAGGTTTCAGATGATTCCCTTCTACTCCAACAAAAAGTTCTGTGTAGTAGCGAAGAACGCGGGTGTTTTGCAAACGCGAAGAAAAAGAGAGCGGACACCAGGAAGGCATCCGCTCCGTAAGGAAAGTACAGGCAATTTAGAAAACGTACTTTGCCGCCAGTTGGAAGAATCGTGCATCCGGCACGTTGTTCTGCAAACTGATGGGTCCGGTGATCTGCCCGGCCGATCCGGTCAGGTTTGTCGTGCTCGGATTGCCCAGCGTCGGGTGGTTGAACAGGTTGAAGGCATCGGCTCGAACCTGCAGATATTGTTCCCGGAACGTGGTGAAGTTCTTGGTGACTCCCATGTTGACCCGCTCGTAGCCCGGGCCGTAGACGTTGTTCGACTTTCCACCCAGGAACAGGAGTGCCGTTGCCTCGTCGCTGACTGGATTTGCCGGGAAGCTTCCAACTCCCTTCGTGAGGTTGGGTGTGGGATCGCTGTTCTCGGGGTCGTCGAAGGCGCACGCGTTATACCAGTGGGCCTTGTTGTGCACCGTCGCCGGGCAGCTGGTCAACTGCGGGTTGGTCGCGTTCGGCTGCCCTCCTCCGGCGTTGTAGTCGCCCACCAGGAACGTATGGGTTGCCGCCTGTCCGCTCGGATTATCTGTGCCCGATGCCGATACGGTGAAGGGAAGACCCGTCTGCGCCACGAATGTCAGATCAGACGTCCATCCGCCGGCAATCTCATTCAGCCACGCGGGCGCACTGCTCATCCACATGCGTCCTTTGCCAAACGGCAGCTCGTAGGAACCGTTGAAGGTGAAGCGCTGCCGTACATCGTAGTTGGAGTTCGTGATCTCGTCGGTGATGGGAATGATGTTCCAGAAGCGGTAGCCCGTGCCTCCGCCGAGCGGATCGATGGAGTTATCGAGGTTATGCGCCCACGTATAGCTGGCCAGATAGCTCATGCCGTTCGAGAAGCGCCGCTCCAGCTTGGCCTGCAGCGAGTTGTAAGAGCTCTCCCCGCCGAAGTGCTCCCAGGGATTGCCTCCCCCCAAAGAAGGGAACCACTGCGCGGGTGTCGAACTCGCCCCATGCGCCTGCAGCACCGCCGCGTTATTGGTGGTGAGCAGGGTCGGCAGATGTCGTCCGACGTTGCCCACGTACATGAGCGTCATCGACAGGTTATTGCCGAAGGAGTGTTGGAAGGCAAGGTTGTAGTTCATGACGTAGGGTGTGGCGATATGCGCGTCGCGCCCGTTGATCACCGTGCTGTTGATGAATCCCGCGATACCATTCGGCCCGCTGATCTGGTTTGTCATGCCGAGTTCCAGCGTGTCGTCCGGGTTTCCGAACACGCCGGAGGTTGGATAGTTTTGCGCTGCGCCCGGCTGCCCGGCGGCGACAACGCCGGCGGGATTGTTTTCATGCACGGCCACGGTCGGCCCGAACGACGGGCAGTAGGCATAGCCGGTCTGGTTGGTTCCACCCGGCGTGTTGCCGTTTTTGCAGCTCACTGCGCTCAGGCCCGAGTGAATCATGAACGGATAGTTCCCGCCGATGTTCGGGTTCGAGCCCAGGCCGAATATATTGCCGTAGAAGACGCCGCCGCCGGCGCGCACCACTGTGTTCGGATCTACCTGGATGGCAACACCGAGGCGCGGAGCGAAGTCCAGCTTCTGTCCCGTTGAGAGCCGGGCGTTCGAGTCGTAAACCAGGTTGACGTTGTTGGCGGTCAGCAGATTCAGGAACGCAGGCGCCATGATCGACTTGCCCTGCCACTTCGACGGGAGAACGTAGCTCGCCGTTCCATAGCCCGTATGCGTGGAAGAGTTATACCCGAGGCTGGACAGGTTGGGTACGAAGTTCGCGAAGCCGCCCGCCATCTCGCCCGTGGGCTGGAAGTAATCCCAACGCACGCCATAGGTCAGCGTAAGTCGCGGCGTCAGCTTCCAGGTATCTTCTCCGTAGCCCGCGTTGTACCAGTTCTGCAGGTTGTCGATCGGCTCATTCGTCAAGCCATTGCCGTTCATCTGGTTCAAAAGAAAATCGGCAATGCCATAGCCGCACGAACCACCGCATGTGGTCAAACCTGTATAGGTTCCGTTATAGCTGTAGCTGCCGCGCGGGTTCGGTGGCTGCAGAAAGTAAATGCGAAAGTTCTGCAGGCTCACGCCGCCCTTGAAGGTGTGGCTGCCGTGAATCTTCGTCACGTTGTCCAGAATCTGGTAAATGTTCTGGAGCTCAATCGACGGATCGTTGCCGTGCGTGCCAAATCCCTGCAACCCGCTGATGCTGACCGAGGGCAATCCGCCGTTCTTGAAATACCCGGGCCCGCTGAACGGCACGCCGCCCAGCCCAAGGTTGGCCGATTCATTCACCGTGGCGTTCGACTGGATGTTCTCGTAGTTGCCCCAGTTATACGCGAAGCGGAACTCGTTGATCAGGCCGGCATTGAACAAGTGCGTTTCGCTGAGCATGAAATTCTGGCTCATGTAATCCTGGCGAAGACCGGCATAGCTTCCCGTTCCATCGAGAATCGGACCCAGCGGAGGAGTATTGGTGTTGTAGTTGAAGTTGTAGCTGTAGCGCGCATAGGCTCGGTCGCTGGCGCTGATATTCCAGTCGATCCGCTGGTCCCATTGCACTGTATTGTTCCAGGTCGGCATGTTGATGACATAGTTGTTGGTCGCGTTGCCATAAGCCGACGCGTTGGTGTTGTTCGCAGAACTCCAGCCGCGGAAGTTGGGCAGAGGATACAGTTTGAGAATCTTCAGTGCGACCGGATCGAGATCGGAGGGATTGTAGACGTTCTGCCCTGGCGCGTACGTATAGCCCGCTGCGCTCGTCGTCACCTGCGAACCCGACTGCTGGAGCGCCCCGTTGAGCCCGCTGCCTCCCGTCGCCGTGGTCGGCATGTGGTTGGAACAGTTGTAAGTGCCGGTGTCTGAGTTAGGCGCAAAGAGAATGACCGGGCAGTTAGCGCCGTTCAGATTGTTCACATCGAGCAGCTCGGAGAAATCTCCATTGCGCATGCGGGGCGTTGGCACACTCATCTGCCCGCTGACATTGAAGATGGAGATTCTCGTTGCCTGAATGTCACCGAAATAGAACAGCCGGTTTTTGAGGATGGGAAGCCCGAGCGTGGCGCCGAATTGATTGTAGTGATACGGCGGAAGAGGCAGGCTCGGGTTGGCATTCCAGTTCTCGGCATTGAAAAATGTGTTGCGATTGTATTCCCACACGTCGCCGTGCACGTTGTTGGTGCCCGACTTAAGCGCGACGTTCAGCACCGATCCTGCCGAGTGCCCGTACTCGGCGCCGTAGTCTGCCGTATCGAGCTTGAACTCCGCCAGCGCGTCCGGAGGCGGCGCTACCGCGTACATGGCACCGTTCATGTAATCGACGATGTCGACGTTGTTATCCACGCCGTCGAGCAGGTAATTGTTCTGTTCCGCCCGCTGCCCGTTGGCCGAGTAGTCGCCGTTGCCGCCGCCGCGTGTGCCGTTCGAGGCCACCACGCCCGTGGAAAGCTGCGCCATGTACACCCAGTTGCGCTGGGCCAGCGGAGTGTTATTGATGGTGTGCGTATCCATCACCTGGCCTACGCTGGCCTCTTCATTCTGAAGCATAGGCGGCGCCGATGTGACCGTCACGGTCTCCGTCACCGAGCCGGGCTTCAGAATGATGGGAACATTCAGCGTCTCGCTCACGTTCAGCGTCAGATTCTGCTGCACCGTGGTTTCAAAGCTATGCGCCCGCGCAGTCACCGTATAGTGGCCGATCTTGAGCGGTGAGAAAACGTAGACGCCGCCTGAGTTGGACTGGCCCTTCAGGATCAGGCCTGTGTCGACGTCGGTGACCGTCAGTTCAGCTCCTGCGATGACGGCGCCCGAGCTGTCCTGCACAACGCCGGTGATTGTCCCTTGGTCCACCTGCGCAAAGGCAGGGCGGGATACCAGCGCGAAGACGATAAGTGTGATCGCCCAAAGGCCGAGCTTCAAGCGATGAATGGCTCGATGGCTTGTTCCCTTCCAAGGGAAGCTGAAGGTACCAGCTCGATCGATGGTAATTGATTTTTCTTGCATGCGAGGCCTCCTGAAGTGTGCGGCGGAATCTATTGTTTCGAACCCGCGCATCATGCTAGGCCTGCGTCTCAATTATTGTCAAGGCATTTTTGGATACCGGTCTCCAAAAAATAAAGCCATTATTTGTAATAGTTTGAGGTAACAATAGAGTACGAGATAGGAACCGCGCCCAGCCGGTGCGGCGGTGGCGCTGCTAGGCACTGAGTGCGCGGAATTCGAAGAACATGCTCATGCGCCAGCGCAGAATCATGCCAAAGGCGAGGATGAAAAACAGGCCGCCGGTCTGCTCGATCGTCAGCAGGCTGTCGAAGTAGCCGCGGGCAAGATAGCGGACGGCGGCCAGCACGATCACGACAGCAAAAAATGCGCCCGAGCGCTTCATCATGATGGTCTCGCCATGGCGCTCGAGCCGTGAGGTGAGTAGCAGAGGATAGGCGAGCGCGATGGCGCCGATGAGAAATGCAATGATCGCCCACAGAATGGGAACACGAAAGGCGGGGACAAAGAACATCGAAAAACCAGTGGCCATGCCTACGGGCGGAATAAGAATTTTCCGGAGGGTCACCGGCGTTTGCCCTTCGCGAACGCGCCACACCAGAACGCCAGCGAGGCCCGCAACCGCGGCGACAGCAGTGAATCCGGGGGAGATGGACATGGATCGACCTCTGCGAGTTAAGCGGATCTCCAAGCCTATAAGGGCTTGTGGGGACGCCTAGCAACAGGATAACGGGAGTGTGAGCCCGCCGTACAGCGAGCCGGCGCAGCGTTTGCGTGGCCGCGAGCACGCAGTGTATTCTCGGTCTTGTTTGCGCGCCGCACACAGGTGCGATCGACCGCCGAAAGGATCGAGCTCTCCTGATACTCGACAGATTCAAGCTCAATGGAAAGACAGCGTTAGTGACCGGTTCGTCGCGCGGTCTGGGCGCGGCCATTGCCGTGGCGCTGGCCGAAGCGGGCGCGAATGTAGCCGTTCACGGCTCAACCCAGGTGCCGGAAACCACTAAACAGCAGGTGATGGCCTCCGGTGCGCAGGCGCTGGCTTTGTCCGGCGATGTGGGCGACAAAGAAGTCTGCGCGCGTCTGGTGGAACAGACCGTAGAGCACTTCGGCGGCATCGACATCCTGGTGAATAACGCGGGCACGATTCGCCGCTCGCCCGCAGCGGATCATTCCGAAGAAGACTGGAAGCTGCTGATCGATGTGAATCTCACCAGCGTCTTTCGTCTCACGCAGCACGCGGGCCGGCACATGCTGGCGCGGGGCTGGGGCAAGATCATCAATATCGCTTCGCTGCTCACCTTTCAGGGCGGCATTCTGGTGCCTTCGTATGCGGCGGCTAAAGGCGGCGTAGGACAGCTGACCAAAGCCTTCGCCAATGAGTGGGCCGCGAAGGGCATCAATGTGAATGCCATTGCTCCAGGCTATATGGAGACGGACAACACCGAGGCGCTGAGAAACAATCCCGAGCGCGCGCCGAAGATCCTCGAGCGGATTCCGGCCGGCCGCTGGGGCCAGCCGCAGGATCTCGCCGGCGCGGCCCTGTTTCTGGCCTCGAGCGCCAGCGATTATGTGCACGGCCATATCCTCATCGTGGATGGCGGCTGGATGAACCGCTAGATTCTGCGCATTGCTGGGAACACGGAGAGACGCGATGAAAGACGGTGGAGTAGTTTACACGGCTACGGACGCCACAAAGGTAACAACGCCGGAGCCGGGCATGCAGCGCCAGGTGCTGGCCTACAGTCCGCAGCTGATGCTGGTGCGGCATACCTTTGAAAAAGGCTGGAATGGTGCGCGGCACAGCCATCCGCATCATCAAATGGTGTATGTCGTGCGGGGCCACATCCGTTTCGAGGCCGAAGGAAAAAGCTGGGAGCTGCACAGTGGCGACAGCGTGGTAGTAGATGGCGACATAGCGCACCAAGCCTCGGCGCTCGAAGAATCCGAGGTGCTCGACATTTTCACGCCCTATCGCGAAGAGTACGCCTGATCTCTACGCCGCGCGGTGACGTGCCGGGACAACCACGAAAGGTTGACTTGCGATGACGAAGGCAACAAGCAACAGATATTGGATTGCAATTGTGGCCGCGGCACTTTGCTGCGTTCCCGGGCATGGCCAGCCGCCGCCGACACCCGGTATCACCGGCATTGCGCATGTCGCGTATCGCGTGAGCGACATCGACAAGGAAGTGAACTTCCTTGGCAAGCTCGGCTTTGAAGAAGCCTTCGCCAGCACCAATGGCACAAGAACCATGGAAGTCTTCGTCAAGGTCAACGACCGCCAGTTCATCGAGGTGTATCCGCAGACGGATCCCAAGCAGCCGCTGGGCTGGATGCACGTCTGCTACGAGTCCGATGCGCTGGAGGCGTTGGATTCCGCCTACGCGGGACGCAGCCTCAACGCCACGAAAGTTGCGAAGGGTTCAGCGGGCAACCTGATCTTCTCCCTGAAGGATCCTGACGGGCGCGTGACCGAGTTCACTCAGTACATGCCCGGTTCGCGCCACGACCAGGACAAAGGGCAGCACCTCGGAGAGAACAGGATCTCCGAAGATCTGCTGGGCTTCGATCTGCCCGTCGGCGATCTGGCCGCCAGCAAGCAGTTCTATACCAAGCTGGGCTTCGACGTGGACGATGAAGGCGGTAGCCTTCACCTCACGGCGCCGCAGGCTCCGGGGTTGCGCGTTGTTCTGCACACAGCCACGCCCAACAGCGCTCCGCAGATGCTGCTGCCGGTGCCCGACGCGCGCAAGGCAGCCGACCAGCTGCATCACATGGGCCTGAAAGCGAACCGGCAGGGCAAGCTGGTCTTCGTCAGCGATCCAGACGGCAATTCGTTTGTACTGCTTGAGACGGGCTCGGCTCAGGGCTTGGTGAACAACGGGCGCTGAAACTTCCAGAGCCCGCAGCGTTGCGGCTCAGAGATTATCCCATTGGTCCGGATGCTGGCGCAGACGCCAGCACGGATCGAGCCCGCCCTGCGGAAACAGCGAAACCGAGCACGGCACCGTGATCGTGCCCAGGTAGTCGTACTCTTCCTTCTGCCCTTTGAGCGGAACTCCCATGTAGCGATTGACGGTCGCGGTCGCTGTTGGCGATCCGCGCAGATGGAAGATGGTCCAGTCGCCGGCGTACGTGAGCAGAAAGCACGCCGCCATGGTGACGAACGCACGAAAGATCCACTGGCCCAAAATGCTGAACACGCTTCAACCTTCCTGAAGCAAACGCGCTTCCTTGTTCAGCGCCACGCCGGTAAGCTGCAGGCGTCGCGCTGCAGACAGAATAACCTCAAGCTGCGTGGCGGCCTGCGCATAACTGAGGCCTTCGGCGCGAATATTCGAGATGCAATTCCGCTCCGCGTCCGTGCGGCCGGGGCGTGGATTCCAGGTGATGTAGATGCCGAGCGAATCCGGCGAGCTGAGGCCCGGCCGTTCGCCGATCAAGACCACCGCAATCTGCGCATGCAGGGCCGCGCCGATCTCGTCGCCGATTGCCACGCGGCCCTGCTCGACGATACAGATTGGAGCAAGCTTCCAGTCCTGCAGACGCGGCAGCAGTTCCTCAAGCAGCGGCGCAACGTGTCGTTCAACTGCCAGGGCCGACAGCCCATCGGCGACAATCAAAGCCAGGTCGTAGCCACTTTGTGCGCGGCCGGCCAGCAGATTGCGGCCGGCCTCGTCCAGCCGCCGGCCGAAATCGGGGCGCTGCAGATAGGTTGCTCGATCCGGTGCAGCCGAATGCAGGCGAAGAATGCTTCCGCCGGCGATAGCGCCTAACGTTCGCGCGAGCGAAGCGCTCTCCAGCCGCGCATGCACCGCGTCCCGCGCCATGGCGTGGCAGCGTTGGAAATCGAGCAGATCGCGCGTGGCAACGCTCACGCCATTGCGTCCGAGTCCTACGCGGGCAGGCGTGAGCGCGCGCAAATGCTCTGCCAGATCAATCCGCTGCTTCATTTCGCTCATGCCGTCAGCAGCCTTTCCGGATGGCGGGCTTCCAACGCAAGCTGCGCGAAGCTGTCGCCCGCGAGCCACGCCTCGAACTCAGGCGCCGGCCGAAGGCCCAGCACGCGGCGCAGATACAGCGCATCGTGAAAGCTCGTGCTCTGGTAGTTCAGCATCACGTCATCGGCGCCGGGCACACCCATGATGTAGTTGACGCCCGCGACGCCGAGCAGCGTGAGCAGCGCGTCCATATCGTCCTGGTCGGCTTCGGCGTGATTGGTGTAACAGACGTCGCAGCCCATCGGCAGACCCAGCAGCTTGCCGCAGAAATGATCTTCCAGCCCCGCGCGCACAATCTGCTTGCCATCGTACAGATACTCAGGCCCAATAAAGCCAACCACCGTGTTCACCAGCATCGGCTTGAAGTGGCGGGCCACGGCGTAGGCGCGGGCTTCCAGCGTCTGCTGATCAACCCCGAGACCACCGGCGCCGCGATGCGCATTCGCCGAGAGCGCCGATCCTTGGCCGGTCTCGAAGTACATCACGTTCTCGCCTATCTGACCATTCGCGCACAACGTTCCGCACTTCAGCTCGCGGCCGGCCTCATACGCTTCTTTCAGAAGAGAAAGATTCACGCCGAAGCTGCGGTTGGCTGCTTCGGTTCCGGCGATGGATTGAAACAGCAGGTCGACCGGGGCGCCACGTTCAAGCGCCGCCATCTGCGTAGTGATATGGGCCAGCACGCAGCTCTGCGCCGGAATGCTGAATCGCTCGCGCAGTGCGTCGATCATCCGCAGCAGTTGCGCCGTGGTCTCGACGTTATCGCCTGCCGGATTGATGCCGATGACCGCGTCCCCTGAGCCGAGCAGCAATCCATCGAGAATCGAAGCCGCAATGCCAGCGGGGGAATCGGTCGGATGATTGGGCTGCAGCCGCGCGCTCAGCCTGCCGGGCAGACCCACCGTGGTGCGGAAGCGCGTGACCACGCGGATCTTCGCAGCAACCGCAATCAGATCCTGCACGCGCATGAGCTTGCATACAGCGGCGGCCATCTCGGGCGTGAGCCCGCGCGAAAGAGAAGCGAGCCGCTCGGGCGTAGCTTCGTCCGAAAGTAGCCAGTCGCGCAAATCGCCCACCGTGAGCGAACGTACCGGTGCGAAAGCCTCCGCATCGTGCGTGTCGACGATGAGACGCGTCACTTCGTCCTCTTCATAAGGCACAACCGGCTCTTCAAGGAAATGAGCAATCGGCAGATCCGCTAACGCGAATTGCGCGGCGACCCGCTCTTCGGCAGACTCGGCCGCGATGCCGGCCAGCACATCGCCGCTGCGCAGTGGCGTGGCCTTGGCGAGCAGCTCGCAGAGGCCGCTAAAGGTGTAGTGGCGGTTGCCGATAGAGTGTGCGAAGGCCATCGGAATTTCCCTCAGCTTGTTCCGTTGGCTTAGTGTGGCAATTTCCAAAGGAAATTGCCACTGGCGTGTTGCGAGAATGACCGTCCAAGAAGGAGAAACTCCTCAACACCGAGGCAATTCCACAGCCAGGCGCAACTCCTGCCCCAACCCAGGCAGCCCAATCCAACGTCACCGAGAAGGGATGGTTCCTATGGCGGATGAATCGAAATCTGTATGCGCCAACCCGGCGCCTTTGGGCCTGATTGCTTTTGGATTGACCACCGTGATTCTGAGCCTGATCAACGCGGGCTTGCTGCCGAAAGGCGGTGAGCCGGTGGTGCTGCCGCTCGCGTTTGCCTTTGGCGGCCTGATCCAGATGATGGCCGGCCTCATGGAGTTTCGCGTCGCTAATACCTTCGGCACGGTAGCCTTTCTGAGCTATGGAGCCTTCTGGTGGTGGTTCGCTCTGCTGGTTCTGCTCGGCGGCCATGGCGTGCTGGACCTGTCCCAGGCAGGCAGCACCATCGCCGTTACGCTGATCGCATGGGGCGTCTTCACTCTCTACATGTGGATCGCCACGTTCCGGCTCGCCAAAGCCCTTTGGTGCGTCTTCCTGACTCTCTGGATCACGTTTTTCCTTCTCGGTTTCGGCGACTTGCTGGGCGCACACAATCTCTCCATCGCCGGCGGCTGGATGGGCCTTCTCTGCGGTTTGCTGGCCATGTACACGAGCTTCGCTCTGGTGACGAACTCCACCTTCGGCAAACCGGTGCTGCCGGTTGGCGCGCGCTAAACCGGACCAGGAACGGCAAGTACCCTGCAGCAGTAATGGTTTCTTCAGATTCGAAACATACTGCGCCGGCGTAGCGGAGCGCTCGAGCATGATAAAAATCGGGTGGCCCGTCCAAGCTTTGCTTGGGCGGGATTCAGCTCAGAACCGCACACTCGCCGCGCGCGGCGAAATCCCGCTCAGTTCCGCGGCCCGCGCCTCAGCGTAAGCCGCCGCGCCAATCAGCGCCGTGCGGCTTTCACGAATCACGCGCACCGGCATGTGCGCTAGCAGCTGGGCCATGCGGCCTTTGTCGGTAAAGGCCTTCATGAAAGTGCCGTCTTTCAGCTTTTCAAGGATGCGCGGCGCGATGCCGCCACCCAGATACAGTCCGCCGACAGCGAGCACCTTGAGCGCGAGATTGCCGGCCTCCGCGCCGTAGGCGGAGACGAACATGTCGAGCGCCTTCTCGCAGATCTCGCTCTTGGCCGCTAGCGCCAGCTCGGTGATCACGGCGTTGGGATCCTCGGTGGCGATGCGCTCGGCGAGCCAGGTCGGCTCTTCCATGCCGCGCACCTCGCGCAGAAACTCGTAGCAGTTGGTGATGCCTTGCCCGCTCACGACGCGCTCAAAGCTCACGCGTCCGTTGTATTTCTGCATCAGGAAGCGGAGCAGGTCGATCTCGTCCTCATTGCGTGGCGCAAAATCCGAGTGCCCGCCTTCGGAAGGGTAGGGCACATAATCGCGGCCGTCCCAAATGAGGAAGGCCTGCCCCAATCCGGTTCCGGCGGAGATGAGCGCACGATTGCCCAACTGGCGCGCGTCGCCTTCGCTCAGCGTGTAGATCTGGTCGGCGGAAAGCTCGGCGATGCCATAACCGTTGGCCTGCAGATCGTTAATGAGGAAGACGTAGTCGATCTTGAGATGCGTAGCCAACTCGCGGCTGTCGAGAGTCCAGGGCAGATTGGTCAACCGCAGCCGGCCTTCGCGCACCGGGCCGGGTACGCCGAAGCAGGCGGCCGTGATCTTTTCCGTGACGATGAACTCGCGCACGATCTCTTCCAGCCCGGAGTACTCCTTGGCCGGGAACTGCTGATCGCGGGCGTGCTTCAGCTCGCCGTCGGTAAAGTCGTACAGCGCCAGGTGAACCTTTGTGCCGCCTACATCTCCGGCCAGAATCATCCTTCCCTCTCAAAAGAGCCGTAGCCCTGCTTGTCGGTCGCAGGCAGCAGAGCAGCCGCAGCCTTGTCGAGAAGCAGAGTCAGTATACCGCCTGCCGGTGCAATGAGTTGGCTGGGCAAACGCTCTGCATCGCGCGGTCCTAGCATCACTTCTTTCAGGATCTGCGCCTTGTCCGCGCCTCCAATGAGGAAGAAGACGTGCGCGCCCTGGTTGATCACCGGCCACGTCAGCGTGATGCGCCAGGCGTCCTTGTTCTGCACGTGATTCGACACAGCCAGGCGGCCCATCTCATGCAGCGCCGCGGTATGCGGAAACAGTGACGCGGTGTGGCCATCGGGGCCCATGCCGAGGTTGATCAGGTCGAAGCGCGGTGTCTCGGCGCCTTCCAGCCGGAAGCTGTTGCGCAGTTCGGATTCATAGCGCGAGGCTGCGGCTTCAGGCTCGCGCTCGCCCTCCATGCGGTGAATCTGCGACGGCTTGAGCGGCACGTGATCGAGCAGCGCTTCGCGGGTCATGCGGTAGTTGCTGTCGGCATGATCCGGCGGAACGCAGCGCTCGTCCACCCAGAACAGCTCCAGCTTGTCCCACGGCATACGCGCGCGCCAGGGCTGGGCCGGGTCGGCGAGCAACTGGAACGCCGCCTTGGGAGTGGACCCTCCGCTGATGGCGATGCGGGCCCGGCCGCGGGCGGCCACGGCGGCTTCGGCACGTTCCACAAAATGACGCGCGGCACGCGCAGCAAGAGCGAACGCGTCCGCCTCGACAAAATACTCAACTTTCAGCTTCTTGGGCATGCGACGGTTCTCCGAGTTCTACCTTACATGGAGAGATGTAAAGGAATGGCTAAAGGCAACAAAAACGATGGCCGCAGTGTCTGGCGAACCGCAACTCCAGGGGATTCAGGGAGAGGACATTCCTCATGGGGTAACTAGTTTCTGATAGTCCCACCGCGCGGTGTTTTGTAACAGGGCATGGCTTCAGCCATGCCGGAGACAGACCCCAATATCCCTGGGCTTCAGCCCTGAGGAGTGTTTTTCGTTTGCCGGACTCCCTCTATCGGTTCCATCTGGCAAGACCACGCCCTACCGTCCCAGGTATGCCCGGTACTGCAGCTCCAGCACCCCGCAGGAGCGGGCGAGGGCGAGCTTCGACAGGTTGTACTGGTAGAGGCTTTCCACAAGATTGCTCTGTGCCGAGGCCAAAGCGGCCTGCGCCGTGACCAGCGGCAGATTGTCGTCCACGCCTGCGTTCACGCGGTCCGTCTCGTCGCTGAGCGCCCGCTGGGCCAGCTCAACATTGGAGCGCGCCACGTCGACGAGCTGCTGATTGGCCGTCACGTCCAGCAGCGCCGAGCGCACTTGCTGGTCAATGTGCGACCGCAGGTCATCCAGCTGCGCGTTGACCGACTGCAGCTGTGCCTTCGAGGCGTCTTCATCGCCGCGCAAGCGCGCTTCGCGAAAGATGGGCACGCTCAGCGTGCCGTAGGCCACGAAGTTCCCATGGGTGCCTGCGCCATTTACCGTGCTGGTGCCGTAGAAGCTGGAAAACTTGAGCGTGGGTAGCCGCTGGCTCCGGTAGGCCGCATGGACAGCCTTGAATTCGACGGCCTGGTTCTGGAGATTCTGATAGTCCTGGCGGTCTTTGTACGCAGTGGCCAGCGCTTCTTCCGGCGTTTGCGTAGCTAGGTCGCTGTAAGGTGCCTGATCCGTAAGCTCCATATTCTGGCCCGGTGCGATGCCGATCTCGCGCTTGAGCTGAATCAGGTCTTTGTCGAGCAGATTCTGCGCGGCGATCAGCGACTGCTGCTGCGTTTGCAATTGCACGCGGGCGCGCAGCTCGTCGAGATTGGCGACCGTTCCGGCCAGGTGCGCAAGGTGTTCGTGGTCGAGCAGCACCTGCGCCTCATCCACCTGCGACTTGGCGTTTTCCACTTCGCTGGCATCGGCGATGCACCGCAGGTAAATTGTGGCGACCTGCTGTACCACTTCGCCGCGCGCTGTCATCTTGGCAAAGTAGGCTGCGCGCGTCGCCGCGCCGGCAGCCTTATAACCTGCGATCACGGGCCCGGAAAACAGCGTCTGGCTCAAGTGAAGCTGGGCCTCAGTGAGGTCCACGCGTGTCACCGTGGGAAATCCCGTGAGCGGCGTCCCGGGCGGAAGAAGGGAAGCAAAATTCGAAAGCACACTCGGCTTGAAGCCAAACGCCACGAGATTGATCTGGTGATAACCCGCGTCGCCGGTGAATGTCACAGTGGGCAGGAACTGCTGCAGGGCCTCGTTCTTCTGCCCCTTCAAAGCGAGCTCGTTGTTCTCCGCCTCGCGCAGGCCCAGATTGTTCGCGAAGCCGCGGCGAATCGCGTCATCGAGTGAGAGCTTCAGGATCTCATCGGTCGCCGGCTGCACCGTGATGCTGCCCCAATAGGGATTGGTCGCCGAACTCGCATTCGGCGCCTGGGCGTCGGCGGCGGCCAGAGCGAGAGCTGACACCAAAAATGCAGCACCCAACCGCTGAAAAAGCAAAGAAATCCCCCCGCTCACGTTCACTATCTTCTCAGATGAGAGGTCTGGCCAAGGGGATTCATTATGTCCTTCAAGGCAAATCGGTTTTGCCCGCAAATCAGGGCTTTTCCGCAGGATGAATCCACATTGCGTTACCCCCGCCGGAGACCATGTGCACATCTAGCACTGTCGCACGGTCGACGGATTGCCGGGTGAGCGTGGTATGCGTCGGTTCCTTCGCCGTATCGGGAGCATCGGCGTACATCTCCGCGATGTACTTGCCCGCCCCCAGAAAATCGAGCGGGATTTTTACCGTGCGTTCATCCCAGTTGGTCATCGTGCCCACATACCAGTCCGAGCCGCTGCGCCGCGCGAGCGAAATCCACTCCATCGGCACACCGCCGATCGAATGCACCTCGTCCCACGTGGTCGGGACCCGCTTGATGAAATCGAATTCCTTTTGACCCGCGTAGTGTTCCGGATAATCCGAGACCATCTGCAGGGGGCTCTCGAACACGACGTACAGCGCCAGCTCGTGCGCCCGCGTATTCAGGCCCATGGGCTCAAAACTCCGCGGGACGAAGTTCTCGAGAGTGACATTGCCGAAGGCCCCCGGCGTGTAATCCATCGGTCCTGCCAGCATGCGCGTAAAGGGCAATGTGACGTTATGTGCCGGCGTAACGCGCGCGGTCACCCGCAGATACTCCTTGCCCATGACGCTTTCACGAGTCACCAGGTTCGGGTAGGTGCGGCGCAGGCCGTCGGGCTTGAAGGCGCCGTGATAATCGATCATCAGGTGATGCTCGGCGGCCTTCTCCACCACGCGTCGATACCAGTCGACCATCCACTGATCGTCGCGGTTCATGAAATCGATCTTCACCCCCGCGATGCCCCACTTCTCAAACAGCGGAAACGCCTGGTCCATGTATTTGTCCACTGACGTCCAGTGCGCCCACAGCCAGAGCTTCACGTTTTTCTCTTTGGCGTAACGCAACAGCTCCGGCATGTCGATCGCCGCTGTCGTTTGCGTGATATCCGCTTGCCGCGGCAGATCCGCAGGGGCGTTGGGCGCAGGCTTTGCCCATCCCGCGTCGATCAGCATGTAAGGAAATCCCGACGCCGAGGCGAAGTCGATGTAATGCTTGATGGTCGCGGTGTTCATGCCGGTCTTGAAGCTGACGCTCGGCGCGGCATCGCCCGACCACCAGTCCCACGCCGATTTGCCTGCCTTGATCCACGAGGTGTCGGCGATCTTCGAGGGCGGATTCAAATTGAGAACGATATTCGATTCGATCAGCCTGCCAGGATCGTCGGCGATCATCAGCACGCGCCAGGGGCTCGCGAACGGCGTCGCCGTCACCACGGCCGCGCCGTCCGGCTCGAGCTTGCCGGCCTCATCGCGCCGCGGCGTCAGCTCCGCGTGCAACACCCGCTCGGCAAAGCGCTGGCTCTTGCGCAAATACATGCCCGCGTAGTTCTCGATGTCGGCCTCCGTGATCGCCAGCCAGCCGATCCCTGCCTCATGCGCGAGGTAGGGCAGTGCGACCAGCCAGTCTGGATGCAGCCCGCTCACGTTGCGCAGCTGATATTCATCTTCGTACGACGATTGAAATCCATCGAGGATCAGCGGATAGCTCTCCGCATCTTTCGGGAAGGAAAACTCCGTGTCCTCGTGCAGAATCTTCACCTGCGCAAGCCCCGGCTGCGCCGGCACGCTGTATCGGAAGGCAACGCCATCATCGTAGGCGCGCACTTCGACGTCGAGCCTGCGGCCGCTCCCGTCGGTGAACTCGGCGCGCAGGCCGTTGTAATGATCGCGCACCTCTTTGGTCTTGCCCACCGGAATGCTGTAGCTTTCGTCAACGGTTTCCGGCCGCGAGCCGCTCAGGTGCATACCTTCGCCGAGCGCGGGCCGTCCTTCCATCTCCAACCCGAGTTTGGATTCGTCGATCAGCCGCTTGCCGTGGAAGTCAACCGTGTAACGCAGATCGCCGTGAGCGGCATCGGCAGGAAGAAGCGTGAGCGTGATCTGGCCGTTTGGCGAAACCGCTTGCGCGCTATTCTGGGCAACGGCTGCAGGAACGGCAAGCACAGCGATCAGGCACAGCGTGCCCGCGCGTGAAATGGACATGGCTCCTCCGGAGATCGAAGAGATGGCGGAATGCAGTCCGCCTTCACGAACGCCACAGTATACTCTGGCGGCTTCAGGAGGGAAGACACACGTCAGCCGCGGAATTCTGGGAGCTGGAAAGGGTCGATGGAGTGCGGAACTATGCGAACTGAAGCGCGGACTCGGCCCAGACAACCGCGTCCTCATAGGTGCGCAGCAGCGCGTCCTGGTCGAGTTTATGTTCGGCAGCGAGCGCATCGCAGGCAGCCCAGTTGCCGTGTTCGTGCGCGATCAGCCATTCCAGTACGCGCCGCTCAGGAACAGCCTCGCCCATCAGCGCCACGCGGATGGCCTCGCGCAAGGGCAGATCCGGCGCCAACTGCCGCATCGGCACTTGCAGCATCGCCGGAAGCAGGCTCAGCAATCCCAGCAGATACTGTTCGGTAGCATCAAGCCCACATAGCTCCGCCGCCAGTTCGCAGAACCGGCCACGGACAAACGCCATGCGGAGCAGCTCGACTGTCTGATTCGCGTTGAGCTCGCTGGCGATGGCCAGCGTCGCAATGCGCCGGAAGACATCTTCGCCGATCGCCATCAGCGCCGCCTCGACCGATCGCACCTGATAGCGCATGGCGAAGATCGGTGAGTTGATCAGGCGCAGCAGCCGGTAGGTGAGCGAAGCATCGCGCTTCACCAGGCGTGCAATCTCCGGCAGATTCAGAGTCTCTTCGTGCAACAGGCGCAGAATCTCGATCTGCGAGAGCCGGTTCGCCGGAACATTGCGGTTTTCGATGAGCTGCGGCCGGCAGAAGTAGTAGCCCTGGATCAGCGTGAAGCCTTCCGCGCAGGCCTGCTTGTACTCTTCCTGCGTTTCGATCTTCTCTGCCAGCATGGCGATCGGCGCGCCATGGACGCGCCGCATCAGCTCCTGCCGATCCTTCGCATTGGAAAGCGTGAAGTCGACCTTGATGTAGTCGGCCAGTTCGATCAGCGGTTCAAACTTCGGGTGCCAGGTAAAGTCATCGAGCGCCAGCCGGAATCCCGCCTTCTTCAGGTTGCGGCAGGCATCCACCAGGTCGGGAGTCGGCTCTACGGTCTCCAGAATCTCCAGCACGCACATGCTGGGCGGCAGAATATCGACGAGATTGTCGGTAAGCGCTTCCCGCGTGCAGTTCACGAAGGCCGTCAGGCCGCCGGTAAGCTGCTCCAGACCGAAGATAACGGTGTTGTCGAGCATCGTGCGGGTGGCCATCTCGACATCGCCGCGGAATGACTGTTCGCGGCCGCTGCGAAACAGCAGCTCATAGCCATGGACACGTCCCCGCAGATCGAGAATGGGCTGGCGCGCGACATAGCGCACACCATCCGCTTTAGATTCCGGAATGGTCTGGGAAAGATTTGCCGCGATTGTCTCGGTTGCTGCCATCAACACACGCCCAAAAGGTCTATCGACAGTGTGCCCCTTAAACTTGCTGCGACGAATCCCACGAACAGGGGAACATGATCGGTCGACAAGTCACCGGCCGGGTCACGTTACCCCATGAACATGCCGCCATTCACATCCATAACATGGCCGGTGATGTAGGCGGCAGCGTCTGAGGCGAAAAATGCCACGCACTGTGCAATTTCGGTATCGGTTCCAGGACGGCCCAGGGGAATCTGCGCCATCATGGCCTTCCGCTGTTCCTCGTTCAAAACAGCCGTCATGGGCGTTTCAATGTAGCCGGGAGCCACCGCGTTCACGGTGATGCCGCGCGAAGCGACTTCGCGTGCCATCGAGCGCGTAAACCCGATCAGTCCGGCCTTGGAGGCCGCGTAATTCACCTGGCCAGCTTGCCCCGTGCGCCCTACCACGCTCGAAATGTTGATGATCCGGCCCCAGCGGTTCTTCAGCATCGGGCTCAGGATGGCCTGCGTGAGCAGAAATGTGCCGGTCAGGTTGGTGGCCAGCACATCATCCCAGTCAGCGCGCTTCATGCGCAGCATCAGACCGTCGCGGGTGATGCCGGCATTGTTCACCAGGATCTCGACCTTGCCGAACCGCTCCAGCACGGCTTTGGCGCCGGCCTTGATCGACTCTTCGCTGGCAACATCGAGGGCAAAGCCCGTCGCCTGGCCGCCCGCCGCTTCGATCTCCTTCACCGCTTCCGCCAGCTTTGTCTCGTTGCGGGCAGCCAGCGCAACCGTAGCCCCGGCCTTGCCCAGCTCCAGTGCGCAGGCGCGGCCGATGCCCTGTGAAGCTCCGGTAACGAGCGCGATGCGCCCCTGTAAGTTGCTCATAAATGTGCCTTTGCCTCGGTGAAATCCAATAGCTCCATTATAGACAGCGGAACACCGCCGTGCCCGCACACGGAACCCTCGCGTCGGAGATGAATAGCTGCGGGATGGGACTTCTGGCTAGCCTGACGGCGTAGCCGCCACGGTGACGGGCCGTCCAGCAATCGCGGGCCGGGCCAGCTCAGTCGGCCAGATGTAGACAGCCAGCCGCCGCGAATAATGCAGGATCGGTTCGAGGTCCGGCAGCTGAAACCCGACCGTGGAGGGCAGGTCGTTGCACTCGATTTCGGCCTCGGCCTCTTCGAGCGGCCAGGGGACATAGTGGAGATTGGCACGCACCGGATGGCCGGCACGGTTGGAGCTGAACAGGCACGTACGCTCGGTGATGAAGTACTCGAAGGTGCCGGGCCGCTGCTCAGCTGTCTTGCGTGTCGGTCCTAGTCCACGGTAGCGCGCCTTGAAGATAACCTGCCGGCCGGCGAAGAGCCGGCGGCTGTAAAACGAAAATTCACGGTCGGAGCGCTGCTCGAGCCGCATCTCGGCCCAATAATAGGGCAGGTGATAGAAGAGCCGGGCCAAGGCGATGGCAATTACGTTGCTCGCATCCAGCGAGAAGCAGTAGATGCCGGGCGTTCCCGTATAGCGGTCGCGCACGTAGGTGCGCAGATTCAGATCAGGAAAACTGCGGACGCCGGGCAAGCTCGGTATGCCGCGGATCTTGATGCGGTCCAGCCAGAACGGCACAACCCCCAGCCAGGCTGAACCCTGGAAACTGTCCACTTCGAGCCAGTCGGGAAGGAGCGCGGACATGGCGGGAACGGGAACCGGCCAATGCGCAAAAAGCAGATCGTTCCAACGCTGGGTTAGTGCCCAGCGGCCAGAGGGGAGAGGCCGCGGTTTGTGCGATGTGCGAAAGAGAAATTCCTGCATGGCCCACTCCAACGGGCCCCGGTACAGCTCCTTGCTCTAGCGGACGGATGCTGCCGGGATCGTAGCTCAATGACCGCAGTCTTGCGCACTAACCTCGATGACGTATTCTGTTCGCGAGAGCACCCTAATGTCCAGTGAATCTTTTTCTTCTCCGGCCGCCCGGAACCAAACTGAAGTCTTTGCCGTTCACGGCGCTGACCCGGAGGTGCTGGCATTCGCGATGGCCAAGTACTCGCGCTCGGCTCTTTCGATGCGCGAGTCTCTCCAGGAGATCAGCGCGCAGCGTGCCGAACAGTTCCTCAATACATTTTATTTCCAATATGGCCACCGGTCCATCGCCGATCTGGCCCACATTGCGTTTGCCGTCGAGCGGCTGAGCCTGCTGGCGGCGATCGTCCTGGTCGATGAACAGCGCTGGGATGGGCAGGAGCGTTCGACTCGTTACCAGAATTTCCTGAAATCGGGGTGGTATCTTCCAGATTTCGGCGGGGATTCCGGTTCGGCACAGCTTTATGCCAAAACAATCGAGAATCTCTTTGCGAGTTACCAGCGCACCACCACCTCCGTGCAGGAGGTGCTGCGTCGCCGCGTAGCCCGTCCTGAGGAGCTGAAGCCCGAGGCGTACGAGCGCACGCTCAAGGCGCGGGCCTTCGACGTGGCGCGCTACCTGCTGCCGCTCGCGACTAACACCTCGCTGGGGCAGATCGTCAGCGCGCGCACCCTGGAGACGCAGGTTTCGCGCCTGCTTTCGCACCCGGTCGCCGAGGTGCGTGACTTGGGCGCCAAGCTGCGCGATGCCGCCACAGGCTGCGCCTGGAATGTGAATGGACAAGCCGCTCAGGCCTTCGTCGAAAGGCTGGCCGCTCTGGACACCCACGAAGGGAACTCGCTCGCTGCCGAAGCCGCGCAGCTCTTCACCCGCGAAATCCGCACCGCGCCGACACTCGTGAAATACGCCCAGCCAAATGCTTACGAGATGCAGACCTGCGCCGAGCTTGCGCAGGCAGCGGCTGAGATTCTCAGCACGCTCTCGTCCAAAGAGCTGCCCCACGCAGTGGTCGATCTGGTCGAGCGCACCGAATCGCTCGAAGTCGAACTCGCAGCAACCCTCCTCTACTCAGCCAGCCATCACGCCTACCGCCAGATTCGCGACCTCGTCGCCGCACTTCCAGCCGCTCAGGTCGCGGAGATTATCGAGCTCGGGCTAAAGCACCGGGGCCGCCACGACGAGGCGCTCCGCCCCTTCCACGCCGGCGCTGCCCTTCGCTTCGACATCCTCATGGACATCGGCGGCTTTCGCGATATGCACCGTCATCGCCGATGCACGCAGATCATCCAGGGCTTCACCAGCCTGCATGGTTACGAAACGCCCACCTCGGGCGACCTCGATGCCGAAACCGACATCCTCGCTGAGTCGGGAATGCTGGCGGAGTATCAGAGCGCGATCGAATCGGCGCACCGCGCGAGCGCGAAAATTGCCGGGGGCTCCGCGCCCGAGGCCGCGCAGTCCGCGCTGTACCTGCTGCCCCTGGCCACGCGCATCCGCAGCCTCTTCAAGATGGATTTTGCTGAGGCGCAGTACATCTCGGAGCTGCGCTCCGCGCCAGCGGGCCACTTCAGCTACCGCCGCGTGGCCTGGGAGATGTATCGGGCTCTCGAGCGCCAGCATCCCGCGCTCGCGAAACACATCCGCGTTACAGATTTCACCAAGCCGATCGACATGCTACAGCGATGAGCGCACCGTGTTTCCCATTCTGGTACCCGCCGAATCCGCGGTGAAGCTCTGCCCGCGATCAATAAGCTCCGCAAAATCAGTAGCCCGCGCAGCACCTGCCGGTGCAGCGTTGATGCAAGAGGTGCCCGGGGCTGCAATTCCGGTTTTCGACCGTTCCCTAATTCCGTTATCCTAGGAGGGACGGCCCGTATGTTGGCCCCCCAACCCTCAGGAGGATATTTCCATGGCAGAGACCGTCAAGAAAACAAGCGCCAAACCGAAAGCCCCGGCAAAGCCCCGGAAGGCGCCAGTCAAGAAAACCGAAACAAATGGCGCTGCTGCGAACGTGACGGAGATGCGCATCGTGAGCCACGATCAGGTGGCGGAACTCGCTCACCGCTACTGGAACGAGCGCGGCCGCCTCGACGGACATCACGAAGAAGACTGGTTCCGGGCAGAGCAGGAACTGCGCCAGAGAGCTTCGTAAGACCACTGGGAACCCAGGTTCCTGGATCATTTGCAATTCCTCGTCGCTGATTGGGGACTTTGCCGTCTTTGACCGGCGGGCCGGTGGAACAGGTTCGCGTATCTGGGCCTGTGCGAAAATTAGAGTTTGCACACACAGTCCAAGTTTCGGTTGCTCGTGGTCCGTTTGGGCGCCATGGGCGACATTCTGCACGCGCTTCCGGCAGTGACGGCACTGCGTCAGGCACACCCCAGCTGGGTCATCAATTGGGTAGTAGAGCCGCGTTGGCGCGCGTTGCTGGCGGCGCAGGGAGCCAAAGAGCGCGGCCCCGCCATGCCTGTCGTGGATGGGCTACATCTCGCCGCCACTCGGGAGTGGCGCAGCAATTCACAGGTTTTGAAGACTTTAGGTGAGATTCAGGACCTGCGCCAGGAGCTGCGAACCGTCGGCTACGACACGGTCATCGACCTGCAGGGAGCCATCCGCTCGGCTGTGGTGGCTCGCATGACCGGCGCCAAGCGGGTGATCGGCGAGGACGAGCCGCGCGAACGGGCTGCGCGTTGGCTCTACTCCGACCGCGTTGCCACCCACGCTGCACATGTGATCGAACAGGGCATCGAGATCGCCGAGCAGGTCGCCGGCGACGAGCTGCGCCCGGTCTCCGTGCCGCTGCCAGTCGACCCCGAGGCGGAGACTTGGTGCGATGCGCTGCTGGCCTCCAGTGGCACACGACCCGTCGCGCTGGTCAACCCAGGCGCCGGCTGGGGAGCCAAGCGCTGGCCGGTGGAGCGTTTTGCCGCGGTCGCGCGTGGCCTGATGGGCCGCGGTTTTCGCGTCCTGGTCAATGCCGGTCCCGGCGAAGAGTCCATGGCCGACGTGATTGTGAAAGAAGTCAGCGGCGCGGCCATTCCGCTCTCCACTTCCCTGGAACAGCTGATCGCCCTCACCCGCCGAATAGCTCTGTGCGTGGCCGGAGACACCGGACCGTTGCACCTCGCCTGTGCGCTCGGCAGGCCGGTGGTGGGAATCTACGGGCCCACCGATCCCAGCCGCAACGGCCCGTATGGCACCCGATTCAAAGTGTTGCGCAACCCTGAAAGCAAGCGGGACCACACTCGGCATCCCGAGCCCGAGGCTGGCCTGCTGACCATCGCTCCCGAAGAGGTGCTGCGGGCTGCCGACGAGCTGCTGGCGGAAAAGGCCCTATGACCCAGTATGCCTCTTCTCCCAAAAGCGGCTCCACGCACTGGCGCTGGCAGCGGGTCGCGCGGCGAATCCGGGTGCCGCTCGGCTTTCTCACCGCGATCCTGTATCTCTTCGAGCTGTGGCGGCGTGCCCCGCGGCCTGCGGCGATTGCCTGGAGCCTCGTCCTGGTCCTGCCCGGCCTTTGGCTGCGAGGGTACGCTTCGGGCTACGTGAAAAAAAACCGCGAGCTGACCACAACCGGCCCCTATGCTCACACGCGTAACCCGTTGTATCTGGGATCCATGCTGATCGCCGCGGGCTTCGCTGTGGCGCTCGGCAGTTGGGCCGTTGCCCTGGTGCTTGCTGCCGGATTCGCCATCATTTACATCCCGGTGATCGCCTCGGAAGAAGGATTTCTGCGCGCCACATTCCCGCAGTTTGACGCCTATTGCCGGCAAGTCCCCCGGCTCGTTCCCCGGCTCACGCCGGCGCAGGTTTCCGATAGCGGAGCATCGCCGGAACCCGGTGCTCCGGTAAATGAGGCGGTTACCTCGGGTTTTTCCCTGGCCCTCTATCGCAAGCACCGCGAGTACAATGCTTTGCTAGGGACCGCACTGCTTTATCTCAGCCTGCTGTTTCTGCGCCCGCTGGTGGAGGTCTTTGTTGCAAGGGCGCGGTAAGCGGATTGCCTGTACAGTTCGTCAAATCGTTAAGGAGCCATCGCCGACGTTGAAGAGACGCGCATACGCAGTGCCCCTTTTTTGCGCCCTTGCGCTCGCGGCTGTGGCTCATAGCCAGCAGACTGCTTCGCTCGCCCCGCCGCGCCCAGGGTTCAGCTTTCCCCAAAAACAAACGCTCACCTATTCGGTGGATTGGCGCGTCTTTCCCGCTGGCCAGGCCGTGCTGCACTTCGAGGCCGATGGCGACCGTGAGCGCATCTCTGCCACAGCTGACACAATCGGCGCTATCAACATGATCTTTCACGTCGCCGACCGCTTTCAGTCCGTCCTCGACCGCAACCGCGGCTGCACCTCGGAGTTCGACAAGCAGACCGTCGAAGGCCGGCGGCAGGTCAACTCCACCCTGAAGATCGACTACGGCCAGAGCAAGTCGATTCTGGATGAAAAGAATCTCGTCAACGGCCAGACCAAGCACGTCGAAACACCCGTCCAGGGCTGCCTGACCGATCTGCTGACGGGCATCTTCTATACCGCCTCCCAGCCGCTCGAAGTGGGCCACAACTTCGTCGTCCCGGTCGCCGACGCCCAGCGCACTGTACCTGTGACCATGAAGGTCGAGGGCCGCGAAGAGATCAAAACCACGCTCGGCACCTTCAAGACCATTCGCGTACAGCCCACCGCCGACGCAGGCGTGGTGAAAAATCGCGGCAGCATCTGGATCTGGTACACCGACGACGACCGCCACCTCCCCGTGCAGATGCGCGCCCGCCTCTTTTGGGGAACCATCACCTTCCGCCTGACAGCGAACGAAAATAAATAGCAGAAAAACTGATCTCTGATCTCTGACCCCTGATCTCTGTTCTTCCGTTGTACACTTTTCTCTTCACTTCGGTGAGAAGGGGTTCCCCATGCATCGACCAGCAAGAAAAGGGGTGCCCCATCCTAGCCGAATCGCGTTTTCTGCGAATCGGTTAGGGTGGGAAACCAAAGACTCTAACGAACCAGGCAAATGGGTGCCCGAGGTCCCTCGCATTTGGGGACCTGGGAAAGCACAAATCCTCACCTTACTGATCGCTTGTACAGCCTCACTCGTCTCCGCTCAGTCATCAGGCCAGAATCGTCCCATGACCCCTTCCGCTAAGCGGCCGATGACTTTTGACGACATGATGCAGATGAAGCGCCTCGGCGACACAGCCGTTTCGCCCGACGGTAAATGGCTGGCGTATTCGGTCACCACCGTCGATCTCAACCAGAACACCAAAACCCCCGAGCTCTGGCTGCAGAAAATCTCCGGCGGCGACCCCATCAAGCTCGCCGTGGGTGAACCGGGCGACAGCAATCTGCAATTCGCGCCAGACAATAAATGGATTCTCTTTCTCTCAACCCGCGAAGGCGGCCAGCAAATCTGGCTAGCCGACTTCGATCCGGATACCGGCGCAGCCGCGAACCCCCGCAAGCTCACCAGCCTCGCCACCGAGGCCGACAGCCCCAAGTGGTCGCCGGATGGAAAGTCCATCGTCTTCACCTCCGCCGTCTACCCCAACTGCCCGCCGATCAATCCTGTGGACAGCGAAGCCGGAAACAGTTGTAACCAGGCGAGAGATAAAGCCCTCGCCGACAGCAAGGTGAAGGCGCAGAGCTTCACCCATCTCCTCTACCGCCACTGGAACGCCTACACCGGCGACAAGCGCAAGCATCTTTTCCTGGTCTCGGTCGATGACGGCAAGATGCGCGACCTGAACCCCGGCGACCCGCACGACGTTCCGCCCTTCTCGCTCGAAGACTCAAGCTGCGGCTGCGACTTCTCGCCGGACTCGAAAGAACTGGCCTTCACCGAAAATCCCGATCCGGTTCCCGCCATCTCCACCAGCGCGCAGATCTACACGCTCGACCTTACGGAGCCCGCCGCAAAGCCGGTGAAGGTGAGCACGTCAGCCGGAGGCAATTTTTCGCCCGCTTACTCGCCCGACGGAAAGTACCTCGCATGGCGCTCGCAGGCACGCGCCGGCTATGAGAGCGACAAGTTCCGGCTCTGGCTCTACGACCGGATAACAAAGACGGGCAAGGACCTGTTGCCGAAGTTTGATAACTGGGTGGATGAGCTTACGTGGACACCAGATTCACAGCAAGTCCTATTTGTTTCCGGCATCCAGGGAGAGGAGCCCGTTTTCGCCGCCGGGCTTGATGGAGGTGAGAGAGCATTTGCCGAACCTCCGTGTTGCGGCGCATTCTCCGATCTCCATCCAATCAAGGCAGGCGGATTGCTTGTCGCGACGAAAATGACGATTGGCAGCCCAGGCGAGTCAGTGCTCTTTGCGACAATGGGAATGGAAGTTGGTGATCGCCCTCTCACCCACCTCAACGACGCCCTCCTCGCCCAGCTCGATCTCCCCAAAATGGAATCCTTCTGGTTCACCGCGAAGGACGGCACCAAACTCCAGGGCTTTCTCATTCCGCCGCCCGCATACGACCCGCAGAAAAAATATCCGG
>DATJNF010000028.1:0-24154 GCA_035508375.1 Occallatibacter sp. | reverse complement strand
ACGTGATGCTGCGCCTGGCGCAGGGATAGATCAAGGGATGGCGGTGAGTGCGCGAGAATCAAAATTCAACAAGCAGCCAATGCCCGATGACGGCACGCGGCAGCTTTTGCAGGGCGGCGGCGGCATCGTAGGCACGGGCATTCTGGCCGGCATCCTGCTCGAAACCGTCTTCGGCGGCTTTACGCGCACCGGCGCACACACCAATGCCGGCTGGTTTGCGCTCATCGTTGTGCTGGGATGCATCCCCTTCGGCGGGATGCTGCTGACGCTAGGGGTAGCCAAGTGGCTGAAGAATAGGCGTCAGTGATCATTTCCACGATCATCATGTCGTTGACCATTCGGTTCGAATTTGATTCGTAATTCAGTGTTATTGGCCAACTTCGATATAGCGACCTCTAAGAAGAACTCTCCGATTTCTGGAGCGCCTACTCCCAAGAGATATCGTCCCTCGGGTAGGTCAGCGGAAAACCTCCCGTGCGAGTCCGTCTGTGTCGTCGCCACAGGTTCATTGCCCTGTTCTTGCTTAACAAAAATATCCACAGTCGCTCTCGAGATCGGAGCGTCAGTCTGACTACAAACAATTCCACGGAGCGACCTTTTATTCCATTCCGCAGCCTTTTCGAATTGGCGCAGTTTGCGGGTTCGTCGCACCAGATAGATGCCGAGAAGAAATGCACTGCTACCTGAGACAGCGAGGAATTCGGATAAGGGCAAATAAACGCGACCGAAAAAATCCCACCCGCTGGTCGGCAGGAATGCGACGAGAAAAAAGAATACAGCCAGTGAGAGCAATCCTGTGCCCAGAACGAGCAGGATTATTCCGGCGATTGCCATCGCCCAAAGTCTAACATTGGGCTGCCCAGCCTTTGATTAAAGGCGGTAGCGTTCAGATGGACAGCTCTCGTTCGAGGGATAAAACAGATCCCTCGCTCTTCGCGAGGGATCTGAGGGGCCAGATAGGTTCGTGCTATCCCTTCTAGAGGGTCGGAATGAATGACAAAGAGTAGGAGCGGCGTTGCAGTCATTACATGCCGTTCTGCAGATTCTGGTCGGCATGGATCACGCGATAGCTCGCGCCGCCATTCGACCACACCAGCAACAGAATGTCCTTCCCCGCGGGAGCCGCATGGACCGCGTTCACGAAGCTGTCGGCGTCGCTTACCGGTTTGCGGTTCACTTCCAGGATCACGTCGCCCGGGGCAAGACCGGCATCTTCCGCCGCGCTGCCCGGCCGCACGTTCTGCACCGCCGCGCCCTCCACGTGTTGCGGAATGTTGAACTGCTGGCGCACGTCGGGGGTCAGGTTGTCCACCGCCAGCCCGAGCTTGCCATGGTTCTCTCCGCCGTTGGAGCTTTCCGCCTCTTCAGTACCCTTCGCGTGGAACTCGCCGACCGTCGCGTGCAGGGTCTCCGGCTTTCCGTCCCGAATCACGCCAAGTTCCAGCGAAGTGCCCGGCGTCATCTCACTCACAGCCACCTGCAGAGCGCTGCTGTCGGCGACTTCCTTGCCGTTGAGCGTGCGGATCACGTCGCCGGTCTTCAGTCCCGCGCGGCTGGCAGGCGAGTCCGGAGTCACCTGGCTCACAATCGCTCCCGAAGCCGTGGGCAGATTGAAGAACGACGCGTTGTCGGGCATGACGCTGTTGATGCTGATGCCGAGATAACCGTGCTTCACCGAGCCGGTCTTGATGATCTCGTTCACGGAATTCTTCGCGATCTCCGAGGGAATCGCAAATCCCGCGCCGGCAAACGAACCGCTTCCTGAAATGATGAAGGTGTTGATGCCCACCACTTCGCCATGCGCATTCACCAGCGGCCCGCCGGAGTTGCCGGGATTGATCGCCGCATCCGTCTGGATGAAGTCGCCCGGCTTGCGCGGATCGTCCGAGTACGGATTTGGCCGGTTCAGCCCGCTCACGATGCCACGGGTGACGGTGAACGGAAAGTTGCCGAACGGGTTGCCGAACGCGAGCACCGTCTGGCCTGGATGCAACTTGTCCGAGTCGCCCCACGGAAGACTGGACAGGTTGCTGGCGTTGATCTTGATGACAGCCAGGTCGTCAAGCTTGTCCACGCCGATGAGCTTGGCCGGAAAGACGCGCTTGTCATCCATCGTCACGCGGATCTGCGTCGCGCCATCCACCACGTGGTCGTTGGTCACGATATAGCCGTCCGGCGAGATGATGATGCCGCTGCCGATGCCATGCTGAAACTGCGGTTGCGGCTTCATCCCCTGCATGCCTTGGCCGCCGAATCCGAAGAAGAACTGGCGCAGTCCCGGCGGGAGATCCTGTGGCGAATTGCCGCCGTTCGGATTGCCGCCATCCTCCGAGGCCTGGTCTTCCGAGACCCGCGACGTGACCTGCACGTTGACCACCGCCGGCGTAACCCGCGCCGCAACTGCTTCGACCGCGTTATCGAGCGCAACCAGCGACGACACGCTGGAATCATCCATCGGCCCCGCTGCCGCGGCTGCATGGGCCGAGTTGTGGCCCGACAGGAAAGCGAACGTGACAATCAGCACCGCCGCCGCGAACAGCGGCGGAGCCACCTTTCTGGTCTTCTCTACTAATGAATTAGTTGTTGCTGGCATGGGTAATTCTCCATTGAGGTTGAAGGTTGATGTTTAAAGTTGGATCACTAGCCAGCCGGTGCCGAAAGGCAGCGGGGCAGGCCAGTGTAAAACGGGCTTTACTACGGAATTCGAATTTGTCGACTGTGCCTTCTTAACCGGCGTCGAGTCGGAAGCCTGGTTCGCCGAAGCCTGCTTCACAGGATCGATCTTCAGGATCAGCTGCGTTACTGTGATTCGGTTCTGCGCTGCCGAAGGCTCGCCGCTCGTCTCATCGGTGGTAGCCTCGGTCTGCCGCGCATCTGTGTCATAGTCCGCAATCATTCCGGCAGTCTGTGCAGAGCTCTCAACCTGCCAGGACGTGAACACCACCCACTCCTGCGATTGCGCCGGCGAAGCTGTCTTCGTGCGCGGCCCCGGCATCACCGCCTTCAGCATTTGCTGCTTCGGTTCCGTCGAAGCCAGATGAGCGGGCTGAGCCTCGGTCTTTTGCTCCGTGCTTGCCGTTCCGGTTCCACGCCGCTCGACAGCGCGAAAATCCATGCCATCGCGCGAACTGGCAGGGAGAATCGCCTCGACATTCGTCGCGCGATATGCCGGCATCCCTATGCGTCCCCCAACCGGCTGCGCTTCCTCGAACTGTGCGATCTTCGCGGAGTCAGCCGCAGGGTGCGTGGGCACAAACGCCACCAGCTGCGGGCAACGCGCCATCTCAACCGAGCCGACCAGCAGCCCGCACCCTACTACACCCAGCAAAGCGCGCGCGCCGATCGGGCCCAGCACCCTCTTCTTCAGCAGCAGGCTGTGGACGCGATGCGCCAGCTCCGGCCGCCGCTCGAAGGCGCCGAGCGACAGTGCATCAACCCGCCGCTGCAGTCGCCGCTCTGCCAGGCTGGCGAGGCATGCAGCATACGAGCGCGGTGCGCGCGTCACGCGGACCACGCCTTCGTCGCACGCCATCTCGCGCTCGCGGCAGAGCCGCCGTTCAATCCACGCCAGCGCAGGGTTAAGAGGGAAGAGAACCAGGCAAAGTTTTTGCAACAGATTGGTCCAGTCGTCGCGCCGACGCAGATGTTCTGCTTCGTGCAGAATCACCTGCTCCAACTCGCCCGGCGTGAGCCGTGCAAGGAGCCAATCGGGAATAAGAATTCGCGGCGCGAAAAAGCCGATCACGCTGGGACGGTCAAGCTCCGGTGTCGTACAAACCTGCACCCGTTTCAACCCCAGCCCCGTCGCGAGCCCGGCAGCGTGGCTGTCTTCCACCGGCGTAGCCGACTTCCACAACCTCCGCAGCCGCACAGAGTGCAAAACCAGATCGCCGGCCCGATAAGCAGCCAGCGCAATCCACAGCGCGGCGAACAGCAGACTCCAGTGCGCGTCCAGTTCCAGCCACGGATGAGGCGATGAGCCCGATGCCGTCTCCCCTGCCGCCGCCGAACCAAGAAGCCCCAAAAACGGCAGGACCTCCAGCGCGATCAGTACCGCGAAAGCCGCGACCCACGCACCAAACCGGTGCGCCGCCGGAATTCGCGGTGCGAACCGCAGGCAGATCGCCAGCCCCGCGGCGACAACCGCTCCTTGCCAAAGCGCCGCCACCGTGACCGGCGCGGCAATCCGGGCAAAGGCCTGCAACGCGCCCGGTGCCGCAAAGCTGTGCGCGAAGAATCCGGCCATGGCGACGAAATGCATGCGCTAAGCCCTCTCTCCAGGCTCGGCTCTGCCGGCCCGCTCGCTCTGCGCGGATTTGAGGCCGACCGCCTCCGCCCCATCCGGGGCCGCGCTCTGGATCGCCTCTTTCAGGCGTTCCAGCTCCTCGACCGAGATCTCGCCGTCTCCCAGGAGCGAAAGCAGCAGCCGCTCGCGCGAGTTGCCGAAGAACCGGCTCAGCACGTGGCGCACCTCCGACCGGCCCGCCTCGTGTTCGGCCACGCAGGCCCGGTAGATGAACGCCCGCCCCTCCTGCCTGTGTTCGACGTAGCCCTTCTGCTCCAGGATGCGGATGGTCGTCAGCACCGAGTTGTAGGCCAGCGCCTCGCCCTCCGGCAGATCGGCCACCAGATCGGTGACGGCGGACTCGCCCCGCCGCCAGAGAATCTTCATCAGTCTCAGCTCGGCTTCGGTCAGCGTATTGGATTTCTTCGGAGGCATTTCGTTGATTCTAATAGGCAAATCCGTCAACTGGATTTGCTCTAACACAACCATAGACTAGCAACTAATGGATTAGTTAGCAAGTCAGGTGTGCGCGCCGTCGAAAAGTTTTGCACGCCCACCGAACACTCCCGCGTCTGCTATTCTTTCTCCTTACCGGAGTGCACGAAACATGGCCAAGAGCGTCAACAAAGTCATCCTTTTAGGCAACGTAGGTAAAGATCCCGAGATCCGTTCCACCCCCGGCGGCACCATGGTCGCCAACCTGACCCTGGCCACCAGCGACCGGCAAAAAGACGCGCAGGGCAACTGGCAGGACCGCACCGAGTGGCATAATCTCGTCGCCTTCAGCCGAACTGCCGAGATCATCCGCGACTACGTCAAGAAGGGAACAAAGCTCTACATCGAAGGCAAGATCCAGACTCGCAGCTGGGATGACAAGGAGTCCGGCCAGAAGCGCTACCGCACCGAGATCATCGTCAACGATCTCTCGCTGCTCTCCGGCCGCGAAGAGGGCGGCTCCGGCGGCTACAGCCGCGGCGCATCCTCCTCGTCGAACTACGACCAGCGCCAGCCCGCCGCCCAGGACGAATACGCCCAATCGGCCGAAATCTCAGACGAAGACATCCCCTTCTAACGACGCATTCCCATCCGGAGCGGAACTGAGCGCCCGGCTCGCACGGGACACCCGCAGTGCCATCGATTGGCGACAGGCGCGTCTATCGGTAGCTGTGACGCTATCCGCGGGCAAGTGAATTCTGGACGAGTGATTTGGCTGTTGGCAGCAGTCAGGAACCAGAGGGGAAGGCACTTCCATCTCGCGATGGCCAATAGCCGCCTTGAAGAAATCGATCATTTAAACTGCACATACCCCATGTCCGTGCGAACCAACCTCGATCTCGACACCCTCCGCACGCTTTCTGTAGCTCAGGAACTCGGGAGTCTGGCGCAGGCTGCGGAGCAACTTGGCCGCACGCCCTCAGCGATTAGTCTGCAAATGAAGCGCCTCCAGGATGACCTTGGCGTCGCCCTCTTTCGTAAGCATGGGCGTAATTTAGCGCTGACGGAAGCTGGGGTGGTTGCGCTCGACTATGCGCGTCGTATTCTCGCGCTCCATGATGAGTTGCTGGACACCATGCAGGGAGCGAGCATTGCGGGCAGTATTCGCCTGGGGTGCACGCAGGATTTTGCCTCGGTTCTGCCCTCGGTTCTATCGCACTTTTCCTCACTCTATCCACACATGCAGATAGAACTCCGTATCGAAGGCAACGGTGCTCTCGCCGACGCAGTTGAGGCATCACAGATTGATCTTGCGGTTGTCATCGGCCATGAAGGCCGCGCCGCCGCGCAGACAATAGGTCATCTTGATCTCGTGTGGATTGCCGCATCCAGCTTCACTCGGCCACAAGATCAGCCTTTGCCCTTAGCCGCGCTCGGCCCGCAGTGTATTTTCCGCAGGCGCGTCATCGAGCAACTCGACGCAAAGAAGATACCGTACCGCATTGCTGCCAACAGCCCAGGCCTGGATGGTCTTTGGGCGTCGTTACTCGGTGGCCTTGGCGTCACGGCGCGTACTGCGCTGAATCTTCCTGACGGTCTCATTGCATCGGCTTCGCTCTTTGGTCTGCCTGAACTTGGGCAGCTGCCTGTTACCCTGCAACGCGGCACACATTCTGACAGCAGGACTATTGATCGCATGACAGAACTACTCTCCCAGTCGCTCAAGTTGGCTCTGGCATCTCATCCCAGAGAGAAGATACGCCTGAATAAGCACGACGGTGTCATCGACATTTCTGCCAGCCGGGCAGAAAAGCATAACTTTCGCTCAACCATGCGTTGAGAACAATCAAATTGTGCGGCCGCTCGATGATTGCTACATTAGCCGCATGAAGATCAGATGTCTCTCGCTTCTCGCTCTTTTCTGCATGGCGACTCTCGCCGCTGCTGCACAATCTTCTTCCCCCACTACTGCACAATCTTCTTCCATTGTCGGCACGTGGGTTCTGACCGCAGCGTACAAGATGCTCCCAGATGGTATGCGCGCTTCTGATTACGGAGATAACCCGCACGGTCTTGTTATCTTTACTTCCGATGGCCATTACTCTGTTCAAATCTATCGTGCAAAGCGTCTGAAGTTTTCCTCCGGAGATAAATTCAAGGGAGCCGCGGAAGAGTACAAGGAAGCCTGCATGAGTACGAGCGTCCACTTCGGAACATACAGCGTGGACCCTGTCAAACATACGATTACCTTCCACGTTGATCGTGCCTCCTTTCCCAATGAGGATGACACCACACAGGTGCGCCCTTATCAAATGAGCGGAAGCGAGCTTTCCTGGAAGGTTGCGCGGAGACCTGACGGCTCCGTTCCGGTCACTGTGCTGCACCGCTTTCAATAGCTGGTATTTTGCGCTGCCCATGTTCTCTGTGTCTGAGGTGCCGGACATGGCCTACAGAACGAAGTGGATTCCATGAAGTCACAGGCATGTTGGTTGACGCTTCTCAAAAAGACGCATCAGCTAAAGAGATCCAACAAATGATGGTGCCGTAGCAGGAGCTCAAGGGAGCTTAGCTGAGACTAGGACTGCTGCCCTAATTTGAGGAGAACAGGATTAGTGCAGGCAAAAATGATGTTGATCGGAGCGTTGAGTAGCCGGTTTCAGCAGGATGTGCTTCAACTGCTCCATCAGGAGCAAATGCCGCCTTCGATGTTCCTCGCAATCGCCATTCAGAACAAAATGTGGCTTTGCTTCCGGATCGGAGGCACAGAGATGCAGATCAGTCGGTTCAGGGCCAGTATTCTGGCCTTTCCCGGTGTTACCTGTTGTTCAGAGCAGGAGTTAAATGCGCCGCTCATGCGTTGTGCCTTCGCAGATGCAATGGAATGGCTCCTGCCTGGTAACCTTCGGGAGAATACGAACAGACCATCCACGCGCACATTCCGAGGATTACAGTAGCCTCCTCTGCCTGACATGGAGCATGATGAGCCCGATCCATCAAAAAGAAACGCTGAAGGCTGTCTATATTGGCGACGACCTCGCGTTTTTAGTTCTCAGAATGTGCCCTATCGCCAACTCGCTCAATGTATCCGGATCGGGAACGATAAGTCGGCTCTGCTTCACCTGTCCTGACCTGCTTGCCGGGACGCAAGAATTTCGCGCCCACTGGGAAAACGGGGATCAGCCAGTACATCCCCTCCGCACTTTCTACATCCAACAAGTCGGGAGGTAGAACGATGCGAAGGTTAATTGCGATTCTTGGCATTTCACTTCTTGCCCCTGGTCTCGCCGCAGCCCAGCAAAATCAACAGCCTGCTCAAAACCAGCAGTCTCAAGTCTTCAGCCCCAGCCAGGAAAATGAAACGCAACTCGCGCAGCAGGTTCGGCACGCCCTCTTGATGCTGCCCTATTACTCGATTTGGGACGACCTTTCTTTCAGCTTGAACGGCAGCGTCGTCACGCTGCAGGGTTCCTGCCCGCCCGACCCGCCGTGGGACATCCGCAAAGACGCGGAGGCAGCGGTGAAGCGCGTCAAAGGCGTCACGCAGGTGGTCAACAATATGAAGCTCCAACCGCTGTCCCAAATGGACTGGCAGGTGCGGCGCGCGGAGCAGAGAGCCATTTACGGAGATCCCGAGATTGGGACGCGCTATGGCTATCAGGCCTTGCCGTCGATCCACATCATCGTCGAAAACGGCCACGTGACGTTGAAGGGCATCGTCGACAACCAGTTCGATGACACGCTGATCCGTACGCGCGCCAATGCGGTGCCGAACGTCTTCTCCGTGACCGACAATCTGATCGTGCTCAACCGGGGAAACAAGAAGGAAAACGTCTCGCCACAATCAAAATGACCGGAGCGCAGGGAGGCCGGGTCCCGATGCCCGGCCTCTGGTTTGTCGCTACATGCAATCGCCGGCGAATTAACGCATGATCCCCTGCATTGCAGCCACACCGCAGAGAGAAGCGAGCAGCGCCACCGGCATCGCGATCGCGCCGGCCTTGAGAAATGTCCAGTAGCTCACGTGGAGCTTCTCTCGGCGCAGCGCGATCAGCCACAAAATCGTGGCCAGCGAACCGCTCACCGAGAGATTCGGCCCCAGGTCCACGCCGATCAGCACCGCGGAAGCGGTGAGGTGGTTCGCCTGAACCGCTTTCAGTGTCTGTCCGGCGATCAATCCAAGCGGCAGGTTGTTGACCAGGTTATTGGTCACGCCGACCACAAACCCTGTCACCAGCACGCTCGGCGTCACAGCCAGCCGTTCCGCCCAGGCCAGGGCCATCTCTGCGAACCTGAGAGCGCCGATGCTCTCCACCGCGTCCACCAGGACAAAAAGCCCCGCCACCAGCGCAATCGTTCCCCAGCTGATCTCTTTAACCAACTTCATCGGATTGCTGCGCGCTTTGATGGAAACCGCAGCCGTGATCGCCAGCGCCGACAGGCATGTCGGCAGTCCCAGATCGCGATTCATCGCAGAAGCGCCGAGCAGAACTACTACGGTGAGCACCAGCCCCGCCACCACCAGCTTTCCGTCCCCGCTCAGCGGAGCCTCTATATGGTCTTCTGTGCGGCCGGAAAGCTCCTTGCGGAAGATGAAGCGCATCGCGAAATAGGTAGCCGCAATCGAAAGAAGCGACGGCGCCCCAAACCATGTGAGCCATCGCACCAGCGGCGGCATACCCAGGCGAAACACCACCAGGTTTGCCGGATTCGAGATCGGCAGCACGAACGACGCTGCATTGGCGATCAGCGCGCACGCAAACAGGTGCGGCAGCGGCGGCACCTTGGCCTTGCGGATCGCAGCCAGAATAGCGGGTGTCAGAACCACCGCTGTCGCGTCATTCGACAAAAAGATCGTCACCAGCGTGCCCAACCCGTACACCAGCGTGAACAAGCGCACGCACGAACCGCGCGCCCGATTCACCGCAGCCGACGAAAGCCAGTCGAAGACGCCGTAATCGCGCGCCAGCTCTGAAAGCAGCATCATCCCGGTAAGAAAAAAATAGACATCGGCGCCTTCCGCAATCGCCCGTCCCGCCAGCCGCAGCGGAATCAGACGCAACACCAGCAGCAGCAGGGCGCCCCCGCCGATCCAGTACACCTCCTGAATACCGCGCGGGCGAATCAGCATCAGAAGAACACTGAGGGCGACAATCAGCAGCAGGGCAATGTGGGGAATGAGAGAAGACGCCATCCAGAGTCAGAATATAGCTTGAGAGCAAGGAGCAAGCCCGTGCCCGTACTCCGCAACAATGTAGAACTCACGCAGGTCATCGAATGGGAGAGCGGCATCTCCCGGCGGGTAGAAGATTACCTTGCAGCCGAAGAGCCGCTCGAAATCCGCATCGGCCGGCGGCCGCTCACCGTAACCATGCGCACGCCGGGTCACGATCGCGAACTGGCCGCCGGATTCCTGTGGACCGAAGGGATCGTCGATCAGCGCGAGCAGATCATTGCCCTTCATCACAACGAAGCCGAGGCCGGCGCCAGGGGCAATGTAGTCGAGGTCGAGCTCGAACAAGGAGCCTTCGAACCCGACGAGGTGCAGCGGAACTTCTTCGCTGCATCCAGCTGCGGCATCTGCGGCAAAGCCTCCATTGAGTCCATCCGCAACCGCGGCCTCCGCGCTCCGAATCCCGAATTCCGGGTCGATCCCGAAGTGCTGTGCGCCTTGCCCGACCGCCTGCGCGCCGCTCAGGAAGCCTTCGGCCGCACCGGCGGTTTGCACGCTGCCGGGCTCTTCAATGCAGCCGGAGAACTACTGGTAATCCGCGAAGACATCGGCCGGCACAATGCAGTCGACAAAGTGGCGGGATGGGCGCTCCTCTCCGGCTTGCTGCCGCTTTCCGAACACGTGCTCATGGTCAGCGGCCGCGGCGGATTCGAGATTGTGCAGAAAGCGCTGGCCGCAGGCGTTCCCGTGGTCGCTTCTGTCTCGGCGCCATCCAGCCTCGCCGTCAGGCTGGCCCGCGAGCTGAACCTCACGTTGATCGGCTTTTTGCGCGGCAGCCGCTTTGTTGTGTATGCAGGCCAGGAACGCTGTGTTCCCAACGCAGCTCGCGCATGACCCTCACGCGGCGCGCAGCGTAAACAGCGTAATCTCCGGCGGGCAGTCGAAACGAAAAGGAACGCCTACTGCGCCCAGGCCGCGATTCACATAGAGCTGCAGCCCGTCGCGCCGGAACCATCCCTCCACATACTTCTTGCCCATCGGCGGCAATTGCATCGCTCCCACGAAGGGCAAACGCACTTGGCCGCCGTGGGTGTGCCCGCTGAGCATCCAGGCTATCGATTTGCCGGCGGGATGCGTCAGCAGATCGTCCAAATAATCCGGCGCGTGGCACAGCAGCACCACTGGCTCATTCGCTACGTTGCGGATCCGCGCCGGTATCGCCAGGTCCGGGTCGGGATTGCCGAACAGCGGATCGTCCAGCCCCGAGAGCCAGAATCGCGCCCCGGAACGTTCGATCGGCAGGCAGGAATTGTTCAACACCGTCATCCCGTTGTCGGTCAGGGCAGCGGTGATCCGGTCAGGTCCAACCATCACGTCATGGTTGCCCAGGATCGCGTACCGGTTGGAGCAATGCAGCCGCTTGAGAATGTTCGCGCATTGCCAGCCTGCGCCCTCCGCGAACTCTTTCGTCGAGATACCCCACGTCACATAATCCCCGGTCAAAAAAACCACGTCCGGGTTGAGCCGGTTGACGCGGTCGACGGCGTCCTCGAGGAAGAACGGCTCGCTGAATTCATCCAGGTGAATATCGCTCACTTGCGCGATGCGCATGCCGTCAAAGGCCGCGGCAAGATTGGCGATGCGGACATCCTGGTGCGAAACGTCGATCCAGTGCCGCTCCACTTCTCCCGCGTACACGGCCAAACCCGCGACCCCGCAGAACGACGCCTTCAGAAAACCTCGCCGGGTCGTCTTCGAAGCGGGCGTAAGGACGGGAGTGGCCATTCCTTTTATCGTATCGAAGTGTGTCGCTTTCTTGCTTGAAACAGAGGTTTCGGGCGGAGCCGAAATCAAAGAATTGATCAAATGATTCTTGTGTGGCACATTCCGCCCGGGTGTCTGCGCCAATTCGAACGCGGTACACACTCACTAAGACGCCCGGCGTACTTCGATGGATGCCGAAGCCTATTCGCTTTGTTTGGATTCAACAACTTCCGCGCCGGCTGCAGGCTCCTCAGTCAGGGCAAGGGGATCGTTGTCCCGGTCTGTCACCTCGGCCAAAGCCGACAGGCGGGCCGCGAGCTCCTGGGTCCAGGAGTTTTCCGGCGCCCGCCAGCTCCAGTTGCCCCAGGACACCGCGGGCGTGTTCATCCGCGCCTCCGAACCCAGTTCGAGCAGATCCTGGGCCGGAATCACGGCAATCTGCGCCGGGCTCGTCTCAACCGTACGGATCAGCGGCCAAACCGGCGCGTCCTGAGGGAACGGACCCGCGTAGGCTGCTGCGGCAGCGCGCTCGGTTTCGTTTGCCGTTCTCCACCAGCCCAGCGTCGTGTCGTTATCATGTGTGCCGGTATAAGCCACAGTAGCCGGCGCGAACTGGTGCGAGAGATGCATGTGCGCGCTTTTGTCGCCGAAGCCGAACTGCAGCACCTTCATCCCCGGCATACTCATCTCCAGGCGCAGCGCGTCCACCTCTGGCGTAATCAGCCCCAGATCTTCGGCCACCAGCGGCAGCGGGCCCAGCGCGCCTTCCAGAGCGCGGAAGAGCTCAAGCCCCGGCGCCTTCACCCACTCCCCGTTCACGGCCGTTTCTTCGTCCGCGGGAATCGCCCAATATGCCTCGAAGCCCCGGAAGTGATCGAGACGCACAATGTCATAGAGTTCCGTCGCGCGGCGGATGCGATCGATCCACCAGTCATAGCCCCGCATCGCCAGTACGTCCCACCGATACAGCGGATTGCCCCACCGCTGCCCGGTCGCCGAAAAGTAGTCGGGCGGAACACCGGCTACGCGCTCAGGCCTGAGCTGCTCATCGAGCTCGAAGAGGCTCGGATGCACCCAGACGTCTGCCGAGTCCATATTGACGAAAATGGCGATGTCGCCCAGGACGCGGATGCCATGGTGCGCGGCCGCACGGCGCAGCATCTCCCACTGCAGCGAGAACGCAAACTGCAGCGCCTGTTCCTGCGCCAGTGCGCGGCCGTTCTGCGCGGCTGCATCGGCCAGGGCCTGCGGCTCGCGGCGGCGCAGCGGCTCGGGCCACTCGGTCCACGCGCCCGTCTTGAACTGTCGCCGCAGCTCGGCATACAGGGCGTAGTCATTCAGCCAGAAAGCCTGCGCGCGGCAGAAGGCTTCGAACTTTTGCCATTGCTCCGCAAGTCTGCCGTCGTGTGCGCCGCGATCGAGGAAGTTCCCCGCCGCTTCATACAACAGCGGCAACTTCCGCTGTTCAACTTCATGGAAGTCGACCGGACCCGAGCGGCCGGCAAGACCCGCAATGCGGCTGCCGTCGATCCAGCCCCAATCCGCAAGAAATTCAAGACTGATGAAAAACGGATTTCCCGCAAACGCTGAAGATCCCGCATAGGGAGAGTTGCCATAGCCCGTAGGACACAGCGGCAACACCTGCCAGATATGCTGTTTGGCCGCGGCCAGAAATTTCACGAACTCATGCGCCGCCGGACCAAGATCTCCGATGCCGCCGTAAGATGGCAGCGAGCTGACGTGCAGAAGAACACCAGAAGAGCGCTCAAATTCCATCGCATCCTTACCAAGGAGGGCAGGGGATTTGGCTCAAAGCGCCCCTCCAGTCACTATAATCCCAGTGTCCCACCAATCTCATGGCAAGACCTTGGAGTGCGTCCCGTTGAAAAGACATTTCGGCCGGTTGTGGGCCTTCTTGATTGCATCAGTGCCGACCTTCGCAGCTCCGCTGCCTTTTTTCAACTCTGCTCCCGCACCTCTTCCGCAACCGGTCGCCATCGCCTCCGGCTGGCAGTTGCAGGACGTTGCCAAAGTGCCGCAATCCGGCGCGGAAGTTTCCTCGCCGGGCTTTCGTCCGAACGGCTGGTACGCAGCCACGGTCCCCGGCACGGTTCTCACCACGCTCGTGAACAATCACGTCTATCCCGAGCCTCTCTACGGTGAAAACAATCGCCCGGAAATCATTCCGGAAAGCCTTGTCCACACCTCCTACTGGTACCGGGCGGTCGTCGATGTGCCCAAGTCCTATACGCACCGCCATGTTTCGCTCAACTTCGATGGCATTAACTATGCGGCGGTTGTGTGGGTGAACGGCACGCAGGTGGGCACGACACGCGGGGCGTTTATCCGCGGCATCTTCGACATAACCGCGCAGGTGAAGCCAGGCAAGCAGGCTGTGATCGCGGTGCTCGTTTCGCCGCAGCCCAATCCCGGAATCCCGCATGAACACACGCTGCGCGCCGGCATCGGCCCCAACGGCGGCGTCAGCGCGATCGATGGTCCCACATTCCTCTGCACCATCGGCTGGGACTGGCTTCCCGCGATTCGCGATCGCGACACCGGCATCTGGCAGAAGGTCTTTCTCTCCGCCTCCGGCCCGGTCCTGGTGAAAGATCCTCTCGTGACCACCGATCTCCCGCTGCCCAAAACCGATTCGTCTGACGTAACCGTCAGTGCGACCGTCGAGAACACCAGCAATAAGCCCGTGATCGGCGTGCTCCAGGGCACCATCGAAAGCATCACCTTTCAGCAGCACGTCATTCTCACGCCGCACAAAACCCAGCAGATCAAGTTCGACGCCCAGAATACGCCTGCCTTGCACATCGCGAATCCGCGCCTGTGGTGGCCCAACGGCTATGGTGCGCAAAACCTTTACCACCTGCACCTCGAATTCAAAGCCGATCGGGAGATCTCCGACGCGCAGGATCTCGACTTCGGCATTCGCAAAATCACCTATCAGCTTCCCGGCAGCGACACGCTCGCCATCTCCGTGAACGGTGTTCCCGTCTTTATTCGCGGCGGCGATTGGGGCCTGGACGAAGCGCTGAAGCGCGTTCCCCGCGAGCGGCTCGAATCCGAGATCCGCCTGCACCAGCTCGCAAATTTGAACATGATCCGCAACTGGGTCGGCCAGAGCACCAGCGAAGACTTCTACGAGCTTTGCGATAAGTACGGCATCATGGTGTGGGATGAGTTCTTCCAGCCCAATCCCGGCGACGGCCCGAATCCCACCGACCTGAACACCTACATCGCCAACGTCCGCGACAAAGTTCTCCGCTTCCGCAATCATCCGTCGATCGTTTTGTGGTGCGCGCGCAACGAAGGCTATCCGCCGCCGGAGATCGACGCTGCTCTGCGCAAACTGCTGGCCGAGCTCGAGCCCACGCGCCGTTATCAGCCCAGCTCCACCGACGGCGCAGGTGTGCGCTCGCACGGGCCATACAGGTGGCGCACGCCGCGCGAGTTCTACACCATCACCGACGACTACTTCAAAACTGAGACCGGCAGTGTCTCCGTTCCCACGCTCGAGTCGATCCACGGCATGATGCCGAAAAAAGATTGGGAGGTCATCGACGACGATTGGGCCGAGCACGACTTTGCCCGCGGCAATTCCGACTCGCAGGACTACCGCACCGAGCTCGCCGGCCGTTATGGCGAAATCCGCAATCTCGCCGACTTCGTGCGCAAGTCGCAAATGGCCAACTACGAGGCCTTTCGTGCCATGTATGAAGGCCGCAACGCCAAGCTCTTCCATCCCGCCACAGCGGTGATCACATGGATGAGCAATCCCGCGCAGCCGAGCTTCGTCTGGCAGATCTACCATTACGATCTCGAACCTATGGCCTCCTACTTCGGCGTCATGCATGCGTCCGAGCTCGTGCACATCCAGTTCAACCAGGCCGACGACCACGTGCAGGTGATCAACAACCTTCCCAATTCAGTGGCGAATGCGACCGCGCAGATCGATGTCTATGATCTGAACGGAAAGCGCGTCTATCAGCATGAATCCAAATTGACCGCTGAGCCCGATGTCGCCACCGATCTTGGCCCTCTGGAGTTTCCCGACAATCTCTCGGCCGTCCACTTCATCCAGCTTGAATTGCACGACGCGGCCGGCAAGCTCCTTTCCAGCAACTTCTACTGGCGCGCCGTGCCGTGGAATCCCAACGACTACACATCGTTGAACAAGATGCCCATGGTGACGCTCACCGCCGAAGTGCAGAGCCGGGAAGTCGAGGGCAAGCGAGTCCTCACCGTCACGCTGCATAACCCTAGCGCGAACGTCGCGCTGATGGCGCATCTGCAACTGCGCCGTGCGTCCGGCGAGCGGGTGCTGCCGGCATTCTACAGCGACAACTACATCTCGCTGGTGCCGAATGAAAGCAGGACCGTCATGATCGAAGCCTCAGCCAACGCGTTCGGCGGCGAAGACGCGCAGGTGGTCTTGGATGGATGGAATGTAACGGTGAAGCCCGCCTCGTTTACCGGCGCAGCCGTCGCGCCGAATCTCGAAGCGCAGCCCGCGCACTCGCCCGCAACCGGTCTGCTCTTCGAGACGGCAGGCCTGCGGTAATGCATTTTTTGAGTAACTATATCCGGGAGCCGGCAGGCCGAGTCGACGCGACCCTCAGGGAGCGGCGACCTCAGCTGAACTACAGCGGTTTCACAGTTGCTGTATCCCGAAGCCGCCGCTGCAAAGTGGCATTTTCCTCAAGAAAATGCCACCCTCTGCAGATTCAACAAGGGCACACAAACTGTGGAACCGCTCTAGAAAGGATACAGTAACTCAGAAAATGCCCTAAAAACGAAAGGCCCGCAACCTCGGCGGCTGCGGGCCTTCTGTTTCGGATCAGATCCGCTTGCGTGTTACATGCCTGGGGTCTGCGGTCCCGCTGGCTGTGCATTCACCCGGATGAGCTTGTTCTTCTTGTAGTCGTTCATCACGTTGCTCAGAAAGACGTTGAACGCTTCCTCGCGGTGCTGTTCCAGAATCTCTTCGCGGGTCTGGTCGAAGTTCTTCTGAATCTCGTCCGCGCTCGGCGCTTGCTTATCCACGATCTTGGCCACAATGCCGTTGCGTTCCGCGTTGATCGGCCCGCTGATGTTGCCCACGCTCAGCTCAAACAGCTGCGGAGCCACCTGGCCCACCTCGCCCAGATCCGGCACCTGCCCGGTCTGGTTCACCAGGTCGCTGGTCTTCACCGTCGCGCCCACTTCCTTGGCGGCCTTGGCAAGATCGTTCTCGTTTTTCGCCTTGGTTGCCAGCGCCTGCGTCTTCTGGCTCAGCAGTGCCGGAAGCTGTTCGTTGCGGTAGTCATCCAGCACGTGCGACTTCCAGTCCGCAAACGCAGGCGCGTGCGCCGGCACAACACCGGTCACCTGGAAAACTGCGTAGCCCTCGCCCGTCGGCGCAAACTGCGGCGGGTCGCCCTGCTTCGATCCGAAGGCCTTGGAAAGCAGCTGCGTGCTGCTGGGCAATGCGGCAATCACGCCCGACTGGTCGATCGGCTGCGTGGTCACCACTTCCAGGTGATGCGCCGCCGCCGTCTTTTCCAGGCCGTTCTTGATGGCTTCGGAGGTCAGCGCTTTCGCGTAGTTCTCCTGCGCCTGTGCTGAGGCGTCGCGCACCAGCGTCGCCTGAATCTGCGGCTGCACCTCGTTCAGCGGCTGCGTATGCGCCGTCTGCCGGTCTTCCACCTGCACAATGTGATAGCCGAACTGGCTCTTCACAATCTGGATGTCGCCGATCTTCTGCGTGAAGATCGCGTTGTCGAACTCCGGCACCATCCGCCCGCGCTGCGCAAAGCCCAGCTCGCCGCCCGAGTCCTTGCTGCCCGGGTCGTCGGAGTACTTCTTCGCCAGCTCATTCCAGTTGCCGCCTGCCTGCAACTGCTTCAGCACATCTTCAGCCTTGGCCTTGGCCGCCGCATCGGTCTTCGCATCCGCACCCGGCGCCACCTTGATCAGGATGTGCCGCGACTTGGCCTGCTCGGGAACCTGGAACTCCGAAAGGTGCGCGTTGTAGTACTGCTGAATCTGCTGCTGCGAGGGCTGCGGAACCCCGCCCGGCACATCATTCGGCGTGAAAGCAAAGTACGTGATCTTGCGCGCCTCGGGAACCGCACTCGCATAGCGAGCAGAATTCTTCTTGAAGAAGGCCTCGAGATCGCTGTCCGAGGGATTGATCGTCTTCAGCAGATTGTCGGAAGAGAGCACCGCGTAGTCGAATTTGATCTTGACGTTTTGCTTCAGGTACGCGTCGCGGACTTCCTTGTCGCTGGCCGTGACGCCCGCCGTAATCAGCGACTGCAGCCGGCGAATCACGATCTCGTTCTTGACGTTGTCCTCAAACTCGCCCACCGACATATTCAGCCGCTGGCTGATCAGGTTCGCGTACGCATCCTGGCCAATGAACTTGCCGTTGGGAAAGAGTACCTGGCCGGTAGGGCCCGTCTGCAGAAACTGCCGCACGTCATCTTGGCTGGCGTGAATGCCGAGCTTGTGCGCCGCCTGCAGCAGCACCGTCTGCTGTATCAGCTGCTGGCCAACCTGGCTCTCAAAAAACTTGAGAATCATCGGGTTCTCAGCGTACTGAGGATTACGCTGCATCACCTGCTGCCGCGTCATCTGCTGCACGCGCGCCTCGCTGACCGTATCGCCAGAAGAAAGCCAGCGGCTGTACCAGTGCGGATAAACCACCGCATACGTGTCAGGAGACGTAGCCGCTCCGCCGGTAAGTCCGGGAATCAGGTAAACCACCATCGAAACCGATGCGGCGCCGATAATCACGACGAAAAGAGCCTTGGTGAGGCGATTTTCTGTCTGCAGAAAACGGATCATGGATGGGTAAAAACCTTCAACTCTCTACGCGCCAGCAGGATAAGCCGCTTCCAAAGCCTCAAGCCCGGCTCCCGGAAGCGCGATCCGCGATGCGCAATTCTCGCTGAATGCGACTCAGCTATTATAGACGAGCGCAATCTGCCGCACGCGTAGCGGCCTTCAGGCCGCCGAATCATCGCTACGCCACTTCGAAATCCGGAGGGAGCAGCGCCCTTCAGGGCGCGGAATCGCAGCCGCCAGCCATTGTGGCCTTCAGGCCCGGTTCAGGAAGCCACACATTTGCAGAGAATTTCCCCCATCTCGCGCACAATCAATCCAGGTAATCCTCCGCCCCATCCGATCACCGTCCGCGATCCCACCGGGGGGAGCAGCGGCCTTGAGGCCGCTGAATCGCGGCCGCCAGCCATCGTGGCCTTCAGGCCCGGATCAAGCTTAGGAAGAAAGAACCTCCTGTGAAACTGTGAAACTCCCGTTGCCCGCAGAAATCAACGCATTTACCTCCGGGAAACCCTCACAGCTTCACAGGAATTTAGCCCACAAAAACGCCGTTTTTTCGCGCGAGAACGCCTACTTGGGCAACTCCAGAATGCACCCCGGCGTGGACCGCGCGATGGCCCATTCCTCCTCGCTCATGTCCACCGGAACTTCAGCGAACAAGGGCGTGCTCAGGTACCGTTCGCCCGTATCCGGCAGCATGCACAGAATCGTCGCTCCCTTCGGAGCCTGTGCTGCCACCTGCAGCGCACCGGCAAAGGTCGCGCCCGAAGAAATGCCCACAAAGATGCCTTCCTTCTTCGCCAGCTCGCGGCTGCAGCGCAGCGCATCGGGTCCGGTAATCCGCAGCACCTGGCTGATCGCCTTCGACGCCATTGCGTCGCCGGTCAGCTTGGCAATAAAGTCCGGGCTCCAGCCCTGCATCGGATGCGGCTTCCAGCTCGGATGTCCCGTCTTCGCCGATCCGTCCTCATTCCGCTCCTGCTCGATGCCGCTCGAAAGCATCGGTGCATCGTCCGGCTCACAGACAACAATCTTGGTCTCGGGCCGTTCCTTTGCCAGCACGCGGGCGACTCCCTTCAGAGTGCCGCCCGTCCCGAACCCCGTAACCCAGTAGTCGAGCTTTTCATCCTTGAAGTCGCGCAGAATCTCCTGCGCCGTCGTCCGCGAATGCATGTCGGCGTTGGCTTCGTTCTCGAACTGCCGCGTGTAAAACCAGCCGTGCTTCTCCGCCAGTTCGATCGTCTTGTTCACCATGCCCACCGCCCGCGCCGTGGCCGGCGTAATGATCACCTTGGCGCCCAGGAACCGCATCAGCTTGCGCCGCTCAATGCTGAAAGACTCCGCCATCGTTACCACCAGCGGATAGCCCTTCGCCGCGCACACCATCGCCAGGCCGATGCCTGTGTTCCCGCTCGTGGCTTCCACCACCGTCTGGCCCGGCTTCAGTTGGCCCGTGCGCTCCGCCTCTTCAATCACACCCAGCGCCAGCCGGTCCTTCACCGATCCCAGCGGGTTGAAGGCCTCTACCTTCACATACAGGTTCACGTCCGGCGGAGCCAGCCGGTTGATCTTCACCACCGGCGTGTTGCCGACCGTCTCGGTGATACTTGCAAACTTTCCCATGCGCAGACCTCCCAGTCAGAATTTGTCGGGGGTCCAGAATACTACTCCGCAAACGGAACGGGCGTCCTCTTCTGAGGACGCCCGCTGAGGCTTATGACCGGAGGTTCGCCTTACCGCCAGTAATAAACACCACCCACCACGTAGTAGGGCCGGTAGTAAACCGGAGGATACGCGTAGGGGTAATACCCTCCAGCGTATCCATACGGCGGCGGAGGCGGCGGATAGCCACCATACCCGCGCCTGTAGAGCGACGGCCCGCCGGGGTACAACCCCTGCGCCAGCCGTGCCGCTTCCTGCGGGCTCACCGGGTTCACCGTAAGTGGATCTCTCAGGTGGAAGGTGACGAGCGCTTCCGATGGGATCCACACGTTCGGTCCCGGCGTCGCTGCACTGGCAGCCGTGCCGGCCGCTGCGCCAGCGCCGGCGCCAATCGCCGCGCCCTCGCCGCGTCCCACCGCGCCGCCGATAATCGCACCCAGCAGCGCGCCGCCCAGGGCGTTACCCACCGTGCGTCCAGCCTTGTTCGGTCCCTTTACCTTGAACTGATCCGAATCCAGCGGATAGTTCTGTCCGCCCAGATCAAGCGAGGTCAGTGCGAGCGCCAGCTCAGAGCTGCCGCCCAGCTCGCCCCCGCCCACCTTTTTCACGTCCGTGACCACGCCGTGCATCGTTGCACCGCGCGGGATCGCCAGCACCCCGCCAACCGTTACGTCTCGAATCACTGTGAACTGCACCGGCGTTCCGGGAGTTGCCCTCTTTGTGTCCACTTCCTCAGCCGTCCGCACCTGGAGGAGCGTTCCCGGAGGAACGGTCACCGGGCCTCTCGGCAGCTCATAGCCATAGGTCGGCTGCTGCTGCTGAGGTTGAGGATAACCGTATTGTGGCCGGTTCTGGGGAGGCGGCGGGTAATTCGGATAAGCCGGCTGTTGCTGCTGCTGCGGATAGGGCGCCTGCTGCTGCGGACTATAAGGCGCTCGGCCCTGCTGCTGGCTTTGATCCTGAGGCGCTGGCGCCTGCTGCGTTTGAGCTGGCGGAGGCGGCGCCTGCTGGCTGTTGTCGTTCATCGCCTGCGCATCGGCATCCGGGGCCGGCGTCGAATACTCGCTGGCGTCCTGCGCGGTCTCAGGGTTGCCGACCTTCAGATTGTTGTTGACCTTGGTCACGCCGTTCACATGCCCCGCGATCGAGGCCGCCAGCTGCTTCGACGCGTCCGTCGATACCGTGCCGGAAAGCGTCACCTCGCCCTGGATCGTCGCGGCGGTGATCATGTCGTTCTTCAGCGCCTGCGAAGCATCCAGCGCCTGCACGACATCCATCTCGATCTGCCCGTCTGTGCGTTGACCCGATGCCGCCGCTGCGCTGTTATCCTGCGCAATAGCGACCGCTGCGCATAATACGGCCAGTCCGGCCCATGCCGTGATCCGCCAGGCCACTTGTTTTAACAATGGGCGATTCATTGTCCCTTTCTCCTCTCACTCCAGCGGAGCGACCACCTGAATATCTGGTTTCCGCTCAATCTGTTTGACGCGCGGAACCGCTCCATGGTGCAAACCCGGCAGAGTGCGAAAAGTTCCGCTCAGCCCCACCGTATGGATTCAGGTCCCACGGCGACGGATCCCAGAGAATTGAACAGCTTGCGCCGGTCTTCGATGTTTATGACCCGCCGGTGCAATAGCCCGTTCGGCGAGGTACCAGGCCCGTTCAAAATAGATACTCGCCCGCCTCGGATTCGATGGCCGCGATGAATGCTTTCAGGGCGCCAACCCGCTCAGCGGCAAGCACTTTCGCCCGATCGAGACGCAACGCGTGGGGCAGATGATCCGCCGCGTGCCGCAGCACCGGCAAAACAGTTGAAAACGTGGAATAGCGGGTGTCGCGGCCGACCTTCACCAGGGCCCGCAAAGCTCCAACGGCTCCCAACTGCTCCAGAATATCGGCGTCCCGCAAGAGTATCCCTTCAACTTGCGTGGGATTGTCCCCCGCCTGGTGCGTCCGGATCGCCTCGGCTACGGCGTCTAGCTTCGGAACAGGAAATCCCCAGCCGGCCAGCAGCTCGCGCGCTTTCGCAATGGTGTAAGGAACGTGATTCCAGCGCGCCAGTTCGATCGGATCCTTGGGCCGGTGGCCTAGAAAGACGCCCAGATCATGCATCCACGCGGCGGCGAAGACCACGTCATCGTCATACTCCATCCCTTCGCCGATTCGGCAGGCAAGCGCATAGAGCCGCGGCTGGTGGCCGAATTTGTCCACAGGAAGCGCTTCTGTGCGGATGTACTCGACCACCGCATCGCGCCAGCTGCCGGCGCTCACGGCTTCGTTCCCGGCCAGTTCGGGATGATCCGGATCAGTTCCAGCCCGCCCCGGTCTTCGAGCACAAACTCCGGCGACGCGGCCGGAACACCTACGATGCCGCGTGCGGGCAGATCGACGGGATCGAAGCCCTGCCCGGAAAGCTGCCCTGCCCCCGCGGCAGCAAATAGCCACGTCAGGCTGCGCGCACCGTTGACGCCACGCAGGTCGTGGCTCGTGTAGGAGCCCTTCGCCGCCATCTTCTCCACGCGAAAATATTCAACGTCAATGAGCACAGTGCGGTCGCTGAGCTGTCGCGGCGGAAATTTGCCCGCACGCGTCGCAAGCTTGGTGGCTTCAATCGATTTCTCCACGTGCAGCTCGCGGGGACGCCCATAGTCGAACATCCGATACGTAATGTCGCAGTTCTGCTGCGTCTCGAGGATGATCGCGCCAGGCCAGATGGCGTGCACCGTTCCCGCATCGACAAAGATCATGTCGCCGCGTTCCACCTGCAATACCGCCAGACTCGATTCCAGCGTGCCCGCATGAATCTCCTCTTTCACCTGCTCCAGCGTGACGCCAGGCTTGAGCCCAACGGCGACCTTCGCGTCCGGCTCGGCCGCCAGCGCATACCAGCATTCCGTTTTGCCGCGCGGCTGCCCGTACTTCTGCGCCAACTTGTCGTCAGGATGCACCTGCACGCTGAGCTTCTCTTTCGCGAACAACATTTTGATCAGCAGCGGTGACTCGGGTGACGGCGCCTGCGGCCCGAGCAGAGCCTCATGTGCTTCGCCGAACAGCTGCGCCAGCTTCTTGCCCATATAGGGGCCGGTCGCGATCAGGCAGTCATCGCCCGTGAGCCACACCTCGCCGATCGGGTCGCCTTCGGCAACGCGGTTGTACCACGGACGCAGATCGCGGAATCCCCACACACGCGTGTCAAACCGCGGTTCCACGCGAAACGGGCCCAGCTCTTGAGCAGCCATGAAAGATCCTTCGATATCTATTTCGTCGCGGACGCGCTTTGAAAATCCCGTCGCAGCTCGGCCGCAATCTCACTCTACCAGAGCGGTGAACTACGGCTGAATTGTCGAAGAGGCGTGAGAATATGACTTCGAGATCTATCAGCAGCCGATGCTGCGACGCACGATATGACTGCAGTCTTTCATCTGGAAAAGAAGTGACCGCACCGCTATCCTCGATTGCATGACCCACTCGCTCCTGTTTCAGCACATGTTTCAATTGCCGCTTCCGTTCGCCGAGAAACTGCTTCGCCCTGTGATCGTCTATCTCGTGCTGGTGGCCCTGTTGCGCCTCTTCGGCAAACGGGAGCTGGCGCAGCTCAATCCCTTCGACCTGGTGGTGCTGCTGTCGCTCTCGAACACTGTGCAGAACGCAATCATCGGTGACGACAACTCGGTAACCGGCGGCGTCATCGGCGCCTTCGGCCTTCTGGCCATCAACTGGCTTGTTGTGCGTGTGCTCTATCGCTCGCCGGGGTTGACGAATTTGATGGAGGGCCGGTCAGCCGTTCTCATTCGCGAAGGGCAGATCGACCGCAAGGCGCTGGAGCGCGAATCGCTCACCCGCGAAGAACTGCTCTCGGTGATTCATCGCCAGGGATTTGAGGACTTCCACCAGGTGTATCGCTGCGAACTGGAGCCCAACGGCACCTTCTATGTGGAAGCCTTTGATCCCTCGCTCGCCGACAAGCGCCACACGGACCTGCTGGCACGGCTGGATGCGCT
>DATJNF010000027.1:0-99241 GCA_035508375.1 Occallatibacter sp. | reverse complement strand
GAAGCGCACTGGAAAGAAGAAACTGCAAAGGTAAAGAAGCTGTTGATCCAACAGGATCTTATCGAAGAATTCGACGATGTCCCGCTGGAGAACTTCGACAAATTCACTTTGCAGGTCCACCTTAACAAGCTGGCAAGAACTCGATCGAGGGATAGGGTGCTTCAAATGAGGGCCTACCTGCGGGACATCTTCGCCGAGGCAGCCGATCAGGACTTTCTCCCGAAAGACCCTGCCCGCAAGGTGAAGGTTCCCTCGCAACTGCGTGACACGGACAAGACCATCTTGACCTGGGACCAGTTGCGGATGGCGCTGTCTGAGTTGAGCATTCGGGATCGCATCCTGCTGGAGTTAGACATGGCGAACGCACTTCGTCCGAGTGAGCTGCTGGCTTTCCGGTGGAAGTGCTTCAACTACGCTGCCTGCACGTTGAAGATTATGGAGACCGTCTACAAGGGCAAGATTCGTCCTTGGGGAAAGACCAGGAAGAGTCTCACGGTCATCCACATTCCGCAGAAACTCGCGGACGATCTGGAAGCGTGGCGGTTGGAATGTGAGAAACGGGCTAGAGAGGCTGCGTCGAAAGACAGGACGAAGTCGCCGGATCTGTCTCCGGATGACTTCATCTTCGCCAACCAGGACGGAGGCTTTCTAGACACGGACAATTTCCGCAAGCGAGTGTTACACAAGTTGGCACGTCAACTGGAACTGCCGAAACTGACGTTTCAGGTCATCCGCAGAACGATCGCCACGCTGGCCCAGAAAAAGGGAACAGTCAAAGACGTGCAAGGCGTGCTCCGGCACTCCCGCGCAGCCACCACGACCGATGTCTACATGCAGGAGATTCCGGCCAGTGTGCAGGCAACGGTCAATTCGATTCACCGGGAGTTGAAAACAAAGTCCGGCTCTTCCGCCCGCGCCCCAAAAAGCGCTTCGCTACGGCTCAAGACGCGGACCGGGGAACGGCCAGCACGCAGGGGCGCTGTGACCGAAATCAGGGCGCAAAACGAAGCTCTGGCAAATCGAAAGAACGGAAGGAAACAAGAGCAATCTACGCTGGTTTCCGAGAAAGGTTTTTTGAATTTGCTACCAAATGCTACCAAACCGGAGAGAGGAGATTCTGCAAGTTATTGATTTATTGGTGGACCTGGTCGGGATCGAACCGACGACCTCTTCCATGCCATGGAAGCGCGCTCCCAGCTGCGCCACAGGCCCACTTCGGCGGGATACAACTCCTTTATTCTCGCTGCTGGCAGGCGTTTCGTCAAACATCGCGTTGAAGCACGGCCGGGTGGGACCTCTTTCAGCAGGTGCGAGCAACGGGCCCTGTTTCCGTCTCGCCGGCAAAAGAGAAAAGGCGGCAGGAGAGATCCCCTCGCCGCCGGCCCTGTCCCTGGGTTTTCTGGAAAATGGTGCAATGCCGCGTGGACGGCAGAAAGCCTATTGCAGGAGCTTGGTCACTTCCTGCTGCACGCTGTTGGCCTGCGCCAGGGCCGCGATGCCCGTCTGGCTCAGGATCTCGTACTTCGACATGTTCGAAGTCGAAGCGGCGTAGTCGGTGGCTTGCACTGCGTTCTGCGCTGAGACTACATTTTCCTGCTGCGTGCTCATGACCTGGCTGATGGCGTTCAGCGTGTTAATCTGCGCGCCGATATAACCGTCCTGCGCCGCAACATACGTGATGGCGTTATTCAGCACGGACTCTGCATTCTGAGCGTTGCCCTGCGTGTCGAGATTTGTGGTGGCAAGGTCCGCGGTCTGGTCGCCGCCGGCCGCGGTTACATAGTTGATCGTCGTCGTTGCCGCAGTGCTCGTGAATAAAGCGGCCGGCGCGATCGTCGTAGTGGTGTCGGCAAATGCGAGGGTAGCTGGCGGTCCTGCCGCAGTGACGGACATGGAAATCGCCACGTTGGCGTTGGTGTTGGTGAGCAGAATGCCCGTATCGCCGGCTGCGACGGCGCCGTCGCCTACGGCGGCCGCCGTGGTAAAGCTGGCGGTCACGCCGGGAATGCCGTCTTTATTGATCTCGGAGATCAGCGCACCGACAGTCGTGGCGGTTGTGGTGAGCGTGCTGGTGGTGCCATCGGGATTGGTAATGGTAAAGATCAGGCTGCCGGCAATCGCATCGCTCTGCTGCGCGGCGGTGGTCAAGGAGCCGGCGGTGTCTTTGGAGAGATCGACGAATTTGCCAACGTCGCTTTGCTGCACGGTTCCGCCGGAGTCGCCGACGCTCGACGAGGTGAGCTTGGCGAAAAAGAGATTATCGACCGATGCACCTCGTGAAGAGGAGTCTCCGGTGTAGATCGACAGGCCCGTCTGCGAGCCGGTAAAGACCTGGTTCTGGTTATACGTCGTCGTCGAGCCGATGTTGTTGATCTCCGACAGAATGGATTGGTACTCCTGGTTCGCAGCCGACTCCTGCGAGCTGTTCAGCGTGCCGTTGGCTGCTTCAGTGGCCAGCGTGATGGCGCGATTCAGGAGGCTCGTCACCTGTGCCAGAGCGCCGTCGGCCACCTGCAGCAGGCCAACGCCTTCGGTGGAATTGGTCTCAGACTGTGTGAGGGCGGTGGAGTTAGCGGCCAGGCCGTTCACCAGCGAGAGCCCTGCCGCATCGTCAGCACCCGAGTTGATACGCGAACCCGAGGAGAGCTGCTGCAGCACCGTCTGCAGGCTGTTGTTCGTGTTGTTCAGATTGTTCTCTGCGTAGATAGCGGAGAGATTGTTCAAAACACCGAGGGCCATGGATTCCACTCCTTTGGGGATGCTCCGTTCCCTCGGAATCTCGACCGAGGCTGCGCCGTAGGGCCTTCCTGCATCCACCCCATTCATCGGAGGAGGTGGAAAGAACTTTAGTCATAATTTTCTGGAATGGCCTGGCTGCGCGTGTCGTACTCCGATTCAGGTTGCCCTGCTTTGATTCAACCGCTGTCCGCGTACGCGGCAGAGCCTGTCCTGTACCGCATCAAGCATCTGTTCTGAATCGATGCAGCATTCGGGCCAATGCGGGGCGATACTGCGGCGAGAGGAAATGCGCAAGGCCGGCGCAAAAAAATCGGCGGTTTGAGGACGAATCCTCAAACCGCCACCGGTCTCACCCGAGACCGCATTGCTCTCTGCTCTAAACTCTTATTCCAAACCGCCAGGACCAGGCGGCGGTGCAGGCTGCTGGCCCTCTGGATGCGGCGGAGCCGTGCCTCCCTGCCTGTGGCCGCCCCACTGCCCACGGTCTTGCCGCATGTTTTCGCGGAATTGCTGCACCTGCTTCCACTGATCGGGCGTCAGCTTACTGCGAATGGCCAGCAAAAAGCGCGCGTTTCCCTTCTCGAGCTCGGCCCGTGCCTGGGCTATCTTGTCGATCTGGGCAAGAATCGCGTTTTCATTCGGCTCGTCGGCCTGCATAAGCGGCTGCATCGCAAGCTCAGCCTTTTCCACGTTTGCCCTCAAGTCAATCAGCGTCATCCGATGCTGCTGAAGAATGGCATCCATCGCCTTCCGCTGATCGTCGGTGAGCTTGAGCCGCTCGACGATCCTGGGGTTGTTCCAAAATTGTCCGTGCCCCTCGCCGAACCGGAACGCCCGTTCCATCGGGGGCCGATGCTCTCCAAAACCAGGTCCACCGTCCGGTCCTCCGCCGGGTCCCTGGGCGACAGCCAGTGTGCCGGCCATCACGACCGCAGCGAACCCAAGCACGAACCGCCTTGCACTTGCTCCGTTCATCTCTCTCCCCTCTCCATAACTACCGACTTACTCTTGATGTATGGCTAAACCGCTCTAATCACTGGTCACCACTACTTTCCATCAACTGGGCCAGTGGCTCCATCGCTGCGGGGACGTCCCGCGATATATCGCTATCCACATTCGCCAGCAAATCTTCGTCATCATTCGTGCGGCTCTGCTGGACTGCCAACTGTTGCGACCTTCTGGCCTGCGCCACCGACGTCTTCTCGATCACCTGCCGGTGGTGGTATTTGTACAGAGCCCCCGTCAGGCTGCCGGCAGCCAAAACGCAGCCCAAAGCCCAGCTTGCGGCCAGCCGCCAGCCCCGGTGCACTGCGATGGGCGCCGCAGTCCGCGGACGCTCGTATGCCGCCTTGCTCCAGGCGTGTACACTTTGCCGAAAGTTGCCGAGCGCCTGCTCCAGCAGTGGGTCCGCCAACGTTTCAAGCTCCGGATTTTGCCGATCGCCGCTTTTCATAACTTGCCCCCAGTTCCGCGCGCACCTTTCCCAGCGCCCGCGACAGGTGCGCCTTGACTGTGCCTTCGCTCAATCCCGTAGACTGCGCGATGTCGCTCAGTTCCTGCTCTTCCACATAGCGCAAAAGAAAGACCGTCCGCTGCCGCTCACTCAACCCTTCAACGGCCTTCCAAACCTGTTCCACCTGCTCTCGGGCCAGCATCCGCTGCTCGACGGTGCGTTCGCCGCTGGGCAGCCATTCGCTCGCCTCGTCTATGTCCACGGCGTTTGTCCGTGTATGCCGCCAGAATTGCAGCCGGCGGTTCCGCCAGTGGTCCTTCTGCAGGTTGATGGCGATGCGCATCAGCCACGTCATTGCGGTCGACTCGCCGCGAAACCGAGCCCAATTCCGATGCGCCTTCAGGAAGCATTCCTGAGTCAGCGTTTCGGCCAGGTCAATGTCTCGCGTCGAGGCGAGCAAAAACCGGAAAATCTGCGGCCGATGACTCTCAACAATGCCCGCAAACTCCTGTCCGGCAAGTTCTTCCGCCGTTTCGGCTGTCATCGGGCTAATTGCTGCTCCGGCTGCCATCACTCTGGTAGACGCCCGCATATTGCGCAAGTTTACAGTCTCCTATGGCAATTTGCGCCGCCGACACACACATCGAGCCTGCAATCGCGACGCCTCTCTTCTTCGACACTTTCGGAGGCAAAGAGTGGCGCTTACTCTCTCATCAAAGAGCTTTTTCGCGGCAATGAATACTAGGTTTCTGACGTGCGGGATATAATTTCATGCGGCAACGAAAGCAGGAACTGGAGACACAGATGATTTCACGACGTACTTTCGTCAATGGCCTGGCTGCGGGGGTCGCGGGCTCGGCATTTGCATCCACCGCCAAGAGTTATGCGCAGATCATGGGCGCCAACGACCGCGTTAATTTCGCCATTAACGGCCTAAATGGCCGCGGGCATGCCCATCTTTCCGCGATGCGGAGCCTGACGAAGGATGCGCGTGTGGCCTATATCTGCGATGTGGATACCAATATCCGCAACAAATTTGCCGCAGATTGCCAGCAGGCCCTGGGCTACACCCCGAAGGCGGAGGCCGACTTCCGCAATGCGCTGGCCTCGAAGGAAGTGGATGCCATCACGATTGCGACGCCGGATCACTGGCATACGCCCATGGCGGTTCTTGGCCTGAAGGCAGGCAAGCATGTGTATGTGGAAAAGCCCTCCAGCCAGAACTGCCGCGAGGGCGAGCTGATTGTTGCCGCGCAGAAAAAGTACGGAAAGCTGGTCCAGGTGGGCGACCAGCAGCGGTCTTCGGACTACACCATCAAGATGATCAAGCAGATTCACGACGGCTACATCGGTACGCCCTACCTGGCCCGCGCCTGGTACGTGAATACCCGCGGCTCGATGGGCATCGGCAAGCCGGCACCGGTGCCCGCCACGCTGGACTGGGATCTCTGGCAGGGCCCGGCGCCGCGCAGCGAATACAAGGACAATATCCATCCTTATAACTGGCACTGGCTGCGCCGCTACGGCACCGGCGAAACTCTCAACAACGGCACGCACGAGGTCGACATTTGCCGCTGGGCTCTGGGGGCAGAGATTCCGCAGACCGTCTCCGCAACCGGCGGGCGCTATCAATATAAGGATGACTGGCAGTTTTATGACACGCTGATCACCGACTTCGGCTATGCCGACAAGACGATCTCATGGGAAGGCCGCAGCTGCCAGGGTATGCGGGTCTACGACCGCGACCGCGGCTCGGCGATTTTCGGCACCAAGGGAACGGTGGTCATCGACCGCGACGGGTACGATGTCTTCGACTGGAAGGGCAAGCAGATCGACAAGTTCCGCACCGGCACCCAGACCCTGACCAGCGACACGGTCGGGCGGGACACGATGACGGATGCCCACTTCGCCAACTTCATCGCCGCCGTCCGCGGCCAGGAACAGCTGCACTCGCCGATTCCAGTGGCGAACGTGACCGTAACCATGCTGCTACTCTCGAACATCGCCTGGTTCGTCGGCCGCAGGCTGCATCTCGATACGGAGACGGCGCACATCGTCGACGATGCCGAAGCCATGAAGTATTGGGGCCGCGAGTACGAAAAGGGCTGGGAAGTGACCGTCTAGGGCATCCGGAATTTCGACCTGCCGACGCGCAAGCGGATTTTTCTTGAGGAGAGATTCGCTTGCGCGTTTTGCATACCGCATGCAAAGATCGCTCCCGCATCGCGCGACCCCAATGATCCATCCAAGAAGCCAGAGGAGAAGTGATACCGATGCCTGCTGAAACTGCAACCCTGCCCGCGGCGCAAGCCGGAACCCTCACGCTGGGCGGTGATCTGACCGTGAACCGCATGGGCTATGGCGCGATGCGTATTACCGGCAAGGGGATCTGGGGCCCTCCGGAGGACCGGAATGCTGCGCTGGCGACGCTGCGCCGCGCAGTAGAACTGGGCGTGAACTTTATCGACACTGCCGATTCGTACGGGCCCGATGTTTCGGAAGAGCTGATCGCCGAGGCGCTCGCGCCTTACCCTGCAGGCTTGGTGATCGCGACGAAGGTCGGCTGGACGCGGCACGGCGCAGGCATCTGGCAGCACAACGCTAGCCCATCGCACATCGCGCAGGCGATTGAAGGCAGCCTGAAGCGCCTGAGGCTGGAGCGCATCGACATTTACCAATTGCACGTGCCGGATCCGGCGACATCCTTCGACGCATCGATGGAAGCGATCGCGCGGCTCAAGGAGCAGGGCAAGGTGCGCCATGTTGCGCTCTCGAATGTGACGCTCGAGCATATTCAACGCGCGCAAAAGATCGTGCCCATCGTTTCGGTGCAGAACCGCTACAGCTTCTCGGATCGCGAATGGGACTATGTCGTGGACTATTGCGAAGCCAATGGCGTCGCCTTCATGCCGTGGGGTCCGATGGCGCAAGGACGGAAGGCAAACGAAGTGATCGAGAAGATCGCCGCCAACCGCAACACGTCCACCGCCGTGATCTCGCTGGCGTGGCTGCTGCGCCGTTCGCCGGTAATGCTGCTCATCCCCGGAACCAGCTCTGTGAAGCACGTTGAGGAGAACATCGGCGCTGCCGGTTTCAAGCTTACAGACGAGGAGTTCGCGGAACTGAACGCAGTGGTGCCGAAGCCCTATACGCTTCGCGGCTGAAGAGTGACGCGCGTTCTGCCGGCGGGCCTGGGAAAGTTTTTCATCGCTTCACGGCAGGTCAAGGGCGATAGTCGTTCGCGCGCGGTTTTGAGATAGGAATCGACCGCGCGCCAGTCGTGCCATGCGTAATCGCGCAGCGCCCAGCCGATGGCTTTGCGGACGAAGAATTCCTTTTCGGGCGCGAGGAGATCGGCGTAGCGGAAGAGCCGGGCAACGTCGGTATCGCCGCGCCAGCCGAGCTGATGCAGCATGGCGATGCGCCGCACCCAGAAGTTCTCTGCGCGCACGGCACGATCCATTTCACGACGGCCTTTCGCGCCTGCCACGCGCACGATCTTTCCTACCACCTTCACCAGCGCGTCTACCGAATCCCACCAGGATTTTTTCTGGGCCAGTTCGAGGAGCCAGGGCAGATCGTCGATGGTCAATGCGGCGCAGTGGCCGCTCAGAAGGTCGGCGGCCACATACTGGCATTCGCGTTGCGGCATCTGCCAGAGAGCCGAGGCCGCTGCGCGGAGTGTCACCGGATTGACAGGCGCAAACGAACGGATGAGCGGCTTGACGGCGGCACGGCGCCGGGGCGTGGGAATGCCGAAATACTGGAAGCGGCCGCGCAGGTAGGCACACATCTCGGCGGCTCCTGTTTCGTCCGCGAGAGGTGTAAGAACCATCTCGATGGCGCGAGAGAAGTCGACGCCGATTGAGGTCTTGCGCGGCATCGGCTCGGGATTTATGCGAGTGCGAGGTTCAGATTGTCGATGGCTTCGTCGATCTCTGCCGTGCTCTTGAAGCCGACGGTCACCGAGTCCACGCCCGCATTCTTGAAGGCAAAGCGCATCGCGCGCTGGCGGTCTTCGTGGTTGAAGACTCCCTCGCCGATGAGCTTCATGCTAATGACGCCCATGCCGAGCTGCCGCGCCTGCTTCACGTGGTCCACGACCTCGTTCACGTTGCCGAGCACATCGGCGTCGGCCACCTCGGCATCCATGCGGACGCCCTTGTGATTCATGCGGATCATCGCCACCTGGAGCCAATCGGTCTTGGGGACCTGGCGCAGGGCGGGCAAACCGTGCACGGAGGCGCCATGGCTGCGGATAGTCCGCTTCTGCTCGGCTTCGAGGATCGCGTCCTGCCAGTGGCGCGTATCCTGCGGCCACGTGCCGGTGTGCTGCCAGTGAAGGAGCATGATGTCGAAGTAGTCGGTGGACGAATTGCGGCGCAGTTCGTCCAGCCTGGCGTGAGGATCGACGCCCTCGTCCGTCGTGACCTTCGTCATAAGCACGTAGCTTTCACGCGGTATGCCTTTGAGCGCCGCAGCGAGCATCTGCTGCGAACGGCCGTAGGACTCGGCTGTCTCGAAGAACCGGATGCCGCGGTCGTAAGCGTGATGGACAAGACCCGTGAGGCCTTCCTGGCCGATCTGTTGCTGAATCCGGCCGCTGAAGCTACCCGTGCCCAAGGCGAGCCGCGTGACCTTTACGTCAGACTTGCCCAGCGTCACAAGGCTGGTGGCGGTTTCGCGCTCTGCGTGCAAGGTGCTGACGCCCGCAAGTGCGCCGGCGGCAACACCGGCTTTCAAAAAGTTTCGCCGGGATAACGGATTCATCGGGTTCATCGGATATCGTCCTTTCCTTCGGGCGCAGTTTCTACGCCAGCGCGAGATTCACGTTCTCTATGGCCTCGTCAACCTCGGCCGCGCTCTTGTAGCCCACCGTTACGGTGTTGACGCCGGCATGCTGAAAAGCGAATCGCATCGACGCCTGGCGATCGGCGCGATCGGTAAACGATCCTTCGCCAATGAGCTTCATGCTGATGACGCCGAGGCCGGCCTTGCGGGCCTGATGCACGTGCTCGACGACTTCATCCACATTGCCAGGGACGTGCGCACGCGGATCGTCGGTATCCATGTGCGCGCCCTTGTGATTCATGCGGATCATCGCGATTTGGAGCCACTGGTTGTCCGGAACCTGGCGCAGCGCGGGAAGCCCATGTACAGAGGCGCCGTGACTGCGGATCGCTTGTTTGTGCTGCATCTCGGAGAGTCCGTCCTGCCAGCGCAGGCTGTCGGTAGGCCAGGTCGCCGTGTGTTGCACATGCAGCAGCATGATGTCGACATAATCTGTCTGCATCTGACGGCGCATCTCGTCTACGGTGGCCTGCGGATCGGCGTCGTCGGTGGTCACCTTCGACATGAGGACGTAGCTGTCGCGCGGGAGCCCCTTCAGCGCGATGCCGAGCATCTGCTGCATCTGGGGGTAGGCCTGCGCGGTCTCAAAGAAGCGGATGCCGTGATCGTAGGCGTAGCGTACGAGGCTGGTGAATCCTTCTTGGCCGAGGTCGCGCTGCACGCGTCCGTTGAAGGTGCCGGTGCCGAAGGCGAGACGCGTTACTTTCACTCCGGATTTTCCGAGCGTGACCAAGCTCGTGGCCGTGGCGCGTTCTGCTTGAAGAGGAAGTGCGCCCACTCCGGCTAAAGCGCCGGCCGCTACCCCAGCTTTCAAAAAGTGCCGTCTGGAAATGTGCGACATTTTGACCTCGGCGTTGGCCCAGGGGAGGCCAATTGCCCGCAATGGTAGCATATCTGGCTGTTGAACCGCATTCATGCGGCGTGCATTCGCTGTGACGAGGTCAATCCGGTACTTCGACCTGCGCCGGCGCGGGCCTGCTCACCTTCGCCAATGTAATCATCACTACACTAGCCAGCACGCACAGGCTGCCGATGATGGTCCTCGGACCGAGCGGTTCGCCGCCGGCGAAGTAACCCAGAAGCACGGCGACCAGCGGATTGATGTAAGCATACGTTCCCACCTTGGTGGGCGATTGATGATGCAACAGCCACAGGTAAGCGGTGAATCCGATGATGGATCCGGCGACAATGAGATAGAGCAGTGCGATCCATGCTTCGAGCGGTACAGCAGAAGGATGAAAGCTGCGCAACTCTCCCCGCGCGGCTGCGGCAAGCGTGAGCAGTACACCGCCGGCAAGCATCTGTGCGCCGGAGCTCATGGCCTTTGAAGCCGGCAGCGGCAGTTTGCGCGTGAGGGCCGAAGCTACCGACCAGCTGATTGCGCCAAAGATCAGCGCCACTGCACCGGCATGATCGACAGGCTCGCCGCCAAGGTTAAGCGACCGGCTGACGAGCACGGCGACGCCGCAGATCCCGATGAGAAGCGCAATAGCGAGCCTTGCTGTGAGCTTTTGCGTGCGCAGCAGCAGAATTTCGGAGAGCGCCATGAAGGCCGGGATAGTGGCGAGCATCACAGCGGCCAATCCAGAGGGCACGCGTTGTTCCGCCCAGAACAGCAAGCCGTAGTCGCAGACGAAAATGAGCGCGGCCAACAGAACGATGGAGAGCCACTGGCGCGCGCTGGGATGGCACTCGCCCTTGAGGCGCACCCATCCGTAGAGCGCAAGCCCCGCGGCCACAAAACGCATCGCTGCGAGAAGAAAAGGCGGTACGGACTGCACGCCGATCCGGATCGCGAGAAACGTCGAGCCCCAGACGAAGTAAATGATCGCGAACGCGAGCAGGGTTTTGGTTCTTGCGGGATGAGCAGCGGAGTTCATCACGGCTCCAGTCGATCCTTCACTCGGCCTATTCCCTGTTCCCTACCTTTACCAGCTATGCAGCCATTCGTCGTCGCGGCCGATGCGCACGGGCGTGTGGAAAAGCTCGCTGAGCCGGGCTTCGGTCAGCAGCTCTTCGCGCGGGCCATCACCGACGATGCGGCCATCGCGCATGAGGATGATGCGCTCAATCTCAGGAAGAATGTCACCGAGATGATGGGTGACGAGCACCAGGCCCGTGCCTTCGGCGGCGAGCCGGCGAAGCGTCTCGCGCAGCTCACGCTGCGCAGCGAGGTCGAGCGCGTTCGAGGGCTCATCGAGGAGCAGTTGGCGCGGGCGGTGTACAAGAGCGCGGGCGATGAGAATGCGGCGTTTTTCGCCCGCGGACATGGTGCCGACGAGTTGTTCGGCGAGCCGCGTGGCTTCCATGCGCTGCAGCGCTTCCCATGCGCGGTGGCGCATCTCTTCGGTGACGTGCAGATTGGGCCATAGCGTGGAGGCCGAGAAAAATCCGGCGATCACTGCGTCAAGGCCGGTGGTCACCGCGGTGCGCTCGCCGGGCAGATCGGTGCCGACAACGCCGAAGTGCCGGCGCAGTTCGGTCAGGTCCCAGCGCTCGCGGCCAAAGATGCGGACATGCATACCAGGCTGCACGATGGGATACACCTGGCAGGTAACCGTGAGAATCAGCGTGGATTTGCCGCAGCCGTTGGGGCCGAGAATCGCCACGTGCTCGCCGGTGCGGATGCGCAGATTCACGTCGTGCAGAACGACGCGCTCGCCGCGTGCGACATGCACCGCGCGCAGCTCGAGGAATTCAGCCTGCCCTGCTGCGAGCCTTTCTGACGGGCGCAGCGGATTGTCGCTCATGATCGTGTCCACGAGATCCAGATTAACGCATCGAAATTCAGATGGACGCGTCGAGAAATGGCCAGCGCCGGACAGCGGCACCAGCGCGGCTCACCTGCTACATTGAAATGGTTGATGCTATGAGTGACGCTTCTCCTTTCCTGATTCCCCGCGGTTTCCGTTTTGGCGCAACTATAGCCGGAATCAAGGCCAGCGGCCGGCCGGATTTTTCGCTGATCGTGGCCGATGCGCCGGCCAGCGCGGCTGCTGCGTTTACCTCGAACCGAGTGATTGCTGCGCCGCTGACCATCGACAAAGAAAACCTGCGCGCCACTGGCGGCAAGGTGCGCGTGGTGGCGATTAACGCGGGAAACGCGAACTGCGCCGCGGGCCAGGCAGGATTGGATGCCGCGCGTGCGACGTGTGTTTCTGCCGCGGAGGTCTTCGGCTGCAAGCCCGAAGAGGTATTTCCCTCGTCCACCGGTGTTATCGGCGTACCGCTGCCTGCCGAAAAGCTGAGCGCGGCGATGCCCGGCTTGGCGGCGCGGCTCGGACCCGATTCAGACCATTTTCTCGAAGTGGCTCAAGCCATCCTTACGACCGATCTCGTGAAGAAGACGGCCTTCGCGCGCATGCAGGGAACCGGTGCAGACACATCGCGCGAGGTGCGCATCGCCGCGCTGGGCAAGGGCTCGGGGATGATTCATCCGCAGCTTGTTCCTCACGCGACGATGCTGGTGTACATCCTGACGGACGCGGCGGTCGAGCCGATGCATCTGAATGGTTATCTACAGGCGGCGATTGAAAAGAGCTTCAATCGCATCTCGGTCGACGGCGACACCTCGACCAACGACACGGTGCTGCTGCTCGCCTCAGGCGCGAGCGGAGTCTCTGTCGGCGCGAACGACGCGGCATTCCAGGAGGCGCTAACGCAGGTGTGCACGTCACTGGCGCGACAGGTTGTGGCCGACGGTGAGGGAGTGTCGCACGTGGTGGAGTTGCGCATCAACGGCGCGGCTTCTGATGCGGATGCGCTGCGCGTGGCCAAGGCCATCGCCCACTCGCCACTGGTGAAAACCGCGTGGGCCGGATGCGATCCGAACTGGGGACGGCTGGCCGCGGCGATCGGCTACTCCGGCGCAGAGATCGACCCGACACGCATCGACATCACCTTTGGCGCGCTAGCCATCTGCCGCGATGGAGGGCGCGCCCCGGGCTATGATGAAGCTGCGGCACACACCTACCTAACCCAGAAAGAATTCTCCATCGCGATCGAGCTTCACCAGGGCGAAGGGTCGTGCGTCTTTTGGACAACCGACCTGACCACCGAATACATCCACATCAACGCGGACTATTCCACATAAAGGCCTTCGAGCCTGAACGATCCGGAGAGCCTGATGACCACACGCAAACGCAAGATACGCGTCGCACCTGAAGGCGAAAAGGGCTTCTCGCTCATTTCCGACGAGAAGCTGCGCGCGCTTTACGCGGCCATGTTGCAGTGCCGCATGCTCGAAAAGCAGGTCCGTTCTCTTGTGCCGGGTAAACAGCGAGCGGCTTTGCAGAGCCGAGGCCGCGAGGCGTCGGCGGCCGGGGTGATTCTAGATCTGCTGCCCGGCGACGCCCTTTGCGCGCCCAGTGGCGATCTGGCATCGCGCTTGCTGAAGGGAGTTGCGCTCAAGACAATTCTTTCTCGTCGTCGAAAAGGCTCGGATGTGCTGGCACCGTCCGACCTTCGCGTAAACGTGTTCCCGCCATTAGATACCTTCGCCGACCGGCTCGATCTGGCGATGCGGGCTGCACAACTCGGCGCACGCGAGAAAAGGATCGCGGCACTCATCTTCGATTCCGAGGAGGCGGCAGATGAGGCATGGGAGGAAGCGCTGCGCTTGGCGGCGACGGAGCGGCTGCCGCTGCTCTTTGTGTGCCACAGCCGATCGCGGAAGGCAGACCTCACGCACCAGGCGCAGCGCTGCGGGTTGCCGGGCATTACGGTCGACGAGGCCGACGTGGTGGCTATCTATCGGGTCGCATCGGAAGCGCTCGCTCACGCGCGGCGCGGAAACGGGCCCACGCTGATTGAATGCAGACGCTGGGCGCCGCGCGGCGCGCGTCGGCACGGGCGGAGCGGCGGCGACGCTATTCGCAATATGGAAGCTTACCTCGGCAACAAAGGATTGTTCAGCGGCGAGTTCAAGGCTCGAGTAATTTCGCGGTTCAAGGATGCGCTCGAGAAAGCTGGCGGTAAGACTCGTGGCCGTGGACGCAAACCGGTGGCGAAGCGCCGGTAACCCTGCCGATTGTCGGGGTCGCGATTGGCGCGGAAAAATCGCCGGAGAAGGTTTTACTTCGCCCGCGGATGGGTACGATCATAGACCTGCGTCAACTGCGCGGTTGTGAGCTGCGTGTAGCGCTGCGTGGTGGAGAGGCGTTCGTGGCCGAGCAGTTCCTGGATGGCGCGCAGATCGGCGCCTTCTTCCAGCAGATGTGTGCCGAAGGCGTGCCGCAGCGTGTGCGGGTGAACGTCCGAGGATAGCCCGCGCAGGATCGCAATGCGCTTGACGATGCGCCCCACGCTGCGAGTCGTGAGCCGCGCTTTGCCCGCCGATTTCACGCCGCGCAGCTGCAGATTGAGGAAGAGCGCCGGAGTTTCCGCATTGGCTGCTGCGAGACGCGCTGAGCGCTCTGCGATGTACGCGCGCAAAGCCTGGCCTGCAGCATCGCCGAGCGGAACGTAGCGTTGCTTGCGGCCTTTGCCGCGCACCAGCACGGCCTCGTTGGCCCAGTGAATGTCTCCGAGGTTCAACCCAATCAACTCGGCGTTGCGGATGCCGCAGCCATACAGCATTTCCAGAATTGCGCGGTCACGTGCGGGCCAGCTTGCCGCATCGTCGCGCACCGAATCTACCACGCGGTTCATCTGCTCGATGGAAGGAACGCGGGGAAGATGCTTGGGCAGCTTCGGTGTGGAGACGAGTGAGGCCGCATTTTGCTCGATATGCCGGGCGCGTGCGAGCCATTTGAACCAGCTGCGAATTGAAGCCAACGCACGTGCAGCCGAGGCCTTGGAAAGTCCACGCTCATAGAGCGTGCCTAGATAGGCGCGAATGTGCGTGTGCTCGATGGCGTTGACGGCAAGATCCGAATGCGACTCCCGCAGCCACGCGGCAAATCCCTGCAATTCACGCTGGTAGGCGCGCAGGGTGTGCGCGGAGGCACCGCGCTCGTTCGCCAGCATGCGGAGATAATCAACGACCAGTTCACCGAGCGCGGTAGTTGGGGGCGCTGTGGCTGTACTCATGCAGATTCCTTCACAGAATCGGCCGGAGCGTCTTCGATCTCAGCTCCTGCAGCTTCGGTGTCTTCCGCCCTGCGGCCGGCGCGGGGATGGTGCATGCGATGAACGGCCTTCAGGCGGCCGAGCGCAAGGTGCGTGTAGACCTGCGTCGTAGAGATATCGGCGTGGCCCAGCAGCAACTGCACGCTTCGCAGGTCGGCGCCGTGCTCCACCATATGCGTGGCGCAACTGTGCCGCAGCATATGCGGACTTGCCTGGCCATTCGCCATTTTCACCAGAGACCACACCCACTGGCGCGTGAGCGGCATGCCGCGCAGCGACAGGAACAGGCGTGCGCCATCGGGTCGCGTAGGCTTGTGCTTGCGGGCTGTGCTGATGCGCTCGAGGTGCGGCCGGCCTTCGCGGAGGTAATTCTCCAAAGCGTCCAGTGCGGAGCGCCCCAACGGCACAATGCGCTCTTTGTCACCCTTGCCGCGCACTTGTACTCGCCCCAGATCCAGAGCGAGATCGCTGGTGGAAAGCGAAGTCACCTCGGACACGCGCAATCCGCCGGCATACAGGAGTTCGAGAATCGCGCGGTCGCGCAGTGCTGTGGCCTGCGCCTGCGGATGCGATGCGGCCATGGTCGCGCGCTCCAGCATCTCCGTCACCTCGGGCTCGGCCAGAGACTTGGGCAGAACCTTCCACGCCTTGGGCGACTCGATATTCACCGTGGGGTCATGATGGATACGCCGGTCGAGGAGGAGCCACTTGTAAAAACCGCGCAGGCAGCTCAGTTTGCGCGCTGCGGAGCGCGAATCCATGCCGTGGCTGCGCAAGTGTTCGAGAAATGCGGCCACATCGTCCTGGACAGCCGTAAGGAGCACACCGTTGCGGCCTTCAAGGAACTCGGCATAGGTGCGCAGATCGCTCAGATAAGCTTCGCAGGTCAGCGGCCGCAGGCCTTTTTCTACGCGCAGATAGGCCTGGTAGTCCTTCAACAGCGCGAGATTGCCGGAGGCGTCCACACTTCCGATTATCCGCGTCCTGGAGGGCCAGTTTCCGCCGCGTACAAAATCACCGAACCACCTTCATTACGGAATCAACATCGGCAATAAGCGTTACCAATGTTCAACCTAAATCCATAGAAAACGAGAGGAATTCATGCAGGACTGCTTGCAAGCTTGATGCGTTCGGCTGGCGCGGCCGCAGCGTCCGCGTGCAAAAACCACCTGTTTTGGAAGAAAATAGGGAGAGATGAGTCTTTCGAGCAGGATTGAGGAAGGTTTGAGCCCGGCAGAATTGGACGTTCGAAAGTGGTCCGCAGAGGAATTTGAGCGGCTGGTCTTCGATTGCAAGCCGCGAGTTGCCGTCTTTGATTGCGATGGAACGTTGTGGGGCGGCGATGCGGGGTATGGATTCATGGCCTGGTCCCTGGAGCAGGGGCTGGTGTCGCGCGCAACCAGCGACTGGATCGACACCCGGCATCGCGCGTATCGCGCGGGAAAGGTAAGCGAGGAAGAGATCTGCGGCGAGATGGTGCAGATCTATGCGGGATTGCGCGAGCAGGAGTTGTGCGCGGCGGCGGCGCAGTACTTCCAGCAGTTTATTCAGCGCCATATCTTTGCTGAAATCGCCCGACTAGTGACTAAGCTCCGCGAAGCTGGCGTCGAGCTATGGGCGGTGAGCTCGACCAACCGCTGGGTCATCGTGGAGGGTGTACGTGAGTTTGGGATTCCTCCGGAGCGGGTGCTGGCGGCCGAGGTGCGCGTAGCAAACGGAGTGATTACCAGCGAGATTGTGGACGTTCCCACGGATGAAGGCAAAGCCGGAGCCCTGCGGCGTGTGGGGCTCACGCATCCTGATGCGGTCTTTGGCAATTCCGTGCACGACCTGGCCATGCTGGCGATGGCCCGCTGCCCGTTCCCGGTGAACCCGTCGCCCGCTCTGCTGGCCGAAGCGGCCAAGCGTGGCTGGGGTTACTTCCGGCCTGCGTCGGCTGAAGGACGCGATGGAACTGTGGGCGGGGAATAGAGCCCATCTCTTTCGTCTACACTGAAGGCGTGGAAGAAAGCTCGACCAATGGCTCATCCCGTCCCGCTGGCCCGGCGCTGCGCTTTGTAGCCGCGGCGCTGATCGTTCGCGATGGCGAGGTGCTGATCGGCCAACGCCGCCCTGACCAACCGATGGCTTCGATGTGGGAGTTTCCCGGCGGCAAGATCGAGGCCGGCGAGAGCCCGCAGCAGGCTTTAGCCCGCGAATTAAGCGAGGAACTGGGCATTCGCGCCAGCATCGGGCCGCCGGTGACGCGCATCCGCCACAACTACCGGCACGGCGGCGCGGTGGATCTGCAGTTCTTCGCGGTGCGGGAATTTGTGGGCGAGATTGTGAACCACATCTACCAGCAGATTCGCTGGGTCAGGCTCCAGGATTTGCCGGAGTATGACTTCCTCGCCGCGGATCGTGGGCTGATCCGGGATCTGGCCGCGGGGAAGCTGCTGTAAAGTTTTGCGCGGCGCTCAATGGCCCGGCAGCATACCCCAAAGCATCACCAGCGTCATGCCGATGACGATGATGCTGGTTCCCCAGGCGATCACATTCCAGATATGCGAGTTCTTGTGCTCGCCCATCAGATCGGTGCGGTTGATGAGCAGCAGCATGAGGATGATGATGACCGGCAGCAACACGCCGTTCAGCACCTGCGAGAGAATGGCGAACTTGATGAGCTGCGAATCGGGCAGAACCAGCACCGTGATGGCTCCGCCGGCGATGAGCAGCGTGTAGAGCCAGTAGAAGAAGGGTGCTTCCTTGAAGCTCTTGTCCACGCCGGATTCGAGGCCGAGGCCCTCGCAGACTGTGTAGGCCGTCGAGATCGGCAGAATGGAGGCGGCAAAGAGCGACGCGTTGAAGAGGCCGAAGGCGAAGAGAATGAAAGCGTAGTCGCCGGCAAGCGGGCGCATGGCCTCGGCCGCATCGGACGCTACCTGAATGGCGCCCATGCCATGGACATAGAGGGTAGCCGCGCAGGCAACGACGATGAACCACGCCACGAGGTCGGTGAAAAAGCTGCCCACAACCACGTCGAGCCGCGAGGCCGCATAGTCCTTGACGGGGATGCCTTTCTCCACGATGGAGGATTGCAGATAGAACTGCATCCAGGGCGCAATCGTGGTGCCGACAATGCCAATGGCCATGTAGATGTAGGTCTTGTCATGCCAGACAGACTTGGCCGGCAGCTTGACCGTGGCCAGCAATGCGTCGTGCCAGCTGGGCTGCGAGAGAACGCCGGCAAAGATGTAGGCGATGTAGACAAGCGAGGCGACGAGGAAGATCTTCTCCGTGCTCTTGTAGTCGCCGCGAACAACGAGAAACCACACCAGCACCGCGCAAAGGGGCACGGATAGAAGTTTCGCAACGTGGAACAGGTGAAGAGATCCGGCGATCCCAATGAACTCAGTAACCACATTGGTGTAGTTAACCACCACCAGCAGCACCATCAACACGAAGGTGAGCCGCAGGCCGAACTCTTCGCGGATGAGGTCGCTTAGGCCTTTGCCGGTGACCACTCCCATGCGGGAGCACATCTCCTGCACTACGATCAGCGCGATCGTAATGGGGATCATGGTCCAGAGCAGGGTGTAGCCGAACTGTGCGCCGGCTTGCGAATAGGTCAGAATGCCGCCGGAGTCGTTGTCGACATTGGCGGTGATAAATCCCGGACCGAGAACGGCCAAAAACAGCAAGATCCGGAGTCGCCAGCGCTTCCACATGCGTTCGAGTTCCTAAGGCGGGTTCATTGCAGTGTTCCCTCACTGACCATAACAGGCCGGGGTCGCACGCGAGAACCCAGGCGGCCGAATTACAATTCGCTTTCGCGACTTTTACAGAAAAATGCAAACCGGAGGAATGTGCATGGACCCGCTCGAGGCACAGAGAAATCTTCGCGCGCGACGCAAGTTGCTGGGAGCGCTCGCAGGCGGCGCCTCGGCCGCGGCTCTTTTCGGCGCACAGACGCACGCTGCGGCTCAGACCGGAACTGAGACGAGCGCACCGGAAGAGCTGTTCTCACTGGCGCGATTGCGCAGCTATAAGAACCGCCGCTCTGCAAGCTGGGACCGCAGCGGCGGCAATGCCGACTGGGTCACGGTCGATCCGGGCCAGACTGCGACATTGTTCGATGTGACGGGGGCGGGCGTGGTGACGCACATCTGGTTCACCATCAACTCGCCCGATCCGATGCATCTGAAGAACCTGGTGCTGCGCGCGTGGTGGGATGGTGAGTCTGCACCTTCAGTCGAGGCGCCTATTGGCGACTTCTTCGGGCTCGGGCTCGGCGAGTATTTTGTCTACCAGTCCGCACTGCTGACGGTCGCCCCGATCAAGGCGCTGAATGCTTACTTTACAATGCCGTTCGCAAACGCGGCGCGAATCACCGTAACCAACGAGGGGCAGGCTGCTACGCGGAGCCTCTACTTCGCCGTCGACTACGTCACGTTGCCGAATCTTCCCGAGGGCCTGGGCCGCTTTCACGCGCAATACCGGCAGGCCGCTCCGTGCAAGGGCTGGACCAATGACTGGGTAGACAACGGCAGCCCCGGCATCAACCAGCGCAAGAATCTCGACGGCGCCGACAATTATGTGTTTCTCGAGGCCACAGGCAGGGGGCATTTCCTCGGCGTGACGCAGGCCATTGAGCAGAATCAGAATGGCTGGTTCGGCGAGGGCGATGACATGATCTTCATCGATGGCGACACGATGCCGACGATCAACGGGACCGGGACGGAAGACTACTACAACGGGGCGTGGGATTTTGGCGGGCAGCCCTTCGGCTACGAACACAACGGTGCGCCGTACATCGTCGATCCGGAGCGAATCGGCGGGCGGTATTGCCTGTACCGCTGGCATACGGAGAGTCCGATTGCCTTTGAGAAGTCAATCAAGGTGACGATCGAGCATGGCCACGCCAACCACCGCTCCGACAATTTCTATTCAACGGCGTACTGGTACCAGACCGAACCGCATGCGGCCTTTCCACCGCTGCCCGCGGCGGGGGATCGCACTCCGAAGCTCTATGCCGTGGGCGGCGGAGCGGGGCCGGCTGCCCCGCCGCAGAGATGAATCACTCGCCGAATACCCGCTCGACACCCGCATAGAAGGCCACGTAGCAGAAGATCATCAGATCGATGGCGGATACGGCGAGCCAAATTCGGGTCTGCAACGGTGTCAGGACCGCGCCCTGGCCGTGGAGAAAACAGTAGGCGCAGCGAACCAGCTCGGCTCCCGCACAGCTCAGCGTGAGCCACCGCACGGGCCGAAAACGCGCCATCCACATGACGCCGATGGATGCCGAAATCATGGCTAGGACGAAGAAGATCTCTGCCAGCAGATTGTCGAGCGGGACGCCGGCGCCGATGCCCAACGGAAGCGGCAGGACGATGCGGAAGTAGGCGACCACGGCCGCCGCAAGATCAGAGGAGGGATCCGCGAGCAAAATCGAGCCAAACGCAAAATAAAAGCCCGCTGCGAGCACATAGAACCATGCGACACAGGTAATGCCGGCAGGCAACGGTGCGGCGGCGCTCTCTTTTGCGGCCCACATGGCCCTGTGTCCAAATGAGGACGGCTCGAGGGTGATCGCAGGCAGCTCCTGCTGGTATTCCGTGGTGACGGGCCGCCAATGATTCACTGGTTCCATAACACTTCCTCCACTGCGAACCGTGAGGATAGAGGGATTCCAAGGCCAGTGATCCAGGATGAGAAATCAGAGGGTGTGATTTTTGAGCTTTTAGGATGTGACTGGGAGTGTAGCACCGACTTGCATTGTTTTGCACAATTTTCTTGCGCTCAAATGCAGGAATCAGCAGGTATTTCGGCAGAAATCGACAAAATTTCTCCGAATCTTCTACAGCTTTTCGCGTAAGAAGCTGATGACCTGGTCGGCTTTGACGACGCCGACCATGCGGCCCTGCGCATCGACCACCGGCAGCGAGTGGAGATTGTATTTGTCGAACATCTCGGCCAGATCGTTCTGGCTCATGTCGGCGGGGCAGGAGAGGACGCGCGTCTCGGTGAGCACCTTCAGGCGGGTCTCGGGAAGCGACATCACGAGCCGCGCCAGCGAAACCGACCCGCGCAGAACGCGCTTTTCATCGAGCAGGAAGACTTCGCTTACGCTCTCCGGATCGCCGTCGAAGGTGCGCAGGGCCTGCACAGCGTCGGCCACGCTGGAGTCCACGCCCAAATAGATGAAGTCGGTGGTCATGCGGCCCGCCGCTGAGTCCTCGTCGAACTCGAGCAGCTCTTCCACTTCCTGCCGCTCTTCCGGCTCCATCTCTTCGAGAATGGCGTCGGATTGCTCCTCGGGCAGCTCGGCGAGCAGGTCGGCCGCGGCGCCTGGATCCATTTCCTCGACGATGTCGGCAATGCGCTCTTCATCCAGCTTTTCAAGGAGCGCCTTCTGCAGTTTGGGCTCAACCTCTTCCAGCGCCTCGGCGGCCACATCCTCATCGAGCGAGGTGAAGACGGCCTCGCGCTCGGCGGGAGCCAGGTCTTCGAGAATCTCGGCCAGATCGGAGGGATGCATCTCGGCCAGCCGCTCGTGCTCGATGCGCAGCTTCACGCGCCGCGCCGGGTCGACCTCGATTACATCGACGAACTGCCAGGGAATGCCCCGGGGACCGAACTTGCGGGATAGCGCTTCCAGCCGGGCACGGGGAAGTACGCCTTTGAAGACGCGACGAATGGCGCCACGCAGGCCCACCTCCACTTCGGCCACGCGCAGCAGATGAGCACCACCGCGGCCCAGCCATTCGAGATCAACGTCATTGACGCGCACCACCTTGCGGCCGTGAATGTCGATGATCTGCCGGTCCACCAGGTCCTGCTGCAGGTAGAGGAAATTGCCACCATCCTTGAGCGGAACCAGCGCGCCGGGAGAGCGCAGCTCCAGAGTGCCGGCGGGGGTTTCCATCACCTCCTGCGAGGGCACGATGGAGAGGCCGGCACGTGTCTTGAGCACCAGGCCCGCGACCTTGCCGGCGTCGGGACCGGTAGCCACAGCCACGTCTTTGAGGCGGCCGCAGAGATGCCCCTGCGCATCGGTCACGGGAGTGCCGAGCAGCGCCGTGAGGCTCACGCGGGTTGTAGTGCGCGGCTCCATACGTTGAGTGTACGGCCTGCGGTCGAGTGTAGCGCCTGGTCACGCGGGATGGACAGCTTTTCGGTGCGGATCCTCTTTTCTGCAATGGGCAGACGGGCCTGCGCCGCTTGACACAATGATTCCCAGACTTGAAACTTCGAGCTAGGTTCTTACGGCGCAGTGGAGCAGCCTCAGCCCCACTTGAATGAAGGCGGAACGTGACCCGGTGAGCGCAGGCGGCAAAGGACGGTGGAGCTTTCGGCTGAACTCCACCATGGAAAGCGTCGGAGAAGTGGAGGCGACAGCGGAAAGGCTCGCCACCGAGGCCGGTCTCGACGAGGACCTGACCTTTCACATTGCGATGGCGGTGCGCGAGGCTACCGTAAATGCTGTTCTCCACGGCAATGAATACGACCCGGCGCGGCAGGTTGAGGTGATCTTCGAAAATACCGGCACTGACTTCATCTTTACCATTAGCGACGAGGGCCGGGGATTCGACCCCGATCACCTGCCTGACCCCTCCGCTCCGGAAAATCTGCTTCGCGGGACCGGCCGCGGTATCTTCCTCATCCGCTCCCTCATGGATGAGGTACACTTTCGTCAATTGCATCCCGGGACCGAATTGACGCTGATCAAGCATCTGGCGCCCGCAGCAGGCAAAACCTGACACAGACACGCGGGCAGCAGGTATTTGTGTCGCTCTTCACTTGCCGCCGCACAGCGGGGAGTTTTCCGCTTCATCGGCACAGGCGAAATGCTATAACCGAACTACCAATGAAGGAGGATCTTCCGTGGCACTCACCATTGCTTCACGTGAAATCGACGGCGTCACCGTTCTGGATCTCAGCGGGCGGATCACACTGGGCGAAGGCAGCGTGCAGCTGCGCGACGCCATTCGCGACCTCATCAGCAAGGGGCAAAAAAATATCCTGCTGAACCTGGGCGAGGTCAACTACATCGACAGCTCCGGGCTGGGCGAGCTGGTAAGCGCCTACACCACCTCGAAGAACCAGGGCGCGACGCTGAAGCTGCTGCGGCTCACCAAGAAGGTGCATGATCTGCTGCAACTGACGAAGCTGTATACCGTCTTCGATATCTTTGACGACGAAGCCAGCGCGATCGCGTCGTTCAAGTAGATTGGCCGCCGGCAATACGGCGCAGATGCTGAAAAGCCATCCCGCGTGCGGGATGGCTTTTCTATTGAGCTCGTATGGACGGTCAGAACTTGACCTGCGGCACCTGCTGCGCAGCCGGGCTGGCGGTGAAGAATGCATTGTTCACGTGGAAACCGGCCATTCCCGCCCAGATGCTGTTGGGAAACTGCAGGACAAAGGTGTTGTAGTCCTGGAGAGCATCGTTATAGCGCTTGCGGGCTACGCTGATGCGGTTTTCAGTGCCGGCCAGCTCGTCTTGCAGGCGCATGAACTGGTCGCTCGAACGCAGTTGCGGATAGTTTTCTGTAAGCGCCAGCAGCCGGCCCAGGGCTGAATCGAGCTGCCCGTTGGCGGCGATCTTGGCCTGCGGGCCCTGCGCATTCAACAGCCCGGCGCGGGCATTGGCGATGTCGCCGAAGACCGTGCTTTCTTCCTTGGTGAAGCCCTTCACCGTCTCCACAAGGTTGGGAATCAGATCGGCGCGCCGCTGCAGCTGTACATCCACCTCGGACCATGCCGCCTTGACGCCCTCGTCCTTCGCCACCATCTGGTTCTTTGCGTTGACATAGCTGCCAAAGACCAGGAAAACCACCAGAAGCAAAACGGCTATGATTGCCAGCGTAATTCCAAGTCCACGACTCATACGTTCGTTCTCTCCTTCGGCCTCCGCGTTGCGGAGAGCCCAGCCAAACCTCTCAAACCTGCAACCTGCGGCTTCAGACTACCAACTCCCGCCGGCGCCACCACCACCAAAGCTGCCTCCGCCGAATCCGCCGAAGCCTCCTCCGGAGTCGCCGCCACCGCCGCCGAATCCGCCGCCGCCCCAACCGCCTCCGCCGCCTCGCCAGCCGCCACCGCCCCAGCCGCCAAAGAACAGGCCAAAGCCGAACAGCATCCGGAGCAGGGAGAAGCCGCCGAAAAAGACTAATACGATCAGCAGCAGAATAAGTTTCGCCAGCGCGGAGCTGTGATGGCGGACCGGCTGCTGCTCGGCCTCCGGCGCTACGGGTGCATTCTCATCCAATTGCACATGGGCATCTGCGGCAATGTCCTGCCCTATCTCGCCCACGGCCAGCAGCACGGCGCCGTCGAAGTCACTTGCCCGCAGATCGGGGACCATGGCCCGGCCGATGTCACCGAGCTTGGCATCGTTCAGAATCCCTTCCAGCCCGTAGCCCACTTCGATACGGCGCTGGTGGTCGTTGATGGAAAGGAGAATGAGAACGCCGCGATCGGAGCCCTTGCGGCCCATCTTCCATTTGGTCTCGAGCTCATCGGAGTACTCGGCCGCGTCTTCGCCTTCGAGGCTATGAACCGTGACCACGGCGATCTGGGCGTTGGCAGCGGAGTGATCGAGCTGCGCGCAGATCGAGTCGACACGAGCAATCGCTTCCGGCGAAAGCACGTGGGCAAAGTCGCTTACATAGTCGGAGGGCCGGGCCGGAAGATCCTGAACGCGCTCGGCGCGGGCGGGAAAAAATCCCGCAAACGCGAGCACCAGCACAGTCATCCAAAATCCGGCCCAAGCTGCGCGGCGATGGCCTTTCATCTCAGCTTAATTGTACGCGGCGGATCAGAACCGACTCTCTCAGCCGCGTCGAGATTCCCAGAGAGAGCGTGATCCACGGTCACGGTATAAACCGCAACGCGAAGGATCATGCCATCGCTAGAAGTGGCTGCATAAACGCTTCGTGGCCAGCTGCAAAACATCCCTCAGGGCTAAAGCCCGCGATTTTATTGGCGCGCTTCGGCACGACTGAAGTCGTGCCCTTTCACAAGGCAATCTATGCAACCAATTCTACGAACTCGACCCACAAGGTCACTCTTACCAGTAGGTCAGACTCAGGTTGTCCAGGTAGGTTGTGTTTGCCGACTGCTCGTAATCTCCGTCCATCTGGTAGTTCACTGTGACCCCATACCAGCTGGGCGGAACCTGGAACGGTGCTGACGTCTTGTTGATGTTGAACGTTGTTCCGTTCAGTGTGATCGATTGATATAAAAGCGTGTTGTCGGATTCCCGCTGAAACTGAAGAGTCAGGTGATTCCAGCCGTTGACGAGATTACATGGGACGCCGGCTGAAATCCATGCGGGTGTCACGTTGTCCAGCACATCCCATTCCCCTCCGCCAAGATGATTGCATTGGGTGCCAAAGAACATTCCGATTCCGTTCGTATACACGCTTACATCGAACTCCAAGACCTGAGTTACAGCGAGATTCGACACATACAGATCGGTATCGTAGGTAAAGTTGTGCAGGCTCGGAACGAGGGTTTGGTTTTCATCCGGAAGCCCCTGTGATGAGAATTGGCCGATGACGGGGTTGTACCAGAGAACAGCTCCGTACGGTGTAGATCCATTGGTATTGAACTGGGTGGCCGATCCGCTCAGGGAGGGCGATGAGACACCCTGCACCATCCACCAGTTCAGTCCCGAACAGGGCGAGCAGTCAGCATAAGAGGGAGGAAGCTGGCCCCAACTGGTCCAGCCTGCACTGGACTGCAGATTGGAGAGCTTGGTTCCACTCACGTTAAGATTCACGATGGAATACGTGCTTCCGCCGCAATAATCCCACTCCTGAACCACTGTGTTCTGAGCGCCAGGACTTAGCTGCAGCGAGGTATTCAGCTTGGCGCCCTGGACTACATAAACCAGCTGGTAATTTACATAGATGCCCATGGACGCGACACCCTTGGAGCAGGTCGAAGTCGCTGTCGCCACGTAATTCACCAGCGAATTCACCGTGCTGTTGGGTGCCGGAGAGGTGACATAAACACCACTCTGAGCGGCGACGGTTACGGCTATCGGGGTAAACGTTGAGCCACCGCAGTAATCCCATTCCTGGACGACGGTATTATGGTAGCCCGGTGTGAGAGATATGTTGACGTTCAACTGGGTGCCATTGACCACCTGCACCAGAACGTTATCAACGTAGACTCCCGTAGAGGCTACGCCATATGAGCAGGTGGTTGTGCTGCTGGATGCCACGTAATTCACAGACGTGCCGACGGTTTCCCCATTGGAAGGGCTGCTCACGATAACTGTTGACCATGCGCAGGGGGCTAAGGCAAATAAGACGAGGAGGGAGCTGTAGACGGCTTTCATGCATATGCCTCTGAAGAAAATGAACTAGGCAACACAACACATCTCATCGCCGGACAACGAGCCTCGGAAGCCTCGCCGCACAGCATCACAGCGATTCTCGCGCTACCTAGCAGGACACGCGATGGCGATGAAATAAAAGAATCAAGTGGACGTGCTTGCGAACGGAGAACTTGGAGTTCCCTGCTTGCTCGATTATTTGGCGAATCCCTTCACGTCGTTCAAAAGAAGGAACCCATTGGGCTCAAGAACGTTCAGGGCTGTTTCTGAGTGACGCACAACCGTACAACGCCAAATAAGAACTCTCAGCAACCTCTTTATTCACGGCGACTGTGGGATCGTACACTCACAGTTCAATCGGGCCAAAGTCGAAAAGCTAAACCAACAATTGATCGCTCAATGGAACACTCAATCGCTGGTCGAACTAATCCTCTCAGACCGGCGGGCAACAAGTCGTCTAGGAATTTGTACATCTATGATGCCATGATTTTCTGCGTGCAAGCAAGCAGGAAAATGACTCTTTGGGATATTCAGACAACCGAATGAGATTGGATTGCATCGCGACTGATCCCGACACGAGGTTTGCGGGCCTGTCAAGGGGCGCGGCAGCCCGCTGCGATGTCGCCTTTTTGAATTTAGTAAAAATTCTGGTGCTCTGACCACATCGAACTGCAAGAAAAGACAACCTTAAGGGTCCGGCTCCGCACTAACTCACACGTGGGATGGCCGAGTTCATAAGCCTGAAGACTTTACGCAATCGCTCGTAGTTGCAAGACGTTTCCCTGTTTTTTTGAATTGACTTGGTCTGTGTTCGAGTTCCTCGCTGCATCCCTTCTGTCTTTCTTAGACAAATTTGCGCCTGATCTCTCTGGATAGCAAAGGACACACCGTGGCCGAAGCGTGTCTCCGGAGAGGGGTCTTGCGACTTTTCCTTGGAGTCCCCGATGGGTCTGCATCCGTTTGCACGGTATACCTCTATCCCTGCCCGCTTCCTCCTTCCCCTTCTGCTGACCGGTGCCGTTACGGGCTGCACTGCGTCCATCAATCACGGCACAACCGGAACAGGAACGGGTTCAACCTCGAAGACACTGAGCAGCATTGCGGTATCGCCTGCAACGGCCAGCATTGCCGTCGCCGCTACCGCGCAGTTCACCGCAACCGCTTCGTACAGCGACGGCTCGACCGCCAATGTGACCTCGACCGCAACCTGGGCGTCTTCGGGTTCCACAGTGGCGACGGTCAGCGCAGCCGGCGTGGCCACCGGCGTGGCCGCAGGCTCCAGCACCATTTCCGCATCGTTAAACGGCGTGAGCGGAACTGCAGCTCTGACCGTAACAGCGGCGCCTGTCACGGTGAAGTCGATCGCGGTCACGCCGCCGAGCGCGACGCTTACAGCTGGAGCCACGCAGCAGTTTTCCGTTACCGCGACGTACAGCAATGGGACGACCGGCCCGCTTACCTCGGGTGTCACCTGGAGTTCTTCGAGCACGGCTGTCGCCACCATCAGCGCCTCCGGCCTGGCGACGGCGGCCGCCGCAGGCTCGGCGACCATCACCGCTTCGGCGAGCGGAGTGACGTCCACCGCAGCCTTGACCGTAACGCCTGCTGCGCCGACTGTGACGGCAATCGCAGTGACACCTCCCAGCGCAACTCTCACGGTGGGAGCCACGCAGCAGTTTTCCGTCACCGCGACGTACAGCAATGGGACGACCGGCACCCTCACGACAGGCGTAACCTGGAGCTCTTCGAGCACGACGGTTGCGACGGTGAATGCCTCCGGCCTGGCAACGGCCGTTGCCCCGGGAACAGCGACCATTACCGCTGCTGCAAACGGACTCACAGCGACCGCTGCACTCACTGTGCAAAAGGCGTTGAAGTCAATCGCCGTCACGCCACAAAACGCAACCTTTGTCGCAGGATCTACGCAGCAATTTACAGCCACGGCAACCTACAGCGACGGCTCAACGGCAAATGTGACGTCGAGCGCAACGTGGGCTTCGTCCAATACCTCCGTGGCAACAATCGACTCAGGCGGCCTTGCCACGGGCATGGCTTCCGGCTCCACAACGATCTCGGCTTCTGTTGATCAGATCAGCGGCTCCGCCCCGGCCACCGTCACGCTGCCTCAGGCGGCCGGCGTGAACATCACGACGTGGCACGTGGACACGAACCGCAGCGGAGTGAATTCGAACGAGCAGACGTTGACGCCTTCGAACGTAACGCCGGCATCGTTCGGCAAGCTCTTCTCCTACGCGGTGGACGGGTATGTGTACGGCTCTCCGCTCATCATGTCGAACGTGAAGATCAACGGCGCTACGCATAACGTGGTGTACGTGGCGACCGAGCACGACAGTGTCTACGCCTTCGACGCGGACAACTACGGAACTGGCGCCCCGCTGTGGCAAGTCTCCCTGCTGCAGACCGGAGAGACCCCGATCACCGACGGGCCGATTCAACCCTACGAAGGAGTCACCTCCACGCCGGTGATCGATCCGAGCACGAACACTCTCTACGTGGTTTCGGCGCAAACTTCGGCCAGTACCGGCGGCACGTTCCGGCTGAATGCGCTCGATATCACGACGGGGGCGCAGAAGTTCGGCGCGCCGGTGACGCTCAATGTCTCCGTTCCGGCTACGAACTCTGCTTCGGTCAACGGCGTGCAGACGCTCGACACGTCGTGCATCCAGCGGGCTGCGCTACTGCTGGCGAACGGCAACATCTACATGGGCTTTGGAGGTTGCCACTCCGGATGGCTGGTGGCCTACAATGCCTCGACGCTGCAACAGGTGGGGGTGTTCAACTCCAGCACGAAGCTGAATGGAGAAGGCACCTACGCCAGCGCCGGCGGCGTGTGGATGGGTGGCGGCGGACCGGTTGCCGATAGCCAGGGGAACATTTACATCACCACCGGAAATGGTCCCTGGGATGGACAAACGGCTTTCGCTGATTCCGTGCTGAAGTTCGGCCCCACTCCGGTGGCAGGCGCGAACGGAACCATGCAGCCGATCGACTACTTCACGCCCAGTATCTACCAGTACATGGATTGCGATGACGCGGATCTGGCCTCAGGCGGACTACTGCTTATTCCGGGCACGACGACGCTTGTGGCCGGCGGCAAGACAGGCACGATGTACCTGGTAAACAGCACGAACATGGGGCACGAATCCGCGAACGATGCCGGTGCGATCCAGGAACAGGTATGGGGCGCGGGCCTAGCCGGCGGCAATACTTACCCCGACAGTTGCCAGGACAGCACCGGGAACAACACCGCGAGCATCACATCGTACGAAATCTTCGGGACATCCGCCTATTTCAACAACTACACCTACCTGGGAGTTACACCGACCTCTTCAAATGCACCTGGAGGGATTCGGCAATTCGAGTACTCTTCGACTCTGACACCCTTCGACGATACATCGGAGTTCCAGCAGCAAGGCGCACGGGGAACCAGCCCATTCATCTCTGCCAACGGAACTGGCTACGGCATCGTGTGGATGATCGATCAGGGTAATCCACTGCAGAATTCGAATCAGGCCACGCCAACCAGCGCGACCCTGCGTGCTTACGACGCAGCCAACTTCCCCACTGAGATCTACAACAGCAACGCCAACCCAGGCGACGCACCGGGCTACGGCATCAAGTTCAGCTCGCCCGTAGTCGCCAACGGCAAGGTGTATATCTCAACGGGGCACGACCTCACTACTGCCGCAAACCCGCAGGGCGAGATTGATGTCTATGGGCTGAAGTAAGCACGACCGCCGCCGGAGATTAAAACCGGTCGCATAAACGATGTTCATTAACTCGCCGGGCACCTGGGACCCACCTTGTTGTTGTGTCCCATACCTGCGCAATGAGCCGCGTGGGCATTTATGAGATCGGTTGTACCCCGGCGGCGGTACGGATTTTTCTGTGCGCTATACACTGGAGGAGTGACGAATCAAGACGCACTGCCTTCGCCTCCCATCGCGCGGAAACACCCCACGCAAAACCGTCTGCATGGCGTCGCGCTCACGGACGATTACGCATGGCTGCGCGAAAAGGAGAATCCCGAGGTTACCGAGTATCTCGAAGCGGAAAACGCCTACGCTGAGGCGCAGATGGCGCCGCTCGCCTCGCTGCGGGACGAGCTTTATCACGAGATGCTCAGCCACGTGAAGCAGACCGACATTTCGGTGGCCTATCGCGACGGCGCGTGGTGGTATTACACCCGGACCGAGGAGGGCCTGCAATATGCCATTCACTGCCGCCAACGGGGAGGCGCTAGCGGTCCCGATGCAGACGCGCAGGAAGAAGTGATCCTGGACGGCAATCTCCTGGGCCGGGACGTTCCCTATTTCGCGATAGGCAACACCGACATCAGCGACGACGGGCGCTGGCTGGCGTATTCCACCGACACCAAAGGCTTTCGCCAGTACACGCTGCACGTCAAGAACCTGGAGACCGGAGAGGCTCTGCCTGGAGAAGTGGAGCGCGTGGGCTCGCTTGCGTGGGCGGCCGATAACCGCACGCTGTTCTATACCGTCGAGGACGAGCAGCAGAAGCGGCAGTACCAGTTGTGGCGGCACGCGAGCGGAACTCCGCACAGCAACGATGTGCTCGTGTATCAGGACGACGACGAGCGCTTCAACCTGGGCGTCGGCCGCACGCGAGACGGTGAGTTCCTCGTGTTTGAGTCTGCCAGCCACACGACGACTGAGTGCCATGTGCTGCGAGCCGATCATCCAGCGGGGAAGTTCACGCTGGTTCTTCCACGCGAGGACGAACACGAGTATTACATCGATCACCGCAAGGGCCACTGGTTTATCCGCACGAATGATCGCGGACGTAACTTCCGGCTGGTGACCGCGCCGGAAGCAACACCGGGACGCGAACATTGGACCGAGCTGATTCATCACCGCGACGACATCATGCTCGAAGAGATCGATCTGTTTGCGGATTTCTTCGTTGCCTGCGAGCGCGAGGACGGCCTGCCACGGCTGCGGCTGTGGAGTTTCTCGAGTGATAGCCCGGAGGCAGCGCCCGCCGATGAGATTGCGTTTCCCGAATCGGCCTACAGCGCCCATCCGCACATCAATCGCATCTTCGAGACAAAGACCTTCCGCTACGGCTATCAATCTCTGGTGACGCCGAGCTCGGTGTACGAGTATGACCTGGCGACGGGCGCGTCCCTGCTGCTCAAGCAACTGGAGATTCCCGGCGGCTTTGACCGAACGCTCTACGCGGGCGAGCGCGTGCATGCAAAGGCGCCGGATGGAGTGGAAGTGCCTGTCTCAATCGTGTATCGCAAGGACAAGCGAAGGGCTGGAAAGAATCCGCTCTACGTCTACGGCTACGGCTCGTATGGATATTCGCTGCCGCTGGGATTCAACTCGAACCGGCTCAGTCTGCTCGATCGCGGCATTGTGATGGCTTATGCGCATATTCGTGGGGGCGGCGACCTGGGCAAGCCATGGCACGATGCCGGCAAGATGCTGGTGAAGCGGAACACCTTCACGGATTTTATTGCGGCGGTGGAGTACTTGACTGCGAACGGGTACGGCGATCCGCAGCGCGTGGCGATAGAAGGCGGCTCTGCGGGTGGATTGCTGATGGGCGCGGTGGCGAACATGCGCCCCGAACTGTTCCGCGCCGTCGTCTCGCATGTGCCGTTTGTGGATGTGATGAATACGATGCTCGACGCGTCTTTGCCGCTCACGGTGCCGGAGTACGAAGAGTGGGGCGATCCGAACGAGGAAGAATATTTCCGCTACATGCTGAGCTACTCGCCGTACGACAACCTGCACGCCGGGAGCTATCCGCCCATGCTGGTGAAGACCTCGCTGCACGACAGCCAGGTAATGTACTGGGAGCCGGCGAAGTATGTCGCAAAGCTGCGCACGCTGAAGACGGACGCGAATCCTCTGCTGCTGGTGACCAATATGCAGGCGGGCCACGGAGGCGCGAGCGGCCGCTACGATTATCTCAAAGAGATCGCGATGGATTACGCGTTTGTGCTGCGGGAGTTGGGAATCGTGTAGCTCACGCTGCGATTCCCGGGTCCGCCAGGGTCTTTTCCAGGCTTGCCGAATCTTCCACGTTCAGCGACTTCAGCGCAGGATCGATCTGCTTCAGCAGACCGCACAGCACCTTACCCGGTCCTACTTCGATAAATGTGTCGGCACCCGCGGCCTTGAGCGCCTGCACGCAATCCACCCAGCGGACGGTGCCGGTGACCTGCCGCACGAGCGCATCGCGCGCAGCATCGGCTGTGGTAACGAGGCCGCCGGTCACATTCGCAGCTACGAGAATGCTTGGGTTGTTCATTGAGAGTCCCGCGAGCACACGAGCCACTTCTTCCTGCGCCGGCTGCATCAGCGCGCAGTGGAAAGGCGCGCTCACCGGAAGCATCACGGCACGGCGCGCGCCTTTTTGCTTGCACAGGGCCACGGCCTTTTCGACCGCAGCTAGCGCGCCGGAGATGACAGTCTGCGCGGGCGAGTTCAGATTCGCCGCCTGCACCGTGAGGCCGGTCTCCTGCGCAGCCTCAGCGCACGCTTCGGCTACTTGCGCCGCGTCCAACGAGAGCACTGCCGCCATGCCGCCCTGGCCCGGCGGAACGGCCTGCTGCATGGCGCGGCCGCGCGCCTTCACGGCGCGCACTGCGTCCGCAAAGCTGAGCGTTCCAGCGATGACGTGTGCGGACCACTCGCCCAATGAGTGTCCCGCGGCAAGCGACGGTTGCATGCCGCGCTCGGCAAGAACGCGCGCTGCGGCTATGCTGACTGTGAGAATCGCGGGCTGCGTGTTTTCGGTGAGCTTCAAGTCTTCTTCGGGGCCGTCGAAGCATAGGCGCGAAAGAGAGAGGCCAAGAGCCTCATCGGCCTGCGCGAAGGTCTCTGCTGCAACGGGGAAATGCTCGGCGAGGTCGCGGCCCATGCCGACGGCTTGCGAGCCCTGGCCGGGAAAGAGAAAAGCGATCTGGGTCGACATGCAAGGTCATTCTATCGTGCAACGGCATTATCTGAGTGACTGCGTCCTTTTCAGTCAGTGAAGGGTTCGCCGATCAAATGATCGGTCGCGTCGACCCGACCTCCCGGCTCGCGGATATCGTTACTCAGAAAATGCATTAGTCCAGATGTGAGTTCGACGCAGCTCGATGCAAGTTATGGCATCGTAACGGCGCACGCGGCGGCGCGCTGAGGGTTGATGGCGCGCTTTGACCGACTCGCGGAGAGGCGCTGGCCAGCCTCTTCCGGCGGCAAAGGGCGTGCAAAGAGATAGCCCTGGAACGCGTGACAGCCAGCTTCCTGCAGAGTGCGGCGCTGCCGCTCGGTCTCAACACCCTCGGCAATTACCATGAGGCCAAGCCGTGTTGCCATGGAGATCACAGCCTCCACAATCGGCCGGGTGCTTTCGGTCTCATCGAGCCGCTCGATAAAGGAACGGTCGATCTTAAGCACGTCAATCGGCAGCTTGTGGATATAGCTCAGCGACGAGTAGCCCGTACCGAAGTCATCCATGGCGATGCGAACGCCGCAGTCTTTGAGAAGGTTCATCTGCCGCACGACGGCTCCGAAGTCGCCCATGACGACGGTTTCCGTAAGTTCCAGCAACAGATTCTCGGGCGGGACCGCGCACTCGCACAGGATGTCGGCAACGGTTCCCGCAAACTCTTCCTGGGCAAACTGTAGCGCCGAGATGTTCACGCTCATACGCGCGCGCGGAAGCCCGGCTTCCATCCATGACTGGAGTTGCCGGCAGGCCTGGCGCAACACCCAGTTGCCGATGGGCACAATCAGCCGCATCTCTTCGGCGATGGGAACGAAGCGCGCCGGCGAGATTTCGCCGAGCCGCGGATGGTGGAAGCGCAGCAGAGCCTCGAAGCCGCTCAGTTGGCCGTCTTGCGCGTAGATCGGCTGATACACCACGCGCAGATAGTTGTTCTCGAGAGCGACACTCAGCGCCTGTTCCAGCTCGAGAGACGCTCCGGTCTCTGCACTCATGTCCGGAGAGTAAACGCACATTCCGGCACCGGCGCTCTTCGCGCGATACATGGCGAAATCCGCATTGCGCTGCAGCATGTCGAGCGACGCGCCATCGCGGGGATACAGCGAGACGCCGATACTGGCGGAGATGGAAACCGTCGTCGAGCCTACCGAGATGGGTTCGGCAATCGCCTTGCCCAGCTGCCCGGCAATCAGGCTGGCTTCCATGGATGCAGCCCTGCCCGGTATCAGCGCCAGGAACTCATCCCCGCCCATGCGCATCACACCGCCGGTCAGTAATGGATTGGCACGCAAACGGTCCGCGACCGTGCGCAGGACGCGGTCGCCGGCGCCATGACCAAACTGATCGTTAATGCGTTTGAAGCGGTCCAGATCGATCCAGAGCACGGCGAGCGGCTCGCAGTGGTGGCCGGCCGTATCGATGGCCACTTCGAGGGCCTGTTCGCCCGCGCGGCGGTTGGGAAGGCCGGTCAGCGGGTCCTGGTAGGCATTGTGCAGAAGCTCGGCGTGAATGCGCCGGTGCTCGATGACCAGCGCCGCCAGCCCTGCGGCGGACTCCAGCAGTTCCAGATCGCGGGCGCTGGGGCCGCTTTGCAGCCGGGCGTACACGGTGAGCGTTCCAGCGGTATCGTCAGAGCCGGCGATGCGAAACGGGACGGAGAATGCGGAGTGGATGCCATTGGCCACCAGCAGTTCGCTCCACGGACGCCGCACATCGGTCATCTTTTCCACGATGCACGGCTTCCCGGTCGCACAAGCCTGGCTCTCCGGGGCGTCAGGGAAATCGGCGCTGATGCTAACCAGATACCGCCTAAGCTTCTCGTTGCCTCCGGATAGGGCCGCCAGCTGAAGGGATTTCCGTGTGGGATCGACCAGGTGCAGTGAACAGTCCCAGCTGCGGCGCTGGGAAGCAACAGTTTCGGCAAGAACATGCAGGATGTCCTCGGTCTGTTGCTCGCGGTGCGTCGCCAGCATCTCCAGGACCTGTTTTTGCCCACGATTCAGTTCCTCGGCTCTTCGCCGCTCTTCCACTTCGAGGCTCAACTCGCGGGTTCGTTCCTGCACGCGCATTTCCAGCGCGTGACGGGCCCGATTCAGCTCATCCTCGGCGTCCTGCCGCTGCCGCGTTTCGCGCCGAGCGCGATAGTACAGCTTCAACGTCAGCAGGCCGAATGCAGCGCACAATAAAAGCGCAAAGACTTCGCCGGCGATCCTCCAGTGGTGCAGGCTTCCGACGTCCTCTTCCCGCCACACACCGAGATCCATTGCGCCCAGGCGGGAGACGAGTGTGCTCGTGACAGGAGGCCTTTGCGGCGCATTCAGGACACCTGCCATACCGCGCACAGGTATCGCGAACGCCGCGCAAAGGAAAACTGCCAATGAGAGCAACCTAAGCTTCACGAACAAACCTCTGCATCACCGGTGATAAGAACACTACGAGGACTCTGTTGATTGGCTCCGATTGTGAATGCGTTATTACAGAACCATCAGGGCGTCTGGAAAGGAGACAAGGGTACTTGCGTCACAGTGTGACCGGTTTCCCGGCATGCCTCAATACCGCTTTTGCGTGATGGCGACAGGTAACATGCCCATGGATCCGATGGGCGCCAGGAGAGGCGGATTGGGCCTCGCCCGCAACGCGTACGGTCGCCCGCAACGCGTACGGTCAACGGGGCCACGGGCTGCTATCGGCGGGGGCGGCCTTCAGTTCCAGCGCTTTTTGTCGTCGGAGTCTTCGTCGATCTGCCGGCCCTGGCCATCGAAGCGGACCGTGCGACCCTGCGACCGCATGTAGACCTCAAATTTGCGCGCGGCGCGGCGGCGCTTCCAGCGGTAATACCGGTTGCGCATGCCGTACCAGCTTTCGCTGAGCATGAAGGACATGCCGCGGCGGGGCGCCATGCGCACCCAGAGCAGTCCGGCCAGCGCCCCGCCCAATTCGGCAAAGGCGTACATGCGCTGTTCGCCGAAGAGCATGGCGATCGAGATCAGCGCGTAGATAATGGCCAGATAGCGCGCTTTGATACCGATGGGCAGCGGGAACAGCATGAATTGCACGTCGCCGTACAGAAAGCCGATGGCCGCGAGCAGGCCGAAGATGCCGCCAAAACAGCCGTAAAGCGGAATCGTCTGCAGATCAAGGTGCAGTGTGGCGCTGACGCCGAAAATGGCGAGCGCCGCCGCTGCTGTGCCCAGCACGGAAACAGCGTAAAGGCCGGTGACCCAGCTGGCGCTGTGCCCCTGCATCTCAAAAAATCCAGCCAGGAACCAGAGTGAGAGCAATTCAATCAGCGTACCCAGCAGGCCGGGGTGAACCAGACTGTAGGTAAGCGGCTGCCAGATGCTGCCATGGACAAAGAGACTGGGTACCAGGCTTAGTTCAAGGATCAGTCCGCCGACCTGCTCCCGGAAGGCAAAACCCATGACAAGTAGCGCAAAATACGTCGCCAGGTTGAGAAGAATCAGGCGGCGCGTGGCGCCTTTGAAGTCTGGGAAGGCGAACGGGCTGGAGCCGATCCTGGGCATCGTAAGAAACAGGTTAAACGTAAAGTGTGCCGGGTGTCATGGTGGGCCGGTCAAGGTACCGTTACCAGGCTCCGGTGGCCGGCGGCATCGACTGCGCGCACGCCGAAGACCACATTGTCCTTGGACACCGGAACGGTAAGCTGCATTTGCGCTCCTGTCATAGTCGGCCGGGCGGCAAGCTGGTACTGCCAGTCGGACGCGGTAGTCTGCCGCCACAGAATCTCATAGCGCACGTCGTTATCGGCTCCCTGCGGAGCGTCCCAGTGCAGTGTGGTGCCATTTTCGAGCTTATGGGCATCGATCCCCACGTTCTGAGGCCCTCCAGGGGCGCTGGCGAGCGTAGCCAGAGTGGCCGCGTTCAAGCGCGCGACGTGCGCTACATAGTCAAAGTCGACAAACTGGGTCAAATCGCCCTTGATGGGTGCATCGGAGCCGGGCGGCGGCAAGACGACATTCTGGTGCTGGTGATTGAAGTCCTCGCGCCACTCCGTGAAGCGCACAGCGGGAAACCCTTCGTGGTTGAAGGAGCTGTGATCGCCGCCGCGCAGATAGCGGTCCGGCCGGAAGACCAGAAAGGCGGAGAACGGCGAGGCGCCTTTTTTGCCGCTGGTTCCAGGGAAGTAGCTGCGCGCCACGTCGGCAACCATCCGCGCCAGTTCGCGGCTGGGGGAATCGCTCTCCTCGCCGAGCGCGAGAACACGCTTGAGCTGGGCCGGAGTCGCGGTCGACCGGACGCCTTCGGAAAACACCCGCACGCGGTCCTTCAACTGCAGCGTGTCGCCGGGCGTGGTATTTCCGCCTACGATGTCGTTGTTCAGCACCGCTTCAAGCTGCCAGTTTTGTTCGCGCGCCAGATGCGCCAGATGTGCGGAGCCCACCAGGCCCTGCTCTTCACCTGCGACTGCGACGAAGACGAGAGTTGCAGGAAAATGCAGCTTGCTGAGGGCCCGCGCACACTCGAGCGAGACAGCTACGCCGGAGGCGTCGTCGTTGGCGCCGGGGGCCGCGCCGTGATCATCCAGCACGTCGGTATTGCGGGAATCGTAATGCCCGGTGACGAGGTACATCCGTTTCGCCTGCACTGGATCGGTTCCGCGCAGAATGGCATAAACGTTCGTCAATTGCGTTGGCCGCGGAATGCGGCCCGCCCATGGGCCGCCCGCCGCCGGATCGGCAGTGAACACATCCCGGTGCACTTCCAGGCAGCCGCCGCAGTCCTTCGAGATGGCGTCAAATTGCGCGGCGATCCAGTCTGCCGCCGGTTGGATGCCCTGCCCCGGCGGCAGATCCGTCTCCATGCTGGAAAGCGTGTTGCGGGTACCAAACCTTACGAGGGTATCGATCGTCTGTTGTATACGCGCGGCTTGAATGCTTGTAAGAGCGCGCGCAATCGCCGGATCCGGTGCAGCCGGAGCGGCGGGCCCGCCGCCGAGCGAGAAATCGGGCTGCTGCGCCGCAATGAGGGGCGCTGCCAGCACCAATCCGCTGAGCAGCAGGCCTAGAGCGAAATTCATGAACAGTCCTCGAATCTTTGGATTCATGCGGAAGCCGCGGGGCCTTGACCTGAGGCCGGGTCGTCCCTAAAACTATAGCGGAACCAGTGTCTGTGCACGCTGGAGGCAAACTCGTTTCGATTGCTATTTTCCTTTTCACTGGAATTCCCTGGAACCGTTCTTCTCACTGGGGCCGGCGAACGCTGCGTGGAGGAAAGCAGCAGCAGGCGCCGATGCCCATCAGGTTTCGAGGCGCCCGGTACCGTAACCTTGAAGTTTGATTAAATGGAGAGAGAGGAGGCTGCCATGCCCAGCTGCCCTGAATGTGAGAACGAACTGGATATTGAAGTAGACGAAGTGGAAGAAGGCGACGTGGTTGCCTGCGAAGAGTGCGGGACGGAGTTCGAAGTGGTGGGCGTTGAGCCATTGGAGCTGGCGCGACTGGAAGAAGAACTCGAAGAAGAAGATGAAGCCTACGAAGAAGACGAGGAGGAAGAGTGACACGCCAAAGGTTCAGGTTGCTGGCGGCAGCCGCTCTCCTGTCGGCGGGAATTGTTTGCTTTAGTCCGAATGATTCACTGATTGCGCCGGCGGCGCAGGCCCAGAACATCGGCGAGCGCACCGTTTCCGGTACGGTGCTGAATGGGGCTTCTGCTCCCGTGGCCGGGGCCACGGTCTTTCTGCAAAACGAGAAAAACAAATCCATCCGCAGTTACACTTCCACAGCGGACGGCCACTTTCATTTCGCACAAGTGAACATGGCTGAGGACTTCGACCTTTGGGCGGAAAAAGGCGGCAAAAAGAGCGCCGTAAAGACGGTAAGCTCGTGGGACGCACGCAAGGATTTCATCTCGGATCTGAAGCTTAAATAGAGCGCCTTATCCTTCGAGTTTCCTCGTTACCAGCTCATTCAGCAGCGCGGGATTTGCCTGTCCCTTCGACGCCCGCATCACCTGCCCCACAAAGAATCCAGCCATCGTCTTCTTGCCGGCACGGTACTGCTCCACCTGCTTGGGGTTTGCCGCGATCACTTCGTCGATGAGTTTTTCGAGCGCCGACGCATCCGTGATCTGCTGCGGCTTTTCGCGCTCGTACACCACGCTGAAGTCTTCACCCTTTTCAAAGGCGATATCGAAGAGCTGCTTCATCTGCTTGGAGCTGATTGTGCCTTCGTCGAGCAGGTCCGCGGCGAGAACGATGCCAGCCATCGACACAGGTGACTGGGCGTGATCGAGGCCCAGCGCATTGAGACGCCCGCCTACCTCACTCAGCAGCACATTGGCGACACGGCGCGGATTCTTTGCCGTTTTCGCAGCCGTCTCGAAGCGGTCGGCGAATTCGCGCGAGGCAGTGAGCGTCTGCGCATCTTTGGCATTGAGATCGTACTCAGCGATCATGCGCGCACGGCGCGCCTCGGGCAGCTCCGGAAGTTTTCTCTTGATCTCGGACAAGAACTCCGCCGAAACAATCAGCGGCGGCAGATCGGGTTCGGGGAAATAGCGGTAATCGTGGGCCTGCTCTTTGGAGCGCATCGAATAGGTGCGGCCCTCGTTCGCATTCCATAGCCGCGTCTCCTGCACCACGCGGCCGCCTGATTCGATGATCTCGACCTGGCGCTCGATCTCGTACTCGAGCGCCGCGCGGATGAAGCGAAAGCTGTTGACGTTTTTCACCTCAGCCTTTGTGCCGAAGCGCTCCGCGCCTTTGAGACGCACGCTCACATTGGCGTCGCAGCGAAGCGATCCTTCTTCCATGTTGCAGTCCGAGACGCCGGTGTAGAGCAGGATCTCTTTGAGCCGCGTGAGGTATTCGAAGGCTTCGTCGGGAGTGCGGATGTCGGGCTCGCTCACAATCTCGGCGAGCGGCGTGCCGCAGCGGTTCAGGTCGAGATAGGTGCGCGTGGCGGAGTCGGCAAAGCCTTCGTGCAGGCTTTTGCCCGCGTCCTCTTCCATGTGCAGGCGCGTAATGCCGATGCGCTTCGTTCGGCCATCCGCAGTTGGAACTTCAATCCAGCCGTGCTCGGCGATCGGCTTGTCGAACTGCGAGATCTGGTAGCCCTTGGGCAGATCGGGATAGAAGTAATTCTTGCGCGCGAAGATCGACCGCTCGTTTACCGTGCAGTGCAGCGCCAGCGCCGCCAGCGTAGCGAATTCCACCGCTTTCTCATTGAGGACCGGCAGAGCTCCGGGCAAACCGAGGCACACCGGACAGACGTTCGTATTCGGAGCCGATCCGAATTTGTTGGCGCAGCCGCAAAAGATCTTGGAGGCCGTGAGCAGCTGCACGTGCACTTCAAGGCCGATCACCGGCTCGTATTTGGCCAGAACGTCAGGAGAGATCGATACCGCGGCGGACATAGGTAGATTCTAGCGCGGCAGAGACACAACTCCGCTCACTCGGGGGATTGCGACACCGCTCCGGATCAATTTGTTTACGCTTGCGCTACGGGCGGGCGTGGGACGGCTGTCTGCTGCGGCTGCGCGGGCTTTGGCCGGGCGGCGCCTTCTTTTTTGGACGGGGCGAGAATGGCGTGCAGGATGGTGCCTTCCATGCGCGGCATGAACTCGACGATCCCGGCGTCGCCTACGTCCTGAATGAGCCGGTTGATGATGTTGTAACCGAGTTCCCGGTGGGCCATCTGGCGACCGCGGAAGCGCAGGCTCGCTTTGACCTTGTCGCCTTCATTCAGAAAGCGGACTGCCTGGTTCTTTTTGGTCTGGTAATCGTGCTCATCCACGGTGACGGAGAACTTGACTTCCTTGACGACAATGACCTTCTGCCGTTTGCGGGCAGCGCGTTCACTCTTTTCTTTCTCGTAAAGATAGCGGCCGTAGTCCTGGATGCGGCAGACCGGCGGCACTGCATTGGGTGAAACCTCAACCAGGTCCAAGCCCCGCTCGCGGGCGATTTTGAGCGCCTCAAATGGCGGCAGAATACCGAGCTGCTCTCCGTTTTCGTCGATTACGCGAATCTCTCGCGCGCGAATTCGATCGTTGATGCGGATAAAGGACTTGGCCGAACGTTTATCGAGTGCGATGGTGCTCCTCCAGGCGCTGTGCTCGCTTCAAGAGCCCAGGGAAGGTCCCGGGCGCCGCCCGAGCCCACGGGCGCACACTGAGTATAGCATTGGCTCGGCTGGCCGCGATGCAGGCGGGTAACGAGGGTAATGGTCTGATCAGGATAGGCCGTGACGCACGGGCAGCCTCAAGATGGATGCACGTCCTGGAATGGCACGGTGTGCTTCCAGATGAAGGCCTCACCCAGATTCAGGTGCGCATTACCCTGAAAGTCAACGAAGCCCACTTTGTTCGCATCATAGATTGCCGAGGCCGACGGCATTTGCGGGGCGATCAGCACAAAGGTCGTGCCTCCGGGACCGGGCGTGGCATTGCGGCGCAGATCGAGCAGAGCCTTGCTGATCTGCGGTTCGGTTGCATCGGAGGCAACGGCGCAAGTGAGCGTCCGCTGGCGGCCGAACACGTCAATCGATGCCACAATCTCGCGCTGATGTCCCGGGCGAAACGGTTCCAGCTTGATCTCGCGCAGCCTCACGCCTGAAACCTGCTGAAGCACTGCTTTGAGCGCACCGGCTGCCTGCAATTCCACCAACACTTTTGAACCATTCTTTTTCATCGCATTCTCCGAGCTGCTCCATCCGGATTGCCGGTCCTTGCCGCGGCTGCTACCGTGCCGAGCAATGCTCCGAAGCCCGGCCGCTGTTCCGAATGGTGTGGCTGATTTGAGCCATGTTGGGGAATGGGCACTAATCCGGCAATGCACGAGGCCGTAACTTCAGGAGGCCACATGCATGTCGAAACATCACAGCTGCGCGGTGCGCTTAATGTAAAGGAATTCTTTCCGCAGGGAGTCATCTCAAGGGACGGAGACATCCTGCATGCCCGGTCATGAAAGACCTTGGCATTCAGCCAATCGCTGAGCCGGCGGTCGCAAATCACGGGCCGGAAGTTCCAAAATTCGGGTTTCAGCTCGCAGTTGATGCGCAACTCGCCAAGCCGCAGTTCGACCGAAGGGACTCGCTCAGGAAAATAATCGTGGACGTCGGCGTCGCGCAAAACTAAACCAAGAGTTTTGCGTCCGCTCGATTGAACTCTGACCAACATGACTTGCCTCCGCGCACAACACGCCGGAATAAGGTCAGCACAAGAGCTGGATCGCGTACGTAGCCGCCGGTGGCAGATGAGCAGAGCGAAGAATTCGCTCACTGGCTGGAAACGTGTGATCGTGGATTTACTTTTATGATGTGCTCATTCAGAGGCATTGTCAAGAAAAACCCCGCAAACACGCGCTTTCAACGCATCGAAGAAACGCATTCTTTACCATTGCGGCGCAGAATGCGTGAGGAACATCCGCATGCAAACCGCACGGAAATCAAAGAAGCGGCGCTGCTTCCAGCGCCAGCGCGCGATTGAGATGTCTCACTGTGATACGCAGTGATTGATTTGCGGACACACTACCTTCCATCTCCACAGGAAGAAAGTTTTCTGTCAGGGCGGCAGTGCGATTGCGTGCGGCGAGCGCGGCGGGTGTATGAAGCGTAATCGCCTGCAGTGTGCGGCCGATGAAGTTGCGCCTATGCATTTCGGTTTTTTCGGTCGCCAGCACGCGAAGCGCGGACATGCGCTCATCCACCACGGCTGCCGCGACGGGAGACTGCGTATGCAAAGTCCATCCACGCGTGCCGGGACGCGGCGAAAACGGAAACAGATGCAGATAGCCGAAGGGCAGCGCGCGCACAAAGGCCAGCGTCTCCCCGAACTCCGCATCGGTTTCACCAGGAAAGCCCACCATCACATCGGCGCCGATGGTGAGTTCCGCGCCCACTGCGCGCAGGAGTGCTTCGATTTTGTCTGCGTAGTGCCAAGGCCGGTAGCGGCGGTGCATGCGGCGGAGCACTGCATCGGAGCCGGACTGCAGCGGCAGGTGCGCATGACGCGCCAAACGTGTGCCGCCGAACTCGGCCATCAAGCCAATGAGCTCATCATCCCAATCCATCGGCTCGATCGAGCTGAGCCGCAGCCGCGGCAGGCTGGTCTGCGTGAGAATCTGGCGCACCAATCCTGCGAAAGTGGCGCGCGGCGTCAAGTCGCTGCCCCAGCGGCCGAGATTGATTCCCGACAGCACCAGCTCATTGCCGCCTGCGGCAACAAAGCCTTCTACCTGCTTCATCACCGTGGCGTAGGGCAGGCTTCTGGAGGAGCCGCGGGTCTGAGGAATGACACAGAACGTGCAGCGATTGCCGCAACCTTCCTGGATCTTGAGATTGGGCCGAGTCTGTACGGATGGCGCGATCTGCACTTCTTCAAGAAACGAGTGCGCGAAACGATCGTCGGCCCATATGGGCGCTGAAGCAGCCAGCAGCGACTCCACGCGGACCAGCTGATCGGGAGCGGGTGGCGGTGCAAGCGGTCCACGAGTGAGATCCAGAATGATCTGCGGCGCCAGGGCTTTGTGGCTGTTGCCGATGACCGCAGTCACGCCGGCCATGCCGGCCAGTTCCTGCGGGGCGCGCTGGGCATAGCATCCGGTGACCACAATCTTCGCCGCGGGATTTGCGCGGTGTGCGCGGCGAATGAAGGCACGCGCCTGCCGGTCCGCCTCTGCCGTGACGCTGCAGGTGTTGACAACCACCACGTCGGCCTCGGCCGTCCGATCTGCACTTTGCTGGCCCGTTCCACGCAGATGCGCGGCGATCGCCTCGCCATCGGCGCGCGCCGACCTGCAGCCGAAGTGCTCGATGTGGAATCCCGGCATCTCTCTTAGTTTACGGCCCGCTCACATGCCACGAACGAATGTCGGGCGTATATCATCACGCCATGCAAGCGAGCCACGAACCGGACCGTACCACGCCCCCGGAACTCGCGGGAGTGCTGCGCGAGCTTATGGATCGCGAACCGATCTTCCATCGACCGGAGTTCGGCACGACGCGGGCCGACTTTGAACGCATGACCCGGGAGGATTTCTGGGAGACGGGCGCTTCGGGCCGGCGCTACAGCCGCGCCGATGTGCTGGACGAGCTGGAAAGGCGCTATTCCAGTCCTCACGAAGATATCTGGGAAACGAGCGACTTCTGCTGCAGCGAGCTTGAGCCGGCGCTCTATCTGCTGACCTATACGCTCGTGCAGAACCATGTGCGCAAGACGCGCCGCACCACGATCTGGCAGCGGACCCGGGAAGGCTGGAAGATCGTCTACCACCAGGGCACGATCGTGGAGTAGCGCACCGGGATACCGCGCATCAAGATTGGGAATCAGGCATCCGATATACTTGAAAAGGGGCTAAACGCGCCTTCGCAGCCTCTTCCCAGCACATGCCCTCTTCCTCCGCCGCCAGTCTCTCTGCAAGCACTCGCGCCGCATCCAGAAGCGAGATATGGCGCATTATGGGCTACGTCTACTTCACGTTCATCTGCTATCTTTCCATCGGCTTGCCCCTGGCGGTATTGCCGCCCTATGTGCATCTGCGGATGGGCTATAGCGCCGTACTCGCCGGGCTGGTCATCAGCATCCAGTACATTGCCACGCTGGCCAGCCGGCCCTGGGCCGGGCGCATCTCTGACCGCCAGGGTGCAAAGCTCTCCGTTATCTGGGGGATGATGGCCTGCACTATCAGCGCGGCATTTCTCGTGGCCGCGGCGGGGCTTTACTCCATGCACATCCACTCGCTCAGCTTCTGGAGTCTCATCCTGAGCCGCCTGGTCCTGGGCATTGGTGAAAGCCTCGGCTCAACCGGCGCAACGCTTTGGGGCATCACCGCCGCCGGGCCGGAGGCGACCGCCAAGGTGATCTCCTACAACGGCATCTGCACCTATGGCGCCATGGCGCTGGGTGCGCCGCTGGGTGTCGTCATGGACCAGCAATGGGGCCTGGCCTCGCTGGGAATCTTCACCATCTTCATCAGCGCGTTCAGCCTGGCGGTTGCGATGCGGAAGGATCCCGTGCCGGTGATACCGGGTGAGCATCTGCCCTTCACCCATGTGCTGGGCCGCGTGGCGCCGCACGGCATGGGACTGGCGCTGGGCGGCGTCTGCTACAGCGTGCTGGCCACGTTCATCACGCTGTTTTATGCCGCGCGCCACTGGAACGGCGCCGCACTGTGCCTTACTGCTTTTGGCGTCGCATTTATCCTGGCCCGTCTCTTCTTTATCCAGACCATCAATGCCTATGGCGGATTTCCCGTGGCCATTGTCTGCCTTTGTGTCGAGACCATCGGGTTGTTTCTGCTCTGGCGCTCCAACTCGCCGTCGGTCGCGCTTACCGGCGCGTCCCTCGGCGGCTTTGGCTTTTCGCTGGTCTTCCCGGCTATCGGCGTGGAAGCAGTAAAGCGCGTTCCGGAAAATAACCGCGGCACCGCGCTGGGCGTGTTCACCGCATTCGCCGATGTTTCGTTCTTCCTGGTCGGGCCCATCGCCGGTGCGGTGATCGGCTGGTTTGGTTACAGCAGCGTTTTTCTCTTTGCGCTCATCAGCGTGCTTGCCGCGCTGGGGATTGTCATCGTGCTCAAGCAGACACAGCGGACCGAATCTCAACCTGCGGGAGAATAGAACGGAGTCCCCTCGACTGGGTGAAATACGCACTCTGCCCGCCTACTCGTAGCGAATCGCCTTCACCGGATCGAGCGCCGCAGCCCGGCGCGCCGGCAACCAACAGGCGAAGAGGCCTACCGACCCCAGCAGGACGCTGACCGACATCAACAGAACCGGGTCTGACGCGGGGGCGCCGATAGGCATGCTCGCCAGCATGCGGATCACGGGAAAAGCCGCGGCCACCCCCAGCGTGAGCCCCACAACAATCTGCCCCACCCCGCGCCTCATCACCAAAGCGAGGATGTTGCGCGCATTCGCGCCCAGAGCCATGCGGACGCCAATCTCCTGTGTGCGGCTGCTGGTTGCCTGCGCGATGACGGCGTAGATTCCGACGGCAGCCATGAGCAGGGCGATCAGTGCGAATCCGGTAAACAGCTTACTGAACAGGTGCAGATACCACTGCTGATGTGCAATCGCCTGCGGCAGCATGTACACATCGCGCAAGGGCAGGTCCTGGTCGAGGCTTTGCACGGCGGCGCGCACGGCCGATGTCGGGTTGCCATCGGACTCCACGACCAGCGCCGCACCGTTCCAACCCTCCTGGCGATAGGGCACATAGAGAAGCGGTTTGGGATCCTTCTCGTCCAGTTGCTGCACAATGTTCGCCGAGACACCAACTACCGTGATCCAGTCGCCCGGCTGGCCTTTGTCATCGTAGAAACGGAACCGCTTCCCGATCGGGCTTTGATTGAGCCAGAAGTGGGTGGCGCACTCGCGGGTGAGAATGGCCACTTTGTGATTAGCCGTGCCATCCATTTCGGTGAAGTCGCGGCCCGTCAGAATAGGCAGGTGGATGGCATCGAGATAACCCGGACTTTGTAGGACGAAAGCAACCTCGGGCCGATGCGACGCGTCAGGAACCGGAGTTGCGTGCTCGATCTCGACCGCTCGCGTATTTGCTCCCAGGCCGGGCAGGTCTGATGCCAGCGCCACGCGGGTCACGCCAGGCATAGTCCTCAGGCGCGGCAACAGCTGGTCGTAGAAACGCTCGCGCGCGTCGGCGTCTTTATAACGTGCATCAGGAAAATCGATGCGCGCCGTCATGATCTGCTGCACAGGCACATCAGGATTCGCAGCCAAGGCCCGTAACAGGCTGTGGACAAAAACGCCTGCCCCGGTGAGCAGCACGAGCGTGAGCGCAAACTGAAAAACGACCATCACGGCAGAGAGCCAGCCGCCACGATGTCTGCCCACGCTGCGCACTCCCTCTTTGAGCACATCATTGAGATCCACGTGGGAAGAGCGCAGCGCCGGAGCCATGCCGAACAAGAGGCCGCTCACAATGCACAGCGCGGCGAAGTAGCCGAAGACCTGGTAATCCATCGTGAACTGGACCCAATAAGGCTTGCCGACATTTTGCGTGGAGAGATCGAACCAATGAACCCCTAGTAGCGCCAGCACCAGGCCGAGCAGTCCGCCTAGCACACTGAGCAGAACACTCTCAATCAGCAGCTGGCGAATCATCCGCCACCGCGCAGCGCCGAGCGCGGCGCGAATCGACATCTCGCGCTGGCGGCCGAGGGCGCGGCTCAGCATCATGTTCGCGACGTTGGCGCAGGCGATGAGCAGCACGAATCCAACCGCAGCCTGCATGAGCAGAAAGATCATGCGGATGTTGCCGCCATTGTATTGCTCGTTGAACGTCTGGACGGTGACGCCGACGTCTTTATCGGTATCGGGATACTGCGCGGCGAGGCGGCCGGCAATTGCACTCAAATCGGCGCGGGCCTGGGCAATGGACGTACCCGGCTTGAGCGTGGCAAAGAGTTGCAGCGGGCGGTTGGTGCGCTTTTCAAGATCCGGTGTGGGGACCAGCGGCATCCACATGTCGATGGTGGAGGGAAACTTAAATCCCTTGGGCATGACGCCGATAATCGTCGCCGGCTTTTCATTCACGCGCACCTGCCGGCCGATCACCTTCGGCGAACCGGCGTAACGATCTTGCCAGATGCCGTATCCGAGCAGGAGAACGGGCGAAGCGCCGGGCTTGTCGTCGCCCGGAATGAATCCGCGGCCCAGCACTGGCGGAATATGCAGCATCTCGAAGATGCCCGACGAGGCCCGTTCCATTTGATACGCCTGCGGAGGCACGCCATTCTCGCTCAGAATGCCCTCTTCGTCGCTCGCGGCCTCCAGCGCCTCAAAGGACGAAGACTGCGCGCGATAATCGCGGAAATCCGGATAGGAGACGCGCATCGCGTTGTTGTTGCTGCGCGTCAGGCTGCGGTCGCGGATCGCCACCAGGCGCGATCCACCGGGAACGGGCACCGGCTTGAACAAAGCCGCATTGGTCAGCGTAAAGACCATGGTGTTGAGACCGATGCCCAAAGCCAGTGTCGCCACTACGGCGGCGGAGAACCAGCGATGGGCAAAAATCATGCGCAGGGCGAACCGCAGGTCGTGTGTCATCACCAGACATACGGGTATGGGGCGGCGGATGTTTCACTGATCTTCGAAAATTGCCGGGACCAAATCCACGAGTAGCCGAGATCACCCAGGAGGGAGAGCACTCCTGCTGGCGCAGCGGGCTGCTATTCTGGGCACTCACCGGGCTCAATCCGTTTCTGCCGCCGTGCGAGAAGGGAGACCGACGTGGTGAAACTTTCGAGGATCGCTCCGGAACTGCCCGCCGTGGACCTGGAATCAGCGCTGGAACACTACAGACGGAAGCTGGGGTTTCGAGTCAGGATGCGAATGCGTTCGGGCGACTATGCAATGGGGCAATCGTGATTTTCGCTTGCGCGACGAATTCGGGAATGAGATCAAGTTTACTGAGCCGCTGACCGAGGATGAAGCGAAGCACGCAGAACAGCTCTGATCGTTGTTCTGGACTTTCCTTTGCCATCTGCATGCAAAACGGCCACCCCGAAGGGTGGCCGCTGACCGTTCACTGACAGCTGATCACTGTCAGCTGCGTGTTCTACCGCTCGTTCTTGCGCCAGTTGATCAGATCGCCCAGAGTCGTGGTCGAGCTTGAAACCGGATGCTTGTGGCTCTCCTGCTTGTAGCTCTCTACCTGAGCACGGCTGGCTTCGTGCCCCACAGCGCGCAGGCTCAAGCCAACCTTCTTCTCTTCCACGTTGATCTTGATGATCTTGAAGTCGTGCTCCTGGCCCGCTTCAAGCTTGGCGTGTGCATCGCCGGAGTCGCCGGCCTCGGAGATGTGGCATAGACCCTCTACGCCCTCCGCGATTTCGACGAACGCGCCGAACTGCGCCGTGCGCAGCACCTTGCCGTGGACCACGTCGCCCACACGATGCGTGGCAAAGAAGCTCTCCCAGACATCGGGCTGAAGCTGCTTGATGCCGAGGCTCAGGCGGCGGTTCTGCGGCTCAACACCGAGAACAACGGCCTTCACCTTTTCGCCTTTCTTCACAACTTCCGAAGGATGCTTCACGCGCTTGGTCCAACTCAGGTTCGAGACATGTACCAGACCATCGATGCCGTCCTCGATCTCGATGAACGCGCCGAAATCGGTAAGATTGCGGACGCGGCCTTCGACGATCGTTCCCACGGGATAACGCTCGGTGAGGTTCTCCCACGGATTCTCCAGGAGCTGCTTCATGCCCAGCGAGATACGCCGATCTGCGGGGTTCACGCTCAGCACCACCGTGTCGACCTCGTCGCCGGGCTTGACCAGCTTGGAGGGGTGCTTGAGCCGCTTCGACCAGGTCATCTCGGAGAGATGAACCAGGCCCTCGATGCCCTGCTCCAGCTCGATAAACGCGCCGTAATCGGTCACCGACAGCACGCGGCCGTGCACGCGCGCACCCACCGGGTAGCGCTCGGTTGCGTCGAGCCAGGGATCAGGCGTCAACTGCTTGAAACCCAGTGAGACGCGCTGCTTGTCTTTGTCGAACTTGAGCACCTTCACCTGGATCTCATCGCCCACATTGACCAGGTCGCGGGGATGCGTGAGCCGGCCCCAGCTCATGTCGGTGATGTGCAGCAGGCCGTCGATGCCGCCGAGATCAACAAACGCGCCGTAGTCGGTAAGGTTCTTCACTGTACCGGTAAGCACCGCGCCTTCGCCCAGATGCTCCATCGTGGCGGAGCGCTTGGAGTTCTGCTCTTCCTCGAGCAACTCCTTGCGGCTCACCACCACATTGCCGCGCTTCTTGTTGAGCTTGATGACCCGAACTTCGATCTGCTGGCCGAGATAGCCGTCAAGGTTGCGTACGGGGCGAATCTCGAGCTGCGATCCGGGCAGGAACGCCTTGAGGCCGATGTCCACGGTCAGGCCGCCCTTCACGCGGCTCACCACCGTGCCCATCACCGGCGTCTTCTCGTTCGCGGCCTTCTCAATCGAGTCCCACACGCGCAGGCGCTGCGCCCGCTCGTAGCTCACCAGGTAGCCACCCTCGGGCTCTTCGCGCTCGATGACCACGTCGATGATGTCGCCGGGATGGAACTTCACCGCACCGGTATGGTCGACCACCTGCTCCAGGGGCACCAACCCCTCGGACTTCAGGCCTACGTCCACCACCAGGTGCTTTTCCGTCTGCTTGATCACAGTGCCCGGGACAAGCTTGTCTCCATAGGCTTCGACGGCAGCGGCCTCGGCAGCCTGCTCGCGTTCGAACGCTTCGAGCGCTGCGGAGAAATCTTCCGCTGCATCCTGTGTGCCTGCAGACTCGCCGGCAGACACTGTCGGATGCGCCGCGTGCGTCGGCTCGGAATCGGCGTACGGGTGTGCGGGAACCTGAGATTCTTCCGCCGGCCGGGTTGTATGGGTATCGGCGTCCAGCATATGTGCTTCGACAGCGTCAGCAGTCTCAAGGTTGGACGTGGATTCGTACGACGGCTGATCGAGTTCCGTCGCAGGGTCTAGAGTAGGGGTTTCCAATTCGGTGTTCAGGGTTATGCTCTCGGGTTCGGGATTGAGGACGTTTGCCATTCCTACCAGCTCCGGGATTTCTCGCTGTGCGGTGGTCTGGGCCTGCCGCTGGTCGGCTCCCTCGCCGCGATTGCCGCAGCCCGGGCGCCTTCCTCGTCCCTGCCGTTGCACTCTATAGCGAACCGGTTGAAGTTTACCGAAGCGACAGCGTCCCCAGTGCACTTGCGCTAGGGAACGGGGGAGCGACTGTCTCCTTGGGAAACACCCGGCAGGCAATGGCTTGCTGGAGGGCGGCCGCAACTCACTGCTGGAAATCCGCGCAGGAAGCTACGCTCACGAGTGTAGCAATCTCTGCAAGCCAGCGTCAAACTGCCTTTTCGATGCGCCGTCCCATGATCCGGTGTTACAAAAACTCGCCCCCGCTTGCGCAAGGCCTCATGCCGCATGGATCGCGGCACAGGCAAATACCGGCTGCAGACGCCCTCTATACTGAACCGGACGGCCCTGAACCGGGCGACTCGGCGAGAAAATGGAACGCTTCTGGACCCCCTGGCGCTACACCTACGTCACCACGGCGGATAAAGCTGTGCGTCTCGGTATCCCCGAAGCTCTTTCCGCATGGCCCGGGGATACCGGCTGCGTGTTTTGCAATCTCATCGCTGCCGTCGACCACGCAATCGAACAGGGGATGGAGCGGGAAGACGCGGAGGCCGCCGCCGGGCTGATTCTTCGCGCGAAACACTGTTTCATCTGCCTGAATGCCTTCCCGTACACATCGGGCCATGTGATGGCGATGCCCTACGCGCATCTTGACCGGCTCGCCCGGCTGCCGGAAGAAGCGGCGCACGAGTTGATGGATCTAACACAGCTCACCGAGCGCGCGCTCGACCGGGTTTACACGCCGCACGGCTTCAACTTCGGCATGAATGTGGGCCAGGCCGCCGGTGCGGGCGTCGCCGGGCACATCCACTTGCACGCCATGCCGCGCTGGATCGGCGATACCAGCTTTATCACCACCGTGGGCGAGACACGCGTGCTTCCGGAAGATCTGGATACCACCTGGAAGCGGCTGCGTGCGGCCTTCGCGGAGCTGGCCGCCGAGCAGGTTGGCAAGCCCGCTCGGTAGCGACAGGCACAACTTCAGAGCTTCTCTAAATCGGCACAGGCTTCCCGATTGCGGACCCGCATCAAGGAAGTCACTCGTTTCCAGCCGCTTTTTAGGATATGAACATCTAAATTGACAGATGGGCCATCCAAACCCATGGAAGTTTTACGGGGAGGTCTGCTTATGCAGCTATCCACCGATTCCACGTGGTCCACGTGCACGTTTCCTGATCGCCGCCTCGCGGTGCAGTGCCCGCAAGTTCCGGAAGCATCGGAACTCCGCACAAAACCCCTCTTCCAGTTGCGCGGCTTAGCCTGGGGCGTGCTGCTCTCCACGATTCTCTGGGCCAGCTTCATTGCGGCGGGATGGGAGCTCTGGAGCTGGTGGCGCTGACGTTGGCCCTCTGCGCAGTTCCGCCGTGAACTTTCAGAAGAACCGGGCGCTTCAGAGCTCCTCGCCGTTCTCGCTCGATTCTGCAGCAAAAGCAAAACCTGGTTCGTCGATGTCTGCCGTCTCCAATAGCTTTGTCGAAAGCGGCTTGCGCGGCTTGACGCCGAGCTGGCGCAGCATCTCCACCTGCTTGATCAGGTTTCCGCTTCCTTCACTCAGCTTGCTACGGGCGTCCTCATAACACCGGCTGGCGCTGCGCAGGCTCTCGCCGATTTTTTCCATGTCGTTGATGAAGCCGACGAATTTTTCGTAGAGCTTTGCGCCACGATCCATTACCTCCTTCACATTGCGCTCCTGCCTCTCCTGCTGCCAAAGCACGTGCACGATACGAATGATGTAGAGCAGCGTAGTGGGGCCAACCAGGAGAATCCCCTGCTGGTAGGCGTCTGCCCACAGCGCAGAGTCATTTTGCAGGGCGAGAAGAAAGGCCGGCTCGATCGGCACGAACATCACGACGAAGTCAGGCGACTCGATGCCCGGCAGGCGATGATAGCCGGCTTTGGTCAGGCCCGCGACGTGTCCGCGCACACTGGCCAAGTGCAGTTTGAGCGCTGCCGCGCGTTCGACATCCGAGGTTGCATTCACGCAATCTGTATAAGCGGTGAGCGAAACCTTCGAATCGATGACCAGATGGCGGCTGCCCGGAAGATACACGATGACGTCCGTTCGCGGCGACCTTGTCTTTCCGCTCTCTTCGTCTTCCACCGAGAAACCCTGCTGAAAGCTGTACTGCTCGCCTTCGCGCATACCCGCTTTCTCGAGCAGATCACGGAGGATGAATTCGCCCCAGTCTCCTTGAGCCTTTGCCGAACCGCGCAATGCGGTGCTGAGATTGCGCGCCTCCTCGGTGAGTTGCTGGTTCAGGCTACCCAGCGCACCGATCAGGGTTTCGAGCTTGGTGACTCCGGTCTTCGAATCGGATTGCGCCTCTTCCACTTTCTTGCGGAAGTCGTTGATCTGTTCGCGCAGCGGAGTGAGCAGAGAGCCGAGCTCGTTTTTGTTGGACTCGGAAAAACTCTTCGTTTTCTGGTCGAGGATTTCTCCGGCCAACGCCTGGAATTGGTGGGCGAGCGTCTGCTTGGCTGTTTCCAGAAGGGCCAGCTTCTCGGCCATATTCTTTTGCTCGTTCTCGAGCCGCGCGTTCAACTCTGCGACCGTATTCGCGAACTGGTTGGCCTCTTCGCTCTTCGTCTTCAGGTCATTGCGCAACTTATCGCACTCGGCGGAAAGGCGCGCGATGGTCTTCTCCCGCTCCGCGGCCAGAGACTCAAACCCGGCGCGGACAGTGAGATCCGTCTGCGCCTGGATGAGTGCGGCCCGGGCCGACCTGAGCTGATCGGACTGTTCGCGGTCGCGCAGACTGAGATCGGCCGTACGCTGCTCCAGCAGCGACCTTTCTGAGCGGGCCGACGCGCCGCGCAACAGAAAACCAACCAGAGTTCCCAGAACCGCGGCAGCGACCACCCCTGCAACCAACGCCAGCATGAAGTCCTCCTTCGCCTAATGTACGCCTTAAGCCTGTGCAATTCACGGCAGTTTTTCTGTTCCGCGTGCCCTGCAGATTATTCCCTTGCAATTCCGCAAGTTCCCACAGACGCGTGGCTTTACACCCCCCGCCTCGGCCAGTAGACTTAAAACTTCGGGACCATGCGCTTCTTTTTCGGCGCGGTGGTTGTCGTACTCTGCCTTAGGCCGGTATTGTAGGCAGCGGGGCAGGTTGTTTTTAGCTCCTGGAATTTCCCCTGGCTTGAAGCAAATTGAGGAGAAGCGTGCATGGCCGTTGAAGAAAAGGTGAAGCAGATCATCGTCGAGCAGTTGCAGGTGGACGAAGCCGAAGTGACCCCCGGCGCCAGCTTCCAGGAAGATCTGGGCGCCGACTCGCTCGACGTGGTCGAGCTCGTGATGCAGTTCGAAGAGGCATTCGACCTCGAGATTCCCGACGAGGATGCGGAAAAGATCAAGACCGTGAAGGATGCCATCGACTACATCGAGAAGAACGCGAAAGGCGGCAAGTAGGCTTTGACCCAGGTATCGACGCGCAGAGTCGTGGTTACGGGCCTGGGGCTGCTGTGCGGTGTAGGCAACACCGCTCCCGAGGTTTGGCGGCAGCTTGTGGCCGGAGCCAGCGGTATGGCTCCCATTCAGGGATTCGATACCACCGGTTATCCGGTCACCTTCGCCGCCGAGGTGAAGAACTTCGATCCCCTCAATTTCGTGGAGAAAAAAGAAGCGCGCAAGATGGGGCGCTTTATCCATTTCGCCTTCGCTGCAACGCAGGAAGCGATGGCCCAGTCGGGCCTGAAGATCACGCCGGAGAACGCTGACCGCGTGGGCGTCTTCATCGGCTCCGGCATCGGCGGATTCGAGATCATCGAGCGCGAACACGCCAACCTGTTGAATGGCGGACCGCGCAAGCTCTCGCCGTTTTTTATTCCTGCAACCATCATCAACATGGCCGCCGGTCAGTTGAGCATCCGCTATGGCGCGAAGGGCCCGATTTCAGCCACGGCAACGGCTTGCGCCACCAGCGCTAACTCCATCGGCGACTCGGTGCGCATGATTCTGCATGGCGACGCGGATGTGATGATCGCCGGCGGATCGGAGGCTGCCGTTACGCCGCTTTCAGTGGGCGGGTTTGCCTCGATGCGTGCGCTCTCCACGCGCAATGAGGACCCAACACACGCCAGCCGCCCCTTCGACAAGGACCGCGACGGCTTCGTGATCGGTGAAGGCGCGGGCATCTTAATTCTCGAAGAGCTCGAGTTTGCGCGGGCGCGCGGCGCGAAGATTTTGGCCGAGATCATCGGCTATGGCATGAGCGCGGACGCTTATCACATGACCGGCATTGCACCAGAGGGCGCGGGTGCGCAGCGCAGCATGCGGGCGGCTCTCAAAGATGCCGGCATCGAGCCCGGCGAGGTGGGCTACATCAACGCCCACGCCACATCAACCCCGGCAGGCGACGGCAACGAGTCGCGAGCGATCGAGCTGGTCTTCGGCGAACATGCGCTCAGCGGCACGGTCAAGATCTCCGGTACGAAATCGATGACCGGCCACCTGCTCGGTGGCGCGGGCGGCTTGGAAGCGGGCATCACGGTGCTCGCACTCGAGAACCAGGTGCTGCCCCCGACGACCAATCTCGAGACACCCGATCTTGAATGCAAGCTCGATTACGTGCCGAACCAGGCGATCGAGCACAGCTTCGATGTGGCGCTGTCGAACTCCTTCGGTTTCGGAGGCATCAATGCCTCGCTCGTGATGCGGCGGTGGACGGAGTAGGGCTTCTCAGCCCATGACGGCCGCCGCGATCACCCCGACCAGCACCACAATCGCCCACCAGCCAAAGACAGCCATGTAACCCGAGCTGCGCTTGACGCCGGCCACTTTGGCGACGCCGATGCTAACCAGGACCAGGATCCAGATGGTCACAATATCCAACGACGTGGCCAGCGCGTAGAGCGCCTTGTTGGTGTCGGTAGGATCGAGAAACGCGCCGATATTTGTCGGCGCAAAGTTCTTCACGTTGAAGGACTCTGGCGCCACTCCGGCAAAGATGACGACAATCCCCAGCAGCACCTTCACAATGCTGGGCAGCCATGCATAGTAATGCACGGCAAAGATGCTTCCATACGTCGCGCGGCCGCCGAAGATGAAATTGATCGTTCCCAGAAGGACCAGCGAAAGCACCGCAACGACGACCAAGCCGATGACGGGTCCGCCGAGAAACGCAGCCCTGGTCACAGCCAGCGAGATCTTGTTACCCGTCGCGCGTTGTTCCGGGGTAGCCTGCGCCATGCGCTCCTGCGCCTTCGGGCTGAGGCGGACCTGATTGTCGACTACCTGCTGCATCCCGATCTTCTGGTCGACGGCGAAGTAGAGAAGATAGCCAAACGCCGCCATGAGCACGAACGGCAGCCACCAGCTTCGATTGCCGCGCTTGATGTCTTCGAAGGTCTTCGACGGCGCGGCGAAGGTGTTTGCGACGCGCTGCCATTGCGAAAGGCCTGTGGCGGTTCCAGCCGACTCCTGCACTTCAAGGTTGCCCATGTGTGTCCCCCTTTGTCGCACGGTTCTTGCATCCTGGCAGGAAGCAGGCCGGCCGTCCGGAGGACGAACGCCGCCGAATGACCCGTTCCAGCAGGATCAAGAGCTCCGCTTCCTGATGCAATGCGTTCGCACGCGATTGTACGCTTGCCCCCGGATCGGGAACAGTCAATTTTTCGTTGTTTCGGTGTTGCTTCAGTGATCGAGCCGCTACTGGAGGCCGAAATGCGCGCAGGCGCTTCTACAGTCCTTGCGCGCCTTCGGCGGCTGGTTCCGGTGCGGCCTGCGGCTCTTTGGCTTCTGAAGGATGATGCGCGCGGCGCGCGGGCGCATAGCTCTTGTACACGGTGATATGGAAGCAGGCCTGGTGAAACTCTTCTTCGACGTCGATCTTGCCCTCGGCTTCGAGCGCGGCCAGCCGGTTGCGCATCCAGCCCACTTCTTCGCGGGTCAGGCCGCCTTTGGCGATATCAACCGTGGCACCGGTCATGTGCGGGCTCACCACGTCGCCCTCGGCCGGGGCGGCGTTGCCGTTGGTGCGCATCAGCCGTCTTTGATAGGTTTCGGGCCGCACGGCGGAGCTCACTTCGATGGGCTTGTGGAAGATGGCGTCATGCGCAGCGGCCAGATCGCGCAGGAAACGCGCCGTCCAGGGCCGGCAGTAACGGTGGTTTGGCGGCAGCTGGGCGTTCACTACCAGAGCATCCGAGGCGGGAACGGGGACCAGCAGGCCGTCCTTGATGCGGGCGGCCAGATCGTCTTCGTTCTCGATGCGTTCCAGGCCATCGGCAGTCAGGCGGTCGTTTTGCCGCTCCAATGATTCGAGCGATCCACGCAGAGGCACCGGCATGGCGCCATGCGGGATATAAAGCGACGCGTCCTCAACCTCAGATCCCTCGGTAGCAGGTGGTTCCGTAGCTCCCTCTTCAACCTCATTTTCTGCAGCAGACTGGGGGTCCACTTCACCGCTCGGGCGGGGCGCGGGATCTCCCGGGCGCAAAACGGCGGCCTCACCGGTTACGGGCTGCGAGGCAGCTTCGGGCACTTGCGGAGGAGGAGTTGGGCCGTCAGACTCGATCCGAGAAGCCGCAATCGACCGACGGAGCACAGCGGGCATAGCCCTGGCACGGCGGTAGTGAGAGGCCCTCAGGTAGCGCGCACGGCGCACGCGCTCCGGGCTCCGCCGTACACGCTCAGAGACCGTCCGCTGCCCCATTTCGCGCCGAATCTTCAGCCCGGCGGCACGCCCTACCTCGTCCGCCGAGGGACGGCCTGCACGCACAATCGCCTTCCTATGGAGAGTTTGAGACGATTGTTCAGAGGTTGCCAGGCGATGCGACCGGTGGGCGGTTGAGGCTTTCCTGTGGGCCTTCGCTGGGGAAGCCTCAGCACCGTAGACTGAAACCGCCGCAAAGGCAGCTAATGCAAACACGAGAGTTACAGCCCGACACATAGGGGAAGGTGCGGACAAACCAGAGCCTCTTTAGTGTAATCGATCCGCTGCGGGACCCGAGTACCTATCCGGATGCGGACTCGTCTGATAATTAGACCCAACCCGCGGCCGAAAGTTTGGCCACGTGCCGGCAAAGTTGCTATTGAGCGGGCTTCGCCTTTTCCAGCATATAGTTTACTGCAGCCTCAAGCTCGGCCGGGGTCACGTCTTCCACCACGCCGGCATCGCCGATGCCGACCGGCAGCACGAACCGCCGCACGCCGCCTATGTTCTTCTTATCGCTGCCGGTTGCGGCCACGATTTTCTTGGCGCGCAGCTTGAGGGCAGGCAGCGGACCGTAGCGGTAGATCAGGGCCTCGAGGCGGTCCAGCTGGCCGGCGGTGATGGTCCCGCGGCGCTGCCCCAGAGAAAGCGCGGCCACCATGCCCCAGGCAACAGCCTCGCCGTGCAGCATGGCCTTGTAGCGGGTCACGGTCTCCAACGCGTGGCCCACCGTGTGGCCGAAGTTGAGAATCATCCGCAGGCCGCTCTCACGCTCGTCTTTGTTCACCACGCCAGCCTTCATCCGGATGGAGGCGGCGATCACCTTCTCCAAGGCCTTCGGGTCGCGTCCCAGGATGGCTTCTGCCTGCTCTTCCATGAAGCGCAGGAGCGCGCGGTCGCGGATGATGCCCGCCTTGATGCTCTCCATCAGCCCGGCACGGAGTTCGCGGTCGGGCAGCGTATCGAGCACACCCACGTCGGCAAACACGGCACGGGGATGATGGAAGTTACCCACCAGGTTCTTACCCTCGGGCAGATTCACGCCCACCTTGCCACCCACGCTCGAGTCCACCTGCGCCAGGAATGTGGTGGGCACCTGCACATAGGGAATGCCGCGCATGAAGATACCGGCTACGAACCCACCCACATCGCCCACGATGCCCCCGCCGAAGGCGATCAGAAGCGAGCCGCGGTCGCCGCCGGCGCGCGCCATCTCGCGGGTCAGGCGTTCGACGCTGGCCATGGTCTTGTGCTGCTCACCCGGCGCGAGAAAGAGCGCGATGGGTGGCTCAGGAAATGAATGCAGAAATGGTCCGCTCCAGCGTTCCCAGATTTCGGGAGAGGTGACGACGAAGACGCGCCGCGGCAGCCGGCCGACGGATTTTTCTATGCGCGGAGCCAGCGTCTCCAGCAAGCCGGCGCCCGCAAACACGTTGTATTTTGCTGAGGGTGTATCGACCCGGATGATTTGCACAGTGCTTTCATCGTAAATCGCCCGATAGCAGAGGGATCAAGCTCAACCGGCCGCGCGCAGTTCTTCCCGGACAATCCGGCGCAGCGTCTCCTCGAGTTTCGGCGCTTTGCCTTCGACATACTGGCGGAGGGCTTCGTTGATCAACGTCTGATAACCTGTTGCTCCCCCCGACGCATCCGCTTCTTTGAGGAAAAAATCTACCAAATCCTCGTCGAGGCGTATGGTGATGCGGGTCTTGCTGCGAGGCTCCTGTTTCGGCGCGAGAATCCGTCCCCGCTTTCCACGGCTGAAGTCGTATTTCCGTGTCATCTCGATTCCTCGTATTGCCTGCGCTCATGAGGTTCGGCAAGCCTGGCTGAAGTCACGCGAATCTTCTCACCGCGATAGTTGTACACGACAACCAGAATGCGCCCTTCACGCCGGTCCCAATTGAGACGAATCTCTTTTCTCCGGGGTCAGATTCGTCGTCGGTGACCGTGAGGGCGTAATCATCTTCAAACACTGAAAGCGCCTCGGCGAACCGGACGCCGTGTTTTACGAAATTAGCCTGGGCTTTCTTGGGATCCCATTCGAAGCTCATTCAGGCCCTGACCGATTATATGCACATTCTGTACATACCGAGAAGAGTGCGTTTACCTTTGTAACTAGCGCGCCTGTTGGCACGGCACCTCGTGCATCTCCTCGTTGAGTACCTCGTAACCTGCGGGTGGTTGAAAGACGGAGGGTTCGGGCTCGCTGAGGTCCAGGTTCACCATCTCACGAGTCGTCTTGCCCATTCGCGGGTCTTCCGAAATCTGGCGGACCGTAATGCCGAGACTCGCGGCGGTCCAGGTTTCCGTGGTGCTGACCAGAGGCTGATCGTTTCCTATGCGGCCAACGGGAGTGGTCACTGTGGTGCGATAGCCGCGTACTTCAACGCCCATGATGGTGTCAGTGCCCAGTTCCTCGCGCACGGGCCGGATTCGGGCAACATTGGGCGCAGCGACTGGCCCGGAAAACACTGCACCTGACACGCCACTTGAGCCAGTAACGCCTGCGCCTTGAGCGGGGGTCGCAGCCGAAGTTGGTGCAGACGCGGGTGGAGGAAGAAGAAGTGGCGCCACCGGGCCAATCGTCAACGTAAAGTCCGACGAAGCGGTTGACCAGCAGGTGCCCCGTGGCCGATTTGCCGGCATTCTGATAACACGGGCCTGCTTGGTTCGCGAGTTCCAATTACCCTGCAAGCGGTCGATCGCGTCGTCGACGTGCACAGATGTCGTCGCTGGTTGATCCGGTGCAGCGGGAATTTGCGTAGTCGCCCTCATGACACGACCCTGCGAGTCTCGCGCCATCACTTCCTTCGTCTCGCGCGTGATTGTCGTGCCGTCGGCCAGGGTCTGAAGGTGGATGGTTTTGAACTCTGCGGTGTACGGCTGTACCGGCCCACTCTGCCCCCCGACAAGCTGCACGGAGACGGGCAGCGCCAGCAGAAGCGCCAGGGCGGCTCGTGTACTGCAATTCAGATTGTTCATTCCGATCTCCCCGTTGGAAGTGAACAGCCTGGGTGGGGAAGTGAGTTCAGGAAACCTCGAGGGGTACTCCGTCCTGGACGCCTCATTCGTGCGAGCCGTGGTCGGCCCTGCGAATGGAGCTGCGTACAGGCCGCCCCCTGGATATCCGGCAAAGTTGGCGGAATTATTGCCGCCGGACCCAGAGGCGGTCAACTCATTTCTTTCAGCATCAACTTTCGCTGGCCGGGTGACGACTCGGGAATCTGCGGCTACCCAGGCCGCGATGATAGCCTCAAAATCGAGATGGGTACGGGCTCAGAGGTCGATTTTCTGGTTGTCGGCGCGGGCGTAGCCGGGCTGCGCGCCGCTGTAGAACTCGCCTACCATGGCAATGTGCTGGTGGTCACCAAGGAGTCGGTCGGCGAATCGAACACGCACTATGCCCAGGGCGGCATCGCCGTGGCAATGGAGGGCGAGCAGGACGTCGCGCTGCACCTCGAAGATACGGTAAATGCCGGGGACGGCATCGTTTACCGGCCGGCGGCGGAGGTGCTGGCTGCCGAAGGGCCAGAGCGCGTGGCGGAGCTGATCGAATGGGGCGCCCGCTTCGACCAGGCCGATGGGAAGCTACTTCGCACCCGGGAGGGTGCGCATTCCCTGGCGCGCATCCTGCATGCCAACGGGGATGCAACGGGCGCGGAGATCAGCCGCTCGCTCACGGTGTTCGCCCGGTCTCTGGACCGGGTCCGGTTTGCCGAATGGACACGGGTGAGTGAGCTCCTCGTCGCCGATGGCCGCGTGACCGGCGTCGAGCTGGCCGAGGCTTGCCCGTCGGGAAAGGACTGCACGCCCTGGAGAGTCAGTGCGCGGGCCGTGCTCATGGCGTCCGGCGGCGCGGGGCAGGTGTATTCCGATACGACTAACCCCGCCGTTGCCACGGGCGACGGCATCGCCCTCGCCGCGCAGGCCGGCGCGGAACTGGCAGACATGGAGTTTTACCAGTTTCATCCCACGGCGCTCTCGATTCCCGGAGCGCCGCGGTTTTTGCTCTCCGAAGCCTTGCGCGGCGAAGGTGCGTATCTGCGCAATGATCGCGGAGAACGGTTCATGGAGCGCTACCACCCGCTGCTCGAACTCGCCCCCCGCGACGTGGTGGCGCGGGCCATCGCGCGCGAGGGGATAGATGGCGAGGGCGGCGTGCGGCCGGTGTATCTCGACATGCGCCACGTGCGGAATCTCGATCTTCACGAGCGCTTTCCCGGCATCAGCGCATTTCTCTCCCGTTACGGCCTCGATCTTGCACGGGATCTGGTTCCGGTGCGGCCCGCGGCGCATTACCTGATGGGCGGTATTCGTACCGATCTGGCAGGACGCACGAGTGTGGGCGGCCTGTACGCCGCAGGCGAAGCGGCCTGCACCGGCGTGCACGGCGCGAACCGGCTGGCTTCGAACTCGCTGCTCGAAGGGCTGGTCTTTGGCGCGCGCGCTGCGCAGGCCATGCTGTCCGACGGCCTTAGGCTCATTTCCCATGACGACAGCACAAGGCCATCCACGCCACTGTCGCCGGAAGACGAAGAGCAAGTCGAGAGCACCATCGCGCGGCTTCAGAGCGCCATGTGGGCTTATGCGGGATTGCTCCGCGAGGAAGACACATTGCACCAAGGATTCGCCGCGCAGTCGGAGTGCGAAGCACAGTTCGATGAGCTCAACGGCCAGAGCAGCGCGAGCCGGCGGCTGAGCGAAGGACGGGCGTTGAGCCGGGTTGCGCATGCAATTCTTCAGGCCGCACGGGCGCGAACCGAAAGCCGGGGCGCACACTACCGCAACGACTACCCGCAGCGCGATGACCGGGAGTTCCGCAAACACTCCGTCCTGCAAAAGGATGGACGCGTGATGTTTGATGCCTGGTAGAAATCCGGGGAACCCTCAGTTTTGAGATTCTCCGCGACGGCTCGACGGCTGGAGCGTCTAATGGAAGCAAGTGCGCTGTTCTATCTCCAATCCCCATGGTGACGGATTGCGGCCAAAAGATATTTTGCTTTTGTGGGGTAAGGTCCTTCGCGGCCATACTCCGATGCTTTCGATTGAAGTCACGCGCGAGTGCCCGCTGCGCTGCCCGGGTTGTTACGCCTACGGCGACAACCACCTGGGTGGAGAGGTCACGTTGCGCGAGCTAAGCGACAAGCGCGGCGACGACCTGGTGGGCGGCGTGCTTGCGCTGATGGATCGCCATAAGCCGCTGCACGTGACGCTGGTGGGCGGCGAACCCATGGTGCGGCATCGCGAGCTGAGCCGCATTCTGCCGGAGGTGAGCCGGCGCGGCATCCATTCGATGGTCGTCACCAGCGGAATCATTCCCATCCCATTGGAGTGGATGACGCTGCCCAACTTCCGCGCGGCCGTCTCCATCGACGGTCTTCCCGAGCACCACGATGTGCGCCGCCATCCGGCGACCTATGAGCGCATCTTGACGAATCTCAAAGACCGCCAGGTGAATGTGCATTGGACGATCACCGCCCAGATGCTGGAACGCGAAGATTATCTGGAAGAGTATGTGCGCTTCTGGAATGCGCGGCCCGAGGTGTGCCACATCTGGGTGAGCATCTATTCGCCGCAGCGCGGCGAGCAGAGCGCCGAACTGCTGAGCGCCGAACAGCGCGCGCTTGTGGCACGGGAGCTGCCGCGGCTGCGTAAACTCTATCCCAAGCTCCTCACTCCGCACGGATACGCAGAGGCGCTGCTGCACCCACCCAGCTCGCCCGAGAAGTGCACGTTCTCCCGGCTGTCGAAGAACTATTCTGCCGACCTGAAGACTCATGTAGAGCCGTGCGTCTTTGGCGGGGATCCGGATTGCTCGCAGTGCGGCTGCTCGGCAAGCGTGGCGGCACATTGGGTGAGCGGCATCAAGGTGGCAGGCCCGCTGAAGGCGCGGCATCTGCTGCGCGGTTCCATGCGGATCGGCAGCGCCATGGCGCGGCTGCAGCGTGTGGCGATTCCTGCGTGGCGCCAGCGCGGAAAGACCGCGCCGGCGCGGGAGCAGGATCTGGTGCAGATCACGATGGATTAAAGGACAGCGCGCTATTCTCGTGCGACGATTCTCTTCTCGTGATCCTTCGCGATGGAAGAGGCCACGGCGCAAACGGCCAGAATGAAACCGATTACGGCGAGCGAGAGGACGATCGGGATCTCAATCCAGCGGGCGGCGAGCATCTTGAACGCCATAAAGGCCAGCAATGCGCCCAGGCCGTAGTGGAGATAGCGGAAGCGGTCAAGAAGCCCATTCACCGCCAGGTACAGCGACCGCAGGCCCAGGATGGCGGCGATGTTCGACGTGTATGCCACAAAGGAGTTGTGGGTAACGGCCAGGACCGCAGGAATCGAATCGGTGGCGAAGAGCAGGTCAGTGACTTCCACGGCGAGGATCACCGGCAGCAGAGAGCCTTTGGCTGGTTGCAGGCGCCGCACCCACTCCGGAATGGCCGCACGCGCCGACTCACCGCGCAGCAGGCGCAGCGCGGCATACAGCAGGAACAGGCCAAAGATCCAGTTGATCCACTCGAAGTGCTGCAGCAGCGTAATGCCGGCGGAGATGAAGATCGCGCGCAGCACGATCGCGCCCCAGATGCCCCAGGCCAGGGCGGACTGCTGACGGACTGGGCTGATCTGAAAACCCCGAAACAGCACCAGGAAGACGAACAGGTTATCGACGCTGAGCGAGGCCTCGATGGCGTAGCCGCCTACGAACTCGAGCGCGGGCTGCCGGCCGCGGGTGAGAGCGATCCAAACGGCGAAACCAGCCGCAGCCAGAACGAAGAGCCCCGTGCCGAGCCAGGCGAGCCGCTGCGTACGCCGGGAGACGGCTTCCGGGGGGGCGTCCTGATCGCTGAAGGCTCGGGGAAGAAGCGAGTCGGCCACCAGAAGCACCGCGACGACCGCGTGAAACCCGATCCACCAGACCCAGGATGCGCCGGCAATCATAGCTGGATGCTACAGCACGGCGAGGGCATCGAGTCTCAAAGGCAGACCACTCGATCCTTTTGAATCCGTGACCGATTGCCGCCTGCGCGCATCTGCTAGTTAAGGGCGCACGGAGGTGAAGGTGTGGGCGAACTGACGACGCAGCTCAAAACCGGGACGGCAAAACCGCGCGTAGTCATTGTCGGCGGAGGCTTCGCCGGGATCCATGCGGCACGGGCTTTGGCAGGACTCAATGTGGATGTAACGCTAATCGACCGGCGCAATCATCATCTCTTTCAGCCATTGCTTTACCAGGTGGCGCTCGCGGTGCTTTCGCCCGCCGATATCGCCGAGCCCATCCGCTCGATCCTGCGGCATCAATCGAACGCCGAAGTGCTGATGGACGAGGTGGTCGGCATCGACGTGAACGAACGTTTCCTCGCGCTGGGGAGCGGCGCCCGGGTGGCCTATGATTACCTCGCCCTTGCTACAGGCGCCAGCCACTCCTACTTTGGCCATGAGGATTGGGCGCCGGTTGCGCCGGGCTTGAAAACCATCGAAGACGCCATTGAGATTCGCCGGCGCGTGCTGTTGGCCTTCGAGCTGGCGGAGCGGCACAAGCTGGAGCACGGCTGGCATCCACCGCTGAACTTCGTGATCATTGGCGGCGGACCCACGGGTGTGGAACTGGCCGGCGCGATCACCGACATTGCCCAGCTTTACATGCGCCACGACTTCCGCCACATCCAGCCCGGCAAATCGCGGGTCCTGCTGCTGGATGGCGGACCGCGCATCCTGGCTTCGTACCCTGAAGACATCTCCGCCACGGCCGAGGAATCGCTGAAGAAGTTAGGCGTAGAGGTGCACACGCGGATGCAGGTGACCGGCGTCGGCCCCGGTTGGGTAGAGGCGAGCGGCGAGCGGATCGAATCGGCTGTGACGCTGTGGGCTGCGGGTGTGCAGGCCTCTCCGCTGGGCAAGATGCTGGGTGCACCCGTGGACCACCGGGGTTGCGTCATTGTGGACGATCGGCTGAATCCGCCGGGCCTGCCGGAGATTTTCGTTCTCGGCGATCTGGCCCATTTCGAGCAGGATGGCCGCCAGGTTCCGGGCGTAGCGCAGCCGGCGATGCAGATGGGTGACCATCTGAAGAAGATCATCGCCGCCGATCTGGCCGGGAAAACACGGCCGGCATTCCGCTACTTCGACAAGGGCGATATGGCTACTATCGGCCGCATGGACGCGGTAGCCGATGTGAAGTGGCCCTTCAAGGCGCACATGAGCGGTTTTCCCGCATGGTTCACCTGGCTCACCGTGCACATCTTCTTCCTGATCGGGTTCCGGAATCGCGTTTCAGTCTTCGCGGCTTGGATCTGGACCTATTTCACCTTCACGCGCAGCGCCCGGCTGATCACGGGCGACCAGAACCTGCCGGGTTGGCGCGAGGAGGTGGCGGCGGGGCCATCAGGGGACACTGTCCATGAAGAATTAGCCAAGCCGGTCAAGTAAACTGGAAGAGCGATGCTCGACTTGGGATTTGTCCGGGGAAACCTGGAGTTTGTGGAGGAAAAACTGCGTGCGCGGGGGGCCGACCCTGCGGCTCTGCTGGGTGATTTTCGCGCCCTCGACCAGAGCCGGCGGCAGGCCATTACCCAGGCTGAACAGCTCAAGGCCCGCCGCAATGAGCTGAGCCAGCAGGTCGGCGCGTTGAAAAAGGCCGGGCAGGACGCCGCGGCTGTCATGGAAGAGACACGCGCACTCAAAGACAAGCTGGACGAGCTGGACCGCATGGCCGCGTCGCTCGACGAGCAGCTTCGATTTGCGCTGGCGAGCGTTCCCAATCTGACGCGGGAGGAAGTCCCCACCGGCAGCAGCGAAGCCGATAATGTCGTCGTCAAGACCTGGGGCGCCAAGCGGAGCTTCGATTTCGAACCCAGGCCGCACTGGGAGATTGGCGAATCTCTGGGCATTCTGGACCTGGAACGCGCGGCCAAGTTGAGCGGAGCGCGGTTTGCGGTCTACATGGGCTCAGGGGCGCGGCTGGAGCGGGCACTGATCGGCTTCATGCTCGACATGCACACGCAAAAGCATGGGTATAAAGAGGTTCTGCCGCCCTTCATGGTCAACAGTAAGTCGCTGTTCGGGACCGGCCAGCTGCCCAAGTTTGCCGAAGACCTGTTTCGCTGCTCGGATGCGGATGCCGATAGCGCTGCCCGCGGCGAGTTCAAGGACAGCGATCACTGGTTGATCCCCACTGCCGAGGTTCCGGTGACGAATCTTTACCGGGATGAGATTCTCGACGAAGCCCGGCTGCCGATTTTGTTGACGGCCTATACGCCTTGTTTCCGGGCCGAGGCCGGCGCTGCAGGAAAAGATACCCGCGGCATCATCCGCCAGCATCAATTCCAGAAGGTGGAACTGGTGAAGTTCGTGCGGCCGGAAGAGTCCGATGCCGAGCACGAACGGCTGACCCGCGACGCCGAGGAGATTCTGGAGGCGCTGAAGTTGCCGTACCGGCGCGTTTTGCTCTGCACCGGAGACACCGGATTTTCGTCTGCAAAGACATACGACCTGGAGGTCTGGCTGCCGGGGCAGCAGCTTTACAGGGAGATTTCGTCCTGCTCGAACTTTGAGGCCTTTCAGGCGCGGCGCGCGAGCATCCGCTACCGGCCTTCCGCGGGCATGCAAGGCGGAACCAAGGCGAAGCTCGAATTTGTGCACACGCTGAACGGCAGCGGGCTGGCCGTGGGACGCACCTGGCTGGCGATTCTCGAGAACTACCAGCAGGCCGATGGAAGCGTGCTGGTTCCGGAAGCGCTCAAGCCGTATATGGGCGGTCTGGATCGGATTGTGAAGGAGTGTTAATGGAATCACAGAGCGCAGCCATACCGGCATCTCAACCGGATCGACGCGCCGGGAATCAGGGCATCGGGCCGATTCTGAGGAGCTACTTCTACTGGACGCATCCGCGCGGCAGTCTCCAGTATGACGTGATGGTCACGCTGATCCTGTTGTTCATTTTCGTCACGCCACACCTCTGGAACTTCGGCGACAAGCCTTCGGTGCTTCCTGCGCCTTTGCATCCAATCGTGATAAGCGGAAACGGCGCGCATGGAGTCATCATCACAGTGCAGGCTTCGGATGTGAACGTCGCGCCGGGCGCTTCGGATCGGCAGGTAAAGAACGCGCTGCGGCAGGCCATTGAGCCGGTGACCGGCGACGCGGTGTCTGTTGAGCATTGGGAGACGGTCAAGGACGCCAAGGGAAATCTGGCCTGGAAGATCTGGGCCCACAAATAATGTGGCGCCATTGGCGCCGATTTTTCCGGGTCATGCTGAGGCGGGACGCATCGAAAAGATAAGGTTATCTATGCACCCAAAAAGATGGTTTGTCATTGCCGCTTGCGTGGGGCTCATTCTGCTTTCGGCGCGAGCGGTTTTTGCAGCCGACGATCTGAATTCGGTGTTGAGCAGGCTTGACGCCGCTGCCAAGAAATTCCATAGCACCTCCGCCGATGTCGAGTTCTCAAGCAAGGTGACTGATCCGGTGCCCGATACGGACGTGCAAACAGGCGCCGAGTACTTCCAGCGCAATGCCTCATCTTTCCAAATGGGCGTGCACATCGATCATGACAATGGCCAGCCGGCGCCCAAGGTGATTGTGTGCTGCGTCAAGGGCTCGATCCAGCTCTACGATAAGCTGCAGGACCAGGTCACTACACTCAGCAAGCTCAGCCAATACGCGGACTGGTTTATGCTCGGCTTCGGCGCCAGCGGCCAGGAACTTAAGGAAAAGTGGGATATCAAGTACGATGGGCCGGAGACGATCGACGGCGTGAACACGGCCAAGCTGGAGATGACGGCGAAGGATCCCAATGTGCGCAAGAAGATCCCCAACGTGATCCTCTGGATCGATCCCGATCGCGCCATCAGCATCAAGCAGTATTTCGACGAAGGTCAGGGCCAATCGCGGACCGTTCACTACACCAACATCAAAGTGAATCAGTCGCTGCCGCGAGATGCTTTCACCTTCAAGACCGACGGCAAGACGTCGTACGTGAGCCAGTAAAGCGCCCGGCCTCCTAGAGCGAAGAGCATCGGGAAACATTCGAGCGTGTAGCGCGCCTCCGGCGCTTCGACTGTGAGCAGCAAGGCGCTGCGCAGCAGCATGTAAGCGAGCATGGCCTGCCAGTAGCGCGGACGCAGCAGGAGGCCCGCCAGCGCAAGAAGTAGATACGCGGCGTTGAGGGCGACATAGCACCAGGAGAAGCGCGTCTCTGCATGATGATGCGCGTAGACCCACCAGTCAAGATCGATGGGAAGGTTTTCGACGCGCGGGCGCAGCCACATATCCGCCACGCGGCCCAAGGGCAGCCAGAGATAGTACCGCAGCGGATGCGCGGCGATGCGCTCCTGGGCCAGCCGCTCGAAACGTGCGTCCAGAGCCGGGGTCAGGTCATAATCGTGCGCGTTGTAGTCGCGGGCGAGCGCGGCGGTCTCGGCATACTGCGCAGGCGTATCGAAGGCGCGGCTGGGGAGCTTGTCGACATCGAGCACATCATCGGGAACGTTCCAATAAATGTCGTATGTGGACACGAAGTCAAGACTCCAGCTCTTGACCCAATGCTCCCAGCCGGGATTTGCATCTTCCCCGGGATCGGTGGCAAGGCGCGGCGCGAGCGGTTGGAAGACATGAAACGTCTGCCAATTGCGCCAGGTCCACGCCACGAAGGGCACGAGCGCCAGCGCGGTACAAACCAGCGCGATGCGGAACAGCTTCGCCCGGGTAATCCGTGCCGGCGGCAGACAGAAGATGAGGGCTGGCGCGAAGGCTACGGCGGCTAATGCACCGTCTGGGCGGAGCAGTGCGGCCCAGCATACCGCGAAGGTGAACCAGAGCGCATATTTCCATCCGGGCTGGACGCGGAAGCGCGCCACCGACCACATTGCGAGCGTCAGGGTAAAAAGAGTTGGCGTTTCTGCCAGAGGAAACGCTACGTAGGAAGCTGTGAAAGGGCACAGCGCAGCCAGCCACAGCGTAGCCAGCGCGGCACGAGAGCTTTGCCGCTGCGGAACCATGCGGCGCACAAAATCTGCGACCAGCCAGCAGCCGAGGAGATCGAGGCCAATCTGCACACAGCAGACGGCGAAGTAGTTCTCCATCCCGAAGAGCCGGAAGCAGATGGCAAGAAACAGCGGGTAGCCGGGCAGCCGAATCAGCGTCGAGTGCAGTCCGCCGTTTGATGTGGTGAAAGCATAGCGGCCATGAAGGAGCAGATTTTTAGCGATCGCGCCGTAGATGAGCGTATCGCCATTTGCCTCGAAGAGCGCCCGCAGCATCCAAAAGCGCAGCGCAAGGCCCGCGGCGAGGGGCAATCCCGAGTAGATTGCTGTGGGCAGTCTGTGACGCGTGCGCGGCGGGAAAGGCAATTGACTCTCGGAGACGGCTTCCATACGATTCGTACTGTATAGCAGCGTAGACCGTCTCCGCGGGATTTGCGCATGCGAAGACTCAACCAGTCATGCCTGATCGCCAGATTTTTTTCGACCCGGAACGCAAACGCTGGAAACGGCTGCGCCGCATTCTGGATATAGGAGCTGTGCTATGCACCCTTGTGGTAGCCGGTTTCATGTTCAACCTGTTGCGCATCCAGCGGCTGCCCGAGTTGTTGCTGCCGGTGCCCAGGCACAATTACCGGGCGTTGCCCGACCGTTCTGTGGCCTTGCGCACCACAAAAAATGTGCGGCCCGCCCGCCGGAAGACCAGCCGCAGGCCCTCTGAGATCCCCTTCAATACCGGCGAGGGTCTTCGCGCAGCCTACTACGTGCCCTACGACGAGGCCAGCTTCGCTTCGTTCAAGCAGCACATCCACCAGATCGACATGCTCTTCCCGGAGTGGCTGCACGTCTATTCGTCCGCACCCACGCTGCTGGGAATCAACAATGACAGCCATCGCGCCTATCCTATCGTCGACGGCGCAACGGTTCACGATCCTGACGACATGAACAGGATCAAACAAGAGATTCAAAAGCAGCGGGAAGACACAGAGATTTTCCCGCATCTGAACAACTTCAATGCTGTGAGCCAAACCTGGGACGCCGGCGTGGGGCGTATGCTGGCCGAGCCCGGCAACCGCGATGCACTGCGCCAGCAGGTACTGCGCTTTTTCCATGCAGATACGGTGTACCGCGGCCTGTCTCTGGACTTCGAGAGCCTGCCCGACAGCGCGACGCCGGCGTATCTGAGCTTCATCCAGGAACTCTACGCGGCGATGCACCCGCTGAACCTGCGCCTGTATGTGAACGTGCCTGTCTCCACTCCGGATGCCGAACTCAAGGAGATCGCGGCCAACTCGGACGGCGTGATCCTGATGAACTACGACCAGCACCAGGTGACCAGCGATCCGGGCCCCGTTGCGAGCCAGGAATGGTTCCTCGGCAACTTGACACGCGCGCTCAAATCCGTACCCAAGGACAAGCTCATCTGCGCGATAGGCAACTACGGCTATGACTGGACGCTTTCGATTCCGGCCCGGCCGAGACGGGGACACAAACCGGCCAAGCCGCAGGTCCTCGATACAGCGGATCTCTCGGTTTCCGACGTGTGGCAGGATGCTTCGGATGCCGATGCTGACCTCGATCTCGACTACGACGCACTGAACCCGCATTTTGAATACATCGACGAAGACGCGCACCAGCGTCACGTGGTCTGGTTCCTCGATGGGGTCACTGTTCTCGATGAAATGCGCGGTGCGCGCCAGCTTGGGCTGCAGACGTTCGCCTTGTGGCGCCTGGGCACCGAGGACAGCTCGCTATGGAACGTGTGGGACCGGCCGGCCAACCCCGATTCGCTTCAGGCTCTCGGCACCGTAGAACCCGGCCACGATGTGGATGTCGAAGGCCAGGGCGACATCATGCGCATTCTCAAGATGCCGCAGCCGGGCAAGCGCACAGTAGAAGTCGACAGCGATGAACCAGATCCGCGCAAGAAGCTCATTGTCGATGAGCACATGGATGTGTACCCGCGCAATTACTCGGTGGAATACTACGGGTACCATCCCCATGAAGTGTCGCTCTCCTTTGACGATGGCCCCGACCCGAAGTGGACGCCGAAGATTCTCGACATCCTGAAGCAGAAGCAGGTAAAGGGCACGTTCATGATCATCGGCGAAGAGGCCGCGCAGAACGTGAACCTGCTGAAGCGGATCGTGCGGGAGGGCAACGAAATTGGCAACCACACCTGGAGCCATCCCGACATCAGCGACATCTCAAACGGCCAGCTGGAACTGCAGGTAAAACTGACGGAGCAACTCTTCGCCAGCAAGCTAGGCGTGCAGCCGCTTTACTTCCGCCCCCCCTACGACATCGACGAAGAGCCCGAGACCGACGAACAGGCCAAGCCAATCGCGCCTGTGCAACATGATGGTTTTATCGTGATCGGGAACAAGATCGACACCGACGACTGGGTCGACCACCCGGGAGAAACGAAGGCACAGATTACGAACCAGATGACGCAATCCGTGCTCGATCAGCTGCAAGTCATGCAGACCAAGCCGCAGTTCCGCGGCTCCGTCATCCTGATGCACGATGGGGGCGGAGACCGCTCGGCAACTGTCGCCGCATTGCCGGTACTGATCGACACGCTTCGTGCACGCGGCTACACGTTTGTACCCGTCTCCGCGCTGATGAACAAGACCACCGCCGAGGTGATGCCGCCGCTCACCTTCTGGCAGCATGTTCGCGCGATTCCCGATTCGATCGCCTTCTCTTTGGTCGACATCATCGGCAGCTTCATTGTGATGGTCTTCTTTCTGGGCGATATTCTGATGAGCGCGCGGCTCATCATCGTCGGGCTTTTCGCCGTGATCGATAGACTGCGCAAACCGCATCGCGAGCCCGCACCCGCCTTTGCTCCGCGGGTGGCTGTTCTCATTCCTGCCTTCAACGAAGAGGCGGTCATCGTCCGCACCATCCGCTCAGTGCTGAACTCCGACTACAAGAACCTGCATGTCATCGTGATTGATGACGGATCGAGCGACCGCACCGCCGAAGTAGCAGCCGAGGCCTACGCGCAGGAGATCAAGGCGGGACGTGTGCAGGTGCTGACCAAGCCGAATGCCGGCAAGGCTGCGGCGCTCAACTATGCGCTCGACAGGCTGGACGAAGAGATCTACGTGGGCATCGATGCAGACACCGTAATCGCGCCCGACGCCGTTTCGAAGCTGGTTCGCCACTTTGAAGACCCTCGCATCGGCGCCATGGCCGGCAACGCCAAGGTGGGCAACCGGGTAAATCTGTGGACACGCTGGCAGGCCCTCGAATATATCACCAGCCAGAACTTCGAACGCCGCGCGCTTGACCTGTTCCATGTTGTCACCGTGGTTCCGGGTGCGATCGGCGCGTGGCGCACTGCGCCGGTAAAAGCCGCGGGCGGCTATCCGCTGAATACGGTGGCCGAAGATGCGGACCTGACGATGAACCTGCTCGAACAGGGACTCAAGGTGGATTACGAGGACCGCGCGCTGGCCTTTACTGAGGCGCCGATCGACGCGCGCGGGCTGATGCGGCAGCGCTTCCGCTGGTCATTCGGAACGCTGCAGGCTGTCTGGAAACATCGCGCCGCGTTTGTGCGCAACCGGGCCATGGGCCTGTTCGCGCTGCCCAATATTCTGATCTTCCAGATGTTTCTGCCGCTCGTCTCGCCCTTTATCGACGTGCTGTTCGCCTGGGGCATCATCAACTTCTTTGTCGACCGGCACTACCACCCGGAGGCCGCGTCCCCGGCGAGCTTTGAAAAGCTCGTGACTTACTTCCTGGGATTTTTGGTGATCGACTTCATCACCTCTTCGGTGGCCTTCAGCCTGGAGCGGCGGCATCCTGCGAACAAAGGCGACGGATGGCTGCTTTTCCATATCTGGCTGCAGCGTTTTGCTTATCGACAGCTCTTTTCCGTGGTGCTCTTCAAGACGCTGAAGCGTGCAATTGACGGCAAGCCCTTCAACTGGGACAAGCTGCAGCGCACGGCAAAGATGAGCAAGCGAACCGAAGTGCTGACTGCTGTGCACGAGTAACAGCAGAGACCGGGTGCCCCCATCCTTGCGGGGTTCTTGCGTGCCTTACGGTCCCAGATACAGCTGCACGCCGGGCGGCGAGAAATTCAGAGTCTTCGTCTTGGGATCGTAGTCCAGATTGAGCGCGTCGCTCTTGCGGCCGTTAATGAGAATCGCGACCAGCAGCACATTGCCGTAGACCCGCGCAGCCTCTATGTGATGGCTGTGAATGGCTCCGTATTCGTTGTCAGGACTGTTCGGGCTCCAGTCTCCCTCGAAGCGGTTGAAGGGATACACACTGTGCTGTGCCGGATGCTGCTGCCAGTCTTTGTCGTGCATCCAGATGCCATAGGCCGCTGCGAGGTCGTTTCTCTCAACGGCGTCAAGGAAGTGGTTCACCGTCGCTCGCCCGAAGAGATGGGTATTCCAATTCCAAGGCCAGTCGACGGGCCGGGCGGCTGCCAGCCACCACGCTATGATCAGCACGCCGACAACGCTCGCCGAGATGGAGAGAATCGTCTGGCGGCGCCGGGCGCGCGCTTCGTCGAACTTCGGTGCATCCAGCAGGGTCATCGGCTCACTTCCTCGAAAGACAGCGAATCGTCAGGAGTCGGGTGCAGCGCTGCGGACCTGATGCCGGTCCGTACTCCATTAGACACCATTGCGACCGGTCCTGTTCCCTACTCCCTGCTGTACACGGTCCGGTTCTTTTCGGCGTGGCGCTCGATCCCGAGTTCGATCAGGCGGGTGATGAGGTCTTTGTAGTTGAGCCCCGACGCCTCCCATAGCTTGGGGTACATGCTGATCTGCGTGAAACCGGGCAGCGTATTCACCTCATTGACGTAGATGCGCCGCCGGCCGCCCGCCTCCATGAGAAAATCCACACGCGCCAAGCCGGCGAGGTCGCAGGCGCGAAAGGCCGCGACGGCCATCTCGCGTATCTGTTTGCTTTCGGAGCGGGTTAATTCCGCGGGTATCACGGGCACCGATCCCTCGGAGAGATACTTCGCCTCGTAGTCGTAGAATTCCTTGCCCGGAATGATCTCGCCGACGACGCTGGCCTGCGGCGCATCGTTGCCGAGGACGGCGACTTCCAGCTCGCGCGCGCGGCCCTTCTTCCCGCCGACGGCCTGCTCGACGATCAGCTTGCGATCGTACCGCGCGGCCAATGTGAGCGCCGGCCCCAGCTCCTTGCGGTCATGCGCTTTGCTGATGCCCACCGAAGAGCCGAGATTCGCCGGCTTCACAAACACCGGATAATCGAGAGCAGCCTCAATTTGCGCGACGGCCTTGCGCGGCGATTTCTCCCATTCTGCGCGGAGCACGGTCACGTGCTTCACAATCGGCAGACCAGCCTCTGCGAAGAGACGCTTCATCACGTCCTTGTCCATACCTGCAGATGAGCCCAGCACGCCGGAACCGACGTAGGCAATGCCGGCAAGCTCAAACAGGCCCTGAATCGTGCCGTCCTCACCGAACGTGCCGTGCAATACGGGGAAGACAACATCGATCGCTTTCCCTTCCGGGCCTTGTGGGCCGGGCACAGGCGCCATGAGCGTGGGGATGCCTTCGTGGAGAAGCTTCGCGCCCGGCGTGGCTTGTGGATCACCGGCGCGAAGGCGGCGCGCCACGGCGCTCTGATCGCCTTCGAGCAGGCCGCGGGCATCGGAACTCGCCAGCCAGCGGCCCTCCTTGGTAATGCCGATGGGGATCACGTCGAACTTGCTGTGATCGATTGCCTGCAGAACGGAAGCGGCTGAGAGCAGCGAGACTTCGTGCTCGCCGCTGCGCCCGCCAAAGAGAATACCTACGCGGAGTTTCTTTGCCATTGACGGTTGATTGCCGCGTCAGGAGTGCGGACTGCGCGGCTTCCTTCAGTTCAGTGTAGACCGCGCGCATGACTCTTCCAGGGCGAGGAGTCTCTCAGAGTATCTTCTTCCCAAATGCGGAGCAGGCCAGTTCCACCGCTAAGTCAGCAGTGCGGTTGTGCTCGTCGATGACCGGATTCACTTCGACGATTTCGAAGCTGAGCAGGCGGCCGTGGTCGGCGAGGATCTCCATGGCCAGGTGCGCTTCGCGGTACGTGGCCCCGCCGCGCACAGGCGTGCCGACGCCGGGTGCGTCTTCGGGATCGATCCAGTCGAGATCGAGTGAGACGTGATAGCCCGCTGTTCCCCGGCCGGCAGCGCGCAAAGCTTCCTCCATCACGGTGCGCATGCCGCGCTCGTCGATGTCGCGCATGGTGTAAACCTCGGCGATGCCGGCGCGGCGAATGTTTTCGCGCTCGGCGGCGTCGATATCGCGCACGCCGATGAGCACCGTATTTTCCGGAGCGATCTTGGGCGAGAAACCGAGAAGATTCGCCAGCGGCTCAGGGCCGAGCCCCATGAGCGCTGCCAGCGGCATGCCGTGTACGTTGCCGGAGGGTGAGGTTTCGGGGGTGTTCAAATCGGCATGGGCGTCAATCCAGAGGATGCCGATCTTCTGGCCACGGCGGCGATAGAACTCTGCCACGCCGGAGACGGAGCCGGCCGCCAGCGAGTGATCCCCGCCGAGAACGAGCGGGGTCGCGCCTGCCTCGAGAGCCGCCAGAACGGCGTCTGCGGTACGCGTGCAGGTCTCCGCAATTTCGCTCAGGTAGTGGGCGTTCCCGCTTCCGGGTGTACGGGTTTCGGCCACCTCAACGCGAATGTTGCCGACGTCCACAACGTGATGGCCCAGCGCCTCGAGCCGCGCCTCCAGGCCGGCGACACGCACCGCAGAGGGGCCCATGTCGACGCCGCGGCGGCTGGCGCCCATGTCGAGCGGCACGCCGATGATGCGAATCTGACGCGTCGGCTGGGCCTGCATGCCGCCTGATGCCGTCTTCACGATCTGAGCCGGGGAATCGCCGCTTTCGGCCATTTGAGAATTCTACTTGGCGGCGCTGGCCGCTGCGATTCACCCCCGGCGGAAGCTATTGCCAACAGGCGACTTTCGTTCCCTGTACTCCCGGTATTCCGGCGCTAAGAGCGACAGCTGCTCCCACAAAATGGGGCTACCAAGTGACGTCGTCGGGAGAGTACGATAGTGGCAAGCAGCCGTCATCAAAATTTTTCATCGGTCTCATCCTGGAATGAGGTGCGGGCTCCGGCAAGAAAGAGTAAGGGGGAAAACTGCAGCACGCAAGCACAGCAAGAGTGTTACTGGGTCCTGCTTCGATTTTAAGGGCCGCCTGCACCGCTGTGCTGGGCTGGTCGTGCTCTATTGTGCCTGCGGCGGCTGCGCAAGTGGGCCTGCGACATGGCGTGGTGAGGGCAACGAACCTCGCGGCCGCTTCCCCGCACGGAGGCTTTGACAATTTCGCGGCGTTGGTACAGCCCTCCTGGCTCGACGTTCACATTCCCACCTTCCTGGTGGGTTTGCTGATTTTTGTGGTCCTCGCCGTCGGCGCAAGGATCTGGTTTGTGGAACGCCGGGTGCGCCGGCAGATTGCCGGACTGGCCTATGTGGAGCAGCGGCGGGGCAAGATTCTAGAAGACATCAACAATTCGCGGCCGCTGGCGGAGATACTGGAACGCGTGACGGAACTGGTCTCCGTGAGGCTGAATGGGGCGGCCTGCTGGTGCCAGATTGTGGATGGAGCACGCCTGGGCAATTACCCGGACCTTTCAGATGCTTCTCTGCGCGTGATGGAACGCCCGATCCCCTCACGCTCCGGGCATGCGCACGGCTCGATCTTTGCCGCGTTTGACTCGTACACCCGGCCCACCTCGGTCGAGCTGGACGCTCTCGCGATGGGCGCAAGCCTGGCGACACTGGCCATCGAAACGTCACGGCTTTATTCCGACCTGGTGCATCGCTCGGAGTTCGATCTTCTCACCGACATTCAGAACCGGTTTTCGCTGGAAAAGCAGCTCGAAAATCAGATACATGCGGCCCGCCAGTCGGCCGGAATCTTCGGGCTGCTCTACATCGATCTGAACGAATTCAAGCAAGTCAACGACCTCTACGGTCACCACGCCGGGGACCTTTATCTGCAGGAAGTCGCCGTGCGCATGAAGCGGCAACTGCGCCCAGGCGACACCCTCGCGCGGCTGGGCGGCGATGAATTCGCAGTGCTGGTACCGAACATACACAACCGCATGGACGCGGAGGAGATTGCCATGCGGCTGGAGTGCTGTTTCGAGCAGCCCTTCCCCGGCGACGGGTTCGTGGTGCGCGGCTCGGCCAGCATTGGCATTGCCCTTTATCCGGAGGATGGCACCACGAAAGACAGCCTGCTGAGCATGGCGGATGGCGCTATGTACAGCGTGAAGCAGGCTCGGCAAAGGCGAAGGGAGCCGGAGCCCGAGACGCTGCGCGGAAATCCTGCATCGCGTTGATTCTGCACCCGCAGAAGCCCGGCGCACTTTTTGTGTAAATCGTTCAACAAAAGTGCTACGCCAAACGAATAGATGTGCGGTTCGAGCATGCCGATATACACCTCTGATCGGCCGCAACCACATGAACCGGTTTATTCTCCTTTCCGCGACGATCGTCTGCTGGGCGCTGTGCGCCCTGACCGCCGTCTCCCAGGAACTGACGCCGCTCAGCACCATCAAAGCGATCAGCAATGACGAAGCAAAGGAGCACATGGCGGTCGCTTTTGAAGCGACCGTAACCTACTCCCGCCCCTATGAGAAGGTGCTGTTCGTGCAGGATGGCGACGCAGCTATCTTTGTCTCCACGCCCACAACTTCAGAGTTCGCACCGGGTGACAGGGTTCTGGTGCGGGGCACTATGCAGGAGAGCTTCCGGCCTTTTGTAGAGGGCAGCAACATTCGCATTCTTGGAAAAACCGCTTTGCCCACGCCGGTACAGGGAACCTTCGATGCGATGATCCGGGCCAAAACAGACTGCCAGCTCGTCACGGTGCGGGCCGTAATCCGCGCCGCCGACCTGCTGACAAGCCCGAACTACCTGCGAACCACCACGTACCTGAACATGCTGGTGGACGGCGAACAGGTAACCGCAACTCTCGACAATGATGACGAGAATGCTCTCAAGGGCCTGCTCGATGCCGAAGTGGAGATCACGGGGGTGGCATCCGGCCAGTTCGATAACAAGATGCAGCAGACCGGTGTGCTCATCCATATCCAGTCACTGGATGGAATCAAGGTTCTGAAGCGTGCCAGCGTTGATCCATGGTCGATCACCGTCACGCCCATGGATCGCGTCGTCACAGGCCTGCGGCAGGTTGATCTGAGCCAACGCATGCGCGTTCACGGAGCCATCACCTACTACCAGCCAGGCATCGCGCTCGTCCTGCAGAATGGCGACAAGAGCGTTTGGATCAGCACCGGAAGTTCTCACGAGCTGCGGATCGGCGATCTGGCCGACGCGATCGGATTTCCAGATGTGCAGAACGGCTTTCTCACGCTGGCGCAGAGCGAGGTGCACGACAGCTTTGTGCAGGCACCTATTGTCCCGCAGCTTTTTACGTGGAAGGCCCTGGCGACCGGAGGCAATGGCGGAAGAAGCCACATCTTCGATCTCGTCTCGATCGAAGGACAGGTGGTGACGGAGGTACGGCAGGCCACGCAGGATGAATATGTCCTGCAGGCCGATGATCGCCTCTTCTCGGCGATTCTGCGGCACCCCGGGACGTCGAGCCGCCTTGCGTTCGCGCCCATGCGGCAGATTCCCGTAGGCACCAGGATTCGGGTCACAGGAATCTGCATGCTCGAAGATGCGAATCCGTTCAACGGCGAGGTTCCCTTCAACATCCTGATGCGGTCTTACGATGACATTGCCATCGTGGCTCAGCCACCATGGCTCAATGTCAGGCACCTTGTATCTCTGATCGGGCTGCTGATTCTGGCGATCTTTATTGTGGGCGGATGGGCGTGGTATATCGAGCGCAAAATGCGGCGTCAGACCTCCAGCGTGGCCTACGTAGAACAGCGGCGCAGCCGCATTCTGGAAGCGATGAACGCTTCACGGCCTCTTGCGGAAACGCTCGAAGAGATTACGGAACTGGTTTCGTTCAAGCTGCAGGGAGCGCCGAGCTGGTGCGAGATTACGAGCGGCGCCACGCTGGGAAATTGCCCCTCGGTGATCTCGTCGAAGCTCTCCGTCGTGGAGCATCCGATTCCCTCAGCAGGCGGTCAATCGCTCGGCACATTCTATGCCGCGGTCTGGCCGCAGTTGTGCGGCCAGGCCGGCACGCGGGAGGCACTGGTGCTCGCCGCGGGGCTGGCACAGCTGGCGATTGAAACCTCGCGGCTCCATACGGACCTCGTGCATCGCTCTGAGTTCGACCTGCTCACGGATGTTGGAAATCGATTCTCACTGGAGAAGCATCTCGACAGCCTCATTGAAACAGCGCGGCAGACTGCCGGCACCTTCGGATTGATCTACATCGATCTCAATGAGTTCAAGCAGGTGAACGACCTCTATGGGCACCAGGTGGGTGACATCTATCTGCAGCAGGCCGCGCAGCGCATGAAGAAGCAGCTCAGGCCGGCAGATACTCTTGCCCGGCTGGGCGGCGATGAGTTTGCCGTGATGGTGCCTGAGGCACGCAGCCGAAATATTCTCCTGGAGATCGCGCAGCGGCTTGAGCGTTGCTTCGAACAGCCGTTCCCGCTGGGGAACAACATTGTTTACCGAGGCTCAGCCAGCATCGGCGTTGCGCTGTATCCCGAAGACGCCGGGACAAAGGACGGCCTGCTGCGAGCCGCCGATAGCGCGATGTATACGGCCAAGAAAGCGCGCCAGCAGCGCACACATACCTTTGCCCGGGAGCCAAAACCGGAGACGGTTCACGAAGCGTACAAATAAAAAGGCCCGGTTTGCGCCGGGCCTTTTTACATAGTTGCTGAAGCGCTTACTCGGCTGCCATCTCTTCGGCTTCGCCCTCCTGGCGCATCATCTCCAGTTCGCGCTCGGCGGCTTCGATCTCTGCAGAGACCTCCTGCTGAACGCGGGCTGCCGCTTCTTCGAGCTCCGGTGAGAGCTGGACATTGCGGTAGTACTCGAGGCCCGTGCCTGCGGGAATCAGACGCCCGACGATCACGTTCTCCTTGAGGCCGCGCAGATTGTCCACCGCGCCGTTGATGCTGGCTTCAGTGAGCACGCGCGTGGTCTCCTGGAAGCTGGCCGCAGAGATGAAGCTGTCGGTCGAGAGCGATGCCTTGGTGATGCCGAGCAGCAACGGACGTCCAAGAGCCGGACGGCCGCCCTGGTTTTGCACACGATCGTTCTCTTCCTTGAAGCGGAACCGATCGACCTGCTGCTCGAGCAGGAAGTTCGTGTCGCCCACTTCATCGATGCGCACCCAGCGCAGCATCTGCCGCACAATCACTTCGATGTGCTTGTCGCTGATGGCCACGCCCTGCAGACGGTAGACCTCCTGGATTTCGTTGACCAGGTAAGCCTGCAGCTCCTTTTCGCCCAGCACGGCAAGAATGTCGTGCGGGTTCAAGGGGCCGTCCATCAGCGGATCGCCGGCGCGCAGGCGTTCACCTTCCTGCACGTTGACGTGTATGCCGCGCGGCACCGAGTATTCCTTCTCGTCGCCGTTGTCGGCCGTGACGTAGATCTTACGCTGGCCCTTGGAGACTTCGCCGAAGCGGACAACACCATCGATCTCCGAGATGATGGCCGTCTCGCGAGGCTTGCGGGCCTCGAAGAGCTCGACCACGCGCGGCAGACCGCCGGTGATGTCCTTCGTACGCGTCGACTCCTTCGGAATCTTCGCCAGCACATCGCCGGGGCCGACCTCATCGCCGTCCTGGATCATGAGGTGAGCGCCGCGAGGCAGCAGATACCGCTTGTGCCCCTTGGCGTTCTTGACCACGAAGGCCGGCTGCCGCTTCTCATCGGGAGAATCGGCCACAACCCAACGCGAGAGGCCGGTGACTTCGTCGACTTCTTCGTTGAGCGTGATGCCTTCCTGCAGGTCCTTGAACTGCACGGTGCCGCCGATCTCAGTGAGAATCGCGTAGGTGTACGGATCCCACTCAGCCAGCAGGTCGCCGAGCTTCACAGCCTCGCCGTCTTTCACGCGGAGACGCGCACCATAGACCACCTGGTAGCGCTCCTTTTCACGGCCGCGCTCGTCGACGATAGCCACCGAGCCGGAGCGGTTCATGGCCACCAGAGAACCGTCTTTGCTTTCGACGGTGCTGAGGTTGAAGAAGCGCACGAAGCCGTTGTTCTTGGCGTCGAGGCGCGACTTGTCGGCCACGCGGCTCGCCGTACCGCCCACGTGGAAGGTACGCATGGTAAGCTGCGTGCCGGGCTCGCCGATGGACTGTGCCGCGATGACGCCGCAGGTTTCGCCGAGCTCGACCATGCGGCCCGAACCGAGGTTGCGGCCGTAGCAGAGCGCGCAGACGCCGCGGCGGGACTCGCAGGTAAGCACGGAGCGGATCTTGACCCTCTCCACGCCGGCGCCCTGAATCGCCGAAGCGATGTCCTCGTCGATCGGCTGGTTCACTTCGACCACCACGTTGCCGTCGTAATCCTTGATGCGCTCGAGCGACACACGCCCGATGATGCGGTCGCGCAGCGGCTCGATGATCTCGCCGGATTCGACGATCGACCCGACGTAGATGCCTTCGACGGTTCCGCAGTCGTTCTCGGTGACGATGACGTCCTGCGCCACGTCGACCAGGCGGCGGGTCAGGTAGCCGGAGTCAGCGGTCTTGAGCGCCGTATCCGCCAGGCCCTTGCGGGCGCCGTGCGTCGAGATGAAGTATTCGAGCACGGTGAGGCCTTCACGGAAGTTCGCCGTGATGGGTGTCTCGATGACTTCGCCCGAAGGCTTGGCCATCAGTCCGCGCATACCCGAGAGCTGGCGGATCTGCTGCTTCGAACCGCGGGCGCCGGAGTCGGCCATGATGTAGATCGGGTTCATCGCGCCTTCTTCGTCAGCGCGCTTCATGTTCCCGAACATCTCGTCGGCGACTTTATCTGTCACCGCCGACCACATCTGGATGACCTTGTTCGAACGCTCGCCGTTGGTGATGGCGCCGTCCATGTACTGCTTCTGGACTTCGATCACCTTCTTGTCGGCCTCATCGACCACGGTGTACTTGCTCTCCGGGATCACCATGTCGTCCAGGCCTACAGAAAGGCCCGAGCGCGTGGCGAACTGGAAGCCGAGCGACTTGATGCGATCGAGCATGCCCACGGTGACTTCGAGGCCGAGGTTCTGGTTGCAGTAGTTCACCAGCTGACCGATACCCTTCTTCTTGAGCAGGCCGTTGATGAACGGCATGCCGGCAGGAAGAGCGTCATTGAGGATCACGCGGCCGACGGTCGTGTTGATGTAGTCCTTGTCGAAGTCGACCGGTTCGGTGTGCAGCAGATCCTGGTCATCGTAGGCGGTGGTCATATCGAGCACCTTGCCTGAGTAGCGCAGACGGATGGGCGAGAGCGTCTCCACTTCCCTGGCTTCGAGGGCCATCAGTATCTCTTCCGTATTGGCAAACACGCGGCCTTCGCCACGCGCGCCCTTCTTGGCCTTGGTCAGGTAGTAGAGGCCGAGCACCATGTCCTGCGTGGGCACGGTGATGGGCTGGCCGGAGGCCGGCGACAGGATGTTGTGCGAAGCAAGCATCAGCACGCTGGCCTCGATCTGCGCCTCAGGCGACAGCGGGATGTGCACGGCCATCTGGTCACCGTCAAAGTCGGCGTTGAAGGCAGTGCAGACCAGCGGGTGAATCTTGATGGCCTTGCCTTCTACGAGCACCGGCTCAAAGGCCTGGATGCCCAGACGGTGCAGCGTTGGAGCGCGGTTCAGGAGCACCGGGTGGTCCTTAATGACTTCTTCAAGGATGTCCCACACCACCGGCTCCTGCATCTCCACCATTTCCTTGGCCTGCTTGATGGTGGTGCACTGGCCGGTCTGCTCGAGGCGGTGATAAATGAACGGCTTGAACAGCTCGAGCGCCATCTTCTTCGGCAAACCGCACTGGTGCAGCTTCAACTCGGGACCGACCACGATCACCGAACGGCCGGAGTAGTCCACGCGCTTGCCCAACAGGTTCTGGCGGAAGCGGCCCTGCTTGCCCTTCAGCGTGTCGGAGAGCGACTTGAGCGGGCGGTTGTTCGCACCGCGCAGCACACGTCCGCGTCGGCCGTTGTCGAACAGCGCGTCGACGGCCTCCTGCAGCATGCGCTTCTCATTGCGCACGATGACCTCGGGCGCGTGCAGGTCCATCAGCTTCTTCAACCGGTTGTTGCGGTTGATCACACGGCGATAGAGATCGTTCAGATCCGACGTGGCGAAGCGGCCGCCATCGAGAGGCACCAGCGGGCGCAGCTCGGGAGGAATGACAGGCAGCACGTCGAGAATCATCCACTGCGGCTTGTTCGCCGACTTGCGGAACGCCTCAACAACCTTGAGTCGCTTGGCGTACTTCAGCTTCTTCTGCGCGGAGCTCTCGCTCTTCATGCGCTCGCGCAGCTCCATCGCCAGCTCTTCAACGCTGACGCGCTTGAGAAGCTCCTTGATGGCCTCGGCGCCCATCATGGCCTTGAAGCCGGAGGGACGGAACTGCTGGTCGAGTTCGCGGAAGCGGGTCTCGTCCTTGATGATCTCGCGCTCGCGCACCGGCGCATCGCCGGGATCGACGACAACATAGGACTCGAAGTAGAGAATGCTCTCGAGATCGCGCAGCGAGATGTCGAGCAAGTGGCCGATACGCGAGGGCAGCCCTTTAAAGAACCACACGTGCGAACAAGGCGAAGCCAGCTCAATGTGACCCATGCGCTCGCGGCGCACCTTGCTGACAGTCACTTCGACGCCGCACTTGTCGCAGATGACGCCGCGGTGCTTCATGCGCTTGTATTTGCCGCACAGACACTCCCAGTCGGTGACGGGACCAAAGATGCGAGCGCAGAAGAGGCCGTCACGCTCGGGTTTGAACGTGCGGTAGTTGATGGTCTCCGGCTTGGTGACCTCACCATGCGACCAGCTGCGGATCTTCTCCGGAGAGGCGAGCATGATGCGAATGGCGTCAAAGTCGGTAATCGGGCTGGTGAGCTCAAACGGGTTCGAACGGAACAAGGCGACCCTCCTTGGCAGGCTTTTTGTTGCGTGCCGCGGTATCTCCCGGGATTCTTGAAGGGGTCCTTCCTTCCCGGGTAGCGGTGTTTGCCGCTCAAGAAGGACCCGTAAAACCAGTGATCAGCGGTCAGCGATCAGTTGTCAGTCTGAAAACTGACAACTGAAACCTGACAACTTAATCAGCTACCGCTGCCACTTCCGGCGCCGGCGCCTTGCGGGCGATGTCGGCGCGCTTGATCAGCTCCACGTCCAGGCACAGCGACTGCAGCTCGCGAATCAGCACGTTGAACGACTCCGGCACACCCGGCTCGATGGCCGCTTCGCCCTTGACGATGGCCTCGTAGATCTTGGTGCGGCCATAGACGTCGTCGGACTTTGCGGTCAGCAGCTCTTGCAGGATGTACGCGGCACCGTAAGCTTCGAGAGCCCACACTTCCATTTCGCCGAAGCGCTGGCCGCCGAACTGCGCCTTGCCGCCCAGCGGCTGCTGGGTGATGAGCGAGTACGGTCCGATGGAGCGAGCGTGAATCTTGTCGTCCACCAGGTGCGAGAGCTTGAGCATGTAGATGTAGCCCACGGTTACGGGCTGCTCGAACTGGTCGCCGGTCATGCCGTCGAAGAGCGCGGTCTTGCCTGAGGTCGGCAGTCCAGCCGCCGACAGCAGAGACTTGATCTCGTTCTCCTGTGCGCCATCGAAGACGTTCGTACCGAACCAGATGCCGCGCTCCATGCCGCGCGATACGCGGATCAGCATCTCGTCATCAAGTTCCAGCAACTGGCGCAGCGCCGCGGTTCCAGCAAACTCCTTTTTCACTTCCTCGCGGATGAAGCTGGCGTCGCTGTTGCCCTTCACCAGCGCGGCGATCTTCTTGCCGAGTCCGGCTGCGGCCCAGCCCAGGTGCGTTTCCAGAATCTGGCCCACGTTCATACGGGAAGGCACGCCGAGCGGGTTGAGAACGATCTCCACGGGTGTGCCGTCGGGCAGATACGGCATGTCTTCCTCAGGAAGAATGCGCGCGATCACGCCCTTGTTGCCGTGGCGGCCGGCCATCTTGTCGCCCACCGACAGCTTGCGCTTCATGGCAACGTAGACCTTTACCAGCTTGATCACGCCCGGAGGCAGCTCGTCGCCCTTCTGCAGCTTGGCCACCTTCTCGTTGGTAATCTTGCGCAGCACTTCGATTTGCCGCGAGGTCATCTCCTCGATTTCATCGATCTGCTCGTTGACGCGGGGATCCTTGTCGTTGTAGCGGATGCGCTTGAGGTTCTTGGTGGAGATGCGTTCGATGGTGTCGCGGTCGAGAACCGAATCCTTGGTCAACAAGCGCTTGTTGGTGCGCTCGTCGTGCAGGTCGGCCAGAACCGTCTTGCCGCCGAGGATCGCTTCGAGACGCTTCAGACGCTCGTCTGTCAGAATGCGGATCTCGTCGCCGAGGTTCTTTTCGAGCTTGGCCACATACTCGGCCTCGATCTGCTTGGCGCGCTCGTCCTTCTCCTGGCCCTTGCGGCTGAAGATGCGCACATCGACCACCGTGCCCTCGATACCCGGAGGGCAGGTGAGCGAAGCGTCGCGCACATCGCCGGCCTTTTCACCGAAGATCGCGCGCAGCAGCTTCTCTTCCGGCGTGAGCTGCGTTTCGCCCTTCGGCGTAACCTTTCCCACGAGGATGTCGCCGTGGCCGATCTGGGCACCGATGCGGATGACGCCGCTCTCGTCCAGATCGCGCAGCGCGTGCTCGCTGACGTTCGGGATGTCGCGCGTGATCTCTTCGGGACCGAGCTTGGTATCGCGCGCCTCGATCTCGAACTCTTCGATGTGCACCGAGGTGTAGTAGTCCTCGCGCACCAGCTTCTCGCTGATCAGGATCGCGTCCTCAAAGTTGTAGCCGCGCCAGGGCATGAAAGCAACCAGCACGTTGCGGCCCAGCGCCAGTTCGCCCTGCTCGGTGCACGGGCCGTCGGCGATCACCTGGCCCTTGATCACGCGATCGCCCTCGCGAACTACAGGCTTCTGGTTGATGCAGGTGTTCTGGTTCGAGCGCTTGAACTTGATCAGCGTGTAGATGTCCGAGCCGACTTCACGCGACAGCTGCGTGGGGTGATGCTCGCCTTCGACGCGCACGATAATGCGCTCGGAGTCGACCGAGTCCACGATGCCGTTGCGCTTGGCGAGGATCACGGCTCCGGAATCGCGGGCAGTCACGCCTTCCATGCCGGTGCCCACAAGCGGGGCCTCGGCTACGAGCAGCGGAACCGACTGGCGTTGCATGTTGGCGCCCATCAGCGCGCGGTTCGCGTCGTCGTGCTCCAAGAAAGGAACAAGAGATGCGGCTACGGAGACGAGCTGCTTCGGCGAGACGTCGATGTAGTCGACCTCGGCGCGATTCACCAGCACGAAGTTCCCCTGGCGGCGGGCGTTGACCAGGTCTTCGGTGATCTCGCCCTTGTCGTTGAACTCGATGTTGGCCTGCGCGATGGTGTGCTTGTCCTCTTCCCACGCCGACAGATAGAAGCTGTACGGAATGAAATCAATGTTGCGCTTGCCGGCCTTCTTCAGCTCGGCGTTGCGGCGGAAAGCCTCGTCCTTCTCGATGTGGTCGCCCACGCGCAGGCCGCTTTCGCCAGCGTTGACGATCTCCACGTAATCGAGAATCTTCGAGTCCTTCACCTTGCGGTAAGGCGACTCGATGAAACCGTACTCGTTGATGCGCGCAAAGCAGCTTAGCGAGCTGATCAGGCCGATGTTCGGGCCTTCCGGCGTCTCGATCGGGCAGATACGGCCGTAGTGCGTCGGGTGCACGTCGCGCACTTCGAATCCCGCACGCTCGCGGCTCAAGCCACCCGGCCCAAGCGCCGACAAACGCCGTTTGTGCGTGATCTCGGAGAGCGGATTGGTCTGGTCCATGAACTGCGAGAGCTGCGAGGAGCCGAAGAACTCGCGGATCGCGGCCATGACGGGCTTGGCGTTGATCAGGTCGTGCGGCATTGCCGTCGAGAGCTCCTGATAGACGCTCATCTTCTCCTTGATGGCGCGCTCCATGCGGACCAGGCCGATGCGGAACTGGTTCTCCATCAGCTCGCCGACGGCGCGCACGCGGCGGTTGCCGAGGTGATCGATGTCGTCGACCACGCCAACATTCTTGCGCAGCTTGAGCAGGTAGCGGATAGTCGCGTAGAAGTCCTCGGGCGTCAGCGTGCGGTGATCGAGCGGCGTGGCGTCCTGGTTTTCGTACAGCTTGATGTTGAACTTCAGCCGGCCCACGCGCGAGAAGTCGTACTTGCGCGGATCGAAGAACATGCCTTCGAAGAGCGCGGTCGCCGTGTCCAGCGTCGGCGGGTCGCCGGGACGCAGCTTGCGGTAGATCTCGATCAGCGCCTCTTCGGGCTTGTGCACCGAATCGCGCTTCAGCGTATTGGTGATGATGTTGCCCACGTCGTCGCGGTCTGGGAAGAAGACCTCGAAGCTGGTCGCACCGGAGGCCAGCACCTTGTGCAGCCGGTCGGCGGTCAGCTCGACATTGGCTTCCATGATCACTTCGCCGCTCGACGTGTCCACGACATCCGCCGCGGTGATTGCGCCATCGAGCTCAGCCGATTCGATCTCGATCTTGTCGATAGCCGCGGCACGGATGGCCTTGAGCGAATGCGCCGTGATCTTGCGGCCCGAGTGCGCGATCTCTTCACCCTTGTGCACGACGGCGTGCGCGGGCTTGGCGCCCTGCAAATGCGTCGCCTTGCCCTCTTCGGCAACGGTCCAGAAGAGCTTGCCGTCAGCGATCTGCACGCGGTCGACCGTGTAGAAAGTCTTGAGAATCTCCTCGTCGGAGCGTAGGCCAAGCGCGCGCAGGAAAATGGTACCCAGGAACTTGCGCTTGCGGTCGATGCGCACGTAGAGCGTGTTCTTCTGGTCGTACTCGAACTCAACCCACGAGCCGCGATAGGGAATGATCTTGCCCAGGAAGTAGGTGCGGTTGTTGGCCGTCTCGAAGAAGACGCCGGGCGAGCGGTGCAACTGCGAGACGATGACACGCTCGGTGCCGTTGACGATGAACGTGCCGTTCGGCGTCATCAGCGGGATATCGCCGAAGAAGACTTCCTGCTCCTTAATGTCGCGGATGGTCTTGTTGCCGGTCTCGGGGTCCTTGTCGTAGATGGTCAGGCGCACCGTGACCTTGAGCGGCGCAGAGAACGTCATGCCGCGCTCTTCGCACTCCTGCTGGTCGTACTTGAGCTGCAGGCTCACCGGGTCGCCGCACTTGTTACAGAAGTCCGGCATGTTGCGGTTGTAGGTGCCGCACTTCTGGCAGAGCACGTCGCCAGGCAGGAATGGATCGGTGATGACCATTGCGCCGCAATGCACGCAGGCCGTGCGCAGGTGGTGTAGCCCCTTCAGGTGGCCGCACTTGCACTCCCAGTTGCCGATCGAGAAGTCGACGAAGTCAAGCTGCGAGATACCGCGGAAGTCGGTGATGGGAAAAACCGAGACAAACACCGACTGCAGCCCCGAGTCGTCGCGCTCGTTGGGCAGTTTATCCATTTGCAGGAATCGCTCGTAGGAGCGCCGCTGCACTTCAATCAGGTTAGGAATCTGGGTTGCGGTGGGAATTTTGGAAAAATCGAGCCTGCTGCGAACGGCGCGCTTCTCGTTGGACATGATCACTCCTGAGCCTCGTCACTACGGCAGCCGGCAAGTTGCGTTCGGCGCCGTGCCGACGCTCGAGTCTCAAGCGCGCCGGCAGATACGATAATGTTTCGAAAAACCAGGCAGCCGGAACGCACATTCAAGTTCCGACGGGATGCCGGCAAGCTGAGGAGTGACCCTCAGGACTGCCGGGGTAACCGGGTCAGGGTTACATGAGAACCGCGTGAATACCCCGTGGCGGGCATTGCCGCGAATCCGCCCGATGGGCTAGACTGCGCACAATCGAAGGAGCCGAGCATTGCGGTTTAGGCCCAAACTATGGGAAAAACCGCGAGAGGAGGGTGTGCGTACAAGGCAGATTGGAGCAAAAGATCTCTTTTCCGCTGACAAATGGTTAGACACGAAAAGCTCGCGAGGACGCAATGCCCCACGAGCCTGGCTTATCGCCTGCGCTCACATCCGAATTTGTTTGCCTTGTTCTCGCCGATCCCAAAATCGCTTCTACCGCTCGCCCGCCAGCCACACTGCGCCCGTCAAGAGCCGCCTGCCTGACCTTCAGGCAACTCGTTGACCCTTGTGGCACTTAACCTCCAGCGCGTCCGCAATCTCCGCACCCTTAGAAGCTCACAGCCGCCCGCGTGCCACCCGACATTCACACCACGCGCCGACTGGCTCCGCCGTCCTCGAAAGAAAACCGAAAAGGAGCCGGAAGACGCGCAACCTTTATGGTAACGCGTCCCAGCAGTCCTTGCAAGCTCCGTAGGATGCTTACTTGACTTCGATGGTGGCCACACCTTCGAACTTTTTCTTGATGGCCTCCGCCTCGTCCTTGGTCGCGTTCTCCTTGAGTGGCTTGGGAGCTCCGTCAACCAAGTCCTTGGCTTCCTTCAGGCCGAGCGAGGTGACCTCGCGTACCGCCTTGATGGTGTTGATCTTGTTGGCGCCGGCATCCTTCAGAATGACCTGGAATTCGGTCTTCTCCTCAGCCGCCGGAGCTGCTGCGCCCGCACCGGCGCCGCCGCCGGCGACCACAACCGGCGCGGCCGCCGCAGCCGAAACGCCAAGGCGCTCTTCCAGCTTCTTTACCAGAGCCGCTGCTTCCAGCAGGCTCAACGAGACAATCTGCTCTTCCAACTGCGCGATATCCGCCATTTTCTTCTCCAATCCGAACCCTTTGAATTTGTCTTTCCCCGGCCGCGCAAGCAAAACTTGAAAGTTTCCGGTGCGCCAGACATGCGCCCTTCCAAATTGCCCCTCGACCAAAACCCTAAGAGCAGCTTCCAGCTGCCAGCCGTCAGCCGTCAGCTTTCAGCTCTTCTGTGCTTCAACCCGGCCTACAACTTCCGCATGAAAAAAGCTGGAAGCTAAAGGCCATGAGCCAGAAGCTCGCGCAGCTTACGCCGCGCCGGCAAACTTCTCTTTCTCGACGCCCTGGCCAAGCACGACTGCCAGATCGCGGCCTGTCGCATTGAGGACCGTCGCCAACCGCTGCGCGGGCGCGTTGATGAGGAAGAGCAGCTTCGAGAAGATCTCTTCCTTACCCGGCATGGTCGCCAGCGCCTTGACCTCTTCGACATTCAGCAGCTTGCCATCGACGATGCCCAGCTTGAATTCATACTCGGCGTTGTCGCCGACCCACTTGGCGAAGACCTTCGCCAGCGCCACCGGATCGCCCGAGGTGAACGCCACCGAGGTCACGCCCTTCAGGCCCTTGAGCGCCGTCTCGACCTTGGTTCCCTTGCCGGCAATCGGAGCCAGCTTGTTCTTCACCACGCGATACCTGCCGCCCGCCTCACGGATCACCTTGCGCAGCTCAAAATCCTTGGCGACCGTGAGCTTGGTAAAGGTGCCGATAATCGCCGTCGTCGAGCCTTCCAATTCCTTGGAGAGCAGCTCGACTTTTTCCTGCTTCTTAGCCTTCGAAATTGCCATTGCCTTCGCTCCGCTTCGACAGGGGTCAGAGATCAGGGGTCAGGGATCAGTAAAGCCCAATCACGCCGCCCGCCAATCTTCCGCCAATCCCCGCCTCTCTGCCTGCCGCATTCGCGGCGCTCTATTTCTCACTTCGATCAGCGTCAGCACGACGCGCACTCAAGCACGCCCGAACTGCCCCTGATCCCTGTCTTAGTGCTTGCCGGCCGCGTCCGCTACCTGCGAATCGAGCGGCACGCCGGGGCCCATCGTCGAGCTCAGCGTGACACTCTTGATGTACTTGCCCTTGGCCGCCGAGGGCTTGGCGCGCACGATCGACGTGATCACCGTCGTGGCGTTGTCGACCAGCTTCTGCGGGTCAAAACTGAGTTTCCCCACAGGAACGTGCACCAGGCTGGTCTTGTCGGCGCGAAACTCCACCTTGCCGGCCTTGATCTCTTTCACCGCCGCAGCCACGTCCATGGTCACTGTGCCGGTCTTTGGGTTGGGCATCAGGCCCTTGGGGCCGAGAACTTTACCGAGCCGGCCGACCACCTTCATCATGTCCGGCGTGGCAATCAGCGCGTCGAAGTCGGTCCAGTTCTCTTTCTGGATCTTCTCGACCATCTCTTCGCCGCCAACAAAATCCGCGCCGGCTTCCTGCGCTTCCTTCTGGCGATCGCCGGTGGCGATCACGGCTACCGTCTTTGTCTTGCCCAGGCCGTGCGGCAGAACCACGGTGCCGCGCACCATCTGATCTGCGTGGCGCGTGTCGACACCCAGACGCATCGTCAGGTCGACCGTCTCATCAAACTTTGCGTACTTGACCTGCTTGAGCAGGGTCACCGCTTCGGGCAGTGGATAGGCGGGCTTGGTTACGGCAGCGCGCGCCTTCGCAATATTCTTGCTGACTTTAGCCATTCATCCCTCGTCTCCCACCGCAGTTGCCAGCCCCTGATTCCGGGGAACTCGACCGAGTCTGTCTTAACCCTCGGGAGCCCAAAAGCCGTGGTGCAATTGACTGTGCAGGGATTTCCCCTGAACACATCTTTAGATCATAGCGAAATGGTCGGAGGATGGCAAGTAAGGCGAAACAACAAGCACAGATTTCGCCGAGCACCGTGGTAAGGGGAGAGCACGCGGTCAGTCCCGCGGGCGCTATCGAAAATCCTCCTCGCCGATGCGCATCACGCGATGCCGACGCCCCCCGATGCCGCTTCTAAGAGCCGGGAAGCGGTAGTGGTCACGCCGGCCGGCAAGACTTCCGTTCACTTGCGCCTTGATCTCGACGTGGTCGGGTGGTTCAAAGCCCGGGACAGAGGCCAACTCACACGCATAAACGTCGTCCTTCGCACCTAAGCCGACATGCAAAAGCGCGGCGCGTGAACTCCCGGCGTGCGACCCCTCCCATCTCCGTCTCTCTGCCCATCCACAAACGGGGGCGCGATTATCACCTTGCTACGCCTACCAGCTTCAGGCGGGTCGCCATTCGTTGCAGATTCCCTGCAGCCTTAAGTCACCCCACGGAAATTGAGTTTTGTTGCATTTGAAATATGGACGGCAGACACTGTTCCTATGACTCGGATCATTCGCCGTTCCGCGCTCATCATCTTTGTCATCTTCCTCCCCCTGGCGTCTCTTTCCTGGGGACAATCCCTAAAAGACTCGGAGCACCTGACCTATTCCAGCTTTAGCGGCCAGCCCACGCCTTCAAAGGAGCTGCTTTCCGAGTTGATCCGCCAGATCCGTTGGGACACGCGAGGGCGTTATCAGAATCCACAAGGACTGAGCTTGCGATTTGAAAAAGTCGCTGGCCCGGCTTCACCCGCTACCGCTCTTGCGCGGTATCGCGTGTTCGCGGAGGGCGCCCCGGAAAACAAGGTCTACACTTTGGGCGTTTGGCCTATCGGCAAAAACCTGTCGTACGGTTCCCAGGAGATTTACGCAAACGCTCAAGGCCTGCTGATGGTGCACAGACCAACTGCCGAGCAGGAGACAAGCTTCAAAGCGCCCGGCGATGAGCTCTATCTGGCGCCTCAAGTAAACGCGGCAGAGCCTGTTCGGTATATCCTTACCAGCAAAGACCAGCAGCTGTCGATCCTAGGCACTCTTGTTCCTCAGCCGGTTATCGCGCACGACCAGGAATGTACGCTTGAGGTGCGAATTGCAGAGCCCGACGCTGAGGCGGTCCTGCTCGTAACCAACGGATTTCCGGCTCAAGCTAAGATTCCGCTGGTGCTGGAATCAGAGGGTGAAACCGTCACTCTCATGATGACTACCGATAGTGGCGGCCAGGCCGAAGTGGCGGATTTTCCGGCTGTGCACGGCAAGCCGCAGGGAACTCTTAAGGCGACCGCCGAGGGTTCTGATTGCCTTCCCTCGACCCTTCTGCCTTGGGGCACGAGCACCCTGGTCAAGAAAACTCCTTAATCCCGAGAAATTCTTTTCCTTGCCGGGCGGCCTTGATCCAGGGTCGCCGGCGTCTAATCCAAGAGCCCTGCTCGGAGAGGGCCGAGCAACTGATTGCCGCCCATTTCCGTCGAGTCGAATAGCATATTAGCTGGCACATTTCCACCGGGCCGGAATTCCAACCAACATCAGGAAAATTGGAGATTTCACGTTGAAGAACGAACGGGTTTTGCCGAAATGGTTGTTCTCTGTTTTGGGTTCGCTCGCGGTTTGTGCGGCAGCGCCGTCACTGCACGCGCAAGCGGCACCTGCGCAACTGCCTCCGGCCGGGGCATCGACGATGAATGTGACGCGCGCCACGCTGCCGAACGGGGCGCAGGTCGTGATCATCCGCAGCGGGCTGGCGCCCGTGGTCACGGTAGAAGCCAATTTCATGGTGGGCGGCAATGAGACGCCGGACGGATTTCCCGGCATGGCGCATGCGCAGGAGCACATGGCCTTTCGCGGCTGCAATGGCATGACGGCCGACCAAACGGCGGCCATCTACGCGCTGCTCGGCGGCGAGAATAACGCCGACACGCAGCAGAACATCACGCAGTATTTCGCCACGGTTCCGGCCGCGGATGTGGATGTCGCGCTGGAGGCGCAGGCTGCGTGCCTGAAAGGCGTGGACGACTCGCAGGCGGAGTGGGACCAGGAAAAGGGCGCCATCGAGCAGGAGGTGCAGCGCGATCTCTCGAACCCTACCTACAAATTCATCGACCGGCTGAACAGCGCCATGTTTGCCGGCACACCCTATGCCCACGATCCGCTGGGAACGCGGCCCTCCTTCGAATCCACCACGGGCGCGATGCTGAAGGACTTCTACACGAAGTGGTACTCGCCCTCGAACATGATCCTGGTGGTGGTGGGCGATGTCGATCCGGCTGCGACAATGGCCAAGATTAAGGATCTGTTCGGCGGCGTTTCGAATCATGCCCTGCCGGCGCGGCCACAGATTCAGTTGCAGCCCTTCCAGTCGCAGACGTTCTCGATCGACAGCAATCTTCCTTACGTGCTCGGCTTCATCGCATACCGCTTCCCCGGAACCGACTCGCCGGACTATGCAGCCTCGCAGATTCTGGCGGATGTGCTGGCCAGCCAGCGCGCCGATCTCTACGGGATGGTGCCGGCGGGCAAGGCGCTCGATGCGGAGTTCGGCATGGCGGAGAATTATCGCCAAGCGAGTGTGGGCTATGGCGCCGTAGCGCTGCCCGCGAATGCCGACCCCACCGCCGCGATCAACGAGATGCGGCAGATCCTGGACAAGTATGCCACCGGCGGCGTGCCGCAGGACCTGGTGGATGCGGCGAAGCGGAGCGAGATTGCGCAGGCTGAGTTTCAGCGCAATTCGATTCCCGGGCTGGCCGAGGTATGGTCAGGCGCGCTTGCCGCAGAGGGCCGCAACTCGCCGGAAGAGGACATTGACGCCATCCGCAAAGTAACGCTGGCGGATGTGAATCGCGTGGCCAAGCAGTATCTGCTGAACGCAAGCACCATCACCGCTACACTGAAGCCCGTGAACGGCGGAGGCCCGGTCGCCGAAAAGGGTTTTGGCGGCAGCGAAACTGTGACCTCTTCGCCGACCAAGCCGGTGCAACTGCCGGAGTGGGCCGCCGGGCCGCTGCAGCAGTTGCAGGCGCCCGCGAATTTCCTCGCCGTCTCCGACACGACACTGCCGAATGGGATTCGTCTGATTGTGCGCACCGATACGACCAGCCCTACCGTGACCGTGCTCGGCGCGGTGCAGAACAACGCCGATCTGCAAACGCCGACTGGCGAAGACGGCGTGAGCGGCGTGCTGGACGGGCTCTACTCCTATGGCACGCAGACGCTGGACCGACTGGCGTTCCAGAAGGCGCTCGACGACATTGCAGCCAATGAGAGCGCGGGGTTCAACTTCTCGCTGACGGTGCTGAAGGAGTATTTCTCGCGCGGCGTGCAGCTGCTGGCCGACGACGAACTACATCCCGCGCTGCCGGAGAATGCGTTTCTCGTAACGCGGCAGCAGACGGCGCAGTTTGTCGCCGGAAGGCTGCGCAGCCCGGGCTACCAGACGCAGCGTGCGCTGGATCTTGGACTCGTTCCCGCAGGCGATCCGACGCTGCGTGAGACGACGCCGGACACGTTGACAAAGCTGACGCTCGACCAAGTGAAGCAATACCATGACGTAACGGTGCGACCTGACCTGACTACCATCGTGGTGATCGGCGATGTGACTGCCGATGAGGCCAAGAACGTAGTCGAGCAATGGTTCGGCGACTGGAAAGCGGCAGGACCGAAGCCCGAAACCACGCTGCCGGCCGTCCCGGTGAATCAGGCTTCGGCTTCCACGGTGCCCGATCCCGAGGCGGTGCAGGACCAGGTCACGCTGGCCGAGCAGCTCAAGATCAACCGCTTCGATCCGGACTACTATCCGCTGCAGCTCGGCAATCACGTGCTGGGCGGCGGCTTTTATGCAACGCGGCTCTATCACGATCTGCGCCAGGTGAATGGCTTCGTCTACAACGTGGACGTGAGCCTGAATGCCTCGAAGAGCCGGGCCAGCTACTCGGTGCAGTACGGCAGCGATCCGCAGAACGTGTCGAAGGCGCGGGCATTGATCGTCCGCGATCTCGAGCAAATGCGCACCCAAGACGTGTCAGAGGGCGAGCTGCACCAGGCAAAAGCCCTGCTGCTGCGCCAGATTCCCCTGAGCAGCGCGAGCGAGGAGTCTGTCGCCCGCGGCCTGCTGGCGCGTGCCGAACTGGGTCTGCCGCTGGATGAGCCGGTGAATGCCGCGAAGAAGTATATGCAGCTCACCGCCGACGATGTGAAGCAGGCTTTCGCGCGGCAGATTCGCACCGACAATTTGGTGCAGGTTGTGCGCGGTCCGGCGCCGCAGTAAATCGTGCTCTCCCACCTTGCGCCAGGAAAGAGGCGCAAGGATGGGGCACGGAGGTTCTTGCCAGAACAATACTCCGTCTTACAGAAGAAGAATGCAGCGGATCTACACGTCTTAAGGCTTTTCACAGACTGGCTTTTGTGGCATGCTTGCACCCATGGGAAACAAGGACAGAGGCAAGAAGGAAACCAAGAAGGCGCCGAAACCCAAACCGAAGCCGGAGCCCGGCCGCAAACGCGAACTATTTACGCAACCCAGCGCTCCGCCGAAATAGAGTCCGTACAGGCTATAAAGTCCGTTTGGGTCGCTCTTCTACTGCGCGTCAGACGCGGAAAGGCCTTCCCTGCTCAGGGAAGGCCTTTCTTGTATCCGTGAATGTGTTCTTTACGCGACGACTTCGATGCCCATCGAGCGCGCCGTGCCTTTGATGCTCTTGATGGCCGACTCGACCGAGGCAGCGTTGAGATCGGGCATCTTCTGCGTGGCGATCTCGCGCACCTGCTTTTCGGTCACCTTGCCCTTCTTCTCCTTGTTGGGAGTGCCCGAGCCTTTGTCGATGCCGGCGGCCTTCTTCAGCAGAATCGAAGCCGGGGGCGTCTTGGTGACGAAGGTGAAGCTGCGGTCACCATAGACGGTGATGACTACTGGGATGATCAGCCCGGCCATCTCCTTGTTCTGTGTGCGCGCGTTGAACTGCTTGCAGAACTCCATGATGTTGACCTGCGCCTGACCGAGCGCAGGACCCACTGGAGGCGCGGGTGTTGCCTTGCCGGCCTCGATCTGGAGCTTTACGTATCCTTGAACTTTCTTTGGAGGTGCCATTGTTGTTCCTTCGGAACCAGCTTCCAGCGTCTAGCCGCCAGCTACCAGCTCGTTTCTTCCTGATGCAAATTTTGGTGTCACAGTTCCAGCGTTTGCCTGCAACCGGAGGCTGCTAGATCGCCCATCCGGCTAGAAGCTGAAAGCTAGTAGCTAGAAGCTGCAACTACTCAATCTTTTCTACCTTGCCGAACTCGAGTTCGACGGGCGTGGAGCGGCCGAAGATGGTCACCATGACCTTGAGCGTTTCGCGATCTTCGTTGATCTCGTCCACCACGCCGTTGAAATTGGCGAACGGCCCGTCGGTGATGCGTACCTGTTCGCCCTTTTCGAATTTGATCTTGAGCCGCGGCTTGTCCTTGGAAATCTCGGAGCGGAAGAGGATGGAGCTCACTTCTTCTTCGCTCAGCGCTACAGGCTTGTCACCGGTGCCGAGAAAGCCCGTCACCTTCGGCGTGTCTTTCAGAACATGCCAGAGATTGTTGTCGAGATCCATCTCGACGAGCACGTAGCCTGGCAGAAAAACCCGCTCCATGGTGCGCTTCTTGCCGTTGATGATTTCGGTCACCGGCTCGGTGGGAATCATGACGCGGCCTACGCGGTCTCTAAGGCCGAAGGCCTGCACGCGGCTCTCGATGGACTCGCGCACCTTGCGCTCAAAGCCCGAATAGGCATGCAGAATGTACCATTTGAAGTTCGGGTTGCGCTCCGGCTGTTGTTCAGATGCCGGCTGTTCCAATTCTTCTGCCATTCTCAAACTCTTTCCCGATTGCCGCTGCTACTGCATTCCGCCCAGCTTGTTCAGCAACCCATTGATGCCCACGCGAAAGACCCAGTCCACGATGAAGAAGAACGCGCCAAAAAGAAAGACCGTCACAACCACCACCGACGTGGTGACCTGCACTTCTTTGCGCGAGGGCGCGACCACCTTGCGCATCTCGGCGCGCACGTCGCTCAGAAAGCCGGTAAGCTCGTTCCATTTGCTCAGTGCGTTTCCGGAAAATTCTGACATAGCGCCCGCCTGCGACCGCTTGGGCGATCGGTCGTCACTCTTTTCGATAGCCGTCTTCGTTGCCATACATCCATTCCTTCGCGCCTGGCGATCAAGCCGGACGCCTTCCAATCCTGGCAGGGGCGGAGGGATTCGAACCCCCAAGTTCGGTTTTGGAGACCGACAGTTTAACCGTTGAGCTTACGCCCCTGAATCAGCCTCCAGCTACCAGCCTCTAGCTTCTAGCTCGTCTTCGGAGAAACCAGCAGGTGTGGCTTACCGATGCAAGAGCTAAAAGCAGAAGCTAAAAGCTAGAGGCTGCTCTTCTACTTCGACTCTTTGTGCGGCGTGTGCTTGCGGCAGCGGTTACAGAACTTCTTGAACTCGAGACGGCCGGTGGTCGTCTTCTTGTTCTTCGTCGTCGAGTAGTTCCGCTCCTTGCACTCGGTGCACTGCAATGTAACAATTTCCCGCATTTCGATTCCTTCCAATTCCCAGTTCTTAGTTCGTAGTTCTCAGTTAGCACTCCGGCTTTGCCGGCTGTGAACTGTGAACTACGAACTGTGAACTCACTACTTACTTCACAATCTCCGAGATGGTGCCAGCGCCCACCGTGCGGCCGCCTTCGCGGATGGCAAAGCGCAAGCCCTTCTCCAAAGCCACCGGCGTGATCAGCTCGATCTTCAGCGCCACGTTGTCGCCCGGCATCACCATCTCCACGCCATCCGGCAGCTCGGCCACGCCCGTCACGTCCGTCGTGCGGAAGTAGAACTGCGGACGGTAGCCCTTGAAGAACGGCGTATGACGGCCGCCTTCTTCCTTCGACAGAACGTAG
>DATJNF010000026.1:0-82197 GCA_035508375.1 Occallatibacter sp. | reverse complement strand
CCTCCACGCGGCGTTGCTGCGTCAGGGTTTCCCCCATTGCGCAAAATTCCCCACTGCTGCCTCCCGTAGGAGTCTGGACCGTGTTTCAGTTCCAGTGTGTCCGTGCGCCCTCTCAGGCCGGATACCGATCATCGTCTTGGTAGGCCATTACCCTGCCAACTAACTAATCGGCCGCGACCCCCTCCTGAAGCGAATTGCTCCTTTGACCCGTAGGTGTTATGCGGTATTAGCTAAGGTTTCCCTCAGTTATCCCCCACTCCAGGGTAGGTTAGTCACGTGTTACTCACCCGTGCGCCACTTTACTCAGGTATTGCTACCCTTTCTCGTTCGACTTGCATGTGTTAGGCACGCCGCCAGCGTTGATTCTGAGCCAGGATCAAACTCTCGTTTGAAACCTGATGTCGTACTTACCTGACGGAGGTCAGGATAAGTTCGACCGTGCCCGCGCTTCAACAGCGCAGGGCACCTTACCTTGTGAGATCGACCAAGCCAAACTCGATCGCATCTCACGACTGGCACGTTCAACCAATTTGTCAAAGATCCTTGAGGATGATCCGCCTGAGCGGGATCCTTGGGATCGAGGCTCTGACTGTGACGCCAGAGTGTCCTCGAACTTGATGCGCTACGCCGGTGTTTATGACTCACATTGAGTCGCCAGCGTTTTGGCGCGAACTTTTTAAGACTATCGAAGATCGGCATATCGGTCAAGCCAAAATTCGATTTTTTCTTCGTGCTCCGTGAGCTCCTATTTGCGGCAATTCACAGGCACTTCCACTCTTCAGATTCATCCTTGGCTGGCCTCAAAACCAATCCAAAGAGTGAAACTGCGGAGCAGTTCGCACAGCGCAGAATCTCAAAGAGCGACCAGCACAAATTAGCCCGAGCCACTATGGCTCGCAGGAGATACTCTCCTGGGTCTTGCAATGGTTTGTTCTCTCTAGGGATTCCCTACAGGGGCTCAGGGGTATTCTTGCTAACCTCACCCGACCCAGCGAACCAGCTTCTCACGTCCCTTACTTGGGCAGGCCCAAAGGCCACTCGGAAGCTCCACTGCTGATTTCCAACTTTCCAAGAGTAGCACAAGCTACCCTCTGTTGCAAGTTGCTGTCGGCTGATTCCGTTAGCCCCTTGCGACTTTTTGAGAATACCAACGGGAACGCAGGATGACAAGCACCCGCAGCCTGTGGAAAGCACCAGAATCTGTGGGAAAAGTGCACGGTAGCGCGAAAGCCTCTTCTTTCCCGTGCTAACGTGGACGCGCTACCGAACCGGCGAGGGTTCGCTATGTTTGAGACCACTCGTGCACATGAACACCGTGACCGTCTCGGTGATTGGGTTCTCCGTGGCGGGGTCGCATTAGCCTTTGTTCTCTTTGGCGCCGACAAGTTTCCCTCGCAGCCCGGCTCCGTCTGGGTGAGGTTCTTCGACCAGGTTGGGGTTGGGCAATGGTTTCGCTACTTCACTGGAATCGTCGAAATCGCCGGGGCCCTATTCGTTCTGATTCCACAAACGGCGCGGATCGGGCTGGCTTTGCTGGCCACCACGATGGCCTGTGCGGCCGGCATCGTTTCATTCCGCCTCGGCCGCCCTGCCGATGGCATCTTTGCCGAAATACTCTGCGTGGTTCTTAGCGCTCTCTGGTGGGCGCGGCGCAGTCCGGACCCTGAAGGCTGACGAAGCGCACGAACCGCGTGGTTGGCAGTATCTGCTAATGCCGCGAAATGATGCCCAGATCCGTGAGGCCATTCACAAAGAACTGCATGGCCAGCGCAACAAGCAGAAGGCCCATGATGCGCACCAGTATGCGAATGCCGGTTTCGCCCATGAAGCCGCGCACGCGATCAGCTCCAGCCAGCACCCAGTAGCTGACAAACGCGGTGATCGCAATCGAAGCGAGAATTGCGCCCATCTCCCAGCCCAGCAGAGACGGCACCTGCCCCACCAGCACCATTACCGAAGAGATGGCTCCCGGCCCCGCTAGCATGGGAATGCCCAGCGGTACGATACCCGCGTCTTCTTTGGCTGCCCCTTCCTCCGCCTCGCCCGTAGTTTCCTGCGTGGGCGAACGGCGCGCCTCGAGCATATCGAGACCGATGAGCAGCAGGATCAATCCTCCGGCAATCTCAAAGGCCGGCAGCGTGATGCCGAACATGCGAAAAATCAGCTGCCCCGCCACGGCAAACGTCGCGAGCACGATGAAGCACGTCAGTGCACCCTTGCGCGCCATCCGTTTGCGCCGCTCAGCGCTGGCTCCCGCCGTGATAGCCAGAAACGACCCGATCGCCGCAAACGGATCCACTAGGAAAAAGATCGAGCTAAAGGCCAGCAGCGAAAAGCGCACGATCGGCGCTGTGCGGATCTCGTTCAGCGCTGCAGCAGCTGGATTCGTAAAGAGCACGGTAGGTTAGAGTCTACAGCGCGTCGAGTGATGCAAGGATCTGATGGCCGCCGGGATGGTCTACCTGCGCATTCCCGTCCCGCGCCAATCTCGCCGCAAATCAGGCTACGGATTCGAAAGAAAGTGGTTCGGGAGCCATGAGCGCGCCAAGGCAACAACGGAGTGACCGCCCGCTCTACAATCGACTCTTGCTTGTCGAAGCTCAACGCGACCGCCTCGATATCGTCCTGGTCTCGCCGCGCAATCCGCTCAACATCGGCGCGGCGGCGCGGGCCATGGCCAACTTCGGCTTCGTGCACCTGACCGTCGTCGCGCCGTATGAACCGCACTGGCGCGAGGCGCAGTCCGCCGTTGGCGCCGAAGATCTGCTCCAAAACGCTCGGCGCACGCAATGCCTCGCGGAGGCGGTGGCCGGTTGCACGCTGGTCGTGGGTACTGGAACGCTTACGCACCGCAAACCCGAGCAGCCGGTCGTCCCGCTGCCGGAATTGCCTTCGCATATACAGCGCGCGCTGGATGCAAACGGCCGCGCAGCCCTCGTCTTCGGGCCGGAGAAACGCGGCCTCACGCGCGACGATCTCTCCTGGTGCCACCTGCTCGCCGAAATCCCGACCCATCCCCGCCAGCCTTCGATGAACCTCGGCCAGGCCGTCGCAGTGTGCCTCTATGAGCTGGCCATCCGGCTTCATGCTCCCCGCCCGACCGAAGCTGATGCGCATCCACAAGCATCCTCTGCCCAACTCGACCTGCTCTCCGAAGTAATCGATCAGCTCATGCTCGCCTCCGACTACTCGCCACTGCAGATGCGCGAAGCCAACCGCCATGACGTGCGCCTGTTGCTGCGGCGGCTCGCATGGACACAGCCCGATGCGCGGCGTGCCCTTGGATTCTTTCGCCGGATGCTGCCCCGCCTCAAGCGGGCAGCCCCTGGTTCCTAGCAAGTACCGGAAAGTGTTAGCGCGACGCGGGATTCTTTACGGCTCTTCGGACAAAATCCTGATACAGTTGCGCTCATAGGCTTCCCTCATGCTTGCGGCACGTTGCAGTTTTGAAGGACTTCGTCTCGGCTCGCCGGCACGGCTCTGCGCCGCGGCCTTGTGGGCCGCATTGACCCTCGGCGTTGCGGCAGGTGCACAACAGCCCGCAGCCCAGGATGCACCTCCGACAGCCGAACCAGCGCAACAGAACCGTTCTCCGCAACCTGCTTCGCCTGCGCCCGAACCTGCTGCTTCTCCCACCGCTGCACAGCCTGACACAGCTCCCGCGGCGTCCCCGTCACCGCCTCCAACGACAACCGCGACCGCAACCGCAACCGCAACCGCTGCCGAAGCGAGTGGCATCACCGAAGATGAGGTCAAGCAGTTGCTGGTGGGTAAAGATCTCTATCTGCGCGGCGGCTACCTCGACGACTCGCTCAGCTTCAATGAGCACGGCGTTCTGATCGGGCACTCGGCGCAGGGCTCCTACACGCTGTGCGGCGTCGAAGTCAACAAGGTCCGGCTGACCAAGCATAAGGTGGAGCTTATTGGTGCGCGCTACGGCCTGCACTTTCTCGGCGCGCTGCCCTACGAAGACCCCACCAAGGCTGTCGATCGGGTCCGCATCACGCCGAAGAAGAAGGTGCTGAAGATCACCATCGACCGCGAAATCGTCGTGAAGCCGAAGAAGGACAAATCCAGAAAAGAAGCGGCAGCCAAAATCGAGCCCGCTGCACCGAATGCGCCCGCGCCAGCAGATGTGAGTCAAACCGCAGCTGGTGCCGAGCCCGCATCCGCCGCACCGCCCGAGGACAAGGCCGAACAGGCAGCCGATCCCGACAGCGTGACCACAACCACTTCTCCGGCACACGCGGCCAAAGTCCTGAAGGACGCGCTCGGTGCCATCTTCTCCACGGGACTCGACGAGCGCATGATGGCCTCCATGCCCGACTTCTGGAGGCTTTATTACGAAGCGGCTGCGGCCAAAACCGATTATCGGCCCAAGAATGCCGCCGTCTTGCGCCAGAGTGCGGTCGACACGAAGGCGCGGTTGCTCACGACCTTTGAACCCAGCTCCAACGAATTCGCGCAGACCAATGGTGTGGCGGGCATGGCGCTGTATCACGCGGTGATCGGAACCGACGGCAAGCCGGGTGAGATCGCGGTAGCCCGGCCGATCGGCTTCGGCCTCGATGAGAATGCCGTCGCAGCCATTCGCAACGCCAAGTTCGAGCCGGCCATCAAAAACGGCGAGCCGGTCCCCGTGGTGCTCGACCTGGTTGTGCAGTTCCGCATCTACTCGAAACGCACCGCTGCAACCGGCTCACCGGAAGAAGCCGCGAAGCCTGCCGGCCCCATTCTGCCGGGACCTTACAGCGTGCAGCACGCGCCGCCGCCGCAGCAGCAGCAATAGCCGCTCACAAAGGCTGCCACAACTCCACGCGGTTCCCTTCCGGATCCCAGATCCAGGCGAACCGTCCATACGGATAATCCTCGCGCTTCGGATCGATCCGCACGCCGGCGCTTGCCAGCTGCCCGAGCAGCGCGTCGAGATCGTCCACGCGGAAGTTCACCATCGCCTGCTGCGACCCCTCGCCGAAGTAGGACGTCTTTTCAGGGAAATGTGCAAAGACCGTCATCCCCGTGGAATCCGGCCCGTCGAAGGCCAGCGAACCGCCCTCCTGCGTGGAAATGCCGAGTTGCGCCGCGTACCAGGCGGAAAGAGCCTGAGGGTCTTTTGCTTTCAGAAAAACGCCTCCCACGCCGACTGCTCGTGCCACGCTATTCCTCCTGCCGGATGATCTCTTCAAGTTTGGACTTGTGCTTGGCTTCGCGTCCCGTCCGCGGCGCTTTCTCAATGACTCGCGCAGGTTTAGGCTGGCCCACGCGTTCGCGGGCGTTCGCCTTCACCGCCTTGGCGGCGGAAAACCGGGATGGCTTGCGTTTCGCCACTGCAAGGATGAGTATGAAGTAAATCCCGCAGGAGGGAAAGCATCCTCAAGGGATTCTGCCGGCGAAGGTCGACGGTGGTGAGCACGCTCGCGCCACGAACGGTCTGCATGGCTGGAGTGTCGAACCAGGAGGGCCGGGTCGCAATGGAAGAGCGGGATTTTTTTAACGAGACAACGGAACAGCGGACACACACCCTCACTTGTCCGAAGTGCGGGCAGGCCGGCGAATACAGGGTTACCTGGGTGGTGCGTCGCAAGCGGCCGCAACTGCCCCGCGGGGCCGATGAGCGCGACCGGGCACGGTTCGCCAAGGCGCAGTCCTACATGGTGCGTCGCGACGACAAACTTGCCTGCGCCAATGTCCGTTGCCGCAAGCCCTTCGAGATCACGACATTGCAGTCGTTGGCCTTTCTTACGGAATAATCCCGTCGGCTGCCTCTGTCATCCCTTGCCGTTTGCCCCGCAGTCCAAAAGCATGGCTGGCGCGTATCCGGCGGTTTGTGATTGAATCAAAGAGATAAGCGGCCCGAGGTCAATGAGCAAGGTCCGCGTGGAGAGTCGGAATGGCGAATACCCTGCTTCCCCTTGAAGAGCGCAACCTGACACCCGACCAGGTAGAGGCTCTGGACAAACGGCGCGACCTGGGTCATACGTTTTTGGTGATCGCCGGGCAGTTTGGCGTAATCGCCACGGTTCTGCTGCTCTGGGTAGGGCAGGATCTGTCCTATGCACCCGGCTGGCGCCATCCCATGGCTTACTACTTCTTCCTGTGCTTGCTGCTGATCGGGATCTTCGGCGTCACCGGCCTTGTACTGCGCAAGGGAATGCCGCGAATCGATTGAGCGTTGCGATTTCGGCCGCGCGGCTTGCCAGAGAGTGGCCGCAGCAAGCGAACGCGCTCAAGGCGGTGTGACTGCCGATGGTTGCTGCTACAGTTTCCGCTATTCCCGCAGTAACTCCTGATGCACGGCTCACGGATAGTCATGGGCGCGTCATCCACGACCTCCGGGTCTCCATTACTGACCGCTGCAACTACAAGTGCGTCTACTGCCGCACAGGCGAATTGGGCGCGCAGTATCCCGAACTCTCCATCGCCGAATACCTGCGGCTGATCGGTCTCTTTGTGGGGCTCGGCATCACCAAGGTGCGCATCACCGGCGGCGAGCCCCTGCTGCGCCACGGCGTGGTTGAGCTGATCAAGGAGCTCTCCAGTCTGCGCACTCTCTGGGGACAGCCGGTCGATCTGGCCCTCACCACCAACGGTCATCTGCTCGATTCGCTCGCGGCTCCGCTCAAGGCCGCGGGATTGAACCGCGTCACCGTCAGCATGGACGCGGTCGATGTGCCCACCTTCGAGCGGATCACGCGCATTGAAGGCAGCTACCAGGCCGTACTCGGCGGCATTCGCGCCGCCCGCTCCGCAGGCCTTACGCCGCTCAAGGTCAACTGCGTGCTGCTGCGCGGATTTAACGACGATCAGATTGAGGGCTTCGCCCGCTTCGCGCGCGAAGAGGATGTTATCGTCCGCTTCATCGAGTTCATGCCTCTCGAAGAAGGTCGGCTGTGGTCGCCCGAGATCGTGGTTCCGCTGAAGGAGATTGTCGGGCGCATCAACCGCAACGTAATGCCTCTGGTCGAGCTGCCGCCGCGCGAAGCCAGCGAGACAGCACGGCGCTACACCTTTGCCGACGGCCTCGGCGAGATCGGCGTCATCGCGCCCGTGAGCCAGGCCTTTTGCGGAGCCTGCAGCCGCGTCCGTCTCACCTCCGACGGCAAAATCCGCACCTGTCTCTTTTCGCAGGTCGAGCACGATCTTTACGGCCGCATGCGCGCCGGAGCAGACGACGAGGAACTGCGCGCCTACATCTTCCGTACGATTCAGCAGAAGGAAGCGCGTCATCACATCGGAGAACCAGGGTTCCTCAAGCCGTCGCGCTCCATGGTGCACATCGGCGGCTGAATCGGTTCGAGCATCTGCAGCGAGGCTGAGCCATTACCACTGGGTCCCACCCCGGCGGATGAAAACGCTCACTTGTGGCAGAATGAGTCAAAGACAATCCAACATGGGACTTTCCTATAAGGGACTTTCCCGCAAGAAACTTTCCCGCAAGGGGCTTCCCCAGAAGGCGAGATGATGACGACCGAAACGCAAGGACGCATCCCCCTCGCGGATCTGCTCGTGTTTCATCAGTTGGCGCGTTCGCTTACTTCGAGCTTCGACCTGGACACGATCCTGCGCACGATTCTCGATCACATGGAGCGGACGGTTGAGGCGGAGTTGTGGACGCTGCTGATGCTCGACGAGCGGACGCAGGAGCTCTACTACGCCATTGCCGCGGGCGGAGAACAGGACGCGCTGCGCGATCTGCGGGTGAAGATAGGCGAAGGCGTGGCCGGCTGGGTGGTGCAGCACGGAGAAACGCTCATCGTCCCCGAGGCGGAAAACGACCCGCGCCTCGACAAGTCGCGCAAAGTGCGCTCGGTGATTGCGCTGCCATTACGAGGACGCAAAGGCACCCATGGCGCGATCGAGATCTTCAATCCGCGCGCCGATCAGATGACCGACTACACGATCGCCTTTCTGCACATCCTGGCCGATCACGCGGCCATCGCGATCGAAAACGCACGCGACGTGGCGCGGATTCAGCAGCTCACCATCACCGACGACACTACCGGCCTCTTCAACGTGCGCCATCTCTACGATGTACTGGGCCGCGAGCTGGAGCGCTCGAGCCGCAGCAAGCTGCCCATGAGTCTGGCCTTCCTCGATCTGGACCGCTTTAAGCAGGTCAACGACGTGCACGGACACCTCATCGGCAGCGAACTGCTGGCGCGCACCGGACAACGCCTTCAGGAACTCAGCCGCGAAAAAGATCTCTGCTTCCGCTATGGCGGCGACGAGTTTGTCCTGCTGATGCCGGAAACCGACGCCGCGGCCGCTCTGGCGCAGGCGGGCAAGGTACTCGAAGCGCTGATGGCCACACGCTTCGAGATGAAGAGCGGCTTGCATCTGCGCGTATGCGCCAGCATCGGCCTGGCCAGCGCGCCAGACGACGGCTCAACTCTGCATGCGATCATCGGCGCTGCGGACGCCCGCATGTATATGGTGAAGAGCAACGGCCGCGGACAAATCAGGGGAGCTTAAGTACGAAAGCCTGAGCGCGGCGCCACACGCAGGGGAAAGTCGCGCTGCAGGCTCTCGTGTATTACTGTCGTGTACCTACTGTTGTTGCTCGGTGATGTGCACCGGATGCTCCAGCCGGAAGGTTAACAGGGTCTCCGCAGGCAGAACGATCTGCTTGTTGCCCGTAAACGCGGTGCCTGCCGTTCCGGCGCCGCCGCCGGCCAGCGCGCCAATAGCTGCGCCCTTGCCGCCACCGGCTAGGCCACCGATCAGTGCGCCAAATCCCGCGCCGCCGCCGATGAACCCTGCCGAGCGCTTGCCCTTACCCTTCTCCGCACGGGAGATCGAGCTTGTCGCCACGGGATAGCTGCCCCATTTGCTGTGTACGCGGTCCAGCTTGACCTCGAGTAGGGCTCCGCCTTTGAAACGTCCCAGAGGTTTGGCATCGATCACCGTGCCGTCGGCCCGGGCGCCTTTCACAATCACCGCCTCGCCGTTCACCAGCACATCATCGGCGATGGTCGCCGTGAAGGAGTCGCCCGGCTGGCTGATTTTCGAACCCAGGTCCTCATCGAGGCGCACCCGCAGCTCTGTTCCTACCGGAAGTTCGACCACCGCGGGTGGCGGAGGCGTTGCCGGCGCCGCGGGAGCTACAGGCTGGCCCGGAGCCGCGGGCTGACCGGCCTGTGCTGGTTGCCCCGCCTGCGCTGGTTGTCCGGCCTGCGCGGGCTGATTCGCGGCTTGCTGATTGTTGTTCGAACCGGAATGGCATCCGGCGCACGCGATTGCGCCCGCCAGCGCGAGCGCGCTGAAAATTCCTGGTTTGCAATGGGAAGACATGTGAGCACTCCTTTGGGGCAAGGATTTGAGAGCATGGAAAGCAGTCAGAGAACGGCTCCTGTTGCAACGGGAACATGCGGTTATTCCGCATGCTGGGCCGTTCTCCACGAACTCGGGTCTTGCCGGAATTGGCAGCGATCACTTTTTCGTGTCGCCGCCGATCTGGATCACAACATATTTGGCCGGGCCGCTGCCGATGTTTTTAACGGCGTGCAGTGTGCCGAAAGCCACGTAAATGATACTACCCGCGTCAGCGCGTTCCGCCTTGCCGTCGTGGTCGAACTCGAGCGTGCCTTCCTGCACCACAATCACTTCAGAATGTTGGATGCGATGCGCTGGGTTGGGCACCGTGCCGGCCGGCTGCATAGTCTCATGCACGCCCACCGCTTCTCCTGTAGCCAGAGTGCCGGTAAAGACTGCGCGGCCTACCGCCCCGTTAGGCGCGGTCTTTGCGGACATTGCCTCGTAAGGAAACACGCGCGCTGCCGCGAGCGGATTCGGGTTTTGTGCCGCAGACGCCGCGCAGGCCAGCGCCAGGATCATGCCTTGTAGAGCTATAGTTTTCATTCATTCTCCCTTTGGGGTCCTGGAACTGGTTGCATGACTGATTTCTGTGAACGGGCACGACTGAAAATGCATCTCGGGAGAAGTTTTGTGAAAGGGCACGAGTTTACTCGTGCCGTAATAGTCGCAAATTCAACCCGGGCTTTAGCCTCTGAGGGATGCTTTTCTGCACCATTCACGACGGGTTCGCCACTTTCCCGCAGCGTTTCAAGCTCTGAGAGACGTCTTTGTCGGCATAGCGTGTCGATGCAACCAGTCCTAGTCTATCGGTCGCGGTCTGCCGGCTGCACCTTGCACGTGCTTCCCCGCGCTGGATATCTTGGTGAAGTTGGCTGATACGCTCGCCCAAAGAGGTTCATGGACGTTCTGGAAAGACTGTTCGAGCAACATTTCGGGTTGCCGCCCGAGCTGAGGAAGCCACTGCAGGGCAACCTCGGCGGATCCGGACGCGTCATCGTGCGGCTGGCACGCGGACCCTTGCGCGCCATCGGTGTTCTGCACTCCGTGCGCGAAGAGAACATCGCCTTCCTCGAGTTCTCCCGGCATTTTCGCGGACATGGGTTGCCGGTGCCGGAGATCTACGCCGAAGACCTGAGCCACGGCGCCTATCTCGAAGAAGACCTCGGCGACACGACACTCTTCGATTTTCTGAGCAATCATCGCGATGGGGATGCCATCGACCCGGAGGCCGCCGAAGCGTACCGCAAAGTCATTGCAGTACTGCCGCGCTTTCAGATCGAAGCCGGCCGAGATCTGAACTACAAGATGTGCTATCCGCGCGCAAAATTTGACCGGCAGTCGATCGCCTGGGACCTGAACTACTTCAAGTACTATTTTTTGCGGCTCGCCGGCATCCCGTTCAACGAGCAGGCACTCGAAGACGATTTCAGCCGCCTGACCAAGTTTCTTTTGAGCGCCAATCAGGATTACTTTCTCTATCGCGATTTTCAGTCGCGCAACGTGATGCTGCGTGACGGCGAGCCGTTCTTCGTCGACTACCAGGGCGGCCGCAAGGGCGCTCTGCAATATGACATCGCATCGCTTCTCTATGACGCCAAGGCCAACCTGCCGCCGGAGCTGCGCCACGAGCTATTCGACTACTATCTTGATCGCCTCTCCGGCTTCATCCCGGTCGACCGCGCCGCCTTTACTGAGCATTACTACGCGTACGTCTACGTGCGGATTCTGCAGGCGCTCGGCGCCTACGGCTTCCGCGGCTTCTATGAGCGCAAGCCGCACTTCCTGCAGTCCGTACCCTATGCCCTGAAAAACCTGCGCTGGCTCGCTACGCACGTCCGGCTACCCATCGCGGTGCCTGCATTGCTCGATGCGCTCGCGGCCTGTTCCGAATCCGAAAAACTGCAAAGCCTTGCCGATTCCACCGGCACTCTTACGGTGCGCATCTTCAGTTTCTCATTTCATCGCGAAATGCCCGTCGACCCTTCAGGCAATGGCGGCGGATTCGTCTTCGATGCACGCAGCCTCCCCAATCCCGGACGCGAAGAGCGGTTCCGCACCCTCACCGGCAGAGACACGGCGGTCATCGACTATCTCCATCACGAAGAGAGCGTGCACCAATTTCTCGCCAACGTCTTCTCGCTCATCGACGCCAGCGTGCGCACCTACAAGCACCGCGGCTTCTCCAGCCTCATGGTCTCTTTCGGCTGCACAGGCGGTCAGCATCGCTCGGTGTTTCTGGCCGAGCAGTTAGCGAGACATCTGCGCGGAGTGGCAGACGTCGAAGTCGTCGTTCGCCATGTCGAGCTCGAAAAGTGGGCCACAGTGGAGCGCGCTGCGCAATGAAGGCGATGATCCTGGCGGCGGGCCTCGGTACCCGGCTGCGGCCTCTCACGGATGAGAGCCCCAAGGCTCTGGTCGAAGTTGCCGGCCGCCCCCTCTTCGAAATTACGCTCGCTCGCCTGCGCGCATTCGGCGTCCGCGAGGTGATCGTCAACGTACATCATTTCGCGGACAAGATGCTCGAATACCTCGAAGCGCATCGCAACTTCGGCATGAGGATCGAGGTCTCTCGAGAAGACATCCTGCTCGACACCGGTGGTGGCCTCAAAAACGCGGCGTGGTTCTTTCTCGAATCCAGCGCCGATCGCGAGCAGCCCTTCCTGCTGCACAACGTTGACGTTCTCAGCACCATTGACTTCGCGCGCATGGTGCAGCTTCACACCGCTCAGAACGTGCTCGCCACGCTGGCCGTGCAGAACCGCCGCACGTCGCGGCCGCTGCTCTTTGACGAGCAAGGACTCTTTCGAGGGCGCGCCACAGAATCCGCACTGCCTGCGGGATGCGAAGCTCTCGCATTCTCCGGCGTTCACGTGCTTTCACCTCGCATCTTCGCGATGATGAACGAAGACGGCGTGTTCTCCATCGTCGACGCCTACGCACGTCTCGCCGCTGAGGGTGAAAAGATTGTCGCCTTCCACGCCGACGATGCCTACTGGCGCGATCTGGGGCGACCCGAAAATATCCTGCAGGCTGCACAAGATGTGCAGGCCGGTATGTATCCGATTTAGCCGCTGGTCAACTCATCCGCCCGCGCTCAGTGATTGCTCAGTGATATTGATACAAGCGGACGCGCCGGATCGTGAATTTCCCCGCCGGCATGCGAAGATAGCGCCCCTGATTGTCATCGTCGCCGTTCAAATTTCTTCCCGGCATCCAGGCGCCGTTCCCAAAGCTGCCTTTCCAGATGGACTCGATGCCAGCAATGGCTTTTCCGCTCCGGCAACGCCGAATGTGATGATCATGCCTGTTCCCGCCACCATAAAGTCATCGAAATCGAGCCGAAGAATCGACCCGCCGTGCGCCCTGGCTGCTGCGCACTCTTTCTTGTCCCCCGTAGATCATGATGTGATTGGACGCGGTTTGGTATCACTCGGCAGAAACACCGTGAAGACGGTGCCTGATTTACTCGGCAGAGTCCGGGATCTGAATCGAATATTTCCCCCATGCCGCTCGACAATGCCTTTCGATACCCACAGGCCCAGCCCTGTTCCTACATCCTTGTTCACGGTGAAGAACGGTTGGAACAGCTTGGAGCGGTGCTCTGGTGCAATGCCGCGTCCCGAATCGGCGATAGTCAATCGAACTCCGCGTGTCGTCGCTTGATGCCACGCGCGGCCGGCAGAGACGCGAACCCTGATGGTGCCGTCACGGGCAATTGCCTCAATGCTGTTGTTCAAGAGATTGGCGACCAGCTGCCGAATTTCGCTTTCTATGGCACAGATCTCCGGATCCTGCCGAATCTCCGCTTTGATGTCGACGAATTTGTTTCTGGCTTTTGACGTAAACACCGAGACGAGCGACTGGACAATGCTCCCGATTCTCAGCCGTCTCGCTCCGTTTCTTTCTCGATAGAATCCAAGGGTCTGCTTGCTGAGAATCGCCACGCGTCTCAGCTCACCGTCCGCTTGCGCAAGAAGCGGGTGAATTTGGGCTGGATCTTCAGCGCTTCGCGCCAAATACAGAAGATTCGTTACCGCTTCGAGCGGGTTGTTGATTTCATGCGCCACGGTGGCCGCTAGCCGTCCCACCGAGGCCAGCCGCTCCGTCATCCGCAGAGCCTGTTCGGTTTGCTTTTTCTGCGTGATGTCACGCGCGATATTCGAAGCTCCCACGATTCGTCCGGCTTCATCGCGGATGGGAGAAATCGTCAGCGCGACATCAATCCGCCTGCCGTCTTTCGCAACGCGCACGGTCTCAAAGTGCTCGATTCGCTCGCCGCGTGCGATCGTGGCCAGAATGCTGTCTTCCTCCGCCTGCAAATCCGGCGGGATGAGCTTTCGTATCGGCTGGCCGATCATCTCCCGCGGAGAATAGCCGAACAAGCGCTCTGCTTGTGGATTCCAGCTCTTAACGACACCGCTCAGATCCTTGCTGACGATCGCGTCTTCAGACGATTCCACGATCGCCGCCAGATGCCGCCGCGCTTCTTCTGCAATTTTGTGTGAAGTAACATCGATGTTGATTCCTGCCACCCTGGCAGGAGCCCCAGACTCATCTGTGAAGGCCTGCCATCTCCCCAATATCCAGCGCGTGCTGCCGTCGGGCCACACAGCACGCCATTCGGCCTGGGTGGGGGCGCCGGTGCGAAGAGCTGAATCGGCGTGTTTCAGAACGTTGGGCCTGTCCTCTGGATGAATCATCCGCTCCCAGTCTTCCCATCTTCCTCCGAAGGTTCCGGGGATCAATCCATACATGGCTTCAAGTTCCGGCGTCCAGCGGTTTTCATTGGTCCGGATGTCCCACTCGAATGTCCCGATCCTTGCAGCCTGCTGCGCCAGGCGCATACGTTGCTCGTTCTCGCGCAACACGCGCTCAGCTCGCGCGCGCTCTTCGGCTTCCTGGTGTTTCGAAATGATGATGGCCGCGGCATTAGTCAGCACATTCGCAAATTGAAGGTCGCGCGAAATCACCTTGCGCGGCCGCTTGAAATACATCGCGAAGGTGCCGATTGCTCTTCCGGTAGACGTCTTCAAGGGGAAAGACCAGCAGCCGCGATAGTCAAACTGTTGGGCCAGCCACAGCCATTGTGTCCACCGCGGATCTTCACAAACGTCTGGAGTAATTTGCGGCTCACCTGTATGAACAGCAAGACCGCATGCCAGCGACTCCGGGCCAATCTCGAAGCCATCAACCTGCCGCGCATACTCTTCCGGCATTCCAACAACATGATGTAACGCGGTGCCGGCGGCGTTGGCAATGTAAAAGGCGCACCGCGCTTCGCCGCGAAATTGCTTCACAGCGGTACGGACCATCACGTCGAGAGACTCCGAGAGAGGCGCGCCGTTCACCGCAGCCTGGAACGCCTGCTTCTGGCCCGCCAGCCAAAGTTCTGATTCCCGCAGCAACTCTTCGGCATTCCTCCGGCTGGTAATGTCCGTGCATGCGCCGACGAAATAGGCGGGCTGGCCTTCGCTGCACTGCGTCTTGGCTCGGCCATAAAGCCACCGGGAGCTGCCCATCGGCAACGCGACCCGGAACTCCATTTCGAAATCGGCGCCGGACCGGCACGCATCCAGCGCAAAATTCAAGCGCGTGCGGTCTTCCCGATGCACGCAGCGAAGAACGTCATCAATGGTTTCGACCAATTCATCCCGTGCAAATCCAAGAAGCCGCTTGAGGTTTGCGTCAACCTCGATACGATCCGTCTCTGGATTCCACCTGAATGTGCCGGTACCAGAAGCTGCCAGGGCTATATCAGCTTCAGCGCGAAGCCGTACCTCCCGTTCCGCCGCTTCCCGGCGCAGATTGGCCATCTTTACGTGAGTCGTTATCCGAGCAACGAGCTCTTGCGCGGTGAACGGCTTCACCAGATAATCGTCCGCCCCCGCCTGCAAGCCTTCGACGCGAGACTCCTCTCCCGCGCGCGCGGAAAGCAGAATCACTGGTGTGCTTCGCAGCGCTTCATCGCTCCGAACTGCGTCCAACACCCCGAAGCCATCGATTCCCGGCATCATCACATCCGCCAGCACCAGCGCCGGTCGCAGTTGGCGCGTTGTCTTGATCGCCTCTTCGCCATTAGCAACCGCATGAACAATGTAGTGTTCCCGCAGCAGGTGCGTCAGATACTCACGCATGTCCGCGTTGTCATCCGCAATGACGATCGCATCGCGTTCACGCAGAGTCTTCGAGCCATCCACCGGATTCTCGAATCGGGAAATGGGGCTCACGCTCACAGAATCGGGCAGCCACCTGCAGGCTTCTTCGACGTAGGCGTTACTGGAAACTGCACTCAAACTCTCAGACCGCGCTGCCTGAATATGTTCTGCCGGAAGGTGCGCAGTGCCTGTGGGTATCGACACGAGGAAGCTGCTTCCTACACCGGGCGAACTCTTCACATGCACCGAACCACCGTGCAGTTTGACAAGTTCCTCCACCAGGGCCAGGCCGATCCCTGTGCCCTCGTAGGTTCTTGCGCGCCCATTCTCGATCCGGTGGAAGCGCTCGAAGATCCGCGGCATCTGATCTGAGGAGATTCCCACTCCCGTATCACGAACCGTGAGCTCAATGGACTCGCCATTACGTTTGAGAGTCAGCTGCACCTCGCCCTCGAAGGTGAACTTGAAGGCATTCGACAGAAGATTGAGGACAATCTTCTCCCACATCTGATGATCCACATAGACCGGCGCGTCGATAGGATCACACGAGACAGTGAATGCCAGGCCGGCCTTCTCCATCGCCGATCGAAACGCGCTGGCTATGTCCACGGTGAGACTGCACAGGTCCGTAGGCTCGTAAACAACCTGTACCCGGCCGGCTTCAATGCGGGAAAAATCGAGAAGCGTATTAACCAGTTTCAGAAGCCGGAGTTCGTTGCGGTGAACCATCTCCAACTCTGCGCCCTTCAGAGCGCCGTCTTTGGAAGCGAGGGCTGACTCCGTAGGTCCAAGCAACAACGTTAAAGGCGTACGCAGTTCGTGACTGATATTGCTGAAGAACAGCGTCTTCGCCCGATCCAGCTCCGCCAGAGCTTCGGCCCGTTTGCGCTCATCCTCATGCGAGCGCGCATCCGCGATGCTCGTCGCGATTTGCCGCGTCAGGAGCTCGAAAAACGTGCGATAGCTCTCATCCAATGCCTTGGCCGGGCTGATGGCGGCAAGCAGAACTCCGGATGCCCCCTGTCCTATTGCGGCAATCGGCAGCAAGAGAGCCGTGTTCGGTGAGGTGTCCCAGGGTGCTAAGGGAAGCTCCGCGAGGAAGGCAGCGAGATCTTTCAGTTCCGCGTATTTCCCTGACCGCGAGACATCCATCGCCTTCTGCGACATTTCTGAGTCGGGATGACAGAGGTTTTCGCACAACGGGTGCCTGAAGTCGATCCCCGACGTGCCCGTCACGCGCAATCGGCCTTCCGCAACTCTACACAGAACGGCGAAAGGAAGATCCTTATCGTTCTCAGCCAGCGTGCTTGCGGCAGTCTGCCACACATTCTGCTCGCTGGTAGCCGCTACAGCGCGCGCCGCGAGATCGCGGAGCGTTCGCAGCCGCCGCTCGCCGATCACGTTGGCCGTCGTCTCAATGACTGCCGTGAAGATGCCCCCGACCAGCCCGCTCTCAACCTGGACCGGGCTGAAGGAGAAGGAGAAGTAGCATTCTTCGCGATAGCCGAAGCGCTCCAGCATGAGCAGAAAATCATCGGACCACGTGGCTTTTCCGGTGCTTACCACGCCATCGAGCATAGGGCCGATCGTGTCCCAGATCTCAGCCCAACAGTTACGGCAGGTCTGGCCCAGCGCCCAGGGATGTTTTGCGCCCAGGATTTGGCTGTAAGCGTCGTTGTAGAGGACCACGTATTCCGGTCCCCAGTACAAAACGATCGGAAACCGCGACGCTAGGCAGATGCTGACCGAAGTCCTGAGGCTCTGAGGCCAATTTTCAACCGGACCAAGCGGAGTTTTCTCCCAGTCATAAATGCGCATGCGGGCAGCCATCTCGCTATCGCCCGGAAAGACCAAGTGGACGAGATCGGCCCTCGACTGTTCAGCCGGCTGGCATCCGTGAGTTATCGACGGAAGGGTCTCCTGGCCTACGTCCAATGGGCTCACGTGCAGTTCCTCCTAACACTGCTCAATCGCTTGAGGGTCACCATTGCCGATCAAAGAGGGCGCTTAGGAAAGGACGCGAGCGATCGGCAGCCCAACTGAGGTGAAGAAGTAGATGCAACTTGCCGGGCGGTGAGTTGTCTTCCCGCGACGCTGAAAAACGGCGTTCCGGAACCGGCACAAATTCACTCGTCAAAGTATATATGGACGTTGACACAGCCGGCCCGGCGTGCGCCGGGATTTCCCGCACGGAGCATCGACAGGTGCTCCAGGGCATGTACCCGGCGGACCAGATATGCAATCCTCGTAAAAGGAGACCTCGCTGGCCAGCCTCGCGCTCGACGTCATCGAGACTGAATATGCGGACCATCTACCTCATCACCACCGGCGGCACCATCGAGAAAATGTACTCGGAGCAGTCCGGCGCAGTGCTGAATACCACCAGCAAGATCGGTCAGTATCTGCAGCGGCTGCGGCTACCGGATTGCGACGTGCGGGTGATCTCGCTGATGAACAAGGACAGCCTGGAGATGACGCTCGAAGACCGGCGCAATCTCGTGGCCGAGATAGCCCAGATCCTTGCCGAGAAGTGTCCTGTTGTGATCACACACGGCACCGACACAATGGTCGAGACGGGCCGCTACATCCAGCGGGAGTTTCCCGCGCTGAATATTCCGGTGATTCTCACCGGAGCCATGACCCCACTTGGATTCGAGGGTAGCGACGGCCTGCAGAACCTGACCGAAAGCCTGTTTGCCGCGCAGTTGCTCGGCGGCGGAGTCTACGTGGTCATCCACGGCCAGATCTTCCCCGCGGACCGGGTGCGAAAAGACAAAGCTCGCGCCACTTTCGTAGCGACCGAGGGTGTCCCATAAATAATTGGCGGCTATCTCCGAATGCGAGGAACGCATTCGGCCTGGGCCTGCAACATGGTCTTGCCCGGGACCGCGCAAGCCCTTATGCCCGATGAATGGATCAGACAATAAACTTCGCGACGATCTTCCACGCCCGCTCTGATTCCTCTGCTCTATATCGGGCGATATACGTCCGGATGGAGAATGCGACGAGTGGGCAAGCGGCGAAGATGATCAATGCTGCAATGGAGACATCGTTGTGCATGTACTTCTACCTTTCTACGCATCCACTTTAGCGCAGCGACTGAATTGACCCAATCTTACTTATGGGCCAGTTATTTCACACCTTCGGCGTGGCTTGTGAACCAAGAGAATCACGTTACGCAAGAATCGCTAGGCAACTTTTGCCCAGCGCATTCTGAAATCGCTCACGGGCAGGAGTTGCCTGATCACCGCGATCACGGTGAACCCAAACTCTGAAGATGCGCAATTTTATCTCGGCCTGCTGTTCTACCTGCAGAACGACTTCAAATTGGCAGTATCACAAGGAAGGCGTAGAAAAAGATTGGCAGGCCATCGCAGCAGATCCAGGGTCCCGCGATGCACACTATGAACTGGCAAAGGCATTGGATCATGAGGGACAGTTCAAGAACGCGCAGTCGAAGCAGAACGAGCGCTGGCTCTGCCCGAGCTCGGCACCACGGATGCGCAGATTCATTTTCTTCTCGCCACTCTCCATCGGAAATTGAATGAACCGGATTTGGCAAAAGCTCATCTCGAGAGATTTCAGGCGGCTTCCCAAGCCGGAAGCACGTGGAGCAGGCGCTCCCCCATTCCATGCGCGGCGCCGAAGTCTCCTTGCCTCGATCGCGGCCTGTATCTTCGGCTTGGCTGCCCGCCGCGCCGTTCCCATGGGCCTCCGCACTGCATTGGGCCAGGCATCCTCGCCGTCCGCACCGGCAGGATCCTCCGGCGCACAGAATCCACTCGCCGGCAATCCACCGAAAGCCGGCCCCGGCTGGTTCACCGATGTTTCCGGCCGCTCGCACTTTGCCTATCGCACCAATAACAACTTCACGGGGAGAAAGTATTTTCCGCAGCCTATGTGCGGCGGTGTCGCCGCGATCGACTACAACAATGACGGGCTCATGGACCTGTTCTTCACCAACGGAGCCGAGCTGCCCGCACTCGAAAAGACCTCGCCCGACTACTACAACTGCCTGCTACGCAACAAGGGCGACGGAACCTTCGAAGACGTCACAGCCGAGGCCGGCCTGACAGGAAGCAATCTCGGCTATTGTTTCGGTGTTGCCGTTGCAGACTATGACAATAATGGCCATGAAGATCTCTTCATCTGCTGCGCGGGCAGAAATGCCCTCTTCCGCAACAATGGCGATGGGACATTTACTGATGTCACTGCCGGATCGGGACTCGAGCATAAACCGGAAAGCGCGCTGAGTGTGGGCGCGGCATGGTTCGACTACGACAACGATGGGCTGCTGGACCTCATTGTCACCAACTACACCACCTGGACTCCGCAAGCCGATAAGCAATGCCTCAAAGATGCTACGACCGAAGAATATTGCAGCCCGACCATTTACAAAAGCGTCGAGTCCAGGCTCTATCGCAATCTCGGCCATGGCCGCTTTGAGGATGTCACCGAAGCAAGCGGCATCGGCAAAGCTTTAGGCAAGGGCATGGGCATCTCGATCGCGGACTTCACCGGCAACGGACTGATGGATATCTTCATCGCCAACGATACTGAGCCCAACTTTCTCTTCCTCAATCGAGGCAACGGAACTTTCACAGAGGCTGGCCTTGAGTACGGCGTCGCCTACAACGAGGAGGGCCGTCCCGTATCGAGCATGGGCTCGGACGCGAAAGACTTCGACAATGATGGCCGCGTCGACATCATTTACAACGACCTGGCCGGGCAGGTCTTCGCCATTCTCAAGAATGAGCAGGGAAAGTCCTTCAACGACGTAACCTGGACCACCAGGCTCGGTACGCTCTCCCGGAACATTTCCGGATGGAGCATCGGGTTCATCGACTACAACAACGACGGCTGGAAGGATATTTACTCCGCCAATGGAGACGTCGACAATCTGACGGACTCTTCTCGGCAGCACGACACGATGTTTCAAAATGAGGACGGCAAAGCCTTCACCGACGTCACAGACAAGATGGGTCCGGACTTCGCTTTCGTTGGCTACCAGCGCGGCTCGGCATTTGTCGATTTGAACAACGACGGTTTTCTGGATCTGGTGGTGACGTCACTCGGCGAGAAGCCGCGAATTCTGATGAACAACGCTCTTGTAAAAAATCACTGGATCATGTTCGACCTGCGCGGACATAAGAGCAATCGCGACGGCATTGGCGCCGCCATCAAGGTCACCACAGGATCCGGCAGGATGCTGTATAACCACGTGACCACCAGCGTGGGCTTCATGTCATCGAGCGATCGCCGCGCGCACTTTGGACTTGGCTCAGAGACAAAGATCGACCACGTAGAGATTCGCTGGCCGAGCGGAATTGTGCAGCGGCTTGAGAATCCCGCCATCGATCAGATCATGAAAGTGGAGGAGTCCGCAGACAATCCTGCGAACTCCTAGCGATCCGCGAAGATCCTAATGACTGATCGAGTCAATGACCGATCGGGCAAACCATGGGCTTCTCATGACAGCCCAAACCGATTCTCTCGAAGCAAGCCGGCTCGGACAAATGTGGCCGGCCTGCTGCAGCGCTGCCCTAGATATCGAGATTCTTCACGTCGAGCGCGTTGTCTTCGATGAACTTGCGCCGCGACTCGACATCTTCGCCCATCAGAGTGGTGAAGATCGCGTCGGTCTCGGCGATATCTTCGAGCTTCACACGCAGCAGCGTACGCCGTTCGGGGTCCATCGTCGTCTCCCAGAGTTGCGAAGAGGTCATCTCGCCCAGCCCTTTGTAGCGCTGAACCTGATAGTCCTTCTTCCCCTGCTCCACGATGTAGTCGAACAGCTCGCGTGCCGTCTGCTTTTCCACCGGCTCACGCTGCGCACGGGCCGCACGGCTCGAGGTCTTCGACTCAACCCGGGTCTGTGCGCTGCCTGGAGGCGGTGCACCTTCCGCATCGGGCTCTTCTTCTTCGGGGCTCAGATCCGTCGTGGCCACAGTTTTGGAAGCGTATTCCACCAGGAATGGCGGCTCGAGAAATTCCTTGATCTGCGTATACTTCGCCATCATCTGCCGGTACTCGGGGCTAGAGGCAAGGTTCCAGTCGACACAGCGCGTGGCGCCCTGCGAATCCGTGAAGCAGATCGACCAGGTGTGATGCTCCTCGTCGCGAACCGGCTCGTTCAGCTTGATCTGAAATTCGTCGGCTCGCTCGGCCAGGGCAGTGCGCAAGGCAGCCAGTTTTTCGGGAATCTCGTCGTCTTTCTTCGAACTGAAGTCCGCGCGATGAATGAGCTCGGCGCGGGCCAGCAGCTCTGTGAGCTTCTCGTTGCGGATCCGCTTGTCTACCTTTTCCGCAAAGCCGAGATACTCGTTGAGCGTGCTCATGAACCGCGTCAGCTCTGCGCCTTCGATCTTGCTGGCCGCTTCACCATGGCGCACCACCATGCCCTCCGACGCACGGTTCACCATCACCTTCACAAACTCGCGGTCGTCTTTGATGTATTGCTCGAACCGGCCCTTCTTGATCTTGTAAAGCGGCGGCTGCGCAATGTACACGTTGTCGCGCTTGATCAGTTCCGTCATGTGCCGGAAGAAGAACGTGAGCAGCAGCGTGCGGATGTGCGAGCCGTCCACGTCGGCGTCGGTCATCAGGATGATTTTCCCGTAGCGCAGCTTGGCCGGATCAAAGTCATCCTTACCGATGCCCGTACCCAGCGCCGTAATCATGGCGCGAATTTCTTCGTGGCCAAGCATCTTGTCGTAGCGCGCCTTCTCGACGTTGAGGATCTTGCCCTTCAGCGGCAAAATCGCCTGGAAGCGCCGATCGCGCCCCTGCTTCGCCGTCCCACCGGCCGACTCACCCTCGACCAGATAAAGTTCGCAGCGGTCAGGATTGCGCTCGGAGCAATCAGCCAGTTTGCCCGGCAGGCCGCCACCGTCCAGCGCGCCCTTGCGCCGGGTCAGGTCGCGGGCCTTGCGCGCTGCCTCACGCGCACGCGCCGCATCAATCGCCTTGTTGATGATGCGCCGCGCAATGGGCGGATTCTGCTCCAGAAACATGCCCAGCCGCTCGTTCACGAAGGCCTGTACGATGCCCGCAATGTCGGAGTTGAGCTTGCCCTTGGTCTGTCCTTCGAACTGCGGCTGCGGCAGCTTCACGCTGACCACGGCCACCAGCCCTTCGCGCACATCGTCGCCGGAGAGCGACTCCTTCAGGTCCTTGAAGAGACCCATCTGCTGGCCGATGGCGTTGATGGTGCGCGTAAGCGCCGTACGGAAGCCGGAGAGATGCGTACCGCCATCGACCGTATTGATATTGTTGGCGAAGCTGAACACCGTCTCCGAATAGCTGTCGTTGTACTGCAGCGCAATCTCGATCTCCACGCCCGTTCGCGAGGCCTCCATGGTGATCGGCTTATCGTGCAGCACCTGCTTGCCGCGGTTGAGATGCTTGACGAACTCAGCAATCCCGCCCGCATAGCGGAAATCGGCGCGCTTGGCTTCGCCGGTCTTCGGATCGGCAGTGCGCTCGTCTGTCAGCGTGATCTCCAGGCCCTTGTTCAGGAAGGCTAGTTCGCGCAGCCGCTGCGCCAGCGTGTCGTAGTTGTACTCGGTGGTCGAAAAGATCGTCTTGTCGGGCAGGAAATGGACCTTCGTCCCGCGCTTCTTGCTGATGCCCGACTGGCGGAGCTCGCTCGTGGGCAGTCCGCAGCTGAAGTCCATCTCCCACGTGTAGCCGTCGCGCCAGACCTCGACGTTGAATTCCTGCGAAAGCCCGTTGACGCAGCTCACACCCACGCCGTGCAATCCGCCGGAGACCTTATACGTCGATGAGTCGAACTTGCCGCCGGCATGCAGCTTGGTCATCACCACTTCGAGCGCCGACATCTTCTTGCCGTCGGGCAGGGTCTTGGTATCGACGGGAATGCCGCGACCGTCATCCACGACCGTGATCGAATTGTCGACGTGGATCGTAACCTCGACCTTCGTGGCATAGCCGGCCAGCGCTTCGTCCACGGAATTGTCCACTACCTCGTAGACCAGGTGGTGCAGCCCCATCTCCCCGGTCGAGCCAATGTACATAGCAGGACGCAGGCGTACAGCCTCCAGGCCCTCGAGAATTTTAATGTTTTCGCCGGTGTAGCTGCCGTTGTCGCTAGGAAGGGTCATGCTGCCGATTGGTTCAGTCGCCATATGCATCCGATCGCCGGGCCATCGCATTCAAGTTCCACAAAACCGCGGTTTCCGGAAGCCGGTTTCCGGGGCCAAAGGATAAGACTAACCGCTGAAAGACGTGGACTTTGCGCGAATTCCGCCTATTTGAATTTTACCATGCGGAGGGGTCTCCGCGCGGGCCATGTGCGGTGAGGGAACGGTGAATATCAGGGCGCAATTACGTTCGGGGCATATGACGTTAGTAACCTGACCTGTTACTCATTGTATATATGCAAGAAAAAGATGGACTTATGGATACTTTTAACTTATGATGCGAAAGGTGTAGAGATGGTTTCCGGGCATCGAAATCCCAAAAAGAGGTTACTAGTGATGAAACTCACCGTTCGCATTCTGGCTGTGATGATCGTTGTTGCCGGTGGCGCCGCTGCCGCCGTTACTCCCAAGTCGGCTCCCGCCCTTCCGAGCCACCAGTCGCCCACGTCGGCGTTTCCGATCCCTGGCTGTGGACCCGGCGTTCCGACCTGCGCCATCGCGCCGTCCGGGATCCGGTAACACTCTACGGTAATGGCACGAAAGTGCCAAGCAACATACCACGCTTTTCCGGTTGAGCGGCATAACATTTAGCGCTATTCTGGACCAGTCCCCAGAGTCGGGCTTAAGTGTCTATGTCCTCACGTCTTGCGATGTCGATCATGAGCGCGGCCGAGTTCCTGCTGGTCGCCATCGTGGCATTCCTCTTTTGGAGGCGGAAACTGCAGCGCCGGTTTCCCGCGATGAGCGCCTACCTCGGGTTACGTTTGGCCTCTGCTCCGTTGTTTTTTCTGTTGCTGGCGAGAAATCAGGCGACCCCTTCGCAGGCTTGGTATAGCGTTTACTTCTTCTCCTATTGGGGCGTCTACATCGTCAGCGCCGGGATTCTGTTTTTCATCTGCATTGAGGTCTTCCGTTCGGCCCTTTCGCCGTTCGCCGGCCTGATGAAATTCGGAATTGTGATCTTCCGTTGGATCATCCTGGCCTCGGTGATCGTAACGTTTTCAACCATCTCCTTCTCTTCTCACCGCGGCATCCTGATCATCCCGGATATTGCCTTTGGCATGATGCACTCGGTGAGCATTCTCGAGCTCTGCCTGCTGGCGTTCCTCTGCTTGTGTATGAATGCGTTGCGCCTCTCGGTGCGCGACGTCGCCTTCGGCATCTCACTGGGATTCGGCGTGATGGCCGCGAATGATTTCGTCGCCGCTTCTGTGATCTCGCGCAACATCTCGCTCACGGCGCCGCTCCAGTTTGTGTACGAGTCGCTGATCTTGACCGCGCTCGGGGTCTGGACCGCTTATTGCGCCATGCCGCAAGAGGCGCGGAAGCCCGTCGTGATGCCTGCCAACTCCACCGTTTATCGCTGGAATGAGATCGCCTCTGCGCTGGGCCACACCGGAACCCAGGTGGCCGTGCAGCAGCCCGCCAACAGCTTCTTCCTGAGCGATGTTGAAAAGGTTGTCGACAAGGTGCTGAACCGCAACCTCAAGGGCCGCCAGTCCGAGTCGTAAAACGCATTCAGTTGGAAAATGGGAAGGCCGAACCCGAGCGGTTCGGCCTTCCCATTTTCAGCACCTGCATCGCTTCACGCTTTGTGCGGTTGCGGTTTTCGCAGCCAGTGCCAGATCGAGAATCCGCTCGCCACAAGGCAAAATACGATAAAGACAGCCATGCTCCACTTGAAAGGCGTCGACCGCGCAATGGCGATCACCGCTTTTCCGTACCTCAGCGCAAGCAATGCCAACACGGTGAAACGCGCGCCGCGCGCCACAAAGTTGATCGGCAGCAGCCGCGAGAAGGGATAATCCACCGCGCTGACCGCCGCAATGACGGTCGTGAAAGGAAAGGGCGGGGGTGCCAGGCCGGCCAGGGCAACGGCAAGGCCGGCGCGCTTGCCGATCCGGTTCTTCAGCTTCTCATAGCGGCCCTGGCCGGCAAGTCTGCGCAGGCCTTCTTCACCGAGCTTGCGAGCGACCAGAGCCAGCACCAGCGCACCCACCGTAGATCCCACCGCCGCCGATAGGATGTACCACGGCATCCCGCGATGGTGTTGCGCCACCAGGCCGACCACCACCAGGTCGTTGCCGAACGGGAGCACCAGGAAGGAAGAATCCAGTACGCCCATGACAAATGGACCGAAGTAGCCGATGTGGAAAAGGAACCGGAAGAGTGTGACCAGGGGGCTCATCTAGGGCGGGTGATTCTGCAACACCTCATTGCCGTATAGATGCAAACTATCGGGATTCCTTACGATTCCGGCTACATGAACGCACAAAGGCCACGATCCGAACCGTGGCCTTTGTCTTGTGCTTCGATCTTATTTTAAACCGCGCGGACCTGAATTACTCAGCCGCAACCGGCTCAATGGACGCAAAACGCCCGTGGTTGCCGCGGTCGGTGAACTTCACGCGGCCTGACACCTTGGCGAAGAGCGTATCATCCGAGCCAATGCCGACATTGGCGCCCGGCTTGATGCGGGTGCCGCGCTGGCGAATGATGATCGAGCCCCCCGTGACGAGTTGGCCGGCAAAGGCCTTCACGCCCAGCCGCTGTGCATTCGAATCGCGTCCGTTTGTGGAGCTGCCTCCACCTTTTTTATGTGCCATTGCTCAATCTCCCAAGCGGTCAGCCGTTGGCTGTCAGCTTTAAATTCCGTTCGTCGTTGCTCGCCTCATTGGCATCTGCTCTCACCGGGCAGGCTGAAAGCTGAAGGCTGAGAGCTTACTTCCTACGCCGTATAGGTCTTTCCGTCCGCCTCAATGGCCTTGATGCGGACCTCGGTAAAGTTCTGCCGGTGCCCCTGCAGCTTCTTGTATTGCTTCTTGCGCTTGAAGTGGAAGACCAGCACCTTGTCGCCGCGGCCTTCGCTGACCACTTCCGCCGTCACCTTCGCGGTCGACGGTTTCACCACCGCGCCCGGCTCGCCTGAAACCGCCAGCACGTCGCTGAACTCCACGGTCTGGTTCTCCGACGGGACGCTTTCAATCTTCACCACGTCGCCGGGAGCCACACGATACTGCTTGCCGCCGGTCCGAATCACTGCATACATAACAAACCCTCCAGCGCTCGGCTTCCCCGCGAGGCGCATTCAACTCAAAGCATTTCTGATTTTGCGGTGGGGCGGATACAGAGAACTGCATCGGAACGCGGGCCGCAGACACACCCGACAGAATTCCGCACGCCTCCAACGAGGGGTGCATCGCCAAACTCTTCGATTTTATCGTCAAATCGAGGCTGGGGTCAATGCGAATGGGCCCGATCGGCACTCGCTATACTTTCCCCATGCAGCCTGCCAGCCCCGTCAGTGTCGTCGTCACCGAACTGAACGAGGCCCCGGACATTGGCAGGGTGGTCGCCAGCCTTCTGGCCCAGGTTCCTCCTGCCGCCGAGGTCATCGTCGTTGACGGCGGCTCAACCGACGGCACCTGGGAGTGGCTCGACGCGGAACAGAAGCGGGATCCGCGCCTGATCGCCATCCGCGACGAGACCTGCAGTCTGAAATTTTCCAAAGGCCCCGTCTCCCGCGGGCGCAACGTGGCCATTGCGGCCGCGAAATCTCAGATCATCGCCTGCGCTGACGCCGGCTGCACCTACGCTCCCAACTGGCTCGCCAACCTGACCGCGCCGCTCCTCTCTGGCATGGCGGAATACGCGCTGGGCGGCACACTGGTCGATCCCGACGTGCACACCGTATGGGACGTAGCCTCGGCGCCGTTCTTCTCCATCAAGCTTGCGCCGCAGGAGCCCACCAAATCCTGCACCGCGCGATCGATGGCCTTTACGAAAGCACTTTGGCAGCGGATCGGCGGATTTCCCGAAGAGGTGCTGGTCGGCGAAGACACGCTCTTCGACCTCGCCGCCCGCCGCGCGACCACGCCAGCGTTCGCGGTCAACGCCAAGGCCATCTACCGCCCCATGAACACCTTCCGCTCCGCCACGCACCAGATGGCCCGCTACGCCATCAGCGACGGCCAGGCCGGCGTCCGCTGGGCGCGGATGTTCCGCAACGCCACGCGCTGCCTGCTGCAGGTCGCCTCGCTCGCTGCTCTGCCCTGGTCAGTGATTCCCCTGCTGGCTGTGCTGGCCCTCGAATGCTGGTATGCCTTCCGTCGCGACCTTCGGTTCCTGCCGAGGTTTGGCACCAGGGCTGTGCTGGCGCGCCTCACCTTCTCAGTTGCCGTGCCCTGGGTTGTCGCGGTCAACCAGATCCGCGGCCGCTTCAGCGCGACACCATTGACCAATCGGCAGAACGTCGCCGGCTGACTTCACTCGGCGCCCGTTCGCTCCCGAATAATTCCCAAAAAAACTAGACCAAAATGAGCTTGACATTTCTTACTCTAATTTATAGAGTACTCTCTACAAAGGAATTCTCTAACGAGCCTTTGGAGAGGAGAGATGATCATGACGGAAAACGTGGAGCAGCACGAATTGCGCGACCGCCTGGACCTGATCGAAACCATGATCGCCGAGGGCCGGCGCAAGTGCGAGAGCTGGGGATGGACCTTCGTCCTTTGGGGCGTGGCCTACTACGTCGCCTTCTTCTGGGCCGACTGGACCCACTTTACCTATGCCTGGCCGGTCACGGTCATCACCGCAGGGCTCATCACCATGGCCGGGTTCTGGCGCCGGGTAGACAACGCGCCGAACACGACAATGGGCCGCGCGATCGCCGCCGTCTGGATCGCCACCGGCATCTCGATGTTCGTCCTTTTTGACGCCCTCGGATTCAGCGGACGCCTCACCGATGCGCAGATCTTTTTCGCTGTGGCGGGTGCCATGCTGGGCACGGCGAACGCGGCCTGCAGCATCATGCTCAAGTGGAAAGCCGAATTCGGCTGCTCCCTCGTCTGGTGGGCCGCGGCCGTCGTCGCCAGCTTTGGCACGGCGAATCAAGCCACAGGCGCCTTTCTTGCAGCCATCTTTCTCTGCCAGATCGTCTTCGGTACCTACATGATGATTTTGGAAAGCCGTCAACGCCGGCAGGTCGCTTCGCATGCCTGAACTGCCGGAGTTGAATCCCGTCATCCACGGCAAGCTGCGGCTGGCGCTGCTCTCACTGCTGGTGGGCGTGGAGGAAGCGGAGTTTACCTGGCTGCGCGCGAAGACCGGCTCGACGGACGGCAATCTGGGCGCACAGTTGATGAAGCTCGAAGAGGCAGGCTACGTGGCCGTGGAAAAGAAGTTCGTGCAGCGCAAGCCGCAGACGCTCTATCGCATCACGGAGCAAGGCCGCGAGGCGCTTACCGAATATGTGCAGGCGCTGAAACAACTGCTCGGCCAGGCCATGGAGGTCTGATTTCCACAAAGGGCAGTGAGTCTCTCGCAGGCCAAAGCGCAACATACGCGGTATTCTGGCGTTCGCCTCTTCAAGAAAGGAGGACGATCGCATGATCCTCAATCGCATTGCAGTTCCTCTCTTTGCTCTCATGCTTGGAACCGGAGGCGCGGCTATGGCCGCCCCGGCCCCGCAGACCTACGGCCAGGAACGTGGATGGGACGTTCCACCACACGAATACAACGAAATCCAGCAGCGCGGATTCCATGACGGAATCGAAGGTGCGCGTCGAGACTTCGGCAACCACCGCAATCCTGACGTCGACAACCGGGACGAGTACCGGCATCCCGACGTGCCCCCGCCGTGGCGCGACGCCTACCGGGACGCCTTCCGCCGCGGCTATGAGGTAGCCGCTTCGCATCTGTGGGGCGCCCAGCCCGCGGTTCCGGTTCAACCACCGCCTCCGCCCGATTGGGACGGCTGGGCCATGCGCGGGCTCTCCAGCGATGCGCAGCGCCGCGGCTATCACGAAGGCGAGGAAGAAGCGCAGAAGGACTTTCAGTTCCATCGCCGTCCCGATCCTGACGATCATGAAGAGTATCGCGAGCCATACATCGCGCCCGAGTTTGTCGATGACTATCGCGAAGGCTTCATGCGCGGCTACACCGCAACCATGTCGCGGCTCTCCGGCGATGCCGCCTGGCAGGACCGCGGCGATCCCAGCCAGTGGGCCCCGCCGCCGAATTTCTCCGAGGTGCAGCAGCGCGGCTTCCACGACGGCATGGACGGCGCGCGCCACGACTGGGACAATCACCGCCGCCCCAACCCTGCCAATCGCGATGAATACCGCCAGCCCCGCATCCCGCCACAGTTCTGGCCTGAATATCGCGAAGGCTTCCGCCGAGGTTACGAGATGATGGCCGCTCGCCTCTGGGGCGGAATGTAACTGCATTCTGCGCCGTTGCATCTTGAGGCTGACCAGGTCAGCTCGTCAAGGTGCAGCGGCGAGTTATCCTTCAAGCTCTCTGCGCACGCAGCGCATGATCCCCAGGTAATACGCAAGATTGTGGATCGTGTTCAGCGTGCCGGAGAGCGCCTCGCCGGCCTGCATCAGATGACGCAGGTAAGCCCGTGAGTAGCGTCGGCACACCGGGCAATCGCATGCGGGATCGGGCGGGTTCTGATCCTCGGCATACTTTTTGTTCTTGATGTTCACGCGCCCTTCGCTGGTAAAGAGCAGACCATGACGCGCGGCGCGCGTGGGCAGCACGCAATCCATCATGTCCACGCCCAGCTTTGCGTACTGCTCGATCTCATCGGGATAGCCCACGCCCATCACATACCGCGGTTTGTCGCGCGGCAGCAGCGGCAGCACCTCGGCGATGACCTCCAGTGTGAGCTCGCGCGGCTCACCCACGCTCAACCCGCCGATCGCATATCCATCAAAGTCCATCTCAACAAGCTGCTCAGCGCACTGCCGGCGCAGGTCGCGATACATGCCGCCCTGCACGATGCCGAACAGATTCTGTGTCTGCCCGCCGAGTTCCTCGCGCCAAACTACCTCGTCGCGGTGCGGACGGAAGTGATCGAGCGATCGCCGGGCCCACGCCATCGTCAGCCGCAGGCTCTCTTCCGCGCGTGCGCGCTCGGCAGGATACTCCGTACACTCGTCGAAAGCCATCGCGATGTCCGCGCCCAGCGCGATTTGAACATCCACTGAATGTTCGGGAGTAAAGAAGTGAGAACTCCCATCCAGATGCGAGCGGAAACGCACGCCCTCGTCTGTTACTTTGCGCAATTCATTGAGGCTGAAGACCTGAAATCCTCCAGAGTCAGTGAGCATGGCGCGCGGCCAGCTGATGAACCGGTGCAGTCCGCCCATACGCCGGATGGCTTCGTGGCCGGGCCGCAGATAAAGATGGTAGGTATTGCCGAGAATGATCTCTGCGCCCAGCGCTTCCAGCGTCGCCTGCGGCACGGCCTTGACGCTGCCGGCGGTGCCTACCGGCATAAAGACGGGCGTTTGCACGTTCTGGTGCGGCAGATGCAACTGCGCGCGCCGGCCGCCGGCCGCAGTCTCAGACCTGATTTCAAATCGAAGGCTCACAAGAAAATTCTAACGGGATAAAATCCTGCAAACATTGCATGAACGAGATCGGCGTCCCTCTGGATACTTTTCTCAGCCATCTGAAGCGCCTGATCAGGCATCTCTTCTCTAAGTTATGACGCCAGCTGCAGCCGTCTCCACCGCAAATGAAACTGAATTTGTCACCATCGCGCCGAAGATCCTCTATTTCGGTACTCCCGTGGCCATCGTCAGCACGGCGAATGAAGATAGAACGCCCAACCTCGCGCCGATCTCCTCATTCTGGGCGCTGGGGTGGACGATGGTTCTCGGGCTGCTGCGCGATACCAAGACCCTGAGCAATTTCGAAGCGAATCCCGATTGCGTCATCAACATTCCTTCGCCGGATCTATGGCAGCAGATCGAGCGTCTTGCGCCGCTCACCGGCCTCGATCCCGTGCCGGAACAGAAGGCGCAAAAGTTTCGCTTTGAACACGACAAGTTCTCTGCCGCACAGCTCTCTCCGCTCGACAGCGAATGCGTCGCCGTTCCGCGCGTGAGGGAGTGCCCAGCGCAGCTGGAAGCGCGTGCCCGCAAGATTCACACGCTTGAAGGAGAATCACGGCTCCACGAGCTGACCGGCGGAGCAGCAGTCGAAGTAGAGATTCTGCGCGTCCACGTGCGCCGGGATTTTGTGCTCAAGGATAACTACATCGATCCCAGCCGCTGGCAGCCGCTCATCTACAATTTCCGTCACTACTACGGTCTCGGCGAAGAACTGGGCAAGACTTTCCGCGCCGACGTTTGAGCGAAGACAGCGAGGGCAGCCGCAACGGCTGCCCTCCCCTGTCGTGCTTTAGTTGATTGTATTGTTAACGGACGCGATTGTTATGCTTGTCGCGATAGATGCGGCGCGACTCCTGGTTCTGCTGATGATGAATCGTCCTGCGGTCCTGCGCCGTCAGGTGGCCGTTGTCCTGTGCGCGCATGCCGCGCTCTTCGCGATTGATGCCCCGCTCCTGGTGTTCGAGCCGAGCGGTTTCACCGGCAGTAAGCTGGCCTGAGCGCACGCCCTGCCCGATGCGCTGTTGCTGATCGTACTTACGCTGGTTGATGTTCCAGTCGTTTTTTCCGGGAGTGGGCGTCTGCGCAGCCATCAGGGCGGGTACGGCAAGAATGGCCGCCAAAGCGATCTTCGAAATGTTTTTCATGGTGTTTCTCCTTGTTTGTGAGGCTGCGCTAGCATCTTGCGTCATGCTGCTCACATTGAAAGAAACACAACACACAGAAATAGGTTGTGGAACGGCAGAAAAGTATTTCCACGGAGAGAGGACGACCTCGGTGTTGTTCTAAATCTGGTTGCATAAATGGTTTTGTGAAAGGGCACGACTTTAGTTGTGCCGATGAGCCCCACTAGGATCGTGGGCTCTAGCCCCTGAGGGACGCTTTGCAGCTGCCCACGCAGGCTTCTGCGGTTTTAGCGATTCACTGCGCCAACATGCAGTAGAAATCCCACGCGTGCGACACGCGGCTGGCCCAGCGTAATCGTGGGTGTCTCCGAGACCTGAATCGCGCGATCCAGAAGATTCTCGCCTGCGGCAAACACTTCAAAGCGGCTGCCGAAGTTGTGCGAGCCGTAAGCGTCGAGCCGAAAGTAACCATGCAGCAGGAAGGCATTCGCGTCGTCATCGAACATGCGGCCGCTCATGCGGCTTTGCAGGCTGAGCGTGCCGAGCGATGGTTTGAAGGCGCGCACATTCAGAGTAGCCAGGTTCCGCGCTACCTCAGGTATCCACTTGCCGTAGTCCTGCGTGCCGCGTGAGACCACCGCATGCGCGTACTGATAGCCGCCATCCACCACAATCCACCGCCGCGGTGAAAGCTCGTAATCGAGCGACACGCCCTGGCTCTCGATCTGTCCGAGGTTCTCGCGCATCAGCCGGTTCGTCGCCAGCGTAAGAGCCACGATCGGCCGGTTGATCTGCGTGAGGAAGTAGCTCGTACGCACCGTTCCCCAATTGTGCTCCGTGGCCACGCCGGCCTCCCAGCCCGTAGCGCGCTCGCTGGAAAGACCGCCGTTAGGCAGCGTGAGCTGCGCGCCCACCTGCGTCGCGCGATACAGTTCGCTGGGCGTGGGCGCGCGAAAAGCGCGGAAGCCCGAAGCCGAGAGCGCCCAATGTTGCGAAAGCTTGCGCGACACGCCCATGCGCGGATCGAAGAGGTGTTGGCTCAACTGCGGCGGCTGCGACGCGCTCAGCACCCACGCCGAGCCGTTCCACGTGAACTGCCTGCCGTCGTAGTTCTGGAACCAGTCCAGGCGGCCTGAAGCGGTCACCGTCCACGCACGATGCGTCCACATCGCTTCGGCATAGAACCCGGAATCGCGCTGATGATCATGAAGACTGGTAATGGCTGTGCTCGAACCAAAGCTCTGCTCGCGGTCCCACACGCGTACATCGCGCACATCGGCTCCGGCAATCAGTAGCAGGCCTGCACCTAATGGTTCGCTCCAATGTGCGGCTGCTCCCAACTCGTTCTCCGGTACATACGAATATTTCGAAGGCGCTTCACTGCAGCGAAACGAACATGTGCGGTCGCTGGCGGCCGGTGCATTCGAGATGCCCGAGAAAGTCTGCCGATATCGCTCGTCCGAACCGTAGAGGCGAAGATGCAGTGCCTCATCCCGCGCATTTTGCCAGTCCGCGCCCGTCGCGTAGCGGAACAGCCGTGTGCCATTGAACTGGTACGGCGTGCCGTTGTGGCGCAACTCGTTGAATCCGCTTCCGCGCACGAAGAACCGCAGAGGTCCGCTCCGCCGCTCGGCGAGCACGAGCGCATTCTGGCTGTGCACATTGCTGGCTACATCAATCGGGCCGCGCTGAAATGGCACCTCCTGGATGTACCCATCCGTACCGATCAACCCGCCCGCGCCAAGCAGTCCCCACACGCCACGCTTGGTTTGCGCCAGCACGCTGTCGTCATAGGTGCCTTCGCCGCCGTAGCTGGAACTCACCTCAGCCTGATTCGATCCGGGCCGCACGGGCACTATGTTGATGACGCCGCCAATGGCGCTCGAGCCGTACAGATCGCTGGCCCCGCCGCGCACGAGCTGAATATCGTGGATAGAGAGCTCCGGCTGCTCCTGCCAGTGAATCCAGCCGCCCAGCGGATCATTGAGTGGCACATCGTCTTCCGTAACCAGCGTGCGGCTGGCCGACGTGGACCCCAGTCCGCGCAAGCTGATTCCCTGCGAAGTGGGATTGGCCACCAGCGACGGTGAGCGGCGAAAAAGCTCCACGCCCGGAAGCTGGCGCAGCTGGTCGTCGAGCGTAATCGCCGCGGTGGTGCGTAGAGTACGTTCGGTCAACAATCTTGTCGTCGCAGGGCTTTCGAGCTCGCCTAGCGGCGTACGGTACGCCGTCACCGTAACCTGCTCCATCCCGGCTTGCGGCACCAGGTGAACCGTGGTTGCGGCGGCGAGCGAAACACTCTGCAGCGCGAATCCTGGCGCAGCAATTTGCACGCGGCAGGGCGCCGCGCACTGCACATTCAGTTCGCCGGATGCGTCCGTTGCGCCGAGTTGCCTGCCACTCGCATCCATCACCGTGGCGCCCGCAATCACTGCCCCGGCGGCATCTTCAACTGTGACCGAAATCTGTGTCGGAGCCTGGGCGTGGAGAACTTGCGGACGCAGCACGCAAGCCGCGAGCAACAGCATCCCAAGCATGGCCTTCCACTTGCACCACATTTCCACGTGCTCTCTGAGACGGATTTCCGTGCGAGAAAGTCTCTAGCAATTGTTGCATGGTCGCTCCGGTACGCGGATCGCGCAGCTCTGGCGCAATCTCGCTCAGAGGCACCAGGACAAAGGCCCGCTCCACCATCCGCGGATGCGGAATCTCGAGATCGTACGCGCGGAGCACCAGACCGTCATAAAGCAGAATGTCCAGATCCAGCGTGCGCGGCCCGTTGGCGATGCCCGCGCTGCGGTCGCGGCCGAACTCGCGCTCGATCATGAGCAAGGCCTCGAGCAGCTCGCGCGGACTTCGATCCGTCTCGAGGCCCACCGCGGCATTTACGAACCGCGGCTGATCGTCGAAACCTACCGGAGCCGTCGAATATAGCGAAGAGCAACTCACAACGCGGCCCAGACCCGCCAGCCGTTGCGCCGCGGCCGCCATTGTGGCCTCAGGCGAGCCCGCCGTGCTGGGCAGGTTGGCGCCGAGACCAATGTAAGCGAGAGCCATTTCGCCTTAGAATAACGCGCCACATGAGCCCGCCCGCCTGTACGCCGAGGAGCGGTATTAATCGCGTGTTGTACTGCCGGTCACAGGACGTTCACACTCCGCCTGTGATAGCATCCGGTCTTTAACCAAGGGCGTGTGGCGGAATCTCGTCCAGCCTCCGCCGCCCGCCGGCCTGAGACCATCCGCCTGAGACCAAGGTTATGGATGAGGAAGACGGCAAACCCGGAGCCCGAGCCCGGCAATCCGGCCCGTTGAACGCCCCAGCAGGCGTCCTGACAAAATCCCTGCGCTATCCATTCCACACCAGGCAAAACCTCCCACTGACGGGACGAGAGAATCGTCCCCCGGAGGGCGCAGTGGCCTTCAGTCCACTTAATTCCCGAGGCGCAGAACATAGGACCTTCAGGCCCGGCCACCGACGCAGAAACCTTCGCACTGCAAACAATCCTCTCGCGAGGTTTTGTAACAGGGCACGATTTCAGTCGTGCCGCCAAGGAGATCTGAATCCATCGGGCTTCAGCCCCTGCGAGATATTCGTCATTCAAGAACCGCCCAATTCCGCAATCTCAAACCTCTCCCAGCTAAGGAGCCTCCATGAAAACGTACCAGGGAAGTGAGATCCGCAATGTAGCTGTAGTGGGGCATGCGCACAGCGGCAAAACCACGCTCATTGCCGCCATGCTGCATGCCGCCAAGATGACCCCCACGCAGGGCCGCGTCGAAGATGGCTCAGCCGTCACCGCCTATGACGAAGAAGAAGTCGCCCGCGGCATCACCATGCAGAACGCCGTCGCCTTTGCCGAGTGGCAGGGCGTCAAAATCAATCTCGTCGATACCCCCGGCTTCCACATGTTCACGCACGAAGCCCGCGCCGCGCTCCTGCCCGTCGAATCCGCCATCGTCCTCGTCAATGCACAGAACGGCGTAGAACCGGTCACCGAACGCGTCTGGAAGTTCGCCGAGGAAGTCGAGATTCCCCGCATCGTTCTCGTCAACCAGATGGACCACCCCAAGGCCGGCGGCGGCGGCGGATTGAGCGCCCTCATCGAAGACATCCACGAGCGCTGGGGCCGGACGTGTGTTCCCGTCCAGTTGCCCATCTCTGACGCGCAGGGCTTTCACGGCGTCGTCGATCTCGTCACCATGGAAGCGTACACCTACACGCCCGGCGGCGACGGCCGCGGCAAAGTCTCCAGCGAGATTCCCGCCTCACTCGCTGCCGAAGCCAAAGCCCGCCACGAGGCGCTCGTTGAGCTCGTCGCCGAAGGCAAAGACGAGCTGATGGAAGAGTTCTTCGAGAAGGGCACCATCCCCGAAGATCACCTCATCGCCGCGTTGCACGAAGCCATCCGCGAAGACCGCATCTTCCCTGTCCTGTTTTCTAGCGGCGTGGCCAACATGGCCCTCGACCATCTGCTCGATTTCCTCAAGGTCTACGCACCCACGGCCACCGAGCGCAAACCCATCCCGGTAAAAACCGCCGTGGCCCAGACCGTGCCCGCCGTCGATCCCACCGCCGAGGTCGCCGCATCCTTCCGCAAAGTCGACGACAAGGAGCCTTGCGCGGCTCTCGTCTTCAAAACCATGAGCGATCCCTTCGCCGGCCGCATCACCTTTTTCAAGGTCATCAGCGGCGTTATCAAGAACGACGGCACGCTGGAAAACTACACCCGCCGCGGCCAGGAAAAGTTCTCGCACCTCAGCATCATGCAAGGCCGCAAGGCCATCGAGGTGCCCGAGCTCCACGCCGGCGATATCGGCGCCGTCGCCAAGTTGCGCGATACCTTCACCGGAGACACGCTCGGCGGCAAAGGCGCAGAGATCCAGGTCGCGCTCGCCGCAATGCCCGAGCCCGCCATGACCTACGCCATCGAGCCCAAATCCCGTGCCGACGAAGACAAGCTCGCCCCCGCCATTCACAAGCTCATGGAAGAAGACCTGCTCATCCGCTTCTTCCGCGACCCGCAGACCAACGAGTTCCTCATCGCCGGCGCAGGCCAGCCGCACATCGAGGCCATCGTCAGCCGGCTCAAAAAGCGCTATCACGCCGAAGTCACGCTCAAGGCGCCCAAGGTCCCCTACCGCGAGACGATACGCGGCAAGGCCGACGCCCAGGGCCGACACAAAAAGCAGACCGGCGGCCACGGCCAGTTCGGCGACTGCAAAATCAAGATGGAGCCCATGCCGCGAGGCGGGGGCTTCGAGTTCGTCAACGACATCTTCGGCGGAGCCATTCCGCGCCAGTTTGTCCCCGCCGTGGAAAAAGGCATCGTCGAATCGGCGGCGCGCGGTTATCTCGCCGGATATCCCGTCGTCGATTTCAAGGTGACCGTCTACGACGGCAGCTATCACGACGTCGACTCCAATGAGCTCTCCTTCAAGATGGCCGGCCGCATTGCCTTCCGCAAATGCATGGAGCAGGCCAAGCCCTGTTTACTTGAGCCGATTATGAAAGTGGAGATTGAGGCTCCGGAGGAGTTCGCCGGCACACTCATGGGCGACCTCAACGGCCGCCGCGGCCGCGTACAGGGCATGGAATCCAAGGGCCGCGTCACCGTCATCAACGCCGAGGTTCCGATGGCCGAGATGCTCACCTACGGGACACAACTGACCTCGATGACGCAAGGCAAGGGCAGCTACCACATGGAAATGGACCACTACGACGTAGTCCCCCAGCCCGTAGCCGAAAAGATTCTTGCCAACGCAAAACGGCCCGTGGAGGAAGAGGAAGAGTAGGCCGAGCGGCACCCGGCACCCAAACCTCGCTCGACACTTTAACCTGTGCCCACCGTCATAGCGCAGTGCGTGCATCGCATGCATGATGCTGTGCGGTGGGTTGTTTTTTCTGCCCTCTCGGGTGGCAGACACGCCGAACCCGAGACTTCGCTCCAAGCACCCCACCAATTGCGAAAGACAGGGAGGTATCTCATGAGTGCCACCTTAACTCCAGCGCTCGGCTTGAAGCACCTCGTCACGCCAGCGCCCCCAGCCGTGCCTGCCTTGCAGTGGGTCACCGGCACGATCCACGAACTTCTCGTTCAGCCTGGGGAGAACTTCTATGTCTTTGCTGTGCGGACCTCGGCCGGCATTACCGATATCGTCCGCATCGCCGATCCGCACACAGGCGCGCCGCTAACGGACGTAAACTCCGACAACCTTATCTACCGATACGATGAAAGAAGCCTATTTCCGCAACCTCCAGGTGGAGGTCGGATATCGCGATTTCGGCCCCGATCCGCAGTCCGGGATCAACAAACTCTGCATCGATCGCGTGATCCTGACGCAGTAGAAGGTCAGTTTGCCATTCCCAGATCGCCGGTGCCCCATCCTGGCTCTGCTAGGGTGGGGTCACACCCAATCTCTCTATAGCGATTCCTGAGTTGCTGCGTCCGGAAACCAATACCCTCAAGTCGACGCGATCAGCAGGGAGCCGGCGACCTGGGAATGCCCTCGCGAGGATGCACCTGCTCAGGAATCGCCGTAGATACACCACCGGCGAAATCACCGTAACTCCGCCGCGAAACCGCCCCTTCAAATACCCCCGCCACCCGTCCCGGGCCGGCGCCAGTGAGCTAGAGCCGTTCAGCCGACTCGCTAACCCGCTGATTCGCTGACTCGCCCATTCACACTCTTCCCCGCCATCGCGTAGAATGATCAGGCTTTGCCGCCTACGCCTTCCCCGGCGAGAATACACTGGAGAAAATCGCTTTTCTCAAAAAGGACGCCATGGCACGACTCAATCCGTATGTCGCTTTGCTCACGATGATCGCCACGCTGGGCGGGCTGCTTTTTGGATACGACACAGCCGTCATCAACGGCGCCGTCGACAGCCTGAAGGCTTACTTCATCGATCCGCGATTTACCGACCTCACCAACACCGCTCAGGCCAATGCGGCAAACTCGCTGCTGGGCTTTGTGGTATCGAGCGCGCTCATTGGCTGCATCATCGGCGGGCTGATTGGCGGCTGGGTCAGTACCCATGTCGGCCGCAAGCGCGGCCTGATCGTTGCTGCCCTCTTCTTTCTGGTTTCCGCTCTGGGCGCCTCCGCGCCGGAGTTTCCTTTTGCCCCCATCGGCCATGGCGGACCGGGGTACATGACGAACTTCGTCATCTATCGCATCCTGGGCGGCATCGGCGTGGGATTGGCATCCATGCTGTCGCCCATGTATATCGCGGAGATCGCACCGCCCAAGGTGCGCGGCAATCTCGTCGCGTGGAACCAGTTCGCCATCATCTTCGGCATGCTGGTGATTTACTTCGTTAACTTCGGAATCTCCAAAGCAGGCAGCGGCGATACTTGGCTCAATTCCATCGGCTGGCGCTATATGTTCCTCTCCGGCGCCATTCCCGCGGGCCTCTTTTTGCTTCTTCTGTTCTTGGTGCCTGAGACTCCGCGCTACCTGATGCTGAAGGGAGACGAAAGCGGCGCGCGCGCGGTGCTGGCCAAGCTCGTCACCGCAGAGGAAGGGGAAAGGGAGCTTTCCGAAATCCGGGCCTCGCTCAGCGAGCACCACTCCGGCAAGCTGTTCTCCTTTGGAGCGCTTGTCATCTTCATCGGCATCATGCTGTCGGTCTTCCAGCAATTCGTGGGCATCAACGTCGTGCTCTACTACGCCACCGACATCTTCAAAGGCATGGGCATGACGACCAATGCCTCCCTCTTACAAACCATCATTGTCGGCGCGGTCAACCTTACATTCACTGTCGTTGCCATTGTCACCGTGGATCGATTCGGCCGCCGGCCGCTCCAGATAGTAGGAGCCCTAGTCATGGCCGTGAGCATGATCGCCCTGGGCACCGAGTTCTGGCTCGGCGGCAAGGGCATGGTGGCGCTGGTTTGCATGCTGGTCTATACCGCCGGCTTTGCCGTTTCCTGGGGGCCGGTCACCTGGGTGCTCTTGAGCGAGATCTTCCCTAATCAGATTCGCGGCAAGGCCATGGCCCTGGCGGTAGCCATGCAGTGGATTGCCAATTATCTCGTCAGCTGGACCTTCCCCATTCTCGATAAGAATCCTTATCTGGTGGATCATTTTAAACATGGGTTCGCCTACTGGATCTATGGGGTGATGGGCATTCTTGCCGCCTTGTTTATGGCGAGGATGGTGCCGGAGACCAAGGGCCGCACGCTCGAGCAGATGGAGGCGCTCTGGCGCGGTTGATCGTCACCTAGTAGGCAACAACGCGAAACAACGTAGTCCTAATTTGGCTGTTTTCTGGCCCGCTTTCGCACGAAAAACGCGCCGAAATCCTGCCGGAGCACACAAAAAAGGCGCGTCTGCACGCGCCTTTGGAGATTCTGAAGCAGTCAAATCATGCGGTTCACAACCTCTGCAGCAGACAAATTGGAGTGGCAGATCTACGCTGCAGGCGACTCGATCTGCTCCACGTGAATCAGGTCCGCTTCGCTATCCAGCGTTCCGGTGACCGTGACGGTTTTGCCCTCGAAGCTCTGCGCGTGGCGCGGATCGTCCAGGCGGTAGATCTGGCCCGTGGTTTCGCGAAGCCCAAAGTGTTCCCCGGTGCGTACGACGATACCGCTGAAGACGCCGGATCGCGTCTGGCTCTGTTGCGCACGCGTCGCCGCGCCAAAGGGCGCGCTCGAAAGGAACGGGCCGCCCCATGCCAGCGCACAAACAAACACGAATGCGCTGATCGCCATGCCTAGGAGCAGTTCGCGGGAAAGACCGCTTTTTTTGAGAAAAGGGAAGTGGCGCATAAATCTATTCCTCGACGTCTTGCTCGATGTACATGATCGGATGAGCCGGCATGCACGGAGGTTGCCAGCATCGCCGTGGGAATCTCCGATCTCACTTGTATAGACGAATGAGTGAGAAAGTCGTGTCTCTCTGAGACCTCAAAACGTGGGACACGAAGCGTCAAAGTCGATTCAGTGCAGAAATTCATCGTGCATTGAAACAACTTCACGATTCCTGCTGCAGCCCCATCTGGATCGACGAACCGCCAGAGCTCAACGTTCGACAGCGGGGCGCAGACGCGCGGCAAGCGCCCACTTCAGCTCATCGATCCCCTCACCGGTGACCGCTGAGATCGTGTGAAACTCGAGTTTCCTGCGCTTCACGTACATGGAGAGTCTTTTCAACTTTTCCGGGTTGGCGGCATCCATTTTGGTCGCGACCACCAACATCGGCTTATCCGCCAAGGGATGCTCGCCGGCTCCATTGCTGAAGCTGGCAAGCTCGTTGTTAATCACCTTGAAATCTTCCACCGGATCGGGCCTGCCCGACGCATCGGACACATCGACGAGATGAACAAGCAGGCGCGTGCGCTCAATGTGGCGCAGAAACTGTGTGCCCAGTCCATGCCCCAGGTGAGCGCCTTCGATCAGCCCCGGTACGTCCGCCACGACATACGACTCCTGGTCAGGCTCTTCGCCCACCGTGACAACGCCGAGGTTCGGCTCCAGTGTCGTGAACGGATAATCGGCGATCTTGGGCCGCGCGGCGGAGATGCGCGAGATCAGCGTCGACTTACCCGCATTGGGATAACCGACAAGGCCGATGTCCGCCAACAGCTTGAGCTCGAGACGATACTGGCGCTCCTCGCCGGGCCGGCCCATCTCGTGCTCGCGCGGGGCCTGGTGCGTGCTGGTGGCGAAGTGCTGGTTACCGCGGCCGCCCCGCCCGCCTTTGGCGACAACGATGCTCTCATCGGGCTCCTGAAAGTCGTGCACCAGCTCGCCCGTCTCCGCATCGTAGACCGCCGTGCCCACGGGAACCTGCAGCGTAATGGAGCGGCCGTCCTGACCGGTGCAGTTGGAGCCCATGCCATGCTCGCCGCGCTGCGCCTTGTGCTCGGGGTTGTATCGGAAGTGAATCAGCGTGTTGTGCCGCTGCGAAGACTCCATGACGACGTCGCCGCCGCGGCCGCCGTCGCCACCCGATGGCCCGCCGCGCGGCACGAACTTCTCGCGCCGGAACGCCATGCAACCATTGCCGCCGTCGCCGGCCTTAACCCGAATTTTTACTTCATCAATGAACATTCTTCGTCCGACGGGAACTTCTGCCTCAAACGGCACTCAGCACGCAGTCCAAGGGCATCGGCCCGTCTTTCCAGTTTATCGAATGCGCGCAGCTTGGCGCATAAACCCGGCCATCGAGGCCGTCAGCTCGCGGCCGAAAAAATTGTTCGGCCAAGCCTTTTCACCCGCGCCCATGCGGCATATGATGGTTTCCACTTCCCCTTTGAGACAAATGTATTGAGCTTGCGCCGGACCTCTGTGCGTGTGGCCCGGCCTTCCCTACGGTCTGCCGGAATCGGGGACTCAAATGGCCCAGATCAGGCTGAACCGGCTTGTGCTGCTCGCGCTCGCGGCGTGGTGCTTGCGCGCGCCCGCGCCGTCGCAGGCCCAATCTGCGCCTGCCGACGCCGGCTCGCTCTCCGGCAAACTGACCGATCTTCATTCTGCGCCGCTCGGCGGCGTCAGCGTCGTTCTGCGCAATGTGGCAACGGGCGCAGAAACCCGCACCACCACAGCGAAAAATGGCGCATACCGCTTCCCTGTCCTGGATGCGGGCGAGTACATACTGGAAGCCGAAAATCCTCAACTCGGCTCCGGACAGCTGGAAGGCATCGTAGTCTCTCCGCACCACGAAGCGCGCGTGCAAACGGCGATGCAACTGCAGCCCGCGCAGGCACTGCTGGCCTTGACCCCGGCCGCTGCAGTTGCCCCAAACACTGCGTCCATGAGACTACCGGCTGAGACTCCCACCGCTCCCGTCCAGCCCATGCAGCCTGCAGCCATATCGTTGTTGCGACAGCTGGCTCCGCCTCCCGCGCCATCCATAAGCCCATTGCCACTTCCCGCCCTCGCTACAGTGCCTGAACCTGTCGAGCAAGTCGCCGTTCTCCAACCCGAGCCGCTCATGCTTCAGCCCATCGCGGTAAACGGCATCGACGCCGTGCTGCACGTCGGCACTCCGCAAGTCACGCCAATCATCTCCGCCGTCGCAAAGCCCGACCCGGCAACTTCGGCGGTCTCCTCTACCATTAGCGCCGCAGAAGTACAGGCGCTGCCCGTGAGTGGCCGCCGCTGGCAGGACTTCTTGCTCGACGCACCCGCCTCCACGACACCGCCCGGCTCGGCAGAGGCGAGCCGAGATTCCGCCGACCTGACCATCGACGGCGCGAACACACGTCTGGCCTTCGGTGCAAGCGCCCTCGCCGAGCCGCGGACGGCAGATTCCGGCCTGGCAGAACAAAACGCGAGCGGCTCGAGCCCGGCGTGGAGCGGCAGTCGAGGATTGTCCGTAAGCGAGGCCGGTGTTCACGCCGTAGAAACTGTAGCCGGCAACGTCGAGGCTGAGGGCACGCGCGCCGCGGGCGGCCGCCTGAATCTCACCACCGAGCAGGGTGGAAACGCGCTGCACGGGCAGGGATTCTTCTTCGACCGCCAGAACAACTGGGGCGCCCGCAATCCCTTCACGCAATGGGTGCAAAACACGGGAACTGCATCTGCGCCTGTGTTCACGCCGGAGCCGTACACGCCTCCCGATCACGAAACAGTGTGGGGCTTCGGAGCAGGCGCGCCGATCCGCCGCAACAAGCTCTTCTGGTTTGCGGCGCTCGATCGGTATCGGCGCAATGATGCCGGCCTCGCCACGGTGAAGAACCCAGGCGAATTCTTTTTTGTGCCCACGCCGAATGACGCACAGATCCAATTGCTCAGCGCGCAGCTCGGCGAGAGCGAGAACCAAGCCTACAACGACTATCTCGGCGTTCCTATGGCCGGCCACGCCGCCGCGGGACTGGAAGAGCTGGCCAGCCTGCTCGGTCCGGCGCCGCGCACCGCCGCGCAGTGGACGGGTTTTGCGCGAATCGACTGGCAGCTGGCCGAGCGCCATCGGCTCACTCTCGAAGGTATCGGCGCAAACTGGGATGCACCTGGCGGCGGCATGACGCGCGTGTCGGCCACCTTCGGCAACCACAGCTTCGGCTACAGCCACGCTGGCCAGCAGTGGCTCATGGCCCGCTGGGAAGCGTATCTGACCCCAAACCTGCTGGCCACGACGCAGGCCTCCGCGGGGCGTGACATCCTCTCCGCGCGGCCCGCTGCGCCTTCAGCCCTGGAGCAGACGTTTTTGCAGGGAAATGTCTGGAGCCAGCTGCCGCAGATCGTTGTGGACTCGCGCTATGGCTTTACGATCGGCAATCCGTCACCTTTCGGCCAGGGCAGCTATCCCGACGAGCGGCTCTACCACGCACAGGAGATGATCGACTGGGTCCACAACGGCCTGCTCCTTCGCGCGGGATTCGAACTCGGCCACAACTCCGACGCAACCAGCCTGCTGCGCAACCAGACCGGCACGTACTACTACTCCAGGGTGCAGGACTTCATCTCCGACGCGCTGGCCTTCGAGCGGTTCGGCCTCACCAACGCGCTCAGCCCCTATAACCCACACAACTGCGGCGTGACCGGCACAACCTTCGGCCCCATGCCCTGCTACTCGTATTACTCACAGACCATGGGCCCAACTAACTGGCAACTGAGCACCAACGACTGGGCCAGTTACGCAACCGCGCAGTGGCAGGCTGGCAAGCGAGCGGTGTTCTCCGCGGGCCTGCGCTGGGACCGCGAGCAGTTGCCGCCGCGGCTCGCCACTCTTGCCAATCCCGATCTCACATTCACGAGAAAGCTGCCGAATCTCGGCAACAACTGGGGCCCACGCGTGAGCATGGCCATCGGCAACGCCGAAGGCCATTGGCCCGTGCTGCGGTTGGGCTACGGCCTCTACTACGGGCGCACGGAGAACGCGACCATCGAAACAGCGCTCACGCAGACCGGCTCTCCCAAAGGCGATCTGAATTTCTTTTTACGGCCTACGGACAACTGCCAGTTCTGCGCAGGAGGTTCGCCACCGTTTCCCTACGTCTTCGCCGGCGAACCGGCCAGCGTGGTGAAACCGGGCGCGGTGGAGTTCGCGCAAGGCATCCGCAATCCTGAGATCCACCAGGCCGTCGCCTCGATCGAACAAACACTGCCCGGCCATGTACGGCTCAGTGGAGCTGCAATCGTCAGCCTGGGCCGGCGTTTGCCGATCTCCATGGACACGAACTTCGATCCGACGGTCAATCCCAAAACCATCACGTATGCCGTGGTCGATGGGTCGGGTCAGGGTCCGATCAAGTCGCGGCAAATCACCGTTCCGTTTTATGCGTCATGGCCCTCGCCAACAGGCACGGTGGGCCGGCTCGATCCCGATTACCAGCAGATCACCGAAATCATGAGCCGGGCCAACTCGACCTATGAAGCAGCGATGATCCGGATCAATCGCTATGGCCGGCGCGGCCTGAGCCTGCATGCGCACTATACCTATGCGCACGCGATGGACTGGAATCCGAATGAGACCACGTTGGTAGCGGGCAGCGACGTGCTTGACCCGCAGCACTTCAACCTCGAGTACGGCACCAGCAATCTGGACGTGCGCCATTCCGCGGCAGCCATGATCATCTACGACGCGCCCTGGAAACTGCATGGCCCCGCGGGCCGCGTTGCGAATGGCTGGATGCTCTCCGGCATCGGCCAGTTCCGCAGTGGGCTGCCCTACACCATGCACACCTCGGGCTCGCTTGCCGAAGAGTTTGACCAGGCAACCGGAGCGGCCATCGTCGGCCTCGCGCCGGGTATGAACGGCTCGGGCGGCGACAATCGCGTCTACGGCCTCGGCAACGACGGCCGCTCTTACAACATCGGCCGCAACACCTACCGCTATCCGCACACCTGGAAGGCCGACCTGCGGCTCGCCAAGCGCTTCGACCTCGGCAAGATGCGCGACCTGGAACTGATGGCCGAAAGCTTCAATCTCTTCAATCACCAGAATGTCACTGAAATCGAGACAACCGGCTACTACCTTCAGTCCGGGAGCGCAGCGAGCCTTCCTACGCTCAACTTCCTCACCGGCCTCAAACCCAATACCACGGCCTTCGGCCAGCCGCTTAACATCAACGCCACCGACTTCTACCGCGAACGCCAGATCGAGCTCGGCCTGCGCATGCGGTTTTAACGCCAACTTTGCCAATTCTCGCGCTCTTGACCACCCTCACGGCTCCCGGATAGTTTTGTCTTCGTACAAAATCGCGCCAACTGATATAACGTTGGCTGCGGCTGATTCGAATAATTCTGGAGATATCCATGCAGATCGGCAGTTCTTCTTTGCGGCGATTTCCGGCTTTCGCTCTAACTGCGCTGTTGACCTTGGGCACAGTAGGCGCCGGTGCGCAGCGAGCCACCGTCGCGCCTCCGGGCGACACTCTGCCCACGCCCGGGCCGCTCGCCCATCTTTCGCCGAAGCTTTCGCGCCGCGATCTCGCCAAGGCCATGAAACTCGTCGCGGACTGGCAGTTGAATCGCCTGCCTCCCAAGGCGCAATACGACTGGACCTGGGCCGCGCTCTACACCGGCTTTATGGCTGTGCCGCAAGAGATCGCGGGCGACAAATACCAGAAAGCTATGCTGAACGTCAGCAACGAGCTTAACTGGCAACCCGGCCCGCGCGTGATGCATGCCGACGATCAGGCCATTGGCCAGACCTATCTCGAGCTCTACACCATCCACAAAGACCCCAAGATGCTCGACCCGATGAAGGCGCGGCTCGATGAAGAAATGGCCACGCCGGACCCGACTGATCCCAAGCGCCCACTCTGGTGGTGGTGCGATGCGCTCTTCATGGCGCCGCCTGTCTATGCCGACATGGCCAAGATCACCGGCGACCAGAAATATCTCACCTTCATGGATCACGAGTGGGACATCACCACGAACCTGCTCTACGACCACGACAAGCATCTCTACTTTCGCGATGCCACCTATCTCGACAAGCATGAGAAAAACGGCGAGCCGCTCTTCTGGTCGCGCGGCAACGGCTGGGTGATGGGCGGCACTGTCCGCGTGTTGCAGCAGCTGCCCGCCGATTCGCCGCTGCGCCCTAAGTACATCGCATTGCTCAAGGAGATGGCCGCCGAGATGCTGTCGATCCAGGGCAAGGACGGTCTCTGGCGCCCCGGCCTGCTCGATCCCGACTCGTATCCGCTGCCGGAGATCTCGGGCAGCGCATTCATCACCTACGCAATGGCCTGGGGCGTGAACGACGGCATCCTCGACCGCGCCACCTACTGGCCCGCCGTCGAAAAAGCCTGGGCCGCCATGCTCACGCACGTGTATGCCGATGGCCGCCTGGGCAGTATTCAGCCTGTAGGCGCGGCTCCCGGCGCCTTCACTGAAACCACAAGCTACGTCTACGGTGTCGGCGCGTATCTGCTCGCCGGCTCCGAAATCTATCGCACCGCAAGGTAGCACGAACCAGGGTGCCCCATCCTAAACGCTCTTTTGCGTTTAGGGTGGGGTGGCGCGACGCGCCATCGCGATCGCGTCTTTTCCTGTTCCCTGTTCCCTGCTTCTCTCACTCCGGCGGCGGATAAAACGGCAGCTTCTGGTTCTTCTCATTGGCGCGCTTCACGGTGGCATCGTCGAAAAGCAGCGCCGGCGCGATCACAGTCTGAGGCACGTCGCCATAGTAGTTCGTCACCCACAGGTCTTTGCCCGCCGCTTCCACGCTCGAGCGCAGTGCCCTCTGGTCGATGTCGTCGAGCGCAGCGCCGCGCACCAGCTCGCGCTTGCCGTCGGCACTCACCCGATAGAGAAGCCGCGGCGCCATCGCTCCTCCCATCGTCGCCACAAAGTAGACATCCTTCAGGCCGCGCTCCTTGGCAATCGCCAGCAGCTTCTTGTTCAAATCTTCATCAGAGAGCCCATTCTGCGCCGTCACTTTGAGTACACCGATCGATGGCCTCGCAGCTCCGGTAATGCCCGCGCGCCCATGGCCATTCGACTGCGGAAAATCCTTCACTGGCTCGCGGCCGATGAGATAGTTTTCGAGCTTCCCCGCTTCAATGAGCTTCACCGCCTGCGCCGGAACGCCGTCATCGTCCACCGTGTACGCGCCGAGCAGATCTTTGCCGTTGTAGCTCTTCATGCCGGGATCGTCCACGACATCGATGAAGTCCGGCATCACGCGCGCCTGGTAGCTGGAAGCGAATGCTCCGTTGGTGCGCGCTTCGGTGCCGAGTCTGGGTCGAGTGGCCACCACTGAATTCGCCAGCAGCGCGCGCATCGTATCTGCGCCGGCATCCGCACTCAGCAGAACAGGGCCGTGATACTCCTCGTCCACCAGCGGCGCCTTGCGCAATTCGTTCAGTGACTGGATCTGTTCGACCGCATGCTTGTTGAAGTCCGCCTCGGAGTCAAGATCGCCCGGTGCGGTGCCCGTCGTCGCAAACGAGCGGTCCAGCCGCATACCGTCGTCGGCTTGCGTACCGACGCCGAAGGTCTCCTCGTACTCGGTAGCCGCCTTGCGCACGATGGTTCCCTCGCTGGTCACGAGCCAGGTGGTGGTGGCGCGCGCATGAAAGCTCGTCACCGAGTACTGCACCTGCGCCTGGCTGGCGCTTAGCGTTGCGTCGCTGCGGTAAAGGCCGCTGGCACGCGCCACGCGGTCTGCCCACGCGTGCTCATCCACAACCAGGTGAGCCGGTTCAACGAGCGAGACGAGCGCCTTCTCGTGGCTGAAGTCGTCAGCCTGCGGCGGCGTCTGCACCTGCTTCAACTCCGCCTGCTTCTGAGCGTAGGCGGCCAATGCAGCCTTGTAGGCCTGGTCCGTCGCAGTCCAAAACGCAGAGCGCAGCGCGACAGGATCGTCATCGAGACCGGCCAGTTCCAGCGAGCCATCGGCGCGGCCACCCGAGCTATCGGTCTTATAGTCGCCCACGCGCACCGTTACGCGCGCCACGCGCTGGTGCCGGCGCGACGCACCTTCGCTCGCGCCATACTCAGCCTTCGTCTCGAAGTCATCCACGTCTTCAATGCGGTATTGGATGAAGAACGGCTTCGCAAAGCCTTTCAGCTCGAGCTGGCTCATACTGCGATCGAGTTCCGTAAGCATCGCCCTCAGCACGGGATCTTTCTCCGCATCGGCGCGCGTCTTCTGCGCAGTACCTGAAACCGCAAACCAGCCTGCGAGCAATCCCACCCAGGAAAGACGCCCTATCGAGTGAATCACTCTCATAGCACACCTCCGGACTGCAGTCCGGTCTTGAGTCCCTGGTCCCTAGTCCCTGGTCCCTGTTCTTCGCTGGGAATCGGCAATATCGGCGGCCGCGCCGATCCCTGCGGCTGGCGCTGCGTTTCAAGATCGCGCAGCAGCATCGCGGGAGCTACCGCGCTCACCGGCACAGTGCCCGATTCCGCGCCGCACTCGCCGTTGAACACTTCGCTCTTGTCGCCGGTGGCCAGGATGCTCTTCATCGCTTCCAGCGGCGTGCCCACAATGCTCACGCCCCGCACCAGCTCGTCGGGCCGGCCATCGACGTACACCCGCCACACCACCAGCGGAATCACCTGAAACGCCTGCGGCGAGCTGCGCGTCGTCACGGCGAAGCCCGAAGAGATGTCCTCGAAGTAGAGCCCGTAAGGCTTGCCCTGCTTCTTCGCTTCTTCTATCAGCTGCTTGCGCAATTCGGCGTCAGGCACGGATTTGGTCGAGGTCACGATCAGGTTGCCCTGCCGTCCCGTGGGCATGCGGCCCGCCTCCGCGCGGCCATGGCCGTTCGAGGAGCCGAAACTCGCAATCGGCAGCCGCGACATGAGGAAGGTCTTCAGTACCCCGTCCTGGATCAGGTTGACGCGCTGCGCCTTCTGGCCTTCGTCGTCATACTCGTAGGTGCCGCTCAGCCAGGTATTGCCAAACCTCGCCTGCGTCGGATCGTCCGCCACCGACAGAAAACTCGGCAGCACCTCTTTGCCCACGTCTTTCGTAAACGTCTGGCCTTCCTCGTCGCCGCGCTGCCGCTGGCCTTCGAGCCGGTGGCCCAGCACTTCATGGAAGAACACAGCAGCCGCGCGCCCTGACAGAATCGCCGGACCATCGAAGGGCTCCGTCACCGGAGCCTTGCGCAGCGCCTGCAGGCTTTCAGCCAGATCACGCATGGCCGCTTCCAGCTGCGCCTGCCGCGGCAGCCCGTCCACCGTTTCGGCTTCAAAGGTCTGGTCACGGAATAAATCCATGCCGTCCTCCGCGCGTGTTACCGCCACAACCACGAGCCGCGCCTGCAGGTGCGGCGCCACAATCTGCGACCCTTCAGATGACGCAAAGTAGTCGGTCGAGTTCTGCACCGTGAGCATCACCATGTTCTGGTACACATCGGGATACTCACGGAAGATCTTCGAGAGCGCCCGCACGCGCTGCTCCCACGCCGCGCGGTCGATCGCCACCGCTGGAGCCGCGGCGCCGATATGCGTCTGCGCCGGTTCCTCGCTGAAGTCGGGGGAAGTGTCTTCTTCCTTGGCGCGCACCTGGGCCTCAGTCTTCACGCGCAAATAGTTGTCCAGCGCGTTGCCATAGCCGGTATTGGTCGCGCGCCACAGCGAGCGGGCCAGCGCCTCGCGGTCGTCGCCCAACGGAAGCTGCACGCTGTTCACCGCCGACCCGCGATGGTCGCCGTGCGTGTTGTCCAACTTCGGTTCGCCCACGCGCACCTGCACATCCGCCACGCGCACCCGGCCCGCCGCGCTGTCAACCAGCGCTCCATATTGCGCGCGGATGCTCACATAGCTTGCTTCATTGACGGAATAGCTGAGGAAATAAGGCGGCAGCGGCTTCTCGTCGCCCGTCGTCGCCGTACGGCCCAGCGAAGTGAACGCGCGGTGCAGTTCCGCCGTCATGGTATCCAGCAGAACCGGAGCCTGACCGGACCCGTCTTTACTGGCGACCGACCCAGGCTTCGCGTGCGGCACAGCGGCCGAAACGGCAACCGGCAGAACCAAGGCTGCGGCGGCAACGAGGGAATGCACGCCGAGACCCCGCCGCGCCGAAACCGGGTGCCGAACAGTCCAAGGATGAACTAGCACTTTTCGAGAAAAATCAGGTAAAAGCATCTGTATGGTCGATTGTCGCAGAGTTCCCGGCTCGCGGGAGGGACGGTCCTTGACTTTACCACGCGGCATCTTGCTTCTGTTCAGCCTGTGGGTAGTACTGGCCGGTTGCGGACAGCGGCCACTCGCCGCGCAGGCTGCCCCGCCTCCGGCAAGCACCACATCAGCAGCTGCCCCACCATCCGCACAGCCCAGCACCGGCCAGGCCTACAAGCTGCCGCCCGAGAAGCTGGCCAAGGCCATCGCATTGAGCCGCATCCGCAACATCCTGGACATCGCCGGCTCCATCTGGGGTATCGTCTTCCTCTGGCTGCTGCTTGCCTTGCATGGCTGGTCCGGCCTCGAAGCGTGGGCGCAGCACCGGTCCAACCGCCGCTGGCTGCAGGGACTGCTCTTTTTCGCCGCCTTCTTTCTCATCACCACCCTGGCCGGTCTGCCGCTCGATCTCTTCGGCCACACGATGGAGCGCAGCTACGGCATCAGCGTGCAGGGCTGGGCCAGCTGGTTCGGCGACGCCGCCAAGGGCCTCGCCCTCTCGCTGGTCTTCGGCTCGCTCCTGCTGCTGCTCTTTCACTGGATCGTCCGCATCTCGCCGCGCCGCTACTGGCTCTGTGCCTGGCTCATCACGCTGCCGCTGATGGTGCTGGTCGTCTTTGTCCAGCCGCTCGTCGTCGATCCTCTCTTCAACAAATTTGAGCCGCTCGCAAAAACCAACCCCGCCCTCGTGCAGCAGCTCGAGCGCGTCACCACCCGCACCGGCACCGACATCCCGCCCGACCGTATGTTCCTGATGAAGGCCAGCGAAAAGACCAACGGCCTGAACGCTTACGTCACCGGCATCGGCGCCAGCAAGCGCATCGTCGTCTGGGACACCACCGCCGGCCGCATCCCCGACGACGAGATCCTCTTCATCTTCGGCCACGAGAGCGGCCACTACGTGCTGCATCACATTCCCAAGGGGCTCACTATCACGGCCATCGCACTCTTCTTCATCTACTGGGCCTGCGCCGGATGTGCCGCGGGTCTCATTCGCCGCTTCGGATCGCGCTGGGGCGCGCCCGATCTCGCCTCGCGCACCGGCTTCGTCGTGCTTCTGTTCACCATCTCCATCCTCAGCTTCGTGCTCGAACCAGTCGGCAACGCCGTCAGCCGTCACTTCGAGCACCAGGCTGACGTCTATGGGCAGGAGGCCATTCACGGCATCGTCGCCGATCCGCAATCGACCGCCGTCGCAGCATTCAATGACTTAGGCGCAGCCTGGCTAGACGACCCGAATCCAAGCCCGTTCCTCGAGTTCTGGCTCTACAACCACCCCAGCACGCAACGCCGCGCCAACTTCGCGCGCCGCTATGATCCGTGGGCGAATGGTGGGCATGGCAGGTACTTCCGCAACTGAGTATGAGTGTGGACAAACAGATTGGAGCAGTGGCTTTGGGGGGCACTCCACGTTAAAATCGCAATTTTTACTTCGAGGTAACTCCGGATCGCCGACAATTCTCCAAAAATGAAAGTCCTGACGGAAAAATCATCAGTTTAAACTAGGGCCGGGAGATTGAGGCCGGAATGCACTCATACGAAAAGATCAGTTGCAAGGCGACATGGAACGACTACTCGACTCCATCGCAGGCTTTCACGACAGCATGACTAAGGAGATTCATCTAACGAATCGCGGCTATATTGAGCCTGGTAAGTGTATGGCGATGTCCCATAGATATGACGCGCAGGTGTTGATCCAATCACAGTGGAACCCATTCGCAATCTAGTTGCTCTTCGCCGACGTCGAAGATATGCATTTAGGCAATCCACGCGAGTATTGGGGTGCTTCGGGCGTCGTCGAGACTGAAACAAGACCGCTTGGTACTTCCCGTATCGATGTCCTTTGACCGTACTAACCTGAAGATCGTGTGCAAAGAATTGCTCTACAGAGTCAGGGAGAATTGGCTTGGCAAGGAGTCCTTCCTACGGTCTGAGGTTCCATCTCCTGAGGCCGTTGTCGCACAGAGGATCCAAGATAACTGGCGACGGTGTTCGTCATGTAGCGATGCTTGGGAGGCACCCATCAGCGAGGAGTTTTCTAATTGTCCCAGTTGCGGGCTCCTCACACAGTTAGCGGTTGCGGATGGAGCGCAATGGTCCGAAGCGGTCGAATAACTGGTTATGTGAACAGAACGCATTTTTGCGGTTGCAAACAGCGCCGAGAACAAACGCAGATCCTTCGACTCCGCTACGCTTCGCTCAGGATGACAAAACCAAAAAAATGGCGTGTCACCAACTGTCCTGAAGTTACGTAGGACGCAAGATGCATATGTGACGCGGCTTTGATCCAGCCAACCATCTTCACTGCAAGAACCGGCTGCCTCACTCCGCCGGCGCGACCGGCTTTCCCGGTGGCTTGAGGACAAATCCCTTGCGCACCAGCGCGAACCCCTCTTGGGGCAACTCGGCTTGCAGAAGCTGATTGTCGGGCCCGGAGAACAGATCGGTGTTCGCGCCGGAGATCGTCGCCACCAGATGGTGCACCATGATGGGCTTGCCGTCGAGCGTCCCCTGCTGGTCTGGATATGTCGCCAGCTGCACCTGGGCAATCGAACCCGCATTCTTGGGAATAATGGCCCAAAGATCGTGGCCATTCTGCGCGACGCCCAGGGTCAGCAGCGTTTCGAGCCCGCCCGGATCGAAGTCCGGCAGAAACACCGCGTCATTGTGCGCCGCCAGCGGCGTTGTGGTGGTGCGGCCATTCGCCGAAATCTTCAGCACAATCTGGCCGGATGCCGGCGTGCCAATCACCGACACTGCCGAGCCGTTGACCGTCGCGCTCAGCTGAACCTGCTGGAGTTGATGTGCGGACGAAAGCTGCTCAGTCTTCGACAGGCTGTAGTTCAGGCCCTGCATCGCCACATGCACCACAGAGGTCGAACTAACGCCCTGCATCGCGGCCGTGAACTGGAATGAAGCCGTGCCCACAGAGTGGCCGTGCTGCGCAATGTCGAAGCTGGCGGACTGTGCCGGAGAGACGAGCGGGGCAACAAAGGCAAAAACTCCCATAATCGGGAGCAGAGAAGAAAAGTTGCGCACAGGTTACAACGCTCCTGTACGGTTAGACTCCAAAACAGGTTTCAGGGATCAGGAGTAAGGGATCGGTCTGTCGTTCGACGGAGTTGAATCCGTGCTTTCCCACCCTTCGCAAACTACGCGAAGGATGGGGCACCGTGCATCTGTGGTTCGTTCTGTTCCCTGTTCCCTTATTCCCTGCCTTTTTATCCCTTGGCAATCCCGAACCGCCGGTTCACCTCATCCCAGTTCACCACGTTCCACCATGCGGCGAGGTAGTCGGGGCGGCGATTCTGGTACTTCAGGTAGTAGGCGTGCTCCCAAACGTCGTTGCCGAGAATCGGAAACAGCCCCTGCGACAGCGGCGAATCCTGGTTCGGCGTGGTGATCACCTTGAGCTTGCCGCCGGTGAACACAAGCCATCCCCAGCCGGAGCCGAACTGCTTGGCGGTCGTTTCATTGAAGGTCTTCTTGAAGGCTTCGAAGTCGCCGAAGTCCGCCGAGATCTGGCTGGCGATCGCGCCCGTTGGATTGCCGCCGATGCCCGGCGTGTTCGCCGGTCCCATCAGCTTCCAGAATGCGGTGTGGTTGGAGTGGCCGCCGCCGTTATTCCGCACTACGGTGCGAATGTCTTCAGGAACCTGGTTCAGGTCGCGCAGAAGATCGTCAACGGATTTGGCAGCCAGGTTGGGATGGTTCGCCAGCGCGGCGTTCACATTGGTGATGTAGGCCTGATGATGTTTGTCGTGGTGGAGCTTCATCGTCTCGGCATCGATAAACGGTTCGAGAGCCGAATAGTCGTAGGGAAGCGGTGCGAGTTCGTAGGCCATAAGGCGAATTCTCCTCCGATGGGATTGTACTGTGTGGGGGTCAGGCCTCGTTCCCCAATGAAGGATGCGCAAGGCGCCGGATCAAGTGGAAAGCGACGCCCCTTAACTGTCGCGTGTCCCGGTACAAGGATGCGACAGAAGGGGCGGACGGTGCAGAAAGTTGGAAGAAGGTTGAGGCCGACGTCAGAATCTGTGTGCGCTGCCGTTGCCGTTTGCGTGCCCGTTCTGCAAACGCGGAGCCTCGATGACTCTTTCGATCCAGAAACTGCATGGCCACGCGTTCTTGCCATCCAGGCTCGGTGAGAACATCTTCAGCGATGAGGGCATGCGCTCAAAGCTGCCTTCCCATGCGGGAAAAACTTCGCGCAGCACCTCCGGATGGAACTGCTGCATCGCGCTTCCCGCCCACATCACCCGGTAGGTGTTGTTGAACGAGAGGAACGCCTCGAGCATGTACTGCTCGCTCCAGAAGCAGAGGTTCGTCATCACAAACTTTTCCGGATAATCGAGCGGTGCGAAGATGTCGTGGAAATGCACGAGAACGCCCGGAGCCAGAGCGGGCATGATGCGCAGCAACTCGAACAGCACGTCGCTGTCGGTCGAAACCACGTGGCTGGAGTCGATAAACAGAATGTCGCCGGCCTCGAGCTGGAGAAACAGCTCAAAGGGGGCCTGCTGCACCGGCTTTTGCACGAGCGCTGACAGACCCGGCACGCCGTCCTTGAGGAACTGTGCAGGAAATGGTTCGATGGCAGTGAGCTCTGCCGGAAATCCCTCTTCGGCATTCTTCCGCACCGCGGCTGCCGTCACCAGCGTCGTATTGCCGCTGCCCACCTCGACAATGCGCTTCGGCTTGCGCTGCCGGACAAACGAATACAAGATCTCCGCGTCGATGCGCTCGAAATATCCGTTGTTGAAATGAAACTGGTGCTTGCTGCCATTCGCCGTCTCCGGAAAGTTGCACTCGGAGATATACGGAAGCAGTTCGGTGCGCAACCTGTGAATCTGCTCTTCGAGACGGAAGTCCACCGCGCCGCATGGCCGGCACGCCCGCCAATCCTTGTCTTGAAAAGATTTCAGGCTTGGGACCGGAAAATAAAAATGCTTCGGGGTAACGCTTACTCCCAACCCTCCCTGCACTGCCTGAAACAAGGAAGAAAGAGTCACCCTCACCTTAGGGCTTCGCATGATGCTGGTCACAATAACTACCTCGAAATCAAAAACTTACAAAGATGTAGTACAGCCAGGAAAAAGTACACATGAACTGCCGATCGACACACCTATAGAACCTAAGATGCTGATTCTTCGTTTGCGCCGGTTTCTTTCAGAAAAAAAAACCTCACCCCTGGATCAAACATCGATAATGGCGTTGGCAAGCACGACCGCAGAGTTTCACGACCTCGTCTTCTAACTTTCACCGTTTCCCCATAAACAGAAATAAGTTGGTGACAATGAGCGAACAGCCCTTGTACAGATGGCTTGAGCAGCAGGGAGAGGCCTTCGGGGCCCCGGGCATGGAGCCGCGCTGGACCTCGAGTGTTAAAGATGCGGTTGTGACGGCATATGCTGCCTCGAGCCGCATCTGGTTTACCTGCTCACACGGAGTTCTCAATGAGATCTACCATCCCAACATCGACCGCGCGCAGGTCCGGGATATGGAGTTCCTCATCACCGATGGGGAGACATTCGCCCACGAAGAGAAACGCGACCTCGATACCCACTTCGAATACATCCATCCCGAAGCGCTGGGCGTGCGGTATGTGAACCGCGACCGGCAGGGGCGCTACAGCCTCACCAAGGAGATCATCTGCGACCCGCACCACTCGGTGGTGGTGCAGAGGGTCCGGCTTGCGGGCCATTCCGATCTGTTGCCGCGCCTCAAAGTCTTCGCGCTCCTTGCGCCGCATCTGAACGGCGGTGGCGCGCGCAATTCGGCGCGCGCCGTCGATGTCGCCGGCCGCAAGGTGCTGATGGCCTGGAAAGACGGCTGGTCGCTCATGATGGCCGCCAGTTGCAGCTTCTCTCATCTAAGCTGCGGGTTCGTGGGACTGAGCGACGGCTGGCGCGACATCATGGACAACTTCCAGATGGATTGGGAGTTCGGCTCAGCCTCCAATGGCAACATTGCCGTATTGGGCCAGCTGGACCTCAAGGGTCTCGTCGCGCAGGTAGACGGTGACCAGAGCGCGGTCGAATTCACCATTGCGATCGGCATTGGCTCCGGCCATCACACTGCGGCGCAAAAAACACTCGGCTCTCTGGCCGCGCCATTCCCCGACATGCGCAAACGATTCATCGAACAGTGGCAGCGGGCGGCGAACCCGGAATGGCTGGCCGCGAAGGCACAGGATGGCGGCAAGCTGATGCGCGCCAGCCACAACGTGCTGCTGGCGCACGAAGACAAGACCTTCTCCGGTGCTTTTGTCGCCTCGGCATCCATTCCATGGGGCCAGGCAAAGGGTGACGACGATCTGGGCGGTTACCACCTCGTCTGGACCCGCGACATGGTGCAGACCGCGTCGGCCCTGCTGGCCTGCGGACGCGCAGAAACCGCGCGCCGTGCGCTGGTCTATCTCGCCTGCACGCAGCAGCAGGACGGCGGCTTTGCGCAGAACTTCTGGATTGACGGAACACCCTACTGGGGCGGCAAACAACTCGACGAGGTTGCGTTCCCCATCATCCTCGCATGGCGGCTGTGGAAGGCCGACGCCCTGGGCGAGCTCAAAATCTTTCCTTTCGTCGAGCGGGCTGCCGGCTGTCTCGTGCGCCAGGCGCCCATCACGCACCAGGAACGCTGGGAGGAGAATGCCGGCTATTCCCCATCCACGCTCGCCGCGGTAATCGGCGGATTGATCTGCGCGGCAGAGATGGCGCGCGTCCACGACGCGGCAGAACTCAGCCAGTTCCTTGAGGAGTATGCCGATTGGATCGAGGGCCATCTCGAAGATTGGACCGTAACCAATAATGGCGTGCTGCATCCAGAGATCAGACGGCACTACATGCGCATTCGGCCGCCGGAGTGCGGCGAGGCCTACGCGCATGAAGGCTGCGGGACAGAAAAGATCCGGCTCTCGAACCAGCAGCCGGGCTCGCGCTACGAGTTCGAAGCGCGCGAGATCATCGACGCGGGATTCCTTGAGCTGGTGCGCTATGGTATCCGGCCGCCCGACGATCCGCTGATCGCAGACTCACTGAAGGTGGTCGACGCTGTGTTGAAACGCGATTTGCCGCAAGGACCGGGATGGCTGCGCTACAACTACGACGGCTACGGCCAGCGGCCGGACGGAGGGCCGTATCTGGGATGGGGCCAGGGCCGCGTATGGCCTCTGCTCGGCGGCGAGCGCGCGCATTACGAACTGGCGGCTGGCCGCGATATCAGCGCCTTCATTTCTACCTATGAGAAGTTCGCCACCTGTGGCCAGATGATGCCCGAACAGGTGTGGGATGAAGCGCCGCGCCCTGATCGCAGGCTCCGTCCGGGGCATCCCGCCGGGTCGGCTGTGCCGCTCGTGTGGGCCCACGCCGAGTACCTCAAATTGCTGCGCTCGGCTCACGACGGCCGTGTCTTCGACTGCATCGAACCCGTTTACCGGCGGTATTGCGCGCCGGACGGCCGCAATCGCAAAAGACACCGTCTTGAAATTTACAGCCGGCACAGGCCAGTCCAGAGCATGGTGCGTGGCACCACTCTGCGCATATTGGACGAGCGGCCCTTTGATGTGATCTGGACTGGCGACGGCTGGCAAACCAGGCATTCCACAGCAAGCCGCGGACTCGGCTGCGCAGGCTTCCATGCGGATATCACTCCGGACGAGCGCAGCGGCGAGCTCGAGTGGACGCTGCATTTCACCGATCAGAACACCTGGCTTGGATACAATGTGAAGGTCAAGATCGAAGCCGCCGCGTGAACAAAACCAGGGTTGATGTATCTCGGAGGCACAACATTCGCGTCGACGCGACCATCAGGGAGCGGCGACCTGGAGCACAACTCAAAAGGGCACAGTAAGCCTGGTTTTGTCGTAAACCCTTTACCGGGTGCTCATCCGCACTCAAACCGAAAGGACCAGATCCAAGCGCTATGACTTCCAGCCTAGCCTCCCTCTCTCTCGATCAGCTTTCTATCGACACGCTGCGCCTGCTCGCGGTGGATACCGTCGAAAAAGCCAAAAGCGGCCATCCCGGCGCCCCGCTGGGCTGCGCTCCTATCGCCTATCTGCTCTTCCACAAGCTCATGAAGCACAATCCCCATCACTTCAAGTGGGCCGACCGCGACCGGTTTGTGCTTTCCAACGGGCATGCATCCGCGCTGCTCTACGGCTCCCTTTTTCTCTCGGGATATAAGCTCACGCTGGACGACCTGAAGAGCTTCCGCCAGTTTGAATCGCTCACTCCGGGGCATCCGGAATACGGCGAGACCGAGGGCGTCGAGGTGACCACCGGCCCGCTGGGCCAGGGCATCGCGATGGCCGTGGGTATGGCGATGGCCGAGAAGCACCTGGCTGCGGTCTACAACAAGCCAGGCTACGAGATCGTCAATCACTACACCTATGCGCTGTGCGGCGACGGCGACCTGATGGAAGGTGTCTCGCATGAGGCGGCAGCACTGGCTGGAACCCTTGGCTTGGGCAAGCTGATCTTCCTCTACGACGACAATCTGATCTCGCTCGACGGCCCTACGGAACTGAGCTACCACGACAATTTCCTGGAGCGGTTCGAGGCCTATCACTGGCATGTGCAGCGCGTCGCCGACGGCAACGACCTGAACGCCATCGAAGCGGCGATCGAAGCCGCAAAGGCCGAGACCACCAAGCCCTCGTTCATCGCGGTACGCACGGTCATCGGCTACGGCAGCCCGCGCGCCGGCACCAACAAAGTGCACGGCGAAGCGATGGGCGCAGCCGATGTGGCTGCGACGAAAAAGTTCTTCGGCTTCCCTGAAGACCAGAGCTTCTATGTCCCCGACGATGCACTCGCGAACTGGCGCAAGGCCGTCGATCGCGGCAAGGAGTATGAGGCTGAGTGGAACAAGCTGTTCGCCGGCTATAAGTCCGCTTTCCCCGAGTTGGCAGCAGAGTTTGAGCGCACGCAGGCCAGTAAGTTAAAGGCCGGATGGGAGAAGGCGATTCCCAGCTTTCCGGCGGGCAAGCCCGTCGCGACCCGAAACGCCGGCGGCTCGGTATTGAACGCCGTCGCCGAGAACGTCCCGGAACTGTTCGGCGGCGCGGCTGATCTGACTGCTTCGACCAAAACGATCTTCAAACCCGGCGCCAATTTCCATGTCGACCCCACCGGCCGGAACGTCTACTTCGGCGTGCGCGAGTTCGGCATGTGCGCCGCGGTGAACGGCATGGCGGCCCACGGCGGTCTGGTTCCTTTCGGTTCGACCTTCTTCTGCTTCTCGGACTACTGCAAGCCCGCCATCCGTCTGGGCTCGCTGATGAAGATCCACTCGCTGTTCATCTTCACCCACGATTCCATCGGCCTAGGCGAAGACGGCCCGACGCACCAACCCGTGGAGCACCTCACGATGCTGCGCGCCGTACCCGATCTCACCGACTTCCGCCCTGCCGACGCCAACGAAACGGCCGCTGCATGGCGACTGGCCCTCGAGCGCAAGAGCGCGAGCTTTATGGCCCTCACCCGCCAGGACCTGCCGGTGATCGATCCTGCCAAGCACGACGCCTATGCCAACGTGAGCAAAGGCGCCTACATTCTCGAAGATGTCCAGAACCCGCAGGTGATCCTCATCGGCACCGGCTCCGAGCTGTGGCCCGCCGTGGAAGGCGCCAAGCTGCTCGCGGCCGAAGGAATCCGCGCGCGCGTCGTAAGCTTCCCAAGCTGGAAGATCTTCGAGGAGCAGACAGCCGAGTACAAGGCGAGCGTGCTCCCGGCAGGCGTGCCCAAGCTGGCCATCGAAGCAGGCGCCACGCTGGGATGGTGGAAGTACGTTGGCTCCAACGGCGCCGTAATCGGCATCGACCGATTCGGCGCATCGGCCCCGGGACCGATCGTGATGAAGGAGCTTGGCTTCAGCCCCGAGAACGTAGCCGCCAAAGCGAAAGCGCTGGTGAAGTAACAATGCAGAGACTAAGGGACTAGGGACGCAGGGACTGAAAACTTAATCGTGAGCCGCAGCGGGAACCTCTCATGATTTAGCCCCTGTTCCTTAGTCCCTGGTCCCTAGCCCCACACTCCGAAGGAGTGCATCATGAAACTCGTAATCAGCGCGGATCATGCAGGCTTTGCGTTGAAAGAAGACGTGCGCGCCTATCTCACCAAGGCGGGACATGAGATTGTCGACCTGGGCGCATATGACGGTGACCATCCGGACGACTATCCCGACTTTGCCGAAAAAGTCGGTGATGCCATCCGGAAGGGCGTAGCCAAGCGCGGAATCCTCATCTGCGGCTCAGGCGTCGGCGTTTGCGTAGCGGCCAACAAGATACCCGGTATTCGCGCCGGCATGTGCCACGACACATACTCCGCGCACCAGGGCGTGGAGCACGACGACATGAATGTGATTGTGCTGGGCGCGCGCATCATCGCTTCGGCGCTGGCCTTTGAGCTGGTCGATTCGTTTATCGCGGCAAAGTTCATCGCCAATGAAGAGCGCTTTAAGCGCCGCTACAACAAAGTTCTCGCCATCGAGGCCAAGTATCAGTGCGGAGACGGGTCAGCGAGCTCGGCGTAAAAACGGCCGCGAAACTGGTTGCAACGATTTTCTGGTGCCGTCCGCAAATTTCATCATAACGAAACTCAACCTGTTTCTGATCATCCTTGCATGCAGGTGACGGCGATCGCCGCAGCCGTCACGCTTTTCCGGCATCCGTTTTTCTGAGCGGCTCGCAATCCATCAACGATGAAACCGCTGTAATGAATTCCTACCAGGGATCGGCGCGTAGGCACCGGCCCCGAGGCTCCGATGTCCCCTTTCGACGTAATCCTCTTTGATGTAGGCGGAGTTTTGCTAACCAATGGCTGGGACCGCCGCGAGCGCGCTGCGGCGGCCGAGCATTTCCACATCGACCTGCCATCCCTCGAGGCCCACCACCTGGCGGTCGTCGATGCCTGGGAACGCGGCGAGATCGATCTGAATACGTATCTTGACGCCGCCGTCTTCTACGAGCCGCGCCCATTCTCGCGCGAAGACTTTTTCGCTTTCATCTTGAGCCAGTCACAGGTTCTTCCTGACGGCGCTCTCGGAATCCTCGGCCAGCTGGCAACATCCAACCACTGTACGATCGGCGCTTTAAACAACGAGGCCCGCGAGACCAACGAATATCGTTTCAAGCAGTTCGGGTTGCGGCGGTACTTCAAGCTTGCCCTGAGTTCCTGTTTTGTGGGCCGGCGCAAACCGGAGCTGGCGATGTACCGTTGCGCGGTCGACATTCTCGGCGTGCCAGCAGAGCGAATTCTGTTTATCGATGACCGGCAGGAAAACGCGAACGGGGCCACAGCCGCCGGCATGAAGGCGATTGTCTTCCAGGGCGAAGCCGCCCTGCGGCAGGAACTGCAAGGGTTAGGAGTTTTGTAACCTCGAATGGCCGGAACCAAGGCAATGGCTTGTGCTCGAGAGTTTGCCATCCGCTGTAAGCTGTTCACTGTGAACCGTAGGGAGGAAAGACATGGCGACGATAGCGATGAAAGTTCATCCGGAAGATCTTTCCCAGGTGAGCAAGGGCTCGGAGCGGATTCCGGAGCCGGGAATCCTGGTGATCTTCGGCGCGTCCGGCGATCTGACTAAGCGCAAGCTGCTGCCCGCGCTCTTCCATCTGCGCCAGAACAACCTGCTGCCGAAGAATTTCGCTATCGTGGGCGTGGCGCGGCGTCCGCTCGGCAACGAGTTCGCGGCGGACATGCGCGAAGGCATCGTGGAGTTCGGCGACGCCGAGTCCGACGATCCCCTGCTGGAAGAGTTCGTCAACCACATCAGCTACTACGCGCTGAACTTTGATGATCCCGCGAGCTACGCCGGTCTCAAGGCCGAACTCCACCGCATCGACAAGGAACATAACATCGGCGGCAACCGCCTGTTCTACCTGGCCACAGCGCCGGAGTTCTTCACCGGCATCGTAGGAAATCTGGGCGCACAGGGAATGGCTCATCCTGAAAAAGGCGTAGCCGGCGTCGTCATTGAGAAGCCCTTCGGCCACGATCTCGATTCGGCGCGCGAGCTCAATCACCAGGTGAACGCCGTCTTCCATGAGAGCCAGGTCTTCCGCATCGATCATTACCTCGGCAAAGAGACCGTGCAGAATCTCCTGGTCTTCCGCTTTGCCAACGGCATCTTTGAGCCGGTGTGGAACCGGAACTTTATCGATTCTGTGCAGATCACTGTGGCCGAAACGCTCGGCGTCGAGGGCCGCGGCCCGTTCTACGAAAAGGCCGGGGCGCTGCGCGACGTGGTGCAGAACCACATGATGGAGCTTCTGGCGCTGGTCGCCCTCGAACCGCCCGCAAGCTTTGAAGCCGAAAGCGTGCGCCGCGAAAAGCTCAAGGTCTGGCAGGCGATTCCTTCGATTCCGATCCTCAACACCGTGCGCGGCCAGTATGGGCCGGGCATCGTGAACGGCCAGCACGTCATCGGCTATCGCGACGAGGAGCGCGTCAACCCCGAGTCCGGCACCGAGACCTTTGCCGCGCTCAAGCTGCACATCGAAAACTGGCGCTGGGCAGGCGTTCCGTTTTATCTGCGCGCGGGCAAGCGCATGCGCAAGCGCGCTACCGAGATCAGCATCCAGTTCAAGCAGCCGCCGCTGCTCATCTTCAACCGCATGCAATCCGACGGCCCTTGCGGCGAGATTCAGCCCAACCTGCTCACCATCCGCATCCAGCCCGATGAAGGCATCGCGCTGCGCTTCGGCGCCAAGGTGCCCACCACTCCGCAGATGAACGTCTGCCCGGTGAACATGGACTTCGACTACGAGTCCGCCTTCGGCAAGTCGCGAGCCAATGGTTATGAGCGGCTGCTGCTCGACGCGATGCTCGGCGACCAGACGCTGTTCTCGCACCGCGACGGCGTAGAGACCACGTGGGCGCTCTACACGCCGGTTCTGCAAGCCTGGGCAGCCAAAAAGCCGGAGGTCTTCCCCAACTACTTCGCCGGCTCCTGGGGCCCGGAGTGCGCCGACCATCTGTTGGAAGTAACCGGCCACAAATGGAGAAACGATCTGGGACGGAAAGGGTGAGGCGAGTTAGCGAGTCGGCAAGCCGGCCGCTTCGAGTGAATTGGCGAGTTAATTTTCATCGCTCGATACAGATTTACTCGCGGGTGACCTTTACGAACGTTCCCTCCGGCAGCTCGCCCTCGAGCAGGTGGATCACGCCGTTCTTCACGTAGCCTTCGAGCACCTGCCGCGGCGCAGGCTGACTCGCCAGCTTGCTTACCTGCTGACTCGCTGACTTGCCAGCTCCGCTGCTCTTCCCTATCCCCTGATCCATCGCCTCATTCGCCAGCCGATCGGCTTCCTTGTTGCCGCCCCGAAGAGTATGCCCCATCTCAAAGCGATCAAACCGTGCCGCCCGGCGCTTGGCCTCTTCCCAGAGCGGGCGCAGCCCAGGGCTGGACACTTTGTACCGGCCCTTCATCTGATTCACCATGAGCTCGGAGTCCGACACGACCCTCAGCTGCTTCACGCCGTTTGCAAGCGCCCACTCCAGCACCGCCAGCAGTCCCGAATACTCGGCGAAGTTGTTCGTCTGCCTTCCCAGATACTTGCTCAGGCGCGCCACGACCCGCCCCTGGGTGTCCTCGATCACAGCGCCATACCCTGCGGGCCCGGGATTGCCGCGCGAGCCGCCGTCGCAATGGGCCGTAAACCATCCACCGATGTCATCCGCCCTTCCGCTTTCAAACAGATTTCCGCTCATCGTTTCCCAGTTTAGCGGACGCGATCCCTCCCGGCGTCAGCGCGGAAAGCATCCCTCGGCGAAACCTCGGAGCTAGGCTGCGAGCGGCCTGCGGAAGCGGTACCGGACACCAGCCGCAGCCGCTGCGCTTTCTCGGCAACGCCTACGTCTTTCGTAACGGGCGGCCGAATGCCCGGTCAGGATGACGAACGCCTGCCCGCTACGTCTATCGAATGCGCACTGACTCAGTCAGAACGGAGAAGTTGATGGCTGCGGACGCAGTAACTTTACCGATTTCCCCCGTTGCGGTTACCGGAACTTTGTCCTCCCGAGGGCGGCAAAGATTACAATCCTCAACAGGAATGGCTGCGACCAGGGCAATGGGCGGGACCAACCGCGACGGCACGACCCAGGGACAGGAGCGTCTGCAGGCCCGCGAAGCCGAGATGGACCTCATCCGCGAGGCCCAGGCTGGTTCGCGCGCCGCCTTCGACGCGTTGGTGCGCCAGTATGAGCACCAGGTGCTGCGCCTGGCTCTGCACCTGACCGGTTCCGAGCAGGATGCCGAAGACATCTACCAGGAGGCTTTTCTCAAGGCCTATCGGTACATCGGAAATTTCCGATTCGAGTGCTCGTTTTATACCTGGATCTATCGGATCGTCACCAATCTGTGCCTCGATCAGCTGCGGCGGCGCAAAACCCGCCGCGAAGATCACGCCGTCCTGGTCGACCGCTCCGGTGACGAGATCGATCTGCTGGCGGCCGTCTCCGACGACCGGGCATTTTCCAATCCCGCCCGCGAGCTCGACCGCAAGGTGCTGGCGCAGAAGATCCAGGAGGCGCTGGGCAAGCTGACGCCGCGCGAGCGCATGGTTTTTGAGTTGAAGCACTACCAGGGTCTCCGCCTGCGCACCATCGGAGAAATGTTGAATACCACGGAAGAAACCGCCAAAAATACTCTTTTCCGGGCGACAAAGAAGTTGAGATCGCAATTGGCGGAGTTGAAGTAGTTTCTGGCAGCTAGTTTTTTGGGCTGCTGGCGCAACCTGAATCGATTAGGCCCATCGCTCGAACAGCACGACCGCAGGTTAAGAAGATGAGCGGCTGTCGAGCAAGAAGCTGGGAGCTGAAAGCTAAAAGCTGATGGCTGTTTTTTGAGGCTGGAAGGACGTACCGATGAATTGCGAACTTGCACAGGAGAGAATCGTCACGGCAGCATACGGCGAGCTTCCCGACGAACAGGCGCATGAGCTGGAGCGCCATCTGACGGGCTGTGCTGCCTGCCAGGTCGAACGGGAGCACGCGCTGGCGTTAAAGACGCTGATGAGCGCCTATTCCACGCTGGAGCCCTCGCCGAACCTCGTGGCGCGCGCGCGCCTCCGCCTGGAGGAGTCGCTGGACGCTCTGCCGCCGAAGCGGTGGTACGAGCGCTGGGGCCAGGGGATTGTGAACAATTTTGCCCGCCTGCAGTCGGCGCCCGTCGCAGCGGTTCTGCTGCTGGTGGTAGGCGGCGGCGCTGGCTGCCTGGGCGAGTACGAGTACGTGCAGAGCCGCGCTGCCCACGCAGCGGCCACGCAGACCGCGGCAGCGCCAAAGTCCCAACTCGCGGCCCCGTCGACGGCGTTGCCGGAGCTGGCCAATGTCGCCAGCATCTCCGGCATCGTGCGACAGCCGAACAGTGAGATCGTCGACGTGACCTACAACCAGCTCATCCCACGGCAGATTCAGGGCTCGCTCGACGACCCGCGAATTCGCCAACTGCTGATGCTGGCCACGGAAAACGCGACATCCCCACGGGTCCAGGACGACTCCGTGGACCTGCTGGCGGCCGAGTGCCGCGCCGGGCACAGCTGCCAGCCCTCCGGCATCCGCGATGCGCTGCTCGTTGCGCTGCGCTATGACAAAAGCCCGACGGTCCGCGAGAAGGCGCTCGAAGGCCTTGAGCCGTACGTCGCTGAGGACGTCCGCGTGCGCGACGCCGTCCTTGAAGCCCTGCTGAATGACAATGACGCCCGCGTCCGCAGCGCCGCCATCAACCTGCTGGCGCCTGTGGAAGCCGATACCAGCGTGCGGCAGGTCTTGTATTCCGTTTCGAATTCGGACGATAATCCTCAAATCCGGAATGTTTCCCGGCAGGTATTAAGCCAGGTGCCCGAAATACAGTAGGTCTGCGTGTGTTCCGGCAACGCGCCATTTCAAGAGAGTGCAAGCCGGAGTAGAAATCGATGGAGAAAAGCAATGAAGTACCTTTTGAGGCCGAAGCAAGGATCCCATAGAAAGCCAAGCTGGATCGCGCTCACAGCAGCGGCGTTTTTCGCTCTCGCGCCCGCGTTGGCAAAGGCACAAACCGAGCCCATCGTTTCGGTGTTCTTCGAAGATTCCGTCCCGCTGCTGCACTCCAGTTCGCCCGGCTATCTGGGCGTTTACATCACGGATGTCGATCAGGACAAGGCGCAGGCGCTCAAGCTCAAAGACACGCACGGCGCGGTCATTACGCTCATTGACCACGATGCTCCGGCCGGCCAGGTCGGGTTGAAGGTGAATGATGTAGTGCTGGGGCTGAATGGCCAGTCCGTCGATAGCGCGGAACAGCTCCGCAAGATGCTACGCGAGATTCCAGCGGGCAGCAAGGTAAGCCTTGAGATCAGCCGCGACGGCAATATCCAGACGATGGCCGTGCAGCTTGCCGACCGCAAGACCGTGGACCACGACGTCTGGAACAAGATCGACGATGGCGGCGACATGAGCCCATCGCCCGGAATGGGCATGCTGGGCGGAGCGGGTGGCAGCGGCGATGCCCCGGTGCCCGGTGGATTCCACCTGCCCTTCTTCGGCAGCAGCCTGAAGGTGGGCGCGCTGGTTGAGCCCCTCACCACGCAAATGGCCGAATATCTGGGTATTGCCGGCGGCGTGATGGTGAAGCAGGTCGAGCGCAAGAGCGAAGCCGAGGCAGCCGGTCTGCATGCCTTCGACGTGATCCTCAAGGTCGGTGCTGAGTCCGTCAACACGTCTGCCGATTGGGACCGGGCACTGCGCTCGAACGAAGGCAAGCCGGTGCAGCTGGTCATTTTGCGCGACAGGAAACAGCAGATACTCACTCTGCAGGTGGACTCAAAGCACCGCCGGGGCTGATAGGAGCTTCCAGGCTGGCGACGGAACCGCGCCCGCACCTGGCCTATTCCGCCCGGTACACGGCCTTTTTCTCAACTCCAGAGGCGCCGCCGGCATCCCGGCTGGCGCCCTTCCCTTTTTTCCGTGCATCCCCCTCCCGTCCCCCTCAACCACCCCTGCCGCCCCGCCGGTTTTCTTACCCCTCCCTGACGCCTTACACTTGAACTTTGAGGACACGAATGCATGGCCTATCCCACGAACTACCGCTATACCCGCGAACATGAATGGATCTCGCTCGAAGGGACCATCGGCACCATCGGTATCACGGATTACGCGCAGAACTCGCTCGGTGACATTGTCTACGTCGACGTGCCGAAGGTCGGCGACTCCGTCACCGCCAACGCAACCTTTGGCTCCGTAGAGAGCGTCAAGGCTGTCAGCGACCTGTTCTCGCCGGTCTCCGGCAAAGTGACAGCAATTAACGAAGCCCTGAAGACCGAGCCCGACAAGATCAACGCCGCTCCTCACGAGACCTGGATCATCAAGGTCGAGCTCTCGAACCCGGCCGAGTTCACCAGCCTCCTCGACGCCGCGGGATACGAGAAATTCATCTCGGAAGAGACGGGAAGCTGAGGAAAAACAGCTTCTAGCTGCTAGCCTCTAACTTTTTCGTCGGACCGGGAAGCAATTGCAACTGAATTTCCTGACTGTGAATCAAGAGATTTGTCGAATGTGTTTCTAGCTGGAGGCTGCAGCCGTTTCACAGTCGCTGTATCCCGAAGCCGCCATTGCAGAATGGCATTTTCCTCAAGAAAATGCCACCTTCCGCAGATTCAACAAGGGCACGTAAACCGTGGAACCGCTCTAGAAGCCAGGAGCTAGTAGCTTCAGCATGCGCTACCTACCTAAGTCCCCAGACGAACGCCGCCGGATGCTCGCCGAAATCGGCGCATCATCCATCGACGAGCTCTTTGCCGTCATTCCGTCCGAATACCGTCTCAATCGCGATCTTCTCGTTCCCCGCCAGCAGGCCGAGAGCGAGATCATCGACTACTTCCGCGCCGCCAGTGACCGGAACGCCACCGGCTACGCCAGCTTTCTGGGCGCGGGCGCCTATCGTCACTATCGGCCGGTGATCATTGATTCCCTCGTGCAGCGCGGGGAGTTTCTCACCAGCTACACGCCCTATCAGGCTGAGATCACGCAGGGCACATTGCAGGCGATCTTCGAATTCCAGACCATGATCGCCGAGCTCACCGGCATGGACGTAGCCAACGCCAGCATGTACGACGGCTCAACCGGTGCGGCTGAAGCGGTCATGATGGCCGTCCGCATCACCGGTCGGCACAAAGCGGTGGTCGCCTCCACAGTGCATCCTGAGTATCGCGAAGTGATGACCACCTACGCGAAACACCAGGGCCTGCCCTCAACCTTGGTCGGCTATGACCAGGAGACGGGCCGCATCGATCTCTCTGCACTGGACGCTGCGGTGTCCGCAGACACCGCAGCCATTTTGGTCCAAAGTCCCAACTTCTTCGGCGTCATCGAAGACATTCCAGCCATCGCGCAGATCGCGCACGCCAAAGGCGCGCTGCTCATCGTCTCCATTGCCGAAGCGGTGTCGCTCGGCGTCGTGCGCGCGCCCGTAGAAGCCGACATCGTCTCGATGGAAGCGCAGTCCTTCGGCGTGGCGCTGAGTTATGGCGGCCCGTTCTGCGGCGTTATTGCGACGAAGGAAACGTACGTACGCCAGATGCCCGGCCGCCTCGTCGGCCAAACAACCGACGGCTCCGGCAACCGCGGCTTCGTGCTCACCCTCGCCACGCGCGAACAACATATTCGCCGCGAAAAAGCCACCTCGAACATCTGCACCAACCAGGCGCTGGTCGCGCTGATGGCGACCATCTTCCTCACCATCTACGGCAAGGAAGGCATCCGCGAACTGGCCGAGCAAAACCTGGCCAAAGCCGACTACGCAGCAAGAACGCTAAGCGCGCAACCCGGCGTGAAGCGGTTGTTCACCGGCGCGCCGCACTTCCACGAGTTTGTTCTCGACACATCGGAGCCCCAGGAGCTGTGGACCCCGCGCCTGTTGGACGAAAAAATCGTCGGCGGCATCGCTCTGAAGCGCTGGTATCCGGAACTCGGCAATGCGACATTATGGTGCGCCACAGAAGTCATCCGCCGCGAACAGATCGACAAAGCAGCCAAAGTCCTGGCCGCGGGGCTGGTGGAGGCGTAATTGCTGACGAGGGTGGTACGCGATCGCGAAAGAGGCGTTAAGATGTCGGGATTGAATAGCGCTCAAGCCGACGAAAAGCGTCGCAAATCCTGGCAAAAGACTCGCCGACAAGGAAAGCTGACTTTTGTGGTCACAAGAGGAGTCCTCGAATGGGGCGTTTCCATATTTATCTTGCTCAATCTGGTCGAGATTCTTGTTGACCGATTTTTGCAGAGGCCATTCGCTCTTCCCTCTCTACCCTCCTTGCTTATGGAGTGCGTCGTCTTCTGCATTGGCGGGTGGTTTTATGGATCCTGGTTCTGGAATTGGCACGAAAGAAGCTTCGGCGATATAACGGCTCCATGAATCATCAAGACTGTTAGGATAATCCAGCTTCTGGAAACTGCTTTGTAACAGGGCACGACTTCAGTCGTGCCGATTAGCGCATCGAGAAAGGAACGGGCTTTAGCCCCTGCCATGGCGCGACCCGGGCGCAATGCCGATTCGGAGAAGATTCTCAACCCGGCTCGCGTCTTTTTCGCCACGACCAAGACGAGCATGGGACGTCGCCTCTTGCAATCCCAACGCAATGCCAACCTTCTTGTAGAAGTGCTCCGATCGCTTGTAGCGGAAAAGAAATTTAAGCTGCAGGACTTTGTCATCATGCCTGACCATCTTCATTTGCTCCTCACTGTTGACGAAGGCACGACGATCGAAAAGGCAATGCAATTGATCAAAGGCAGGTTTTCCCATCGTCTATCGCACGAATTTGGCTTCAAGGGCGAAGTCTGGCAGCGTGGGTTTTCAGAAGTGCGGGTCATCGGCAAGTCAAGCTTCGAAAAATATCGGACCTACATCGCAAAGAACCCGATTGAAGCGGGCCTGATTCAACCGGACGAGAAATATCCATTCTGCTACAAGTCGCTGGCTGAAAGAAAATCGGCAGAGATGAAGTTAAGCGCAGGGGCTAAAGCCCCTGTAGGTTGAGAAAACGACTCTTCGGCACGACTGAAGTCGTGCCCTGTTACAAAGCAAAGCAACGAGGCACTACGAATGGCGATCACCGAAAATTCCGCTCCGCGCACCACCGGCAAGGTCCGCCCGCACCAATCGCAGAACGAAGCTTTGGTCTTCGAGAAATCCGCTCCGGGCAAGCGCGCTTATAAATTACCGCCGCTCGACGTGCCGCCGATCAATGCCGAAGAACTGCTCGGCGAAGCCGCCCGCAAAGACATGGCCATGCTGCCGGAGCTCTCCGAAATCGAGATCATCCGCCACTTCACGCGGCTCTCGACGTGGAATTACGCGATCGACCTCGGCATGTATCCCCTCGGCTCGTGCACCATGAAGTACAACCCGCGCGTAAACGAGTTCGTCGCGCGGATCGAGGGCCTCGCCGACGCGCACCCCTATCGGCCCGATTCGCTCGCGCAGGGCATTCTCGAAGTCATCGACCTGCTGCAGCGCTGCCTGCTCGACATCACCGGCATGGACGCTATCACGCTGCAGCCCGCGGCCGGCGCGCACGGAGAATTCACCGGCATCCTGCTCGTTCGCGCATGGCACGAGTCGCAGGGCAATCCCCGGCGCAAAATCCTCATCCCCGACTCGGCGCACGGCACCAATCCGGCCACCGCGGCCATCTGCGGCTACCAGGTTGAAAATCTCAAGTCGAACGCTGAGGGCGGTATCGATCTCGAAGCGCTTGCCCGCCAGGTCGACTCTGACACTGCGGCGCTGATGCTCACCAATCCCTCCACGCTGGGTGTCTTCGAGAATCAGATCCACAAGATCGCCGACATTCTCCACGAGCGCGGCGCGCTGCTCTACATGGACGGCGCCAACATGAATGCTCTGGTCGGCAAGGTGCGCCCCGGCGACTTCGGCGTCGATGTGATGCACCTCAACCTGCACAAGACCTTCTCCACGCCGCACGGCGGTGGTGGCCCCGGCTCCGGCCCCGTGGCCTGCAAGAAATTCCTCGAGCCATTTCTCCCTACCCCTGTACTCGTCCGGGATGAGCCCCGAAAGGGCGAGTCCTGCCCCGATGCCCAGGGCTGGGAGTCGCAGGATGCCGACGCGCCCCCGGGAGAGTGCCCGCCTTTGTTCCGCGCGCCGTTCTTCGATCCGGAAACAGGCGAGCGCATCGGCGACGATGATCCCATGCCGCTTCATGAGCCACGCAACGCGCCGCTTCGCTGGGAGTACGACCGCCCGCACTCGGTTGGCCGCGTACGCGCCTTCTACGGCAACACAGGCATGTTCATCCGCGCTCTTGCCTATATTCTGGCGAACGGCCCCGACGGCCTGCGCCAGACCACAGAAGACGCCGTGCTGAACGCCAACTACATCCGCAAAAAGCTCGACGACCTTTACGATCTGCCCTATAACACGCCGTCGATGCACGAGGTGGTCTTCAGCGACAAGCGCCAGGCTGCTCGCGGCGTAAGAACCGGCGACATTGCCAAGCGGCTCATCGACTACGGCTTCCACCCGTACACCGTCAGCTTTCCGCTCATCGTCCAGGGAGCGCTGATGATCGAGCCGACGGAAAGCGAATCGGTCGAGGAACTCGACCTTTTCATCGCTGCCATGCGCGCCATCGCCAAAGAGGCAGAAGAGAATCCCGAGCTGGTGAAGAGCGCCCCGCATTCCACGCGCGTTTCGCGGCTGGATGAGGTGCAGGCTGCGCGTAAACCCATACTCCGATGGAAGCGACCCGAATAGCTGGAATCTCATCGAGCTGCGTCGCCTTGATCGAACCGGAGGGAGCAGCGGCCTTCAGGCCACTGAAACTTGCCCCAGGAAGACCGGGCCTTCAGGCCCGGATGCGACTCACTTCTCTCCGTCATCGGGTAGCGTGAAATAAAACGCCGCGCCGCCCTCCCCGTTGCTTTCGGCCCAGATCTTTCCGCCATGGCGCGCGATGATGCGCTGCGCCGTGGCCAGGCCCACACCGGTCCCCGGAAATTCGCTCTGCGAGTGCAACCGCTGGAATGGACGAAAGAGCCTGTCGGCAAAGCGCGGATTGAATCCCGCTCCATTGTCGCGCACGAAGAAAGTTGGTCCTGCCGGGTCGTCGGTAAAACCGAATTCAATCTCCGCCACCTTCAGCCGGGAAGTGTACTTCCACGCATTCTCCAGCAGATTCGCAAGTACCACTTGGATCAATCCTTCGTCCGCGATTACGCGCGCGCCGCGCCTCACCAGGAAACGCACGTCCCGTCTTCCATTCTCGGCCTTCAGATTGCCGAGGATCTTCTCCGACATCTGGCTCAGATCGACCGGTGTGCGGTGTAGCGGTGTGCTGGTGGCGCGGGAAAGATTCAGCAGGTCGTCGATCAGCTTCGCCATGCGATCCGTGCCTTCAACCAGCTTGTCCATCAGCGCGGCGGTCTCGCCTTGCTGCGCGGGCGCGTTCTGCAGCAAAAACGCGATGTTCGTGATGTGCTGCAATGGACCGCGCAGGTCGTGGGCCACAGAATAGGAAAAGGCCTCCAGCTCCTTGTTCGCAGCGGTCAGCGCTGCGGTGCGCTCTTCCACTCTTTTCTCGAGCTCGTTGCGAGATTTCTCGAGCGCACGGTCGCGCGCCTGGATCTGTTCGAGCATCTCGTTGAACGACTGCACCAGGAATGCCAGTTCGTCGCTGCTGCTGGGAATCGGTGCGCGTACCGAGTAGTCTCTCTTCTTGCTTACGATCTGCGCCGTGCCGGCCAGGTTGGTCAGTGGTCCGGTCACAAGCTCGCGAACGGTCGCGGTAGCGGCAACCGCAATCCCAAAGCACAGCAGCAAAATCAGAGCAGAAAGAAGCCCGAACTGCCCCGCGCGGCGCGCCAGCTCACCGGTGCTGGCAAGCAGATACACTGCGCCCAGGTTCCTGCCCTGAAAATCGATGCGGCTGCCCAGCAGAATATCGGTACCCTTCGACCAGTATTCGTGGGACTGCTGTGCGAGCAGCGTTTTGCTCAGATTGGGCTGGATCGACGGATCGCGCCGATAGCTCGCAAAGGAACTTCCGTCAGCTCGCACAACAATCGCCCAGCGAATGTGCGGAGAATGATCCAGGGCCGCGAGCGTGTTCTCCGCCGCCTGCTGATCGTCGAACAGCAGCGCTGTGACGCAATTTTCACCCACAATGCCCGCTTCCGTAGCGAGCGAGTGGATCAGGTCCGCGCGCAGTGTGTACAGGTCGTAGCCCAGAAAAGCCACATAGGCCAGCAGCAGCGCGGTGCCGCTCACCAGCACATTCACGCGTGTCAGTTTTCCGGCGATCGAGCGCGGATTCCAGAGTTTCCTTACCGATCGTTTCCAGAGTCTCATTACTGATCCTCCGGAATTTTTCCAGTCACCGACAACGCCACCCGCAGCAATTCTGAGCTCAATACCAGGTGGGTGCGGTTTACGGCATTCAGGTTCACGGCGAAGCGCACATGACGCTGCTGCGTCACAAACTGGATCATGCCGCCGTCTTTCAAAAAATCAGGAGCGTCGCTTACCGTCAGAATGTCGGCGTTGCCCAGGGCCGCCAGATCCGCAGGAATTCCATCGCCCTCATCTGGACTGATGTAGAGCACCTGGCAGCCCGTTGCACGATAGGCATCGGAAATGCGCACCACCCGCACCGCGCGCTTGTCGATGGACTCGTGGGCCGTCACATCGTCCAGCGCATGCCCGATCAGATCGTGACCCAGTACGCAGATGTTGAAGGTGGGTGGCCGGGAGCTGGCAGCACTTCCCGACAGCCGCACGAACTTCCCGAAATTCAGCAGATACACAGCCTTCAAATCGGTTTCAGAAGCTGTCGGCTGCGCCGAGGCAAGCGCCGCCGTAACCAGCAACGCCCTCACCACCGTCCTCTGCAGAAAACTCATCGCCGCCTTGCAGCTTAACACTCGCTGCGGCTTGAATCGAGTCGATAAAGACATAAGGACCGTCTCGTATCCCGGCGCCATTCTCGCGTCGCGCAGCCGCGAACTCGCGCGATTGTGAACCCTCAAGCCAGGGCGGCGAGAGAACACAAGCGCCCGTCCTGCACACACAGCTGATGCTTTAGAAGCTTTGAAGCATCTCCGCGCGGATCGGTTGCCCCTTCTTCACGGCGCATTCTCTTTGAGCTTTGACTTAAGCTCCGTTTCCGGCAGAGGCAAAAGCCGCCCCACCACCTCAAGAAGTTTTGCCGGTTGGCCCTTCCGCACGAACTCCGCGGTGAACGGTGCAATGTCGTCAGGAAGAGACCACAGATCGGAGAGAACAATGATCGGCGCACCTGGAAATAGCGCGCGAATCTCCTGCGCAAACTCTGCGGATGTCTTGAGAGAGTGCAGCTTGTAGTCGAGCAGCACCAGCCCTATCTCATGGTCGCGCGGTACTTCGGCGCCAGCGAATCGCACCAGCGCAGACACAGCATCATACCCGGCCTGCTGCATCAAGAGTCCATAGATTTCCAGATGCGACGGGTCGTCGTCGACAATAAGCACTTTTTGATGACCCGATGTCATCGAGACCCTCCCCGGTTTCCAGCCATGCAAGTGAGCCCAGGATAGCCATACCCTTGGGAGCGGTCGAAGGCTTCCATGCCTCTTCCAGCTTGTCATTGATTCTATTCGACCCGGTGGTGCCACGTCATCGCGGAGAGGCGTGATCGCTGCTTCGCTTACGGAACACGACATCGAGTTTCCTGCGCCAGTGCTCGCCGAGCGCAGCCAGTTCCCACTCTACCTGCGGCGAAAGATAACGCAGCACCGTCTCGTTGGCCGGATGAATGCGCAGCGCGGGCGCAGCCAGCAGCAGCTTCGGCGCAAGGGTTGCAACTTGCGCGCCGGTAAAATATCCCTGCCGCTCAAAAGCCGAAAGCAGATTCGCACCGCCGGCCACCGTCTGCCGGTCCTCATTCAGCGCGCGCACACGGATCCAGTAGTCGAGCGCCTGCAGCGGCAGATGCAGATCTTCGTCCGCCTTCAACTCGAGCACCGTGAGCCTGCCGTTGCGGTCGAGCGTCAGCAGATCCAGCAGGCCGCGGCTGCCGCTCGTAAGCGCCGGCACCTGCGAATACACAAGATCGCCTCGCAGCCCGGGAAACACCGCAGCAATTTCCGCGCGGATCCGCGACTCCAGCCAGCGCTCCGGCTGCATGCGAAAGAGAGCGTGGTTGTGCGTGCCCTCGGGACGACGGCTGGCGAACAGCCGTGCGAACAGGTCGCGGCAATGGTCTTCGTTTTCGTCGGTCAGCGGCGTCTCGTGCGCGCCCGCGCCAAAGCTCAACTCGTTCCGCCGCGCGAACGAGCCCGCAACTGCGCCATGCCGCACGCGCGCAAACTCGAGCCCGTGCAACAACAGACCCACCTCGGTTGGCGAACTCGCGCGCACTTCCACGCGATCGCGTTCTGCTTCAGGAACAAGCGCCAGCAGCCGCGCAACTCCCTCACCGCAACGCTCGATAGCAGCCGGTGCGGAAAATGCATGAACCAGGCGCGATTCCAGATTGCCGGTGTCGCGAAAATCTGCCGCAGCCAGCTCTTCGCTGCGTTCGTCCAGCGTGAAGAGCTGAAAATCGGCCGCCGCATGATTCAGCCACGCCATCCGTTCCGCGGTAACGCGCCACGCGCCCGCGGGCACAATCACCTTGAGCGCGCCAACGTGCCGCCGTCCTTCGCTCTTCTGCCGGCAGTAGTCGAGCCACAAAACCCCGAGCGTCAGGACGCCATCGATAGCATCCGCCGACTCCGCGTCGCCCACGCCAATCAGCGCTTCGGCCGCGGTTCCACGCAGCAGCCGCCCGCGCACGTATGCGGGGCCAAAGCTGTGCTCCAGATCCATCGCCGAGCGCAGCCCCTCTACCCTCGCGCCAGGAAAGCTGCGCAGTAGCACGCGCTCGAGCAATCGCTGGTAGTTGCGGCGCGCCGCATCGCGTGCCGTGGGCGTGCGCCGGTCACTGCTAGGAACCAGTTCGAGCGCCTGAGGCCGCGCGGCGCCCATGCGCCGGGTCATCAAACGCAGGCACTGCGCGCGCTGTTGCACATCCACTACCGTGCGCATCACATTGCGCTCGTCGCTCCACAACTGCAGCAGGCAGCGCCCGTGCGATTCGCTCACCGCATAGCGCGCCCGCCGCATATCGAACAGCACGCGCCCATCCTCAAGCAGCGCCGCCGCCGGATGTTCTTCGAGATATTCTTCGATGACTTGCGCCAGCCGCGCCGGCGACGCGGCTTCCACACCGGCAGGCATGCGCCTCTACCAGCCCTGCCGCTCGCGCAACCCGGTGATGTGCGCGGTGTGGTGGAGCGAGTGCCAGCTATAAACGGCCAGCGCATGCGACAGGCTCTGCCGGCCGTTATCCGGATGATGGAATCCGCGCTCGAAATCCGAATCCGTGAGCGACGCGAGCAATGCCACCCAGCGCGCATGCAGCGAGTCGAGAAAGACGAGCGATCCGTCGATGGGCAGACGGCTATCGGCGAGCCGCGCCCAGGCCGCTTCGTCGTACGGCTTGATCGTCGGCCAATCCTCGGTCAGCGCGAGCTTGAAGCGGATGTACGAATTGGCATGACTATCGGCCAAGTGGTGTACGAGCTGCCGCACCGTCCAGCCGCCCTCTCGGTAAGGGGTATCGAGCTGCGCTTCGCTCAACCCGCTCACCGCCTCGCGCAGCCGCTCGGGCAGCAGACGCAGTGTCTCGATATGTTCGCTGCGTGCGTTGGCTGAATTTTCGGCTGGCGGCCTGAAGCGGCCAATGGGATAGCGCAGCGCCTCCAGTTCTCTCATGGCAAAAACCTTACCACGGTTCCCTGGCCCGGTCTGCGCGTTCTTGAAGCGGTAAGAGTGAAAGCGGCCCCGGCCCAATCGGGAGCGGGAGAACGAGCGAGCACCCCGGCAACCGGACTCTGTTCACCGGGGAGCAAAGAGCCGGGGTTCGCCTTAAGCAGGACGGTGGTGGTGGTGGCGGTGGTGATGGTGCCTGGCGGCAAAAGCGGCCGGAGTCGCAATCACCATCAGGAGGAGCGCTGCAGCAAAAATCTTCTTCATGCGTCGCATCGTAGCATGATCGGGACCGCCGTGGTACTTACCCAAAACGGGTAGCACCAAAACAGCAACGGCTCCCGTCCCGAAATGAGCGGCAAGTCGGATCAGCGTACACTAAAAACACGATGAATCACGCTCCCTCTTCCCCGGTTCCAAGCCACAAACGCTACTTTTTTGAGAAATTCGGCATCACCGAGCGGCTGCTCGAGCGCTGCCTCGGCGAGGCTCTGAGCGCCGGCGGCGACTATGCCGATCTTTATTTCGAATCGGTTACCGCGACCGCCCTCGGCGTCGACGAGCAGATCGTCAAGTCCGCCAGCCAGGGCACCAGCGCCGGCTGCGGCATCCGCGTGCTCTCGGGCGAGCGCACCGGCTACGCCTACACCGACAACCTCAGCCCGGAGCGCCTGCTCCACGCCGCCCGCACCGCTGCCCTCATCGCCTCCGGACCGGCCAAACAGCCCATTCAGGGATTCACCGAGACGGCTGCGGCCAATCTCTACCCGGTGCCGCTCGGCGGCTTCGATCTCGATCTCGCCGCGCGGCTCGAACTCATCTTGCGCGCCGACCGCGCCGCCCGCGCCTTCGATCCCCGCATCGTCCAGGTCCGCGCCGGCTACTCGGAAGAACTGCGCCGGATCCTCATTGCCGCGTCTGACGGCGCCTTCGCCAGCGACACCCAGCCGCTCTGCCGACTGAACGTGTTCGTCATCGCCAAGGAGGGAGCCATCACCACCCGCGGCTCCGCAGGCGGAGGCGGACGCGCCGGCCTCGATCAATTCTCGGGCAGCAAGAGCCCGGAGCACCTGGCGCAGGAAGCCGCCCGCGGAGCCGTCCTCCAGCTCGGCGCAGTCCCCGCTCCCGCAGGCGAGATGCAGGTGGTTCTCGGCCCCGGCTGGCCCGGCATCCTGCTGCATGAGGCCGTAGGCCACGGCCTCGAAGCCGACTTCAACCGCAAAGGAACATCCGCCTTCACCGGACTCATCGGCCGGCCCGTCGCCAGCCCCAAAGTGACGGTAGTGGATAACGGCACCATCGCCGGCCGCCGCGGCTCGCTCAACGTCGACGACGAGGGCTCGGCCACGCAAGAGACGGTGCTGATCGAAAACGGAGTCCTGCGCGGTTACCTGTCGGACAAGCTCTCTTCGCGTCTGATGAACATGCCCAACACCGGCTCAGGCCGCCGCGAGAGCTACCAGGCCATCCCCATGCCGCGCATGACCAACACCTACATGCTCTCCGGCGAAGACGATCCGACTGACATCCTCCGCAGCGTCAAGCGCGGCCTCTACGCCGTCAACTTCGGCGGCGGCCAGGTGGACATCACCAACGGCAAATTCGTCTTCTCCGCCTCAGAGGCCTATCTGATCGAAGACGGCAAGGTCACCGCGCCCGTCCGCGACGCGACCTTGATCGGCAACGGCCCCGAGGCGCTCAAATACGTCTCCATGGTCGGCAATGACCTCAAGCTCGACGAAGGCATCGGCACCTGCGGCAAAGACGGCCAGAGCGTCCCCGTAGGCGTCGGCATGCCGACGATCAAGCTCGACCGCATGACCGTCGGCGGCACGGGGAGATAGTCAGCGTTCGATTGCAGTTGTTGCTCCTTCACCACCCGAGTCATCCCATCTTCACCAATTCAGCGTTAGCGGTCGACTTCCTTTATCGGGCTTCGGGGCCAGGTGGTTCGCGGAACGGCTCGACAGAAATGGGTTCATACGAAACTCCCAGCACCGTCAGGTATTCGGTTCCGCGCGGCGCGTGAACAACAATCTCGTCACCCTCTGCCGCCTTCATGAGCGCGCGCCCCAGAGGCGAGACCCAACTGATGTGGTCGCGGTTGAGATCGACCTCATCGACGCCTACGATGCTCACTCTTTGCTCTGCTCCCGCTGCATCGGCATAACGCACGGTCGCTCCAAAGAATGCCCGCCTCCTCTGCTCGCCCGTTCTCGGAGCCTCCGGATCCACCACTTCCGCCGCTTCGATTCGCTTCGTAAGGAAGCGAATCCGCCCATCGATCTGCCGCAGTCGTCGCTTGCCGTACTGATAGTCGGCGTTCTCACTGCGATCGCCGTTTCCGGCAGCCCAGGCAACCACCTCCACCACGGCCGGCCGGTCCTTGGTGAGCAAATACTTGTGCTCCTCTTTCAGGCGTTCAAGCCCCCCCGGAGTTATGTAGTTTTTGACGTGCCCTGCAGGCTCTTCCGCTGGCGGTCTTCTCGTAAACCCTTTTCGCATCCTGCAGTTCTCCTGCCGCTACAGCGGTTTCACAGTTGCCATACCCGCGACGCCGTTGCTGCAGAGTGGCATTTTCCTCAAGAAAATGCCACCTTCCGCGGTGTCGGCAAGGGCAAATAAACTGTGGAACCGCTCTAATGGAGTGCGTCACTATCAATGGGTATGACCGGCGAAGGAAACTCGATGTGTCACTCAGGTTCATCCTTGGTTCCTCGGCGACTCAACCCAATTCTTTCACGCCTTCTAGCCTGTACCGATGAGGCGCCGTCTCGTAAGTGATCGGCAAGCGACGACAAGCCCGTTTAAGAGTACATTCGGATCGCTGATACGGGATTGTCGAGCCGCACCGAAGGGAGGACGGACACCTTCTGATACGAATCACGCGCCTCCGCAAGTCGTTGCCGCGCCCGCTTTTCTTTCTGCTGCCCAGGTGTAGAATCGATGCGACTCCCCGATGACACATGTACAGGAGTGAATTAGTGGCCGACAACTATCCGTATCATGTCAACAGTCCGAACATAAAAAGGTTCTTAGAGCACATCCAAAGTGCGGGCGTCCCACCTAAGGTCACGTTTCAATACATAACCTCCGTTGGCTTCAAGAGCACGAACGACCGAGCAATTCTGACTGCGATGAAGTTCATCGGCTTTGTCGATAGCTCCGGTATCCCCACTAAACTCTGGCAAGCCTATCGCAACAAGGGCCAGTCATCGAAGGTGCTCGCTGACGCTCTCAAGACGGCTTACAAAACTCTTTTTGACACGTATCCCGACGCCAATCGCAAGGACAACGAGGCCCTCCGAAATTTCTTTAGCAGTCATACGTCCGTCGCAGAGAACACCGTAACGTTAATGGTACGTACCTTCAAGGTAATGGCCGATATGGGGAATTTCGATTCTCCCGATGAGGGGTCAGCAGTCGAAGAGCCAACACCGGAGGAAGAGGGAGCGGGCGCGGGTGGCGCGGGCGCTGTGAAACGCAAGCTGGTCCTTCCCGGTCAAAACGGGATGACGGTGAACGTCAACATTCAACTTCAGATTCCAGCTACGGATAAGGCTGACGTTTATGACAGTTTCTTCGCGGCCATGAAGAAGCATCTACTGTCGTGAATGAACTGAAATCTCTACTGGCGAAAGTCAAAGGCTTCGAGAAGGAAGCGCACGCGATTCTTGCGACGCACGAGACCTCCGGCTCCCGTGTGGTCATCCTCGAAGAGTCCTACGACAAACTTACCAAGCTTACATTGAAGCAGGACGAACTTTTCCGACAGGCATTACGCTGTGTGGAGCATCAACTGTTTCGAGCGGCTCACGTGCTTGCGTGGGCAGGCTTCATGGATTTGCTGGAGGAAAAGCTTGCCTCCGACGGCCTTGCAAAGGTCAAAGCAGCGTTCCCGGCTTGGGCTGCTAACGCTGGAAGCATCGAGGAACTACGTGAGGCCGTCGTGGAATTTCAGCTTATAGAAGCGGCGAGAAAGTTGGGACTGTGTTCAAAGACAGAAATGAAGGCTCTGCACGGGATGCTGAACAAACGAAACGAATGCGCCCATCCCAACGACTTCTTTCCCGATATGAACATCACGCTGGGCTACATCTCGGAACTACTAACGCGGGTCGCAACCTTGCAAGCCAAGACCCTATAGCGATCAATCGACGAGTACTCATAAGTCGGCTTGTATCCACAAACCCAAAGCAACATCACTTCTGCATTCC
>DATJNF010000025.1:0-8793 GCA_035508375.1 Occallatibacter sp. | reverse complement strand
GCGACTCCAGAGCTTACTCGAGGACATTCGGCAAGCGGAGGTGCAGCGTCTTAGGTATCGGTTGGTCGATCTCTCGCCCGAGCAGCACGCCTGTGTGGAAGCTCTGACCAAGAGCCTCGTGAACAAGTTCCTGCATCACCCGTTGCAAGCCATTAAGGCAGCGGCGCGAGAGGATGATTCAGCGGCCGTCGAAATAATTCGGCAGGCATTCGGTCTGCATCTCACGCGTCGATATAGTCTGACACAGGACCCAGATCGTCTGGAATTCAAGAATCCGTCCTCCAGAATGTAGTCAAATTTGTCGTCAGCACATTTCAAAATCGGTCATAATCGCGGAGGTACCGATAGCAATCCGCGAAGGGAAGGGAGAGAGGGAACAGCACTCGCGAGAGATTTTTGGATCTCACCAAGGTGCGTCATTGCCAGATTGCCAAAATCGTTCAAGAAAAGCCTCTGTGTTCTTGACGATTTCTTCAACTCTTGAGCTGTGAGGCTTATCTGCGAACTCAAGCATATTCCCGCGAATCAGCTCATTCGTAAGGCCATTACCCCCGACAGGCGTGCTCGCCCAATTGATGTCGTACTGGGTTAACTCGGTGCCAGCCTTCATTGGAATCTTGTATTTGCAGACCAGACCGTCTTGTTCTAGAGACCTAATTGATGAGGGGCAATCGGGAACGGGCACAAACCCGTGCTCACGATCCAGCTGAGATTGATAAGATGCAAGGGCGCTGGCCGTGACAACCCCACCTGACCAGCTCTGGCTTTCGGCAGCAAGATATGCGTCGACCAACGCTTGGCCTACGATACTCGAACGTACGTTGAATGCACCTGAGTGGTACTGCTGATTCGTCACTGCAATCGGACCGGCGACGATGGCTCCCCCTTAGGGCAGGGCCAATGAAGAGGCCGTGGTTAAATGGTTTGCCGTTCTAATATTTTTCGGCATAGCCATGCCTTTCAACTCGTGGCAACAGATTTAGCTGGCTTTGAGCTGAACTCTCGAAAGGGGGTGATACCAGTGATACCAATTTCTTGCAGAATGCGGTCCTCTGGTAAGAGAATAGGGAAAGAAGGGCACACCTGAGAAATTCGGCAACCTCTGATTTTGATCAGGTTTGCCCCTAATCTCAACACAGAAAACGGCATAGTGGCCACTCGGGAAGGAGGCTTCGAATCCCTCCGCCCCGACCATCTATAACTCGTTGATAATAATAGAGAAATCCGTGATCTACCCCAGGCATCTGTTTTTGTCTGCGATCACATTGTAGGCAAAATTGTGCCAGACATTACCTCGCAGGTTTTTTCGTTGAAGCTCCGTGCGAAATCCCAACGGGCCAAATGCTAATTCTCCTGCGCATTTCTCCCGCGTATCAACGGGTCCCCATTTGCCGTCAGTCTGAGGAGATGGGGAGATTTTGGATGGTGACCTGCATGGTTTCCATCGGCAAAACCGATCTTCGTTCAACCACCGCTGTTCTGAATAGCCCAGAACCTACATCCCCGGCACACCCGGCCCGGTCGCCTTGGTATTGATCTGGACGCGCCGGTTCTTCCTGTAGTCGTTCGATACCGTGTTCACGAAGACGTTGAACGCGTCTTCGCGCCGCCGGTCCAACATCTGGTCGCGGGTCTGGTCGAAGTTCTTGGCGATCTCGTCCGCCGTCGGTTCCTGTTTGTCCACCAGCTTGGCCACCACGCCGTTACGCTCCGCGCTGATAGGCGCGCTCAGGTCCCCTACCTTCAGGTCAAAAAGCTGCGGAGCCACCTGGCCCACGTCGCCTACGTCGGGCACCTGGCCGGTCTCGCCCACCAGGTCGCTGGTTTTCATCGTCGCACCCATCTCTTTCGCGGCCTTGGCCAGGTCGTTGCCGTCGGCTTTGGCCTTGTCGGCAAGCTCCTTAGTCTTCTGGTTGATCAGCGCGGGAAGATGCTCGTCGCGGTAATCGTCCAGCACGTGGCTCTTGTAATCGGCAAAGGTAGGCGCGTGATCCGTCGTTACTCCGGCCACCTGGAAGACCGCGTAACCCTCGCCCGTGGGCGCCGACTGCGGCGGATCGCCCGGCTTGGCGGCGAACGCCTTGGTCAGAATCGCAGCGCTGTCGGGCAGCGCCGCGATCACGCCCGTCCTCGCTACCATAGGCGTCGTCTCCACCTGCAGGTGGTGCGCCGCCGCGGCCTTGGCCAGGCCGTCCTTGGCGGCCTCGGCGGTCAGGGTATTGGCATAGGCATCCTCGGCCTGCGCCGTCTTGTCCCGGATCAGCGTGGCCTGGATGGTGGGCAGCACCTCGTTCAGTGCCTGCAGATGCGCCGGCTCCCGCTTCTCCACCTGCACCACGTGGTAGCCGAACTGGCTCTTCACAATGGCGATGTCGCCGATCTTCTGCGTGAAGATGGCGTTATCGAACTCCGGCACCATGGCGCCGCGCTTGGCAAATCCCAGCTCGCCGCCTTTGTCCTTGCTGCCCGGGTCCTCAGAGTACTTCTTGGCCAGCGCGTCCCAGCTGCCGCCCGCCTGGAGCTGCTTCAAAACATCCTCCGCTTTGGCCTTGGCCGCGGCGTCGGTCTTGGCGTCGGCGCCATTGGGCACCGAGATCAGAATGTGCCGCGAATCGGATTGCTCGGGAACCTGATAATCGGACTGGTGCTGGTTATAGTACTGCTGGATCTCCTGCTGCGTGGGCTGCGGAATGCCGCCCGGCACCTGGTCGGCGGTAAAGGCAAAGTAAGTGATCGAGCGCTCTTCCGGCACCGCGTGCGCGTAGCGGGCGCTGTTGGTCTTGAAGAAGGTCTCGAGCTCGGCATCCGAGGGGTTGATGGTCTTGCGCAGGTCGTCGGCCGAAAGCACCGCATAGTCGAACTTGATCTTGATATTGTCCTTGCGGTAGCTATCGCGCACCTCCTGGTCGCTCACCGTCACCGGAGCGGTGATCAGCGCCCGGAGCCGGTTGAGTTCGATCTCGCGCTTGATCTCGTCCTCAAACTGCGCCACCGACATGTTGAAGCGCGAGGCGACAAAGTCCGTGTAGCGGTCCTCGCCGATGAAGTTGCCCTTGGGAAAAAGAAACTCGCCGAACGCGCCCTGGTGCAGGAACGCGGCCACGTCGCCATCAGTAGCCGTGACGCCCAGCTTTTGGGCCTCGGCGAGCAGCATCTGCTCCTGCACCAGCTGCTGGCCCACCTGCTGCTCGAAGAACTGCATCATCACCGGGCTGTCGGCGTACTGGGGGCCGCGCTGCTGGATTTGCTGTCGCGCGATCTGCTCCACGCGCTGCAGGCTCACCGTGTCGCCGGAAGAGAAGAAGCGGCTGTACCAGTGCGGATAGACCACCGCGTAGGTATCCGGGGCAAACGACATGGTGCCGCTCAGGCCGGGAATGAGGTAAATCACCATGCCCACCGACGCGAAGCCGATGACGACGACGAAAAATGCCTTGACGATGCGGCTGTCTTGTTGAAGGAATCGGATCATGATGGGTCCTGCGGCTCTCTCCGCGGGCTCGTTGAGAGAAGGTTCCGGCGCTGGAACGTGGCGGCTAGCGGCGGTTATCTCATCGAGGGGACGCGAATTATCGCTCGAAGCGGTTCTCTGTAATTATAGACGAAAGGCAATCTTACCTTCCGGCCAGCAGCAGGCGGATTGAACCACGGCGGGAACAGCCATGTTCGAACGCTACACAGAAAAGGCGCGGCGCGTCATCTTCTTCGCCCGGTACGAGGCTAGCCAGTTCGGCGCGCCCTATATCGAAACCGAACATCTGCTGCTGGGACTCCTGCGCGAAGACAAGGCGCTGACGAACCGCTTTCTGCGCTCGCACGCGTCGGTGGAGTCGATCCGCAAGCAGATCGAGAGCCACACCGTGATCCGCGAAAGAATTGCCACCAGCGTCGACCTGCCGCTTTCGAACGAATGCCAACGGATTCTGGCTCACGGGGCCGAGGAAGCCGAACGCCTGGGGCACACACACATTGGCACTGAGCACCTGCTGCTGGGACTGCTTCGGGAGAACGGCTGTTTTGCTGCCTCGATTCTCACGGAGCGAGGCGTTAGGCTTGAAGACACCCGACAAGAACTCGCACGAGCTCCTCATCGAACGGCGTTCTCCGAGGCAGCAAGAATCGCCCGGTCGCCCGAATCGCTGCGAAAACTGATCGAGCGCCTGATCCGTTTGAATGAAGAAGAGATCGCCAGAATTCATGCCCGCCTGGACGAGGCCGAGGCTGCGGGACCAGACAAACCCGCGGAACAGGCTCTACCCGAGATCGGGGCCGGAGGCTACGTTATTGGCGCCGCTACCTCCCAGCGCATCGACCTCTACAAAAGCCAAAGCACCACGTCACTCAAGATCAAGCTCCTGCGCGGCCTCTGGCACTGCTTCCAGCTTCCCTTCTTCGAGCACACGCCGCGCATGCTGAGCCCGCTGCGCATCCTCCTTCTGCGCCTCTTCGGCGCCAGAATCGGACCCGCCTGCCACATCGGCGCCGGCGTCAAAGTCTGGGTGCCCTGGAACCTCACCATGGGCGAGCGCTCGGCCATCGGATTCGACTGCGAAATCTACAACTTCGCCCCGGTCGAGATCGGCGGCCACGTCGTCGTCTCGCAGCGCACCTACATCTGCACGTCGACCCACAACTACACGCACCCGCATTTCCCGCTGGTTTCCGCCCCGATCGCGATCCGCTCGCAGGCCTGGATCGCCGCCGGCGTTTTCATCTCACCCAGCGTGACCATCGGCGAAGGCGCGGTCATCGGGGCCTGCTCGGTCGTTACCCGCTCCATGCCGCCGTGGACGGTCTGCGCCGGCAATCCCTGCAAGCCGCTCAAGCCGCGCGTGATCAAGCCCGCCGAATAGGGCAAAACAGCGGTTCTATACTCGCGAGAGAAATGCCATCCATGCCTGAATCCGACTCCGCCGCCCGCATCATTCTAACCACCACCGCCAGCCTCGACGAGGCGCGCCGCCTGGGCAAGACGCTGGTCGAAGAACACCTTGTGGCCTGCGCAACGCTCGTGCCCGCCGTCGAATCCATCTACCGCTGGCAAGGCCAGATCGAAGCCTCGAGCGAAGTGCTCCTCATCCTCAAAACCGAAGCCGACCAACTCGCCGCGCTGCAAACCCGCCTCCACCAGATCCACAGCTACCAGACGCCCGAGGTCCTCGTGCTGGCCGTCAAATCCGGCAGCCCGGCCTATCTCCAATGGCTGCACGAGAGCCTACGCGAGGGTTAGCGTTGTTGACCGGTCTGATATTCTGACCCAGACTTTGCAATGCGCTGGTTACTGATTTGTCTCGTCGCTTCGGTTGTGGCCCTGCTGTTGGCTGCTGCAGGAATGGCGCGCCACATCTGGCGCGAGCGCGCCGGCTCCGCCGACCGGCAGAATCTAAACAGCGGCTTGTTCGCCGCCAGTGACCGCAGGGACATTTCGGCGGGCGAAACCGACGTCGAACCTGAGCTTTGAAGGGAGCCCCGTGAGCCAAGAACTCTCCGCATCGCTGACTCCAACTGCCGCGCCGTCAACGGCCGTCCAGCGCGGGCTGCGGTCGGCCGGCATCGTCATCGCCGGCAGCGTTTTCGTGGCCGCCTGCGCCCACATCTCCCTGCCGCTCATCTTCACGCCGGTCCCGCTCACCCTGCAGGATTTCGCCGTCCTCGTCCTCGGCCTGCTGCTTTCGCCGTCCTTGGCCGCGGCGACTCTGGCGGCTTACTTGGCCGAGGGAGCGCTGGGCCTGCCGGTCTTTGCGGCGGCGCCGCATCTGGCCGCCGGCGCCGCGCATTTGCTCGGGCCTACGGGCGGCTACCTGCTCTCGTATGTAGTGGCCGCTCCGCTGATCTCGACCCTTTTCCGCCGCACCGGGCGCGGATTCTCTCCGGCGCTTCTCTCCGCCGCGGCCGGCAGTCTGCTCATCCTGTTTTGCGGGGCGCTGTGGTTCGCCATCCTAACTCACGCATCGCCGCAATTCACCCTGAGCCAGACTGTGCTGCCATTCCTGCCCGGCAGCGCGCTCAAGATAACCGCGGCCGCGGGAATCGCAGCAGGATTCTATCGCCTGCGCGCACGTCGCGGCTAACGTATGGAAATCCTCCGGCGGCTCGTCCGGCGCCGGGCGGCGCCAGCGGCTTGAACCAGCGCGCTTGATATCTGAAAGGAACTCCGAACCAGTGAGCAGTGTTCAACACTCCCCGGTGCCCACCCCTGCCGCCCCGCGCGACATCTCCATTGCCCACAGTCCCGACTCCGACGACGCCTTCATGTTCTACGGCCTGGCCACCAGCAAGGTCCGCGTGCCCGGCTATCGCTTCACGCACACGCTGGCCGATATCGAGTCGCTCAACCGCCGCGCGCAGGATGAGGCCTTCTACGACGTCACCGCCATCAGCTTCCACGCCTATCCCTACATCCAGCAGAACTACATGCTCATGGGCTGCGGCGGCAGTGTGGGTGAGGGCTATGGGCCCATGATCGTTTCCAGCAAGCCGCTGGCCGCCGACGATCTCGGCCGCACTCGCATCGCCGTTCCCGGTACACTCACCACGGCTTACCTCGCGCTCAAAATCTTCAATCCCGCGCTGGAAACGCAAACCGTCCCCTTCGATCGCATCATTCCGGAGATCCTGGCCGGCAACTTCGCAGCCGGCCTCATCATTCACGAGGGGCAGCTCACCTATTCGTCGAGCGGCCTCTACCGGGTGCTCGATCTGGGCGCGTGGTGGCGGCAAACCACGGGCCTGGTGCTTCCGCTGGGAGGCAATGCCATCCGCCGCTCAATGGGCGCCGAGACGATCCGCATCGTGTCAAAAGCCTTGCGCGACAGCATCCAGCATGCCCTCGACCATCGCGAGCAGGCCCTCGAATACGCCATGCAGTTTGCGCGCGACCTCGACGCCCGCCTCGCCAATCGCTTCGTGAGCATGTATGTGAACGAGCGCACACTCGACTACGGCCCCGACGGCCGCCAGGCCATCGCCAGGCTGCTTGAACTCGGCCATGAACGCGGCATAATACCGGTCGAACCGAAGGTCGATTTCGCCGATTGACCCCAAATGGTGCCGAGCGCGCGGTACTTCCGGAATCGAATTCACGCCCCGAAGTCATTTCGATTTGCAGATGATTTCAGCCCAGCACCTAAGTTAATTCCAATCTTCGCCGATGCATCCATTGAGGTCATTTGGATGCTCACACAAACCGCCCCCAACTTCCTGCTCGCTTCGCCCGACCCTGCGCTCCTGGCCCTGCTTGAGCCGCTGCTCTGCTCCTTCGGAGTCCACGTCGACATCGCGCTCTCCGCAGACTCCGCACTCGCCCTGCTGGCCGCACAGGTCGATCATTCCCTGCTTCTGCTCGATGCCAGCCTGCCAGAGCAGGGCGCGGACCGGCTACTCGCCGCGGCCGATACCTTGGACAGCTCCAGGCGCATTTCGATTGTCCTGATTTCGGACGCCGTGACTCACGAAGCCCTTGGTCGGTTCTCCGACGGCGTCGTCCTCGACATTGTTCCCAGCCACATGGATCGGGATTTCTGGCAGGTTCGAATCGGTAATGTGCTGCGCTTCATCCAACTGGCTCACGACTTCGATCTCCTGCGCGAGTCGTCGGCACTCCACGCTCTCTACGACCCTCTCACCGGCACCTACAATCGCGGGGCCATGCTGGCCATGCTCTTCCGTGAAACCGACCGCCTGCAGCGCATGAAGGGCTCGCTCTCCATGATCCTCTTCGACGTGGACGATTTCGGCTACTGGAACTCGCGGCTGGGCGCCGAGTCCTGCGACGACCTACTTTGCCAGATCGCCGGCCGTGCCGCGCGCCTCCTGCGCAGTTACGACCTGCTCGGGCGCGTGGGCAAAGACGAATTCCTGGTGGCCATGCCCGGCGGCAGCGCCGAGAACGCGACGATGCTGGCCGAGCGCCTGCGTCTCGAAGTCTTCGCCGTGCCCTTCGAGGTGCGCGGCGAATCTGCACGTCTCTCTGCCTGCTTCGGGATCTCATCGAGCAACGGCCGCTCGCCGCTGGTGGTCCTGCGCGAGGCAGAGCAGGCGCTCCTTTTGGCGCAAGGTTCGGGACCCGAGTCCATCCAGTTTTTTGGGGAGAGCGCGCAGTTCCCATCCGCCCCAGCCAGGCTTCTGCTCTCATCGAGCGAAGACGAATTGCTTGTCCAGTAGGCTGGCTGCCCGGATGCTCCTGCTTCAGGTTCGGGCGTGCACGCGCATCACCTGCAGCGCCGACTTCATGTCCGTCGCCAGCGACTCCTGCGTCTCCGCAGTGAGCTTTTTCGCGTGCCGCGTAAGGTAGAAGACGTCGATCGCCGTCTCGCCCTCGGTATCGATCAGCGCCACTTCGATGTTGCACTGGTGGCGATTGAGCGCCAGCGCAATCTCGCGCAGCAGCCCGGGCAGGTCCTGCGCCACTACTTGCAGCAGCGTAGAGTGCGTCGACGACTCCGAATCGAATTCGAGCCGCGTGGCCACATCCACCTTCGAGTTCGCGGGATGGTTGAGATGCCGCCGCGCCACCAGCAACTGCTCCACCGAAATCCTCTGCGCCAGCACATCGTGCAGGCTGGCAACGAAGCGGTCCATCTCGCTGGGATTCAGCTCCAGCGTGCGGAACACATCGCTGAAGTGGAAGCTGTCCACCACCACTCCCGCATCGTTTGAGAAAGCGTCGGCCTTCACGATGTTCATTCCCCAGGCCGCCAGTGCGCCCGAGACATCGGCAAAAAGCCGGCTGCGGTCGCGCGCAATCACCGTCAGGTCGAAAAGCTGGCGATGCGGGCGCAGCTCGAGCTGCAC
>DATJNF010000024.1:0-44155 GCA_035508375.1 Occallatibacter sp. | reverse complement strand
TAGCCTACTTCGCGGCTCGTGAAGAGTGCGCCGATGCAATGCTCATGGTCACGGCATCGCACAATCCGCCGGCGCACAACGGACTGAAGCTGATGCTGCGATCGATGCCCATGACGCCGGATCAGTTGCTGGCGATCCGTGCGCTGACGGAATCGCGCGCATTCCGCGCCGACAGCGGACGCCTCCAGAGAATCGATCCATGCCCTGCCTATGCGCGGGCCATGTCAGAGCGGTGGGCACACTTCCGCGACAGCACACCCGCACGCGTAGTTCTCGATGCCGGCAACGGTGCCTGGTCACGGATGGCGCCCGTGATATTTCGCGCCCTGGGCTTTGCGGCGGATTGCATCTCGTGTGTTGCCGACGGACGCTTCCCGGATCGCTCGCCGGATTGCGCCAGCGCCGCGAACCTGGCACATTTGTGCAGCACTGTGCGCGAGCAGAGGGACGCGATCGGCATTGCCTGGGACGGCGACGGCGATCGCGTCGCCTTCATTGACGAGGAAGGGAGTTTTGTTTCTGCCGACGAGATCGCCATCTTGTTTGCGCGGGCGGTGCTCGCGAATAAGGCGCACCACACCGGTGCCAGGATCGTCGTTGACATCAAATGCTCCGACGCGGTGCGCCGTGCGATTCTCGAGCATGGCGGAACGCCTGTGCTGGAGCGCACCGGCCACGCGTTCATGCGCAGCCGTCTTTCTGCGGAAAACGCACCGCTTGCCCTCGACGCGTGCGGCCATTATTTTTTTGCTGAGTTACATGGCGGCGATGACGGATTATTCGCAGCCTTCTTTCTGCTCGATCTGCTGCATCAACATCGCATGCCGCTGGCACACCTTCGCCGTTCACTGCCACAGATCTACTGCACGCCGGAGATTCGCATTGCAGCTGACCTGCTCCCCTATCCGACGGCCTGCGAGGCGCTGGCTGCCGCCATGCCGGATACGAGCATTCTGCAGATTGATGGGATGCGTTTTGAGTCCGGCGACGGGATCGTTTTGCTCCGCGAATCGGGAACGGAGCCCATGGTTTCCCTGCGCGTCGAAGGGCACACGTCCGCCGGTTACAGAGAACTGCTCGCGCGATGCGCGCAAGCGCTTCCGGAAGCTGCATCGCAACTGTCCCAGGAGGCCTTGGCCGTTGCCACTTGAATTCGGTTTCGCAATTTTCATCCCCGATTGGAGGCATTAGACATGACGACTACGTCCGTAGAACTTATGGATACCGCGCCCGATCCGCCAGAGGAGCCGGCGAAGCACCGCAAACCATCGCTGGGGCTCGAACCGCGCATCGATCCCACGGCCCGCGTGCGCAACTGCACTCTCGGCATCTACACATCCGTCGGCCCGCGCACCTCGATGAATGAATCCACCTTCGGCGATTACTCCTACGTCGTCCAGGATTGCAGCATCGTGTGGGCCGATATCGGCAAGTTTTGCTCGATCGCCGCCAGCACGCGCATCAATCCTGGCAATCACCCGATGTGGCGCGCGGCATTGCATCACTTCACCTACCGGAGTGAGTCTTACGGCTTTGCCGTGGAAGATGATGCGGAGTTCTTCGAGTGGCGCGCCTCGCACCGGGTGGTGTTGGGCGACGACGTGTGGATCGGGCATGCCTCCACGATCCTGCCAGGCGTGAAGATCGGCACGGGCGCGGCGATCGGCGCCGGCGCAGTCGTCTCCAAAGATGTGCCGCCGTTCGCTATCATGGGCGGTGTGCCGGCGAAGTTCATTCGCTTCCGCTTTCCCGAGAAGGTGCAAGAAGCTCTGATGAGCCTTGCGTGGTGGGATTGGCCGCGGGAAAAGCTCGAGAGTGCCTTGCCGGATTTCCGCAAACTCAGCGCCGAGGAGTTTATCGAAAAGCACCGCGGGTGAAAGGAGCGGCTGGCCGGCATGGACTCTCTTCGCGAGCGCATCCGATCGTTCCTGAAAGTTACGCTTCCCACCTGTTCACCCGATGTCCGGTTTATCGAGCGGGAGGCGGAGGATGGGATCACCCGCAGCCTCATTTCCTATACAGCGCCGGATGGAGATCAGATCGAAGCGTTCCTGTTTCAACCCGAAGCGGCGAAGCCGCAAGCAGCAGTCCTGGCGCTGCATCAGCACAACAGCCAATGGCTTATCGGCAAGAGCGAAATCGCCGGGCTTGCTGGAGACCCGCTACAGGCCTTCGGACCGGCCCTCGCACGCCATGGCGTGATGGTGCTTGCGCCGGATGCCGTCGGATTCGAATCGCGTCTCAGCAAAGCGGGTTGGGGCAGTTCGCTTGCGCCGTCTTCAAGCAAGCCTCACAGCACGCCTGAAGGGTGGCTACAGTACTACAACCAGATGGCACACCGTCTAGTAAAGGGCGACCTGCTCCTGCGAAAGATACTCGAGGACTCCGCCGCGGGCCTCTCGGCTCTGGAGACTCTCTCGGGAATACGGAATCTCGGAGTCGTCGGTCACTCCTTTGGAGGAAACACTACACTCTTTCTGGCGGCACTGGATACACGAGTCATATTTTCGTGCGCAAGCGGATCAGTGTGCTCTTTTCGACACAAATTGAGGTCGCAGACCGCCCTGGAGATGTCGCTCATCATTCCCGGCTTCTGCAATCACTTCGATTTCGATGATTTGCTTCGTTGCATCGCCCCGCGCAGACTGCTCGTGATCTCGTCCCAGGAGGACCCTCTTTCCGCGGACGCGGAAGACCTCGTACGCGCTGCCCTCCCGGCATTTGAACAGCTGAATTGCGTGGCTCACCTCCAGCATGTGCGTACTGCCGCCGGACATGCGCTTGATCGAGAGCGTTTCAATGCCATCATCGACTGGTGCGTTGCGCGGGCAAATTGTCCTTCTTAGGGAATCGCGCCCGCTATTGGCGACCAAGATCGTCGTATGCATAACGCACCTGCTGTGCGCAGAAGACACTGTAGAATGGCGCGCCATGAGCGGCGGCTTCCACGGCAGGCCGGCCGCCTGCCTCTTCGCGCTCCACAATGCAGACCACACCGATCACTCGCATCTCCGCTTCCCTGGCGGAGTGGATCGCGGTAATGATCGATGCTCCGGTGGAGCACGCATCATCCACAATCACCACCGGCGCGCCGGCTTTGCAAAAGCCTTCAATGCGCCGGCCCGCTCCGTGCGCCTTCTGCTCCTTGCGCACCAGGAATCCATCAATCGCTGCGCTGGCTGGCGATTTTCCGAATTGCCACGCGCTCGCCGCCGCAACGTTGCATACCACAGGATCGGCGCCCAGTGTCAGCCCACCAACCGCTAGAGGGGACAACTGCTTTTCACGAAGCAGGTCGAGAATGACCAGGCCCGTCAGCCGTCCGCCCTCGGCGCAAAGCGTCGTGGTGCGGCAATCGATGTAATAGTCGCTGGACCCCCCGGCGGATAGCCGGGTTTCGCGCAAGCCGAAGGATTTTCGCGCAAGCATGGTGAGCAAAGCATTCTTATGGTCATCGGCCATGATTGGTTCCACTAGGAGACGCGTACGCCTTCGCGCCACACTGTTGTTGCGATCGGAATCCCGCGGCAAACTCTCACGCGCACCAGATCGGCGCGCTTTCCTGTCTCGATGCTTCCACGATCGTCAAACCCGACCATACGTGCCGGCGCCAGACTCACCATGTCGATGGCCTCGTGCAGGGGCACACCATTTTTTTCATTCAGTAAAAATGCGCCCTGCAACATGCTCGAAGGCACGTAATCCGATGCGAAAGCGTCAACCAGATGATTGCGCACGAGCTCTTCTGCCGACACATTGCCGGAGTGCGAGCGGCCGAGAACCAGGTTCGGCGATCCGGCCACGATCCACATACCCTTGGCGCGGGCGGCTTCGGCGGCAATCAGGGTGGTTGGGAATTCAGAGATGCTGATCCCCTCCGCATGGGACTGCTCCACGTGTTCGATAGTCGTGTCGTCGTGGCTCGCGATGGCGATGCCGTGGCCGTCCATCATGGAAAGCACCTTGGCGCGGTTGGGGCCGGAGAGCCGATGGTAACGATCCTGCGCGGAGTTAAGAAAGTTGTCGATCTCTTCCTGAGTGAGATGGAAGTCTTTCTTCTCCATCGCGGCGTACTTCTCCAGGTCGCGCCATTGCCGCTGCCCCGGCGTGTGGTCCATCACGGATACGAGCCGCACGCTCGCGTCCGGATAAACCGAAGCAAACTTCGCCGGCATGTCTTCCATCGAAACCTCGGCACGCAGGTGCAGGTAATGATCGCCGCGAAGCAGGCCGCCCGCGCGGCATCCGTGCATTTCGGTGATTGTCTCCTTCAAGGTTTCGAAGCTACGCGCTCCAAAGCCGGTCATCCCCACGTAGAGCGAGTCGCAGACTGTGGTGATGCCCGCGGCCACCATCTGCGCATCGTGCGCCAGAAGTGCAGACATCACCGGCCAATCGGCGTTGTTGCGCGGACGAACGTGGCGATCGAAGTTGTCGGTGTGCAAATCAACGAGACCAGGAACAAGATAGTCGCCCGCGAAGTCCACGGCCGGCGCATCGAGATATCCGGTATGGATGTCAGCGATCACACCATCACGGAAATGAACAGCACCTTCCACAATCTTCGATGGCGTTACGACCTTAGCATTTTTCAAAGTCAGTTCAACTGGCGTCACGGTTCCCTCAAGCTGGAGGATACGCGTTGAAGATGAATGCTCGGAAAAAAGCCGCCGACGGCTTGCGCGGACCGCCGGCGTCGGACAGCGGATCTTTTAAAACGTGAAGCGTCCGCTGATCTGCACTTCGCGAGGATTGTTGCTCTGGGTTTGAGGGTTGTAGCCGAAGTTGGTGTCTGAAACGCCGACGTCTGGTCCGCCGAAGACGACTATGTTGAGAGCATTCAGCGCTTCCATGCGGAAGGTTGCGCTCATGCGCTCGCTGATTTTGACCGATTTTGAGAAGAACGCGTCCAAATCCGCGTAGGCCGGATTGCGCACATTGGACAAATAGCGAGGAGCATTGCCGAACAGATATGGATCTGCCGTGCCAGCGCCGTGCGCCGTTTGCCCCGGCTGCATGAAGGCGTTGTAGTTGAAGCTGGGCCGCACCCCCTTCACGGCGGTCAAATTGGACGTGTCGGTGATGCTCTGGCCAGGGACAAGCGACGGGCGCAGCACGTTCATGCCGTAAAGATTCGAGGCGAGCCCTCCTTGAATGGGCGCCGTTAGCTGTAGCGGCTGACCGGTGTTGTACTGGTAGGTGCCGCCCACCGTCCAACCGCCGGCAAGGTAGCTGGCGAAGCCGTGATTCAGGAAGGCCTTCTGCGGACCGAAGGGCAGCTCATACATGCCGCTCACCCGTACCACGTTGGTTTGGTCAAGGTCGGCGGCTGACCGCTCGCATTGCGAGCAGCCGTTGTCCTGGATGCTGGCCGATGTACCGCTCTCGCCAATATTGTCGATCGTCTTGCTGTAGGTGTAACCCACCAGCATCGACAGGCCCTGGCTCATACGGTGCTCGATCGTCAGCTGCCCGGCCTGGTAATTCGAGTGTCCCCATCCGTCGTTCAGCGCTTCAAAGTTCAGGAATTGTGGATGGGACCTCAGCAGCAGCCCCTCCTGCACCGTGGATTTGCTCAGAGGAGAACTGCTGTCGGTGATGATCCCATAAAAGGGATTCGGTACAACCGCAGTCAGCGCATTGCCCATTGCCAGCTGTGCATCGGTGAGCTGGTTCAGCTGAAGAGCGCCATAGAGGTGAACGCCTACACCGGCCGCATAGGCGGCAGTGACGACGAAATGCGCAGGCAACGAACGCTGCACGTCCAAAGACCAGTTTTCGTTATAGGCATCGCTCTGCTGACGCAAATTGCCGGAGATGCTCTGCCCCAGCTCGACGCTGAGGGGCCCGTTGCCAGTGTTGTTTCCGTTCAACGCGCTCGGATTGTTTCCGTAAGGTGCAGGGATCCCGGAGGGAAATGGGTTGGAGAGATTGTAGAGGGGGCTGAAGCCGTTGGCTGCGGCATCGATCGAAGTGGATTTGCGCGTGAAGCCGTAGGAGGCCGGGTTTGTGCCCCAGGTCGCGGTGGGATGCCGGAAGACGCCGAAGCCGGCGTGAATTACCGTATTCGAGTCGAGACTATAGGAGACTCCAAAGCGGGGATCGAAGTGCAGCTCGCCGGGAACCTGCAAAGTGCGGCTCTGCCCGTTGAGACCCACGATGCCCACACCGCCCACAAGGCTCGAACCGGAGACATAGGCATTAGCGGCAACCTGCGACGCAATGGCCGATGGACTTGTCGTGTCAAGATAGCTCAGCTCATTGCCATTGGCTACATCTGCGCCCTCAAAGCTATAGCGCAGCCCGTAAGTCACGGTCAGCTTATGCGTGACCTTATAAGCATCCTCTGCATAGACCGCGTAGTACTGGTGCCGGAAGTCCACCTTGGGTGCGTAACCGCTGGTCACCGTTGCTTGGCCAAGCAGCAGTTCCGCAATCGCGTTGCCTGTTGTTCCGGTAACCGAATTCGCATAAGGTCCGCCGGTGAAAGTCCTGGAGGTGTTGACCGTCAGCAGTTGTGGATCCATGAGCTGGTCAGGGTATCGTCTCAGATCGGCGCCGAACTTGAAGGTGTGTGCGCCCTTCAGCCACGTCAGCGCGGGAGCATATTGATAAACCGAACTCGGATTACGCTCATAGGGCTCCAGGTTGCCGATCTGGCCAAGCTGATTGGTTGTGGCCGCCACCTCCGGGGTAAAGCTGGCCGTTTCGCCCGGCGCGGCATTCGCGGGAATGCCAAATCGTCCGGTCCCCAATGGATTCACAGAAGCACGATGAGACTCCATGTGCCCCCAGGAAAGGTGATGATCGAAGATCATCTTGGGCGAGATCACCCAGGTGTGATCCACGACGATATTGCGGAGCGGAAGAAGATTGTTGCCGTAGATTGGCGTAAGGCTCGTCTGTCCGAAGACCGGCGCGTAAAGAATGTAGTTGTCGTTGAAGTCGATGTGCCCAAAGATGCTCTGTGTATCCGAAAATCGATGATCGATGCGGAGATCGTAGCTGAAATCATGATCGGCTGTCGTAGCCGACGAGAAATAGTTGTTCTCGTCGCTGCCCGAAACTCCGGCTTGATTGGGTAGCGGATACAGCGCGAGAAGTGCCTTGGCAACCGGGTCAGTCCGCGACGGATCGAGAACATTGTACCGGCCGTTGTAGTAGGCCGGGCAGCGATAATAGCCCGCCTTCGTCGTCGCATACGTCTTGCCGTCCGGGCATGAGTAGGTCGAATTCGCCGGCTCAGAGATGGTCGTGCTCGGATCGTAGATTGTATTCAGAGTGCCATTGGTATTGAAGGTTTGCGAGAAGTCGCCTGCCTTCTCCAGCGCCGTCGGCACAGTGGAAGTGAAGCCGGAGCCGCCGAGCGTTAAGCCGGGAAAGCTGTCGAGAAGTTCTTCGTAGCTGCCGAAGAAGAAGGTCTTGTTGCGTCCGTGATAGAGACCGGGAATGATCACCGGGCCCCCGATCATGCCGCCGAACTGGTTTCTTCCAAACGACGCTTTAGGCTGATGCGCCTGATTGGCATTCCAGCCATTGGCGTCCAACGCGTCGTTGCGGAAGTACTCCCATGCTCCTCCATGGAAGTCATTCGTGCCCGACTTGATGCTGTAGCTCGCGATGCCGCCGCCACTGTGGCCGAACTCCGGAGCATAGGCGTCGGTGTAGATCTTGAATTCCTGCACGGAATCCAGGTTGGGAATGGCTCCCGCGGCGTGTACGTCGTAGAAGACGGTATCCGCAGCGCCGTCGATCAGAATCTCCGACTCGCCCGCCTTCGTGCCATTGATGTAGAAGGTATTCGTCGTGCTTTGCGACGACATGTTCGTCCCTGCCGTCAGTGAGTTGCTCTGCACCACGCCGGGTGTGAAGTTCGTCTCCTGAAACGGATTCCGTACATCCAACGGAATGGTTGCAACCAGCTGCTGCTCCGTAACTGTGCCTCGGTCGACGTCCAGTGTGTTCAGTTCCGGCGGCGCGCTTGTAACCTGCACCGACTGGCGCACCGATCCTACAGAGAGCACAGCGTTCGCGACTTTCTGCGCACCTACCTCCAGCACAATGTCCGACTCTGTCCAGGGCTCGTATTTGTCCGCAGTAATGTTGAGCTGATAGTGGCCGGGCGCAACGGGCGGAAGAATATAGCTCCCGGCGGAGTCGCTCGTGGTCGTGTACTTGACTCCGGTCGACGGCCGGTCGAGAGTGATCTGCGCGCCTTTAACGGCGGCTCCGCTCGCATCAAGCACCTGTCCACTGATGGTCGCGCTCTGGGCGAGCAGATGCGCAGGCAGGCAGCTGACCAACAGGAACAGACTGGTACAGAGGCAAATTCGCATCCGGCGAATGGCAGTTTGCATGACATGGCTCCTTCACAGTAAGGTTGCGGATCGTGCCCATGAGATGAACGTCTCAATGCGTAGCGAACTTAACTTGCGCTTTCGTACTACCGGTGGGCAGGTTCTCGGCGTTCTCTTGGCCAGGCAGTGCGAGTCTCCGCCTGCGGACACACTTTCCTGTTTTGACAAGCCCGATTGAGGGCAGTGTACGCAGCAGATTGTTTCGAAAAGGTAACGGTTGAATAAAAAGTTCGTGGACGAAGTATTTAAGGGATGAGGTTGATCCGCTCGCTCGCCGTCGTTTGGTATACTGCGTGAAACGGCCGACACAGGCAGACACAAGAGAGGTGCCAATCTCTTGCAGGACAAGAAGTTGGCATACAGCTGAACGATTCAGAATCTGCACCGGAGCCGTTGCATTTCCAGGCTGCCGGTTCTGCCCGAATTCGCACGATTGTTCTCATACGAGCCGTTGAACCCAGGGATCCCGTTGTTGAAAATTTTCTCGGGAGACGACCTTGCCGGATCCGAGTAATCATGTACAGGCCAGCGTGGACCACACGAACGCATCGGCACAGCCGGCCGATGGATCACTGCATGTCGTGCGCCGCCTGCGCAGGGCATTCCTCTCTATCTGCCGCCTGGGCGACGTCATGTTCGGTCCTTATCGGCTCACCACGGAGCAGTATTCGCTGATGCGTGCTGTGCAGCGTGAGCCGGGTGTGCGACAGGTGGACGTAAAAGACCGCATCTTTGCCGAGCCCAATACTGTCACGGCAATGGTCACGCTGCTCGAGCGCCGCGGCATTCTTCGCCGCAAGCCCAGCCCCGTGGATGGCAGGGCGCGGCTGCTCTACCTCACCGCACATGGCCAGGCGGTGATGACGCGGCTCTCTGAAGATTGGGAACCGATGCGTGAGGTATTGCGCAAGTGCTTCGAGGGCAAAGGTGGGCACGAGGCGCTCGAAATCCTCGACACGGTTTACGTTGAGATGGAGCGCGAGCGCGAGAATCTTCTCAGAAGCGTCTGGACACAACATCCGGCCGAGCCGGCTGCCAGCCCCGAAGCCCGCATTGCTTCGCGAAAGAAGACCTCTTCGGTCGCCCGCGCTGTTCGCCCGCCTGCACATCCGGTCAGGCGCAAAAAGACAGGCCCGAAAGCCGTTGCTGCAGAAAAGATACGCCGTTCCTGAAGATCTCTTCTCATACGAACCAAATCAACTTTTCATCGCCGTTTGATCTCGATTGCGCCCTCCGGCCGATACAGTCGCGTCGGAGGGCGCAACGGTGGCGAGCGGTGAAACCCTGCGTCTGATGACCTTCAATGTCCGCCAGATGGACGGCGACGATGGCCCGCAGTCCTGGGAACATCGCAGGCATCTTCTGGCCGATACCATCGTCATGCACCATCCTGATCTTGTGGGAACGCAGGAGATCTTTTCCGAGCAAACTGCGTTTCTTCTCGAACAGCTTCCGGAGTTTGACTGCTTCGGCCGCGGCCGGTTCGGCGACCATCGCGATAAACACAACAAGATCTTCTTCGACAGGAGGCGCTTCTCACTGGTGGAGTGCGGCGAATCGTGGTTCTCGCGCACGCCGCAGATTCCCGGATCGAGCGATTGGCAGATCCCTCGCCCGCGCATGGTCACATGGGGCCGGCTTCGCACCTCCGAAAGCACTGAGCTTCTGATCCTCAATACGCATATGCCCTATGGCCGCTCCGCCGCAGAAGCGCGCCGCAAAGCGGCTCGCATTGTTCTGGAACAGATCGCATCCCTGCCCGTAGGCCTGCCTCTCTTTCTCACCGGCGACTTCAATGCGTCCCCGGACGGCGAGATTCATGAGGCCTTCGCCGCCGTGCTGGATGATGCGTGGGAGAGCGCCAGCGAGCGCCGCGGCCCTGAGGGCACGATGCACGGATTCGGAAAGGTAGCCGGCCCACGTATCGACTGGATTTTGCATCGCAATTCGGGCCCAGCTCTCGCGGCGGAGACGATTACCCACACCGTCAATCACCTCTACCCCTCCGACCATTACCCTGTTGTCGCAACATTCTCGCTGCCTCCGCGATAGCTGTCTCCTGCCAATGCTTGCCCCAGCGGGCTCCATTGCATGGTGTTTGCTTCGCCGACCTGTTAGTATGGCAGCGCTCGAGGGCCCCGAGTTTTGCAATCATCGGGACGTCGGCTTCGGGCGGGCTCACGCTGCGGCCGGCCACTCGCCTGAGCGCTCGCGGATAGCCGCCATTGATTCCCCATGAAAGTTGCTTGCGCTCTTGTCAAAAAACTAATCAAACGAGGAGCTCGGATGTCTACTCGAGTAGGAATCACAGGGGCCATCAACAATCATGCAGCCCGGAAACTTCATGCCGCTTCATTGTTCACCGCAGCAGCGCTATGCCTGACGATTGGCCTTCTGCTCTCGATTGCGCCTCGCGTGGCCTGGGGCCAGGTGGATACCGGCTCGATTGTGGGCGTTGTGGTTGACGCATCGGGGGCCATCATTCCCGAGGCCAGGCTCACGGTCAAGAACGAAGGCACGGGTCTCACGGAGGATCAAACCGCGGGCCAGGATGGAAGCTTCAGCTTCAGCCCGTTGCGCATCGGCCTGTACACCCTCACGGTGGCCAAGCAGGGTTTCCAGACATTCGTCCAGCAGCACATTGAGGTCACTGTGCAGGGACGCCTGGCCATCAATCCGGCGCTGCAGGTCGGTCAGATCACGCAGGAGGTCCGCGTCAACAGCGCGGGCCCGATCCTTGAGACGCAATCGTCGTCCATCCAGCAACTGGTCAATCAGCGGGCCATCAACGACCTGCCTCTCAACGGCCGTAACGCGGTCTTCCTCGCTCAACTGGCGCCTGGTGTCACCATGTCGCAGAACGACAATCGCGGCCTGCAGGCCAGCGGTTCCTTTACAGCCAACGGATCACGCCGCACGCAAAACGACTACCTGCTCGACGGCATGGATGACAACGTTGCGATCGTCGATCTGGTCAACCAGTCGCAGTTCGTCATCCTGCCTCCGCCCGACGCGCTGCGCGAATTCAATGTGCAGACCAGCGATTATTCAGCGGAATTCGGCCATGCAGCCGGCGCGGTACTCAATGTCACGACAAAGTCCGGAACCAACGCCTTCCACGGCGACCTGTGGGAGTTTTTGCGCAACGACTTTTTTGATGCCGCCGACTACTTTGTTCTTCCCACGCAACGCAAGCCGGAGTACAGGCTGAACCAGTTTGGCGGGACGCTGGGCGGTCCCGTGATCATTCCGCATCTTTATCACGGCCGCGACAAGACGTTCTTCTTCGTCGACTACCAGGGAACGCGCATCGTGCAGGGAAAGACATACACCGAAACGGTGCCCACAGCGCAGGAAAACGCGAGCGGATTTTCCAATCTGCAGGATTTGATCACCCTGCAGAGCGGGAGCAGAACCGATCTCCTCGGGCGCCAGTTTCCCAGCGGCACAGTCTTCGATCCGGCGACGAGCCGCGCTGTGACCGCCAACCAGCGCGACTCCGTTACCGGCCTCACAGCGACCGGCAGCGGGTTTGTGCGCGACCCCTTCTATGGCTGCACGGCATCGGGCGGGTGCCAAAGCATGTCCGGCAACACCACAACCAACTTCACCACTCCGGCAGCCGAGGCGCTGCTGAACCAGATTCCGACTGCCCGAACGAATGCCAATGCGATTGCGCTTCTCAAGTTGCTGCCGGCTCCCACCAAATCCGCGCTGACGAATAACTACACCGTGAGCCCGAATCTGACGACCAATGTGGACAGCTTCGACACGCGCTTCGATGAGAACTTCGGGCCCAAGGACTCAGCCTTCGCGCGCTATAGCTACAACTACACCAGCGAGTTTCAGCCAAGCCCTTTCCCGGGTGTGGCCGACGGCGCTCCTTCGCGGCCGGGCACGGGCTGGACAGAATCGCAGAACGAGGCGCTCAGCGAAACACATATCTTCAACCCAAGACTGGTGCTGGAAGCACGCGTCGGCTACAGCCGCGTGGCCGACCTGCGGGAACAGTTCGACGCCAATGTGATGGGCATTCCGGCGCAATACGGAATCCAGGGAATCCCGCAGACTCCGACCAACGGCGGCTTACCCACGCTGACCTTTGGAACCCTGTCCACGATGGGCGCGGCGGGTACCACTCCAAGCAGCAAGGCGAGCGACGTATTTCAAGTTTCGGAGAACCTCTCCATCGATCATGGAAAACATCAGATTCGCCTTGGCGACGAGTATCAGTACATCGCATTCCCTACCGTGACGCCAACCACGCCCCGCGGCAGTTTTACGAACAATGGCATCTACACGTCGGTGGTTAGTTCGACCGACAGTTCGACGGACCGTGCGCAATTCATTCTCAATCCGGAAGCGACGACAGTGCCCGGCGGAATCTCAAACGTGGGCGGTGCAAATTCCATGGGCGCTTCGAACTTCCCTCCGGCCTTCCGGCTGGTGCGGCCGGTGGTGGGAGCTTACGTTCAGGACAACTGGCGCGCGCTTCCAAAGCTGACGCTCAACCTCGGCCTGCGCTGGGACTTCATCGGCACTCCGGAAGAAGCCAATGCCCATTTTGCGAATATGGTTCCTGCGCAGACCGGCGATAGCCCCGATGGGCTTTCGCACTTTTACATGCCGCAGTCGCAGGTCGCCAATGAGCCTCCGCAGATTCTGGCTCTTTTGCAATCGAATGGAATCACCTTTACTCCGGTTTCTGGAAACACCCTGATCCACGCGCAGAAGAACAACTTCGCGCCGCGTATTGGATTCGCCTATCAACTCCTGCCGCGTGTCGTCCTTCATGGCGGCGGCGGCATTTTCTATCAGGGCAATGAGAACCATGGGCTCAGCGTAAGCAACTACGTCAACTTCCCCTTCCAGATCACCTCAAACTACACGGCGGCAAATCCGGTAACACCGCTTTCACCCAACAATGCCGTGGGAACGCTGCAGAATGGACTTGTGAATGTGCCGCTCACGGCCGCAGCCGCGGCTGCGTCGCCCAATATCAGCCTCACGCTTCTGGGAGAACCGCCGCATGCGAAAACCTCGTATGCAGAGACTTACAACCTGCAACTCCAGTTCGCACTCACTCCGGAAACAGTCCTCGAGGCCGGCTATGTCGGCACATTATCGCGGCACGTCCAGGTGGGGCTCAGTACGAATACGCTCAACAAAATCCTGCCGCCCTCCGCAAGCATCACGGCAAATGATTTCTTCCCCGGCTTCGCGAATGGCGGCACCTACATTGCGCGCGCCGGAGAATCGAACTACAACGGTCTGCAAATCAATGCGCAACATCGTTTCAGCCACAACTTCAGCCTGCTGGCCAACTTCACCTGGTCTAAATGCATGGGAGACACACGCGATTTGCTGGATAACAACATCGGCGGCTATCGCGCTCCCTACGTGCCGGGAATGGGAATCGGCGCCGATTATGGGCTGTGCGACATCAATACCGCACGCCTGATTCACGCCAGCGGCATCTATCAGCTTCCCTTCGGCAAAGGCGAACGCTTCCTCAATTCCGGCGCCGGCGCGTGGTTTGCTGGCGGGTGGTCCTTCAATGGGATCCTGATCGCCTCCGACGGACAGCCCTTTACTGTCGCATGCTCCACCACCAATGCTGCCGGCCTGGGCTGCAATGCACTCAAGGTCGCCGGGCAGAATCCGTATGCCGGCAGCCACAATGCGGCGCAATTTCTGAATCCCGCCGCGTTTGCCAATCCAGCGGCGGCAACCTCGACCTCCGCCTCGCCCGCAAATCTGGGCGGCAGCCCCACACAGGTGAGCGGGCCGCCCTATCACAGATTGAATCTTTCGCTGTTCCGAGATTTCGCGGCCCCTGCCGAGACGCGCTTCGAATTTCGCGCCGAGGTGTTCAACCTGACGAATACGCCCAACTTCGCGCAGCCTGGAAGCCTGAACTTCACCACACCAAAAACCTTCGCATCCATCAGCGCAACGCGCGACAATCCGGATGATCCACGAGAGATACAATTGAGCCTGAAATATTACTTCTAGTTGGGCCTGATCATCACGAACCAGCAGCTGCAGGAGTCACATCTTTGTCATTCAATCGTAGAGAGTTTCTGGTGGGCACGGCAGCCGCGGCCGCACAGGCAGGAGTGGCGGCCGCTCTCACCGGCGCCCAAGCTTCATCAGCGCAGGAACAGCAGCCGGACGCAAAATCGAAGCCCAACATAGTCATCTATCACTCGGATCAGTTCCGCTGGGATTTTGTCGGGGCCAATGGGCTGAATAGTTCAACCCGCACTCCGAACCTCGATGCGCTTGTTTCGGTTGGGACGAACTTCAACCATGCGGTCACCAACCAGCCCGTGTGCGCTCCCTCGCGCTCCGTGCTGTTTACCGGTTGTTACGCCACCAACACGGGAGTGTGGCACAACGGCCTCGGTCTGCGTGAAGATTTGCCGACAATCGCCACTTCTCTGCGCGCGGCCGGATACACGGCGAACTACATCGGCAAGTGGCACCTCGCTCCCGGACAGGCTGCCGAAGGCGGCGGACGCGGCCCGGTGAAGGAAGAACACCGCGGAGGTTTTCTGGATTTGTGGGAAGCCTCCAACGCGCTTGAGTTCTCCACGCATCCTTATGAAGGAACCATCTGGGACCGCGACGGCAATCCCATCACCTTCAAAGATGAGTATCGGGTGGATTTCCTCACCGATCGTGCGGAACGCTTTCTGCGGCAGAAGCACGAAAAACCATTTCTGCTGGTGGTTTCGCAGCTCGAGCCGCACCAGCAAAACGATCTGCACCGCATGGTCGGCCCCAAAGGCTCCGCCGAACGCTTCATCAACGCGTTTGTGCCGGCGGACCTGCGCGCCTTTCCCGGCGACTGGCACGAACAGCTGCCTGACTACTATGGCGCCTGCGAGGCAATCGATGCCTCCGTAGGACGCGTGCGCAAAGTGCTCGAAGAAGAAGGCCTGGCCGAGAACACGATCTTCGTATTCATGAGCGATCACGGCTGCCACTTCATGACGCGCAACCAGGAGTACAAGCGCAGCACGCACAACAGTTCTCTCCGCGTCCCGCTGATCATCGCGGGCCCGGGCTTCGAAGCTGCGCGGCCGGTTCAGGAATTGGTAGGCATCGTCAGCATTGCGCCCACTCTGCTGGATGCCGTCGGCGTGCCTGCGCCCGGCTCGATGCAGGGAAAGAGCTTTCTGTCCCTGCTGCACGATCCGCGAGCCCGCGCCGACTGGCCGAACGCAGAGTTCGTCCAAATCAGTGAGTCCATGACCGGCCGCGCCGTGCGCACCCGCGACTGGACCTACTGCGTCGCCGATCCCACCGGCATGACGAACGCGCCTACGAGCACGAATTTCCATGAATACCAGCTCTACGATCAGCGCAACGATCCGCACGAATTGGTGAATCTAGCCGGCAGAAAAGAATACCGCGACACAGCGGATGCGTTACGGGACCAATTGAAAAAGCTGATGGTTGCCGCGGGCGAAACGGAGCCGGATATCGTTCCGGCGAAGTTGTATCCGTAGTCTCAAAAGGTTTGCCGCGAAAGATCCCGGCCAACAAAGCAGCCGGCGCGTGAAAGTGCCGCGCCGATTCATCCATGGTTAATGCGCCGCGAAGCCATCGACGCTATACCTATCGATAAGAACGCTCGTCCACATTCAACGGGTCCCCCAAGATGCCCTCAAAAGCGCTCTTCCTGTTTGCATGCTTGTCTATCGCCGGTCTGGCCGGCGCGCAGTCAATCCCGCGATCCTCTCACGTCTGGATCATCAACGAAGAAAACCACAGCTACAACGAGGTTGTCGGCAACTCGCAAATGCCGTACTACAACCAGCTCATCAGCCAATATGCATTAGCCGACCAGTTCTACTCCGATCAGCACAGCTCTCTGCCAGCGCTGATGTGGTTTGTCGCCGGGGCCCCTGTAGAACCGAACAACGATACAACCTCATGCGGGCACAGCGACGACAACGTGGTCCGCGAACTCCTGAAGCAGGGCTACTCGTGGCGCTCCTATCAGGAGGACTTGCCCTATGCCGGCTTTCAGGGTCTCTACAGCCCGGACTACCTCTACTATCGCCGGCACAACCCGCTGATCGACTTCACAGACGTCTGCCCCGGAACCGGCCAGGACACGAATGTCGTTCCCTTCACCCAGATGGCTTCGGACTTTTCTCAGATCGGCACAGTCAATTTTGCCTGGATCACTCCGGACGTGAACGACGACGCGCACAACGGCACGCTCGAGGCTGCCGACCAGTGGCTGCAGGCGAATGTTCCGGCCATTCTTGCGCGGCCTGAATTCGCTCCCGGTGGTGATGGCATCCTGTTCATCGTCTGGGATGAGGCTGATTTTGACAACAACAGTTGTTCTGCCGCGGTGGACGACGGATGCGGTGGGCGCACTGCGACTCTGGTGATTGGCCCACAGGTCGTTCCCGGCTATCGCTCCTCTCTCACATACCATAATGAAAACGTGCTGGCCACGGTGTGCGCTGCGATGGGCCTCTCCACGTGTCCCGGTGCTGCGCAGGGTGCGGCTCCCATGGCCGATTTCTTTTATCCAAGCCCGGCCGCGGCTGCCAGCCCGCAAAACAGCATCCGCATTGCGACTCCCGGAAACGGAGCTACGGTGGTCGGCGCGGTGAACCTCATCGCTTCCGCGTCGGAAAGCCTGACTGTGAGCCAGACGCAGGTGTGGGATAACGGTGTAAAGCTGGGTGTCTATGGCACGCAGATCAATGCCACATACAACCTCTCTCCGGGACCTCATACGACCACGGTGCTCGATCTGGACTCAAACTACAGCATCATTCACGCATCTTCGGTCACATACAACGTAGTGGCGCCAGTTCCAGGGCTGCAGATTCTTTCGCCCACTCCGAATGAAACGGTCACCACACTACCTGTTGAGATAGCGGCTCAGGCGAATGAATCTGTGGACGTAGGTCAGATACAGGTCTGGGATAACGGCGTGAAACTTGGCTACTACGGCAGTGCCAACGTCAACCAGTACTATGCTCTCGCGCCTGGACCGCACACCACCACGCTCGTCGACCTCGATTTCAATGGCAATGTGCTTCACGAATCATCGGTGGCGTATAACGTGGCGGCGCCGGCATCCGGCGTGCAGATCATTTCACCAACTCCGGCGGAGCCCTTCAGCAACTCGACGATTCAAGTGATTGCTCAGGCAACGGAAGCGGCGCCCGTGAGCCAGATGCAGGTCTGGGACAACGGCGTCAAGCTTGGCTGGTCTCTCGGCAGCGAAGTGAATCAGGAATTCTCCGTCGCACCTGGAACTCACACCGTTACGGTCCTCGGCCTGGACAGCAACTACAACGTTCTCGATGGATCTTCGGTGGCCTATACGGTACCCGGTCCGACAAATGGAGTTGAAATTGTCACGCCCTATCCGGCTCAGTCTATCGGCAGCGCGACAGTTCAGGTGTCTGCTCAGGCAACGGAAGCTGTACCGGTGAGCCAGATGCAGGTCTGGGACAATGGCGTGAAACTCGGCTGGTATCCAGGAACAACCGTGAACCAGAACTTCACGCTTCCGCCCGGACCACATATCCTGACGATCCTGGACCTCGACAGCAACTACAACATCATCCACCTGTCCAGCGTTTCGTACTCCATGCAATAGAGACGACGAGGCCGGAGAACTCCGGCCTCATTTTGCAGGAATCCCTCTGGGCATAGGCCCCTGCTATTCGCCTGGGAGTGCAGGTACAGGTAAAAGGGACTAATGGCACAACTGCAGTGAGCCGCGTTCGTCGTGGCCCAGCTATTTGGCGTCTTTCGGCCCGCTATCCTGATGCCCTCTGCGGGCCTGACCCCAGGGAATCGGAGATCGCTACCGGATAGACATGCGCCGTTTTTACATTCCATTCATCTATTTGGCGCGCGGGGACCGGTTAAAGTAAGGGAGCCTCTGCATGCGCCCAGTCTTTCTGCTCACGATCTTCGTATGCTGCGCTGTATGGAGCACAGCCACCGTTGCCGCGCAGATGCCGTTCTATACCGACAACACGGACGTGACCGACCAGGGGACGCTGCATTTCGAATTTTTCAACGAGTTCGACGGACTCCAGTCCGCCCAGTACCCCGACGTCCGCCAGAACACCTTCAACTACAAGGCCAATTATGGCCTGCCCCGCGGTCTCGAACTCGACATCGACGCTCCGTATCTGTCTATCTTGCGCGCATCTGGGTCCAAGGACTCCGTCGGCCCCGGCGACACCGACATGGGCATCAAATGGAATCTCCGCAAGTCCGACCGTCCCCTGAGTATTCCGGCGCTCTCCGCCAGCCTGTACATCGAGTTTCCAACCGGAGACTCGAGCCAGGAACTCGGCTCCGGTCTGACGGACTACTGGCTCAACTCGATCGCGCAGGAAACCTTCACTGACAAAACGAGGATCAACGCAAACTTTGGCTTCCTGTTCGCCGGCAACACCAGCACGGGCGTGCTGGGCACTCAGAATACGCGCGGCCATGTTTACACCGGAGGCCTTTCCCTGACGCACGACTTCAATTCGCGTCTCAGCCTGGGCGCCGAAGCCTACGGCGCGATTGCCGACACGAAGACACTGGGCAAAGACCAGCTGCAGGGACTTGCAGGAGGCTGGTACCAGCTCAATAGCCGTGCCGCCATTACCTTCGCTCTCCTGGGCGGCAGCCACATCGCCAGCCCGCAGGTCGGCGGACAGGTCGGCTTCGAGATCGACTTCCCGCTTCGCCACGCTTCCCCCGCGCAGCAACTAGCCGTAACATCCCCACAACGGAGAACGCCATGACTTGCAAGCCCGAGATGCTGAAGAGTGTTCCGCTCTTTTCGCTCCTTGACGAGGACGAAACAGCGGTTCTTGCCATGCAGGTGGAAGTGAAGACGTTCGCTCCGCGCGAGCGCATCTACAAAGCCGGAGATCCGGGCCCGCAAGCGTACGTGCTGGTTTCAGGCAGGGTGCAGGTGACCACGGTGGACGAGGATCAGCAGGATGTCGTGGTCGATGAGCCGGGGAGCGGCGAGTTCTTCGGCTTCGCCGCGATGCTGGAGCAGACGCCGCATCAGACCAGCGCAATCGCCCTCGAAGAGAGCGTTTGCATCGAGGTGTCTCGGAATGACATTGCCGTTCTGCTGGAACGGAAGCCGCACGCCGGCATGGATCTGCTGACCACCCTTGGCCATCAGTTTCATGCCGCGCACCAACTGGTGCGATTGCGCGCGACCCGCAACGCCAACGAGATCATCGAAAAGCAAGAGACACTCGGAGAGCGCGTCGCTGACGCAGTGGCCGGTTTCGGCGGATCGTGGACCTTCATCATCACGTTTTCCGTCGTTCTGATCGTTTACACGGCGATCAACGTGTGGCTCGACCGCAAAGCATGGGACCCCTATCCGTTTATCCTTCTGAATCTGTTCCTTTCCATGCTCGCGGCCCTGCAGGCGCCGGTGATCATGATGAGCCAGAACCGGCAGGACTCCAAGGACCGGGTACGCAGCGAGCTCGATTTCGACGTGAATCGCCGCGCCGAAACCGAAATCCATGGGCTGGCGCGAAAGCTGAACCTTCTCGATGAGAAGATTGGCGATCTTTACGGCCTTCTCAAGAAAACCAGGGTGTCAAGCCTGGAACTGAGCAACGACTGAGCGCTGCCGGCGATGAGCGCAGCGATCTGGGATCCCGCGATCCAGAAGAATTCGGCCGTCAGCACGATTCTTCTACTCGAGCCTGAGCGCTTCGATGGGTTGCACAGCTGCGGCGCGACGCGCAGGAATCCAACTTGCAATCAGCGCGACGCCGATAAGCAGCACTGCTGTGCCCGAAAAAGTGAGGGGGTCGTTGGCCGCGATGCCGTAAAGCATGGACTTGACCAGCCGGCTGAGCAACAAACATGCGCCCGCGCCGGCCGCAACGCCCGACACGGAAAGCCACGATGCTTCGCGCAGCACCATCGACAATATCTGACCTGGCGTTGCACCAAGCGCCAGCCGTATGCCCATCTCGTTGGTGCGCTGTGCCACAGAGTAAGCCATGATACCGTAGATTCCCACCGCGGCCAGCGCCAAGGCGAGCAGCCCGAAGCCGGATGTGAGCACAACAAAGATGCGCTCGTCCTGCAGCGTTGCATCGATCTGCTGCTGCTGCGTTCTCACATTCACCATCGCCACATCAGGATCGATCTGACGAACGATCTGCCGAAGCGCAGGCACAACGGACAGAGGATCTGCCTGCGTGCGAATCTCATACACCTTGCCGCCTGCATGAGACTGCTGTACATACGGCAGGAAAAACTGCGGAGGCGGTTGGTCACGCAGATTCATGTAGCGCGTATCTGCGCAGACGCCCACAATCTCCATCGTGTTCTTCGGCAATGGCCCTCCGCCGCCGTCGGAATCGTGAGGATCGGTTACGAAGCGTTTGCCGATGGGGTTCTGGCCGGGGAAACGCAAACGTGCGAGGCTCTGGTTGATGACAGCGACTTTGGTTGAGCTCGGCGTATCCTGCGGGCCGAATGCGCGGCCCGCGAGGATCGGAATGGCCAAAGTGCTGAAGAATTGATTGCCGACGATGTTGTAGTCCTCTGCCTGGCTCTTGGAGGGATCGTAGGATTCTCCCAGCGGAATAAAATCGGTGGAAGATAAATCATCCGCAATGTAAATTTCCTCGGCAAGCGTAACCGACGCTACACCCGGCGCCGCTGCAAACGCCTGCTCGAGGCGCTGATGCAGTGCGACGTCCTTGCCTGCCGGATACCGCGCACTGGGAGGATCGATCTCTGCCAGCAGCAGATGATCGGTTCGAAATCCGACATCGATCGCGCTTAACCCGGCGAGCGTTCTGAGAAACAGTCCTGCTCCCACCACCAGCAAGGTCGACAGAGCAATCTGAAATCCCACCAGGGCCTTCCCGCCCATGCCTTTGCGCCGCCGCGTCGTGGTCGCCGCACTCTCTTTGAGGCCATGATTCAATTCGGCGCGCGAGGCGCTGAGCGCGGGCACCAGACCGAACAGGATTCCAGACAGCACCGTAATGCCCACCGTGAAGGCAAAGACCGTCCAGTCAAAATGAACCTGAAACTCGGTATGCTCCCAGGTGCTGGCGATCATGGTGGGCAGCACGTTGCGTCCGAAATAGCTGGCGATCAACCCTCCCGCGCCACCCAGCGAGGCCAGAAGAAGGCTCTCCACGAGCAGCTGGCGCATGATGCGCCTGCGGTTCGCGCCCAGCGCCATCCGCACACTCATCTCGCGCTGCCTCTGTGTTCCGCGCGCCAGCATCAGATTGGCGATATTGACACACCCAAGCAGCAACACCAAACCAACCAGAATCATCAGCACCGTCATCGGCTGCGCAAACTCCTGCTCCTGCTCAAACAGGCCGCGGCTGCCGTCGCGCAGATCGAGCTGAGGCAAATCTTCGCCGGGCTTCACCGGCATGGTGGCTCGCACACTGGCGGCGAGCTCGCCGTTCAACGCTGCTTGTGCCGCTGCGTCGCTCACGCCCGGCCTGGCGCGGCCCATCACGTTGACCCACCACGTGCGCGCATCCGTAAAGAGTGGCGCCCTAGCGGTTCGCGGCAATACCAGCGGTTGCATCGAGAGCGGCAGAAAGAAATCCGCGGGATGCACCGTGTCTTTGGCTCCGGTAAAGCCGCTGGGAGCGACTCCCACCACGGTGAAGGAGATGTCGTTGAGCTTGATCTGCCGGCCAAGCACCGAGGGCGACCTCCCGAATGTGCGATCCCAGCATTCGTCGCTGATGACCACGACTGCGCCCTGACCTGGTACAGCATCGTCATAGGGCTCGATCGTCCGTCCCAGCTGCGGATGCACATCGAGAGCGGCGAAGTAGTTGCCTGAGACGAGCTCCGTTCTCACGCGCTCGTTGTCCTCGCCGATCATCGCGACCATGCCCATCCGCTTGAATGCGAACAGATCGTCGAGCATGGTATCGCCGGCGAGCAAACGCTGATAGATGGGATAGGCAAACACGCTGCTCGCCGCGCGGCCGCCCGGCTGCGGGTTCCAGTCGCCCCAAACGTGATGCACGGCAACGTGCTTCGTGGTGCCAGTCCATGCAAGCAGGCGCAGGTTTTCGGCGTGCGGAACATCGAGCTGCGTATAGAGAAGCTGTTTGGTCAGCGAAAAAATCGTAACGTTGGCGCCGATGGCAAGAGCCAGAGAGATGGCAGCAACGGTCGTCGCTCCGCGGCTCTTGAGCAAAACCCGCGTGCCATAGCGCAGGTCGGCCCGCAGTTCGTCCCACCAGCGAAGGCCGAGCGAGGTGCGCATCTCCTCTTTGAGCACCACGGGTGAACCAAGCGCGATGCGCGCACGGCGGGTGGCTTCGGCAGCCGGGACGCCTGCACGGATGAGATCGGCGGTCAGATGATCGAGATGATTGGCAAGCTCTGCCTCCATCTCAGTCTCCAGACGGCGGCGATGCGTCATCGAGCGCAGCCACGAACGCAATCGCGCCGGCGCGCACGATGCAAAGAAGCTCGCCATCACGCTTTCCTCGTCTTCATGATGGAGCCGATGATCTCGGCCATCCGGTTCCACTTTTCAGTCTCTTCGCCCAGGCGTTTGCGGCCTTCAGAGGTAAGCCTGTAATACTTGGCGCGGCGGCCGTTCTCGCTTTCGCCCCACTCGCTCGAGATCGCGCCCTGGTGTTCCAGTCGATAAAGCGCCGGATAGAGCGACCCCTGTTGAACCACCAGCTTTTCGCCCGAAATCTGCTGAATGCGGAGCAGCACTCCGTAGCCGTGCAGCGGTCCCAGCGAAACTGCCTTGAGAATCAGCATGTCGAGAGTGCCTTGCAGCAATTCCGATGACTGTTGCGGATTCGAGGGCATGCGTTCTCCTAGATGATCTAGGATAAGTTACTGCGACTCTCCTAGATTGTCAAGGAGACCTGCTCTTTGGGCGCGTACGCGGGCTCAGCCGCCGATCTTCTCCGTCAGCTCCACCCAGCGTTCATAGACGGCGTGATGTTCCGCTTTGGCGGCTTCCAGATCGGCGAGGGCGGCGGTGAGGGCGGCCGGATCGATGGCGATTTCGTAAGCCTCGATCCGCTGTTCGGCGGCGCGAAGACGCTCGTCGGCTTCCTCGATGCGGTTTTCGAGCGCGTCGTACTCGCGCTGCTCCATGTAGGAGAGCTTTCTCCGAGCAGGAGATGCGGAGGAAGCAACAGCAGCCGGCGGAGCGGTGTCCTCTATAGCGGCTCCCGATGCGGCCCGGGTCTGCTGATCGCGCCACGCCTCCCACTGGAAATAGTCCGCGAAAAGCGCCGCGTCGCCGCAGCCATCGAGACCCAGAACAGCATTGGTGACGCGATCCAGCAGATAGCGGTCGTGTGTCACGAGGACCAGTGCACCGGGAAATTCGAGCAGCGATTCCTCCAGAATTTCGAGCGTGGGAATATCCAGATCGTTGGTCGGCTCGTCGAGGATGAGCACGTCAGCCGGTTGCAGCATGAGCCGGGCGATGAGCACCCGGGCTCGCTCGCCGCCGCTCAGGCGCTCGACCGGCTGATTGAGCTGCTCGCCGGTGAACAAAAAGCGCGATGCGTAGCCGGCCACGTGCTGAACGCGGTCCTGATAGATGACAGAGTCGGAGTCAGGCGCAAGCGTGCGGCGCAGAGTAAGAGACGTATCCAGCTCGCGCATCTGCGAGAAATACACGACGCGCAGGCCCTGTGCGCGGCGGATCTCGCCTGCGCTGAGCGGGACTTCGCCCGTGATGGCGCGCAACAGCGTGGTTTTTCCCGAGCCGTTGGCGCCGGCGAGGCCGAGCTTCAGGCCATTCACCAGCGTGACGTTGATGCCGCGGAGAATTTCGCGATCGCCGAGAGTCACGAACGCATTCTCGACCTCGATGAGACGCTTGGTCTGGCGCCCGGTGGCGTCGAAGCCGATGCCGGCCCTTGCGGTTCGCGAGCGGGATTCGGAATCGTGCAATTCCGAGATCAGTGCATTGGCATTATCGATGCGGGCTTTGGATTTGGTGGTGCGCGCTTTGGGCCCGCGGCGAAGCCATTCCATCTCGATGCGCACGCGGTTGCGCAGGCTCTCCTGCGCGCGCTGCTGCCACTCGATGTAGGCCTCGCGATCTTCGAGGAATTTGGAGTAGCGGCCTTTCACGCGCAGCAGGCCATCGGAATAAATGCGATTGAGCTCGACAACTTCCGTGGCAACGTTCTCCAGAAAGTAGCGGTCGTGCGTCACCACGACGAAGGCGAAATTCGCAGTGCGAAGCAGGCCTTCCAGCCACTCGATCCCGTCGAGATCCAGATGGTTCGTAGGCTCGTCGAGGAGAAGAACCTGCGGATCGGTGACCAGGGCCTCGGCGATAGCCAACCGCTTGCGCCAGCCGCCGCTCAGGCTCGCAGCTTCCCGGTCCATCCCTGGATTACCGGGCGTATCGCTTTCCACAAAGCCTGCCCGGCCAAGCGTTTCCCGCAGCCGCTGCTCGCGGGCGCCAGCCGGAACGCCGCCGCGCTCGAGCGCGGCCTCGATGACCAGGCGGACCGTCATCCCCGGCGCGAAATCGGAGATTTGATGCACATAGCCGATGCGAACACCTTTCCTGAAGGAGACCTCGCCGGAGTCGGGCTGCTGTTCCGCTCCAAGAATGGCGAGGAGAGTGGATTTGCCTGCACCGTTAGGACCAATAAGGCCAATGCGGTCACCGTCGTGGACTGCCCAGGAGATGTTGTCGAAGAGAGGAGTAGCGCCGAAGCGTTTGGAGATATTTTGCGCAATCAGGATCGGCGGCATGTTTCAAGTTTACGGGGGCGCCCTCAGAGACGAGCCGTTCGCAGGCTCCAAGGGGAAAGTTATGAAACTAGCCCACCTTTTGCCGGGTACCCGCATCGAATCAGTTGCTTAGCGCCTCTTCGGGGTCGCCATTTGCATTTCTCAGCGTTCATGCAACATTCCCTGGCACTTCCTGCGTCCTTTCATTCAAACCGGCAGGGGAACTGCCGGTTCTGTTCAGGAGAACCGAAGGCCGTATGCCGCAAGATAACCTAAGGCTGTCCACCGGTACCCCCGGTCTGGACGACATACTGCACGGAGGGCTCGCCAAAGGGTTCGTTTACTTGATCGAAGGCAATCCGGGAGCCGGCAAAACAACGCTGGCCTTGCAATTCCTCATGGAAGGCGCCAGGCGGGGCGAAAGCGGCCTCTATGTCTCGCTCGCCGAGAGCGAGGCGGAGCTGCGGCACGTAGCCGAGTCGCATGGCTTCGATCTGACGAACACGACTCTTTGCAAGATTTCCCCGCCGGAGCTGGCCGGCAATGCGAGCGAACAATACACCGTCTTTCAGCCCGCGGAGGTGGAACTTGCCGACGTACTCGAGACGATTCTAGGTAGAGTACGCGATGTGGCGCCCTCGCGCGTGGTCATTGACTCCATGTCGGAGCTGCGCATGCTGGCGCGCGATTCGCTGCGCTATCGCCGGCAAATTCTTCTTCTCAAAAAATTCTTCGAAGGCCGGGACTGCACCACGCTACTGCTCGATGAGCGCTTCCACGACAATCAGCAGACCCAGGTCCAGACCATCGCCCATGGAGTGATCTCCCTCGAGGTGCTGCCACGTAACTACGGAATCACGCGCCGCCGGCTTGAAGTCCTGAAAATCCGCGCCTCCAGTTTTCGCGAGGGCTTTCACGATTATGTGATCGTGCGCGGCGGCTTGCGCGTGTTCCCACGCCTTGTCTCCGGCGAGCATCGCGGAATCACGGTTCCCGAGGAGGTACTGCCCAGCGGCATCGCCGAGCTCGACGCCCTCTTCTACGGCGGCGTACAACGCGGCACGAGCACGCTGATCGCCGGGCCCGCCGGCAGCGGAAAATCCACGCTCTGCGCGCAGTTTGCCGTCACCGCGGCCGAGCGCGGCGAGCGCAGCGCCATCTTCATCTTCGATGAAACCCGGCATTCTTTTTGCGAACGCAGCCGCGGCCTGGGCATGAACGTAGATCCCTACATCGCGAACAAGATGCTGCACCTGGAGCAGGTGGACCCGGCCGAGCTGTCGCCTGGCGAATTCATTGACCGTATCCGGCGCGGCGTCGAAGACCGGAATTGGCGGCTGGTCGTCATCGACAGTCTGAACGGGCTGATGAATTCCATGAGCGAGGAACGCGCGCTCACCGTGCAGCTGCATGAGGTTCTCTCCTATCTGAGTCAGATTGGAGTGGCTACCTTCCTCGTGCTCGCACAGTACGGCCTGCTCGGAACAGGCATGATGTCTCCAACCGATGTGAGCTATCTTGCCGACAATGTTCTGCTGTTGCGCTACTTCGAAGCTGCCGGCGAGGTCCGCCAGGCGCTTTCGGTGGTCAAACGCCGTTCCGGCCCGCACGAGCGATCGATCCGCCAGTTGCTCATCACTAACGGGAGAGTCTCCATCGGCGAACCCCTGAAAGACTTCAGGGGCGTGCTTACAGGCACACCAGAGTACAAGGGAGGTCAAACTCTGCTGTGATCGCCTCCCCGCGATTTCTGATCGTCGCTCCTTTGGGCCGCGATGGCGAGCTGATCAGCTCCCTGCTCAAAGCCTCTGGTTACGCGGCCGATTGTGTCAAAACCATTCGCGCACTCGAAGAGACCGACAACGCGGAGATCCTCGGCCTGATCTTTACGGACGAAGCACTGGCACTCGACGGATTCGAGGCGCTGCGCATTCTCGTGGAGAGCCAGCCGGTCTGGTCCGATTTGCCCTTGCTGCTGCTCACCAGCGGCGCCAGCATTCCCCGCTACGGCGCCCTCGCCACGCAGGTGCGCGTGGAGTTTCGCAGTGTCTTTCTGCTCGACCGGCCGATGCGCAAAGAGCTGCTGCTGAGCGCGGTGCAGGTCGCGTACAACTCGCGGCTCAAGCAGCTCGAGGTTCGCGACGCCCTCGCCCGGCAGTTCCAGACCGAGGAGACTCTGCGCAATACCGAAAAGCTGGCGGTCGCCGGCCAGCTGGCCGCAACCATGGCGCACGAGGTCAACAATCCCCTCGAAGCGCTGACCAATCTCCTCTTCCTTGTGGAGAACAGCAACACCGCGGATGAGGCGCGCTCGTTCGGGCGGCTGGCCTCGCAGGAGCTGGCCCGCATCAGCGAGATCGTCAACCAGACCTTGCGCTTCCATCGCGCCCCCGCCAAGCCCGCATTTACTGATGTCGCGGAGCTGGCCAGTTCCGCCGTTGCGCTCTTCCAGGGCCAGATGCGAAAGCGCAACATCACCGTAACCCTTAAGCTCGAAAAGACGTACGCGTTCTGTTCGGCCGGCGAGATCCGCCAGGCGCTTGTCAATCTGATTGGAAACGCTTTCGACGCCACGCGGGACGGCGGCAGAGTCCACGTACGCGTCTCATCCTGCTCCCGCAAGGATTTTCATTACGCGCGCCTCACCGTCGCTGATACCGGCAGCGGCATTCCCGCGGAGATAAGGAAGGACCTCTTCGCCCAGTTCTTCACGACAAAGGGCAGCCGCGGAACAGGACTGGGCCTGTGGCTCACGCGCGACATTGTGCTCCGCAGCGGCGGCCGCCTCCGGTACCACTCCCGTACCACGCCGCCCAGCGGCACGGTCTTCACCATCTACCTTCCCTCTCTGCCGCCTCTTGAAGTCGTACGCAACGCCAACCGCGAAGCTCCCGGCGAGCCGGCCGGGGCGGTTCGAGTGGCCTAGGGATCGTCTAACACAAAAGGTGTAGCGTGGCGGCAGTTGCGATGTGATCCAAATCACTGCCGCTTTCCGGGCCCCTGCCATAATGACTGCACTATGAGCAGCAAAACCCCGGCCAACCTTATGGATGTTCTGCGCGAAACGCTCGCAATCATCCGGGAAACCCATGAATTGCCGCAAGACAGTCCGGCGTCAGAGGAACTGAGACGGTCGATTGTGCGCGCCATCGGCGCACTCTCTATCCTGAAGACTGCAGAGGCTGGGCGAGAGAGAAAACAGCCGCCGGCTCTCTCGAATCGTCCGAAGATACGGGTTGAACGCGTCAAGACTCCGTTTCGGGCTCCTTTGGGAACGAGTGTGCATGGAGCGGCGAAGTCCGGTCTGCGTCTGCAGGTTGTCTGGTCGGCCGGGGATTTGCGCGGGTCAATCGGCGAGCCGTTCGACCTTCCCCCAGCTCTTCGCCCGGATGTAGAAGGCTGACCGCGGTCACGCTGGAGTATCCTCATCCGTCAGTTGTTCGCCGCGGAGATGGAAGAAAAGCTCCTCGGGGTGGATAGGCTTGGCGAGGACAGGAAAGTCATGGCCGTCCTTGACTGCCTCCATCAGGATGGTCGAGGCGCCCTCGCTGCTGGAGAACAGAACCACGCGAGCGGCCGGTTGGAGTTGAAGGAAGGCAAGCGCGGTCTGAATACCGTCGACGGGCTCCATCATCACGTCCGCGAGAAGCACATCGAAACTGCATTGCGCAGCCTTTAGAAGGGCCTCTTCACCGCTGAAGGCGGCGACCGCTTCAAAGCCTCCCGCGTTGAGCACCAGCACAACCGTCTCAGCGACGGCTCGGTCCCAGTCCACAACAAGAACACGGCGCTTTTTTAGGGACATGACGGGGTTCCCATAATGCTGTATTGCCGTCAGATGACGGGAATCGCTCGACTCCGGGGACCCGTAATGCTTTATGTTTGCCCACCGCGGCGTGCAGAGGTGGGCAGGCCTGCGCGATTCCTAAGTGTTTCAGCCAACGGAGAATAACGCAACTAGGACGAACCCGAGGAGGCACCGATGGTCGATTATCCGCTAATCGCAGTCCAGGGTCCGTGCCCGGGCGATCAGGCGATCGCTCGCGCCAATGAGTGCCTGAGAGGTGCGAATGGCTTGCAAGGTAGCTAATATGACATTTCCAGCGTCGGCCAGAAGACAAATGTCGCCAACACAGGCAGCGTAATCGACACGAACGACGATGTAATCGTCCGCGCGACCGCCCCCAAGACACACGGTCACCAACGGCAGGGAAATACATGGCGCACTCCGGGATGGTCCCAGGGCTCCAATAGCGTGGTTTTCAAGCGCAGGACAGGATTGGAGAGAAGGCAGTTCGTCAGAGGGACGCTACGGATTCTTGCTGCCCGAGGGGATACAGAATCCAGGCATTCTCCTGCTGGCTGACGTCGCGATAGCTCGAGAGGCTACCGGATGCTGCGTGAACGGATCTCGCGCAGTTCCTCTTATCCGGCGGCGATAGAACGGCTGAGACCGGTCAAGGGTGAATTTGAAGCGGTACCGTTACCGCTTCGTGCCCGTGAGGCTCTGTCCACTCATCTCCGTTCTGCCCATAGGAAGGCTGTTAGATCAATAGAGACCGCAGGACCAGAATGCAACCGGCACGGCAGCAGGGTACTGTCGAATCTCAAATTCAACGGACTATTTTTCCGAAGTGGTCTTGAAACTGCGGAGAGTATGAGAAAGTCGCTGCTCGAAATCAAAGGCTCTCTGGAAGTGAGCCAAAGCCCGCTCTGCGATTCCCAGGTCAATTTCGATCTCATTTTGCTGTGAAGGTGTCTGCTCCGGCCCCTGAAGCTCCTTCTTGAGCATCTCGATTTTCTTTTCCAGGTAATCGATGTGTTCTCGAAGTGTGCGCTCCATCGGCGGTCATCCTCCAGTTGTGGCATTGAATGTGGTCGGAATCCAGTTCGAGATAGTTTGGTCAAAGTGCAACTGCCATATCAGCACCAATGCTAATAAATGTATTACAGAGCCTTGTGAAAGCCTAAGGGTTAACTCGTGCCGTAAACGCGGCAAATCCGGGCTCCTAGCCCCTGGGGGATGTCCTCCGCACATTCACGTTGGTCTTCTCCCCTTTTCGGCCTCTTCAGAGGCTTGCGAGAGGCGCGCGGATTGATCCAACCAGCCCTAGCGAGAGCTTTGAACCTGACGTATGGCAACTGACACAAGATCGGCCAGCCGTTGCAGCGTCGCGAAGTGGTTCAGATCGAACGTAGTCTCCGATTTGTGAGATACAGCGTTCGCTGCCGCCATTCAGTCCCGTCCATTCTTTTCACCATTTCCAGTCTCATCAGCCCTGCGTCCGTGCTGATCATCTCTATATAAGTTGGAGAATCAGCATAGAATCGCTCCCATGGAGATGACTGGATGGATCTTTCCCGCCGCCGCTTCGGCAAAATTGTGACCGCGTTGGGGCTCTCGCCGGCCATGGCTCCGCTTGGCGCTTACAGCGCCGGCTCAGGCGCCGCTTCGGCAACGCCGCCGGGCGAACCGGAGCTGCTGCGCCTGGAGCGCAATGGCTGGATGCCGAACAATCCTCATCTGCCGGTGCTGCTCTATCGCGGTGCGCTGAGGATGCAGGGCGACGACCCGGCCGCGGCATTCGAGGCACTGTTCACGCGCAACGGCTGGCCGCCGCAGTGGCGAAACGGCGTGTACAGCTTTCATCATTACCACTCGACCGCGCACGAGGTGCTGGGATTCGCGACCGGCACGGCGCAGATCATGCTGGGTGGCGAAGGCGGCCACCTCGTGACGGTGCAGGCCGGCGACATTGCCGTGCTGCCCACGGGCACCGGCCACTGCCGCATCACGGCCAGCAGCGACTTTCTGGTAGTGGGCGCCTATCCGCCCGACCAGAGCTGGGACATCTGCCGGTCGGCCCCGGATGCTGCGTCCGAGCGCCGCATGGCCACGCTGCCATTTCCCCAAAGCGACCCGGTCCGCGGAGCACGGGGCCCGCTGCCGAGGCTCTGGGCGTGAAGCCCGGGCGCAACTTTATTCCATTTAAAATCAGCACGGGTACCTTAAGTCGCTGTCGCCCGCCCACCCCAAAAACACCGGTTGCGCTATCATTAACGTCTATAGAGGTGAGCGGCCTGTCACCCCCTGAAGGCCGGTCCCGGTGGTGTGTGTGTCGAGATTCTTCCAGCGTTTCGTCTTCGTGCTTTCCGTAGCAATCTTCGTCGGCCTCGGCCTGGGGTTCGCTCTGGGTGAGTTTGGATGGTTCGGCGTGCATGCCGACGATCAGGACGGCGCGTACCGCCAGATGCGCGTGTACGCCGAAGTGCTGCAGAAGATCCAGAACGACTACGTCACCGACCCCAATATCAATGACGTAACCACGGGAGCACTGCACGGCCTGCTCGAGTCGCTCGACGCCGATTCGAGCTACCTGACGCCCGCGGAGTACAAGATCTACAAAGACCGCCCGTCCGGCGGCAACGCGCAGGAAGGCATGACGGTCTCGAAGCGGTTCGGCTACGCGACGGTCGTCAACGTCGAGCCGAATTCGCCCGCGGAGCAGAATCATCTGGCCGATGGTGATGTGATCGAATCCATCGGTGGCAAGTCGACGCACGATCTCTCGCTGGCCGTGATCCGCATGATGCTCGAGGGTAAGCCCGGATCCACTGTCGACGTGATGGTGATCCGTCCCTCGAAGCCGGATCCGGAGAAGGTGACGCTCACCCGCACCGTCGTTCCCTCGCCGCCGCTGAATCAGCAGGACTATGAGAACTCGACCATCCTTTATCTGAAGCCCGGAGAGCTGACCACTGCGCGCGTGGATGAGATGGCCGCCAAAATCAAGGCCGCGGGCAAAGGCCGCAAGATCCTGCTCGACCTGCGCGACTGCACCGGCGACGACCCGCAGCAAGGACTGCGGCTGGCCAACTTCTTTATCAAGCAGGGAACGCTGGCCACGCTGCAAGGCCAGCAGTATCCGCAGCAGACCTTCACCGCCGACCCGGCCAAATTCCTCACCGATGCGCCCGTCGCTGTGATCGTAAACCGCGGCACCTATGGCGGTGCCGAGCTGGCAGCGGCAGCCATCGAGGAGCTGAAGCGCGGCGATGTGGTGGGCGAGCGCACCTTCGGCGAGGGATCGGTGCAGAAAACCATCGACCTGCCCGACGGCGCGGCCCTCATGCTGACCGTGGCCAAGTACCAGGGTCCCGACGGCAAAAAGATCCAGGACGACGCCGTGGTTCCCACTGTGGCCGTCTCTTCGCAGCAAGATGATTTGGACGAGGGAGCCACTCCGCCCAATGGCGATGAGGTGCTGAATAAGGCTCTCGACGTGCTGAAGGGCAAGGGCGCGTAGTCCGGCTCCGAAGCATTCTTTCTCAACGCGGGACAGCTCTTGCACGCCGAGGTGCAACTTTCGTTTCAGCACCACCTCCGTGATTCGCAAAAGTGCTAGCCTAAAGGAGACGCATCCTCTCCCAGAGCGGTTCCACGGTTGAATTCCCCGTGTTGGAGCTGCGGAATGTGGCCTTGCCGCGTTTCAACAGTGCCTTCGGGATAAAACAACTGTGAAATCGTTGGAACGCCGACAGAGAGATGCCGAAGAGGCACACTTGGCTGCTACCCCCCAACGGCCTGCGGAGCCCCGTGGCCCCGTCTTGCGCGGTCCGAGATCGTTCGCTCCGGACCAGAAAAGCCGTTCTGTACCTCCCGCAAAACCAGCACCCCCGCAGCACAAGGTTGCGCGGCGTTTCGTAGTTGCCGTCCTTCTGGCGCTTGCCGCGGTCACGGGCTCACTGGCCGGACTAACCCTGGTCTACTCCTCCGACCTGCCGCAGATCAACGATCTTGAAAACTACCGCCCCTCCACCACCACCGACCTGTACGATCGCAACGGCCGCCTCTTCGGCTCCTTCGCTCTGGAACGCCGCATCGTGGTGGGCTACGACGGATTTGCGCCGATTCTGCGGGAAGCTGTGATCTCCATCGAGGACAAGAACTTCGAATCGCACTGGGGCATCAACGTTTTTCGCGTAGCCGGCGCGGCGTGGCACGACATCCGCAGCCACGGGCGCGCGCAGGGCGCTTCCACGCTGACCATGCAGCTGGCGCGCAATCTCTTTCTTTCCGATGAACGCACCGCCGGGCGCAAAATTCAGGAAGCATATCTGGCCATCCAGATCGAGCGCGCCTTCACCAAGGAACAGATCTTCACGCTCTACGGCAATCAGATTTATCTGGGCAGCGGCATGTACGGGTTCGAGGCGGCTTCGCAGTTCTATTTTTCCAAGCACGCGAAAGACCTGCATCTCACCGAGGCCGCGTTGCTGGCCGGACTGCCGAAAGGGCCCGTCGCGTTCTCGCCGATTCTGAATCCGGAGCGAGCGCTGCGACGGCGCAACCTGGTGCTGAGCGAGATGGAATCCGACGGCGTGATCACCCACGTACAGGCAGAAGAAGCGCGCAGCGCGCCGCTGGGCCTGCACATCACGCAGCCTTCGGGCTCGGTGGCGCCCTGGTTCCAGGAAGAAGTGCGGCGGGAGCTCGAGAAGCGCTTTGGCAGCGAAGAGGTGCACGAGGCCGGCCTACGCATCGACACCACGCTCGACCTCGATCTGCAGGAGACTGCGAATCACGCGGTCGCTGACGGCCTGGCGGCCTACGAGCATCGCCGCGGCTGGAAGGGCAATCTTGAAAATGTGCTCGCCGATGGCGGAACCCTCGAAGGCTACAAGCATCCCGACTGGGCGGTGGCCAGCGGTCCCGGCGATTATGTCCATGCGCTTGTCACGCGCGTGCTGCCGCTGGAGATTCACGCGCGCGTCGGCGCGCAGGAGATCCTGATTGTGCCGCCGGACTGGCAGTGGACGGCGCAGCGCTACGGCGATGCTCTCGTCAAACCCGGTGACGTGATTTACGTGCACTTGCTGCCGGCAATGGAAGGCACCGCGCGGCGCGCGACCCTCGAGCAGGACTCCGGCGTGCAGGGCGCGCTGATGGCCATGGACAACACCAGCGGCGACGTGCTGGCGATGGTGGGCGGGCGCGACTACGAGACCTCGGTCTTCAACCGCGCCACACAGGCGCAGCGCCAGGTGGGCTCGAGCTTCAAACCCTACGTCTACACGGCGGCGATTGAAGACGGCGTGAAGCCGACAGACATCATCGTCGATGCGCCGGTGAGCTTCGGCAGCTACCATCCGCACAACTACGAGAACGATTTCAAAGGTGCGATGACGGTAGCCAACGCCTTTGCCGAATCGCGCAATATCCCCGCGCTCAAGCTCGCGGCGCGCGTAGGCATTCGCAAAGTCATCGACGTGGCGCACAAGTTCGGCGTCACTTCCGACATTCCTCCATTTCTGCCCGTCGCGCTGGGCGCCGTGGAGATTACGCTGCAGGAGCAGATGACGTCGTACTCGGTCTTCCCCAACGACGGAGTGCGCGTTTCGCCGCGGCTGATTCGCAAGGTATCGAACGCCGACGGCATCACGCTCTGGGAAGACCGGCCAACCGTGAATGAAGTGCTCGATCAGCAGACGGCGCGCACCATGATGTCGCTGCTCAAGGGCGTAACGCAGCACGGTACGGGCGCGTCCGCCGCGCAGTTGAATCATCCGCTGGGTGGCAAGACCGGCACCACGAGCGACTTTACCGATGCGTGGTTCCTCGGCTTCTCGCCCTCGGTCACCTGCGGCGTTTGGGTCGGGTATGACAGCCGCGAATCGCTCGGCAACAAGGAGACCGGCGCCGTCGCCGCGCTGCCCATCTGGATCACCTTCATGAAAGCCGCCATCGTCGGCAAAGATGACGAGACCTTCCCCGGCGATGAGCAGACGCCCGTGCTCGATCGCGCAGCCGCGCCAATGCCCTCGGTACCGTCAGCTCGGCTCGTACCCACGGCGTCTCATTCCCCGCACAGGCAGTAGTCTCCGTGCCCCATCCTGTCGCCTTCTTTCCGGCGACAGGATGGGAAAGCACAGACCCCGATCAAACAGATCCGCCCCAACCCCGCCGAGCACTGTCTCTCCGATTCCACCCTGGTTATCGAAAAATAAACAAGGCGAGCCCCAGGATTTCGAGTTGGTTACGGTATACACTAGAGGAGATCGAAGAATCCGATCTGGTCTTCTTTGCTTGTTCCGCTTGCCTGCCTTACTCGCAATCAACTCCAAATTGAGTTCGGCGGTACATTTATCCCAAAAGGAACAAGTTTCAATGGAACAAGGTACAGTGAAGTGGTTTAACGACGCGAAGGGATTCGGCTTTTTGAGCCGTCCCAATGGCGACGATGTCTTCGTGCATTTCTCAGCAATTCAGAGCGAGGGTTTCAAGAGCCTGGCCGAAGGTCAGGCCGTGACATTCAATGTTGTCAAAGGCCCGAAGGGCTTTCAGGCCGAGAACGTAAGGATTGCTTAAAACTCGACACAAGCGTGGAAAGGGGCGGTCAGCGAGATCGCCCCTTTTCGTTTTACCCGGAGGAATTCTATGAAGAAACCTGCTCCGCCCCGTGATAAATATTTTTTGCGCGATCTTCACCAGGAGATCGATCTGTACGATCGCAAGCTCGCTTACCTAGAGAAATACGTGGAGTTTGCCTCACCTGCAGATCGGGAAGACGCCGAGGGAAAACTGCTGGCGAAGAGGGCTCCTCTTGAAAAGACGGCTCTCGAACTCGCTGCATCGGGCGTTGAATACGACGAGAAAGACCTTCCACGATCCTTCCGCGCCATGCCTCTCGATCAGGACGGCGCCGGAAACAATCTCACCATAGAAAACCGGCCGTAGTCGTACCTGCAGCTCTCCAGAGGCTCGCCGACGAGAGTTTTCTGGCATGGCTGCACAACTACGACCCTCGATTACGATCAAGGTTTCGCCCATGATCTCCAGGCGTCAATTCTCGCCGCTATGCGATCTGCATCACGTCGCCATGCGGCGCGTTATGCTGGAGGAAGACTCGGACGAGGTCCGTTCATACCATGCATGCGAGCGGCGCGATTGCACTCGGGTCTTTCGTGACTCCGACGGCTATTCAGATTGGACCGGGGGCAAGTTCGATGATTCGCGCGCTGCCGTTCGAACCTGTCCCCGATGCGGAGCCATTCTTTATCTCGCTGAGGTAGATCGATCCCAGAAAATCGAGATCTGGGAGTGTCCTCAGCAAGTGTGCAGCTTCTCGGAAGAGTATCCATCCCCCGCCGCGCGATAGCGTAAAACTCGCTCCGAATGCAGAGAATTGCGCCCGATGCGCGCATACTGTCCGGAGGGGTCCGCAGTCTCGGAGAGACTACCCACCCCCTCCCTGCGGATCGATGCTCTGCAGCAAGCAGGGAATGAAGAAAGCAAAGAAATTAGATGCTTTCCCTATTTATCGATCAATCAACAACAGGCTTCAGTATCAGCCAGATTTACCGCCGATAAAGCCGAAAGTAGCGCTTCGCCCGCCCTACGTCCTTCATGATCTGCGCCTTCAGTGCTTCGGTTTTGGGGAACTTGATCTCTTCGCGCAGGCGCAACAGGAACTCGAGTTCAAGCGGCGTCTCTTCGCTCAAGTCGACCGGCTCGAAGTTGAGGATGTGGGACTCGACGGCAAACGAGGCTTCGCCCACCGTGGGCCGGTCGCCGACATTGCTCACCGATTCGAAGAACCGCCCGTTGATGGCGAGCCGCGTGACGTAGACGCCGAAAGCGGGCAACAGCCCTTGGTAAGGCGCGAGGTTGACCGTGGGCACCAGCAGCCGCGTGCCGATGCCGCGTCCGCGGGCGGGCGTGGAGAGCACGGCAAACGGACGGCCGAGCATCCACCGCGCGCGGCGCATGTCGCCGGCGGCGACCAGCGCGCGCACGGCTGAGCTCGAAACCTCCAGGCCATGCACATGCACGGGTTGGTGCACGCGGACGGAGAAGCCAAGCTCCGCGCCGAACTCACTCAGCTCGCGGACGCCGGCAGCGGCGCCGCGGCCGAAGCGGAAATTCTGCCCCTCGTGAATGCAGCGCACGCCGAGTGTGTTCACCAGAATCCGCTCCACAAATTCGCGCGGCGTAAGCGCCGCCAGCGCGGGTTCGAAGGGCAGCACCAGAATCGCGTCCACGCCGGTGGTTCCCAGCAGGCGAATGCGTTCTGGCATGGGCGTGAGCAGTTGCGGAGCGCGCGCAGGCCGCAGCACCTGCTCCGGATGCGGATCGAAGGTAATGGCCACGGCGCGGGCGTTGATCCGGCGTGCGTCTTCCGCAGCGGCGGACAGGATCTCGCGATGGCCCCGATGCACGCCGTCGAAGTTGCCAATGGCCGCAACCGAAGGGCCGAAACCGGTGGGAATCTCGGTAAGCGAGCGGAAGACCTGCGTGGCCTTCGGTTCGCGCCAGATGCTCGCCGGGTCGCTCATAGCTCGATGGGCACGCTCAGCCCGTCGTGCGCCAGCCGGACGTTTTCCGGCAGCGTGCGGTTGGTTTCTTCGTGCCCCAAGTCGTGGGCAATGTGGGTGAACCACGTTTGCCGCGCGCCGATGCGCTGCGCCCATCCGAGCGCTTGCTCCACCGTAGCGTGGCTCGGATGCGGCGCATGGCGCAGTGCCGAGACCACCAGCACATCCAGGCCCTCAAGCAGTTCCATGCTGGCGTCGGGAATCGCGCTGACATCGGTCACGTAAGCCACACGGCCGAAGCGAAACCCATCGATCGCCTGCTGGCCATGCTGAACGGGAATGCGAACGAAATCCACGCCGTGTACGGGGTTGTGGGCAGCGAGCGGTTTCAGCTCTACGCGGGCGCGATTGATGTACGTGGCGGTCGGCGAGAAGGTGTAGTCAAACACCTTTTCGAGGATCGCACGCGTCTCCGGCGCGGCGTAGAGCGGGATCGGCCCAGTTTCCCGTGCAGCCGTAAAGCTCAGCGGGCGCAGATCGTCCATGCCGAGAATGTGGTCGGCGTGGCCGTGGGTGTAGAAGACGGCATCCACGCGCGTCAGGCCGACGCGCAGGCCCTGCTGGCGGAAGTCCGGACCGGTGTCGATGATGACATTCCGCTCCGCGCCTGACCCTGGCTCGATCCAGCGCACCAGAACCGAAGGCCGCAGCCGCTTGTCGTGCGGGTCCGGCGAAGTGCACACCCTGCACGAGCAGCCGACAGACGGCACACCCATTGAGGTGCCGGTGCCCAGAAAGGTGAGCTGGCCTTCCACGTTTAGCGCTTGCCCGGCTTGGTCGGCGGAGGCTGAACTCCCTGCATGTTGATCATGCTGCTGAGTTCGAGGAAGGCCATGCGGACTTCGAAGAGCACCGATTGCAGCATGCGGTCTTCCGTCTCGCTGACGTTGCCGCGGGTCTTCTCGGCGAGCACGCCGAGCAGGTCGATGGTGTTACGCGCGCCGAGGATATCGACGCGGGGCCGCTGGCCCTCCTGTGTTCCGGCGCCCATCTGGATCATGGCGGAGACGTAAAGCTGCTGCACCAGGTGCTCGAAGGTGACGGGCGGCTGCTTGCCGACGCCGGGATTCTGCGCGCGAATCAGGTCCTCGATACGCTCGGCGGAGGCATCATACGCGGCCTTCTGCTCACGGCTCTCCTGCGCGGTGGGTGCCGGTGGCAGATCAAGCTCTTCGGCCGGCGATTCTTCGGCCGGTTCTGGGGCAACGCTCGCAGCCGCTTCCTTTGGCGCGGCTTCGCGGGTCTCGTTGGTTACGAGCCGCGGGCCGGGTGCAGGCTCCGGACTTGCCGCGGCCGGAGCTTCGGGCACCGGCGCAGGATGGCTCTCGTGCTCCTCATCCGCTTTCATCTTGCGGCGGTCAATCACTTCAAACTTTGGCGTATCGCTCATGATTCCAATGTTCCTGCTGATCCGGGCCTGTTGCGGACTTGCTTTCCTGTTCTAGTTTAGCGTTGGCGGCGCGGCCAGAATCCGGGCCGTTCCAGAGGCAGATTCCGCCGTATAGGTAAATGCCTGCTCGGTCGTCTCGGCTTCGGCGCGGATCATGGCCAGGGCAAAGACCCGGGCGCCCGAAGGCAGCGGCAACGAGGCGGCGCTGGTGATGTGGCCCGCCGCGTTCCCGCCACCGGCTATCAGCTCGGTTCCGGACGGCGGCACGGGGCCGGTCAGTTCCACCGGACGCAGATGCCGGTGCACATTGCCCCGGGAGCGGATGCGCTCAACGATCTCCTGGCCCAGATAGCAGCCCTTGCCGAAGTAAAGTGCCCGCATCTGCGAGGTCTCCTGTGGCAGGTCGCGTTCGACGATATCGACGCCGTAGGTGGGAATGCCGTCCGCCACGCGGTAAGCCTCCAGCGAGGCGCAACCGGTAGGCGTGGCTCCGGCAGTGCGCAGGCACGACCACAACTTGGCGACGCCGGCGGAGGGCAGCCAGAATGCGTAGCGCGGAGCCAGCACGCCGTAGCCGCGCAGAATGCGCAGGTCGAGACCATTCCACTCCACTCGCGTCCCGGACATCGGCTGCACAAAGACCGGCAGCCCGAGGCGCTCCAGAACGTCGTGGGCCTGCGGGCCGGTGAGGCCGATGGCTGTCTCCGATCCCGCCTCACCCACCTGTTCTTCGCCAACTGGAACCAGCTCTACGTCATCCATAATGATGTAGTGGTTGAGATGGGCGAGCAATTTGTCCAGTTGGTCGGCCGCGATCTCGATTTCCAGCTCCGACTCACCGGCAAACGGTGTTCCCAGGAGACGGTCCTCGCCGGCTCCGACTTTTTTGGGGCTTTCAGCAGCGAGGTTGCGCCGCTGCGGGGACAGTTCTTCGCCCCCGCGCCATACGGTCAGGTCACCCTGTATGCGCCCCTGCGCGGTGAGGACGAAGTTCCAGGCCCCGGTGTTCGGATGCAGATCGTTGACGGTGTTCGTCACCATGCCGCTGAGCCAGCGAAAGCGGTCGGCTCCGCGAACCGCGACACGCCGGATCCAGCCGAGGTCATGGATGGCGGCTCCGCCGGTCAGGGCCGCTATTTCCAGCTCCGGCGCGTCCAATTCACGAGGGGTGAGCGCGCCATGGTAGACGACGAGGTCGCGCGGCGTGCGGGCGGCTTCGAACATCGCGGCCAGAGCGGTGGGTTGCAGGTTCGAGGCAAGATCGGTCTCAGGCATGGGGGAAACTTTTCCTCGGTCCTGCGCGGTTTTTACGGTCATACTTGGCGCGGGACCGCATCCTGATTATAGCCTTGGAAGTACACGCGAAGCGCGGATCGAAGACCCGGCCTGAGACAAACCCGAGGGGGAGATTGATGAGCAAGCGGCATGGAATCCTACAAAGGGCCACACCGGCGTGGCTGATCGCGGCAGTGGTCTGCCTGGCTGCCACAATGGCGGCCGCGGCTCCGCAAAAGACGGTCACGCCCTCCCAGACTCCGCCTGCCGGCTCGGCCCAACCCGCCCAGCCTTCGAATAACGATTCGAACAAGGATACGGCGAAGGATTCAGGCAACGCTTCGGACAAGACTTCTGACAAGGCTACGGGTTCAGCGCATATCACGCCGGAGCAGGCCAAGCAGCTGTTCGCGCTGGTCGATGAATTGATGAAGTTCTCTTCCGACGAGACCGGGCTGCCCATCAAAAGCCCGGTGAAGCGCCGGCTGACCACCCGCGCGGAAGTCGAAGGCTATCTGAATGAAAAATTCAGCGAGGATGAGAGCGCCAAGCGCCTGCAGCGGGATGAGATTGTGCTGAAAAAGTTCGGCCTGCTCGATCACGACTTCGAGCTCAAGCCGTTTCTGCTGCAGCTGTTGAAAGAGCAGATCGAGGCCTATTACGACTCCAAGACCAAGACGGTGAATCTGCTGGACTGGGTGGACGCCGACGAACAAAAGCCCGTGCTGGCGCACGAGCTGACTCACGCCCTGCAGGATCAGCACAGCGATTTGGAGAAGTGGGACGATCAGACTCCCGACGATGTTTCAACCAATGCCACCGGAGACCAGGAGCACCTGGCCAAAGACGAGATGGACACCGCGCGCGACGCAGTGGCTGAAGGCCAAGCGACGGCTGTGATGTTTGACTACATGCTCAAGCCGCATGGCATGAGCCTGGTGAAGAATCCCGAAGTGCTCGACGTGCTGAAGAACCAGATGGTCGGCTCAGAGGATTCACCGGTTATGGCGCGCGCGCCGCTGCTTCTGTCGGAGTCCATGCTGTTTCCCTACCGCGAGGGGTTGAGCTTTGAGCAGGATGTGTGGATGGACGAAGGCCAGGAGGCGGCATTTACCGGCGCGCTCGACCGGCCGCCCACTTCGAGCTGGGAGATCATCAATCCGCGCGAGTACGAGAAGAAACACATTCCCGCGGTGCCGCTGCTGCCGGACATTCACCCGCTCCTGGACCAGCTCTACCGGCCCTACGACATCGGTCAGGTCGGCCAGCTTGATCTCCATATTCTCGCCGAGCTCTTTGGCGGCGATGCCGCGACCCGCGATCTGACGCCTGCCTGGAACGGCGGACTCTACTGGGCCGGCCAATTGCGCAGCGCGACGAGTCCGGCGGACCAGAGCAGTACAAAATCGCTGGCGCTGTTTTATCTTTCGGTTTGGAAAAACGACGCCTCGGCGCAGGACTTTGCGAAGCTCTATAGCGACAGCCTGGGGCGGAAATATTCGAGTGTAAAACAGATGGATATATCGCAGACCTACGCGCAGGCCAAAGATTCGTCGGAAGAGACGGTGTACACCACCAATGAGGGACCGGTTGTGATTACTACGCGCGGCAAGCTGGTCTTCATCGCCGAGAGCTTTCCGCTGGACGTGGCGCGAAGGCTGACGAACCTAGTTCTCGACGCGCAGGGCACCGGCGAAACCCGCATGGCACAGATGAGCCGGCCACATGTTTCCTCGATGCTACCGGCCGGGAAGCCGCTGTCGGGCGATCTCGTCCACCTGTTCCAGGATTGCGGTGTGCTGAAATCAGTAGTGGACGGCGCGATTCCGCTGGAGCGATAAGGCAGCGACGGCCTATCGCGCACCCGCCCCCTTTGCCGCTCAAGCGGCGCTATGATGAGAATTCGGATTCAGAAAGAGAGGAACAGGAGGCGTGTGCTTGCCGGGAAAGCTGGAGTTGTTGCTGGGGCCAATGCGCAGCAATAAGACCGCGGAGCTGCTGCGGCGCGCAGAGATGCGCCGCCAGTATGCCAAGCAATACGTGATGGTGCTGAAGCCCAGCGACGATATCAAGGGTGGCCCCGGGATGGTCGAAAGCCGGAATCCGAACGGCCACGGCAAGATGCACGCCCACGAGTTCAACTCCGCCAATCCGTGGGAGGTGCTCGAGGTGATCGCGCAAAAAGAGCAGGAGATTGGCAAGCACGTGGAGTGCGTCGCGATCGACGAGGGCCAGTTCGTGAGCGACCTGTTTCTCTTTACGAAGCATTTGCTCGAAGAAAATCACGATGTGCTGGTCGCGGGTCTCGATCTCGATTTTCGCGCGGTGCCCTTCGGCGAGATGCTCAACCTCACGTGGCTCGTCAACGCCTACGGCGGCAGCATCACGGAGTGCATGGCCTACTGCACCTGCGGCGCACGGGCGCTTTATTCACAGCGATTGATTGAAGGCCAGCCGGCGCCGTATGACAGCCCAGTCAAGATGCCCGGCGACTCCTATGAGCCGCGCTGCGCCGAACACTTCGTGCTGCCGGGCAGACCGCATTAACTCGCACTCTCTTTCGGCCGGCCGCGCCGTAGAATGCATTCATGCGCAGAAACTTGGCAATTGTTCTTCGTGCCTCGGCATGGCTGGCCGCCGGGATTGTCACCGCGGCCTTAGCTTCGATTGCGTGCGCGCAGAGCGCTTTACCGCAGGCCTCCGCGGCTGACCGCGCCGAGGCATTGGCGATCTTCAAGCAGCTCATTGAAATCAACACCACCGATACGCCCGAAGGCAGCGTAACCGCTGGAACCGCGGCGATGGAAAAGCGCTTTCTCGACGCAGGTTTTCCGCCGGACGATGTGCAGTTGCTGGGGCCCGACCCGCGCAAACAAAATCTCGTGGTGCGCTTCCGCGCGGCGGGGACGCCGGCGGAAAAGCCCGTGCTCTTTCTCTGCCACATGGATGTAGTGCAGGCGCTGCGCTCCGACTGGTCCACCGACCCATTTCAATTTGTCGAGAAAGACGGCTACTACTATGGGCGCGGCACACAGGACATGAAAGAATCCGATGCTGTGTTGGTGGCCACTTTTCTGCGCCTGCACCGCGAGGGCTACCAACCGAAGCGCGACCTGATCCTTGCGCTTACGGCGGACGAGGAGAACGGCAGATTCAATGGCGCACGGTGGCTTGTTGCGCAACATCGCGACCTGGTCGACGCCGCGTATGTCATTAATCCTGACTCGGGCGGCGTAGAGCTGGACCATGGCCGTCCGGTCGTTGCCGCGGTGGAAGCCACCGAAAAGGTCTACGCCGATTTTCAGGTGGCAGCGACCAATCGCGGCGGGCACAGTTCGCTGCCGCGGCCGGATAACGCCATCTATGAATTGATGGCCGCGCTCAACAAGCTGGCCGTGTACACATTTCCTTTCGAGCTGAACGATGTGACGCAGAGCTACTTCAGGAACCTGGCCGCACGTGAAACGGGCCAAACAGCGAAGGACATGCGAGCCATTCTGGCGAATCCGCCGGACACCGCCGCAATAGCGCGATTGAGCACGGAGCCGGCCTTTAACGCGAACTTCCGGACCACCTGCGTGGCTACGAGGCTGAACGCCGGCCATGCCAACAATGCCCTGCCGCAGACCGCGGAGGCCACGGTGAATTGCCGCATCTTCCCCGGCCACTCGCCGGAGGAGATCCGGCAACAACTGATTGCGCTATTTGCCGACCCCAAGCTGACGGTGAAGTACGTTTCCGACGATGGAGTGGTGCAGGATGTGGCCCCGGAGCGGAAGGCGATTGTGCCGGTTGCGCCGATCCCGGAAGTGATGGAGCCGCTGACTCAGATTACAGACGCGATCTGGCCGGGGGTGCCGGTTACGCCGGTGATGGAAAACGGCGCCAGCGACTCGATTTACTTTGCCTGGGCGGGAATTCCCACGTACGGATACTCGGGGATTGCGCTGGAACGCGACGATGACCGTGCACATGGGCAGGATGAACGACTGCCGAT
>DATJNF010000023.1:0-5520 GCA_035508375.1 Occallatibacter sp. | reverse complement strand
ACAAGTCGCAAAGCCAGGCGATCAGCGGCACGCCGGGATTGAGCGAGATTCCGGGAATGAGCAACGTGACCGACAAGAACGTGCAGCAGAATTACGCCACGCTGGTGATTGTGATGACGCCGCACGTGGTGCGCGGGCCGCAGGCAGCGGGACACACGGCGATGATGCGCGTGGAAAAAAGCGGGCCGTAATGAGACAGCGGACCTGGTGTGGTGTATCTGAAGTTCGCTGAAAAAGCAACCGCAGATCCTTCAACTTCGTCAGCCGCGGCGGACCTCGTTCAGGATGACACCCGCGTTCAAGTTGCGAGTTTCAGCTAAAGGACGCTCGCCACTCGACCACTCTACGAGTTTCGACGGTTTTTGACCGTGTTTGTCCGATATTTCCGGTGATATGTGTTGATTCTAAACGCGTTAGCTTAGAGAACTTGCCCGCACGCAAAATCGATTTTTGAATTTTCGCCGGTTTTTCTTGCTTATCCTATTGATAGTGTTGATGTTGCTTCGTTTTTCGCATGTCATTAAGCGCCACTTAAGCGCACATAAGCTGCTGCAACATGCAGTGGAATCCGACTCCCATCCTTGCCCCCTGGGCGGAAACGCGCGAGAGTGGGGCGTTCCTTTTCGTCCGATCCCACCTTAACCGATTCGCAAAAAAACGCGAATCGGCGACGGTGGGGCACCCAGGGTCGTGCATCTGCCTAAAGAATATAACGGCTTAGGTCCTGGTCCTTCACGATCGACGCAACCATCGCCTTCACATACGCGGCATCGATTAAGAAGAGCTTCTCCGGGCCGGAGGCGGTCATGCGCTCGGCGTACGGCAGTGGCGTCGAAGACTCATTTTTGATTGCCTCCGACAGTGCCGCTGCAGCTTCATCGTTCGCGGCCCGGCGGGCTACATCGGGCGCGAGGAAGCTGACGTCTTCAAGCACGCGCTCCATGATGGTGTGCAGGCGGCGCGCGCCGATGTTTTCAGTCGATTCATTCACCCTGAAGGCAAACTCGGCCATCTCGCGCAGGGCCTCAGGTGCAAATTCGAGGCGCACGCCTTCGGTTTCGAGCAGCGCCGCATATTGCTTGGTCAGTGACGACTTGGGCTCGGTGAGAATGCGCAGGAAGTCCTCGACCGTGAGCGATTGCAGCTCAACGCGAATCGGGAAACGGCCCTGCAGTTCGGGAATCAGGTCGCTGGGCTTCGACACGTGGAAAGCGCCGGCGGCGATGAAAAGAATGTGATCAGTGCGCACCATGCCGTAGCGCGTGTTCACCGTAGTGCCTTCAACGATGGGCAGAATGTCGCGCTGAACACCTTCGCGCGATACATCGGGCCCGTGGCCGCCTTCGCGGCCGGCAATCTTGTCAATCTCGTCCAGAAAGACGATGCCGTTCGACTCCACGCGCTCCACAGCCGCTCGATTTACCGAATCCATATCGATGAGCCGGCTCTCTTCTTCCTGCACCAGGTAATCGAAGGCGTCGCCGACCTTCATTTTGCGCTTCTTGGTGCCGCCGCCGAAGATGTTGGGCAGCATGTCCTTGAGGTTCATCTCCATGTCTTCGAGATTCTGGTTGGAGATGATGCCGAACTGCGGCATGGAGCGCTCGCGCACGTCGAGTTCGACCATCCGGTCGTCGAGCTTGCCTTCGCGGAACTGCTGCCTTAACTTCTCACGGGAGCGCTGGTGGCTCTCTGTGCCGGGCAGCGTCATCTGCCCTTCCTGCCCATGCGGCGCAGCGGGCGGCGGAGGCAGCAGCACGTCGAGCAGCCGCTCTTCTGCGTTCATCTCGGCGCGGTCTTCCACCTCTTCGAGGCGCTCTTCCCGCACCATGTCGATGGCGATCTCAACCAGGTCGCGCACGATGGACTCGACGTCGCGGCCCACGTAGCCGACCTCAGTAAACTTCGACGCCTCTACCTTGAGGAACGGCGAATTGGTGAGCTTCGCGAGTCGGCGCGCAATCTCGGTTTTGCCCACGCCGGTGGGGCCGATCATGATGATGTTCTTGGGCATGATGTCATCGGCGAGGTCGGGCGGAAGCTTCTGGCGGCGCTGGCGGTTTCTTAAAGCAATCGCCACGGCGCGCTTCGCGGCGCGCTGGCCGACGACGTGCTTGTCGAGCTCGGCGACGATCTCACGCGGCGTCAGCTCATCGAGCGAGAGGTCCTGTTCTTCGGCGGATGCGGGAAGGTAAATTGCCATGTGTGTACCCAGCGGAACGCTCCGCTAGCTCTTCAATTCCTCAACCGTGAGGCGATCGTTCGTATAAATGCAGATCTCGCCGGCGATCTTCATGGCCTTTTCGGCAATCTCGCGGGCGCCCAGATTTGTGTTTTCCATCAAGGCGCGTGCCGCCGCTGTCGCATAGCTGCCGCCGGAGCCGATGGCCGCCAGCGGCTCGTCCGGATCGATCACGTCGCCGGAGCCGGAGATGAGGAATGTCTGGTTCTTGTCGGCCACCAGCAGCAGGGCCTCGAGATTGCGGAGCATCTTGTCCGTACGCCAGTCCTTGGCCAGCTCGACTGCGGCGCGGTTCAGGTTGCCGGCGTGCTGCTCGAGCTTGGTCTCAAAACGGGCGAAGAGATTGAAGGCGTCAGCGGTCGACCCCGCGAACCCGGCCAGAATCTTGTCCTGAAAAAGGCGGCGGATCTTTCGTGCCGAATGTTTGAGCACGTGATCGCCGAGCGTGACCTGGCCGTCGGCGGCCATCACCACGTCGCCGTTCCGGCGCACGCATATGACCGTGGTGGACCGGATGCGGGCGCGGCTGCCGGCGGCGATTCTTTCGTTTGATGCCAAGAAAAACCTCCGCAACCCGCGCGTCTTCTCGACGAAAATCCACTGCAGCTAAAGGAAAAACCCCGCGGGCCGCAACCTTGAGTATAGGACATGGGTGCCGCACGAGATGCGCCAGCCGGGCAATCCGTGTGGGCGGCAATCCACCTGCGGTATGCTGGATGCGGGACCGATAGGGTGGGTTCCTCCCGGAATGACCCTGGTGAACAAAGCCGCATGGGAGATTGCCGCCGGGCTCACCGCCGTTGCCGCTATGGCGGGCGTTACCGCTTGGATGGTCTTCCGCAAGCGCCCCACTCCCGAGGAGCTGGAACTGGCCCGGCGCCAGATGCTGGTGCAAACCGGCCGGCTGGTGGACGGGATGCTGCTCGATGTCTGCGAGGTGAAGGCCGACGACGGCCGCACCCTCACTATGCTGCTCTTCAGCTACCGCATCGGCGGCGTGGACTACGAATGCTCCCAGGATGTCACGCTGCTGAGCGGCGTGCTGGATGTGACGCAGGTCCGGGCGGGCTTTCCCTGCTCCGTGCGCTATCAGCAGGGCAATCCGCACAACAGCATTGTGGTGGCCGAGGGCTGGAGCGGCTTGCGGAAGGGTTTGCCCCGGGTTGGCGGGGCTCTGGGCGATCCCGATTCACTCGACGTCGAGCATCTGAATCGCGGCCGGGGCTGATTTTCCCCAGAATGGCCTGCGCCGCATGGCGCGGATACCCATCCCCGGTTACACTTAAGGTATGCATGTCCACGCGGCGCCTGCCGGTCCGGGCGCAAAACGGACAACCACTGTTCTGCGCATCTCGCTTGCGGCCACCCTCGCCTATGTGGTGGTCACCTTTGTCGCCGGACTGCGCGCGCACTCCCTGGCGCTGCTGTCGGAGTCCGGCCACAATGTCTCCGACTTCCTGGCGCTGCTTTTGAGCTTTGTCGCCGTCTACTTTCAATCGCGACCTGCCGACGACGCGAGGACCTTCGGCTATCAGCGCGCCGGAGTGCTGGCCGCGTTCGTCAATGCGGCCACGCTGATCGTGATTGCCCTTTGGATCGGCGTCGAGGCAGTGCATCGGCTCTCGAACCCCGTAGTCGTACAGCCGCGCCTGATGATGACCGTCGCCGCTGCGGGCGTGGTGATGAACGGGGTGATTGCTGCCCTGCTGTGGGGCGTGGCGCGCGATGTGAACATGCGCTCGGCCTTCATTCACATGGCCGGGGATACGCTCTCGACGGCCGCCGTAATCGCCGGCGGCGTGGGCATCGTGTACAGCGGGCAGAACTGGATCGACCCTGCTCTCTCGCTGCTGATTGCGGCCCTGATTCTGTGGTCCAGCGCGGGCATCGTGCGCGAGACCCTGAACATCCTGCTTGAGGGCACGCCACGCGATTGCCCGGTCACCGAAATCCGCACCGGAATGGAGCGGGTCGAGGGCGTCATCAACGTGCACGACCTGCACATTTGGAGTCTAGGCTCGCATTCAAGAGCGCTTGCCTGCCATGTGACAATTGCCGATATTCCACCGTCGGAGAGCGCGTGTATTCTGGCTAAGCTGAATCACCTGCTCCGCGAGCACTTCCACATCAGCCACACGACCATTCAGTTTGAGAACACCGGATGCGGCGAACTGGAGGGTTGCGTTGTGCCTCCGGATGAGATGGCAGGGAGCCACGAACACCTTCACGGTCATGCACATTGAGCTCGTCCCGACGAGGTTCTGGATTTGAAACCTATCCGCGCCGCACTTGCCCTGTTCCTCACAGCCCAGGTACTCACCGTTCTCTGCTTTGCTGCTCCGGGACAACAGGCGGCCGCGGCGGCAAACCCGCTTGAGGCGCTCTCTGGCGAGTACGCCAATCCCGCGGAGCCTGACACGCCGTATGACATCTATGTACAGGACGGGCAGTTGCAGATTGAGTCGGAGCGCTTTGTTCCCACCGCTTTGAATGAGATCAATGCCAGCGTGTTTGAATTGCCCGGCACAAAGATCATGCTGCAGTTCACACTGGATGACGCGGGCCACGGCACGGGCCTTGTGTTTTATAACGATCCGAATGTGCTCTACCATCGTACCGGTAACGCGGTTCGTCATCTTTTTCACGACTATCAGCGCACCGATGTGATGATCCCGATGCGTGACGGCGTGAAGCTGCATGCCGTGATCCTCAAACCCGCGGACATCACCACGCCTCTGCCTTTCCTGATGCAGCGCACGCCCTACGGTGTGGACCAGACGACGCGTGCTTCGTTCTTTGCGCAGCGGCCCGAGCTGGCGCGGGCGGGATACATCTATGTGGCGGAAGATATTCGCGGACGGTTCCAGAGCGGAGGCAAGTTCGTGATGTCGCGGCCCTTGGCCAATCATCAGAATCCCAAGGCGACCGATGAGAGCACCGATGCGTACGATACCGTGGCGTGGCTGATCAAGAACATCTCCGGCAATAACGGCCGCGTGGGCGTGGTGGGCACCAGCTATCCGGGATTCCTGGCCATGATGGCCGGCATTGATCCGCATCCTGCGGTGAAGGCCATTTCACCGCAGGCGCCGATGATCGACGTGTGGATGGGCGACGATTTTTTTCATAACGGGGCCTTTCGGCAGAGCTACGGCTACGACTACGTGCTGATGATGGAGTCGAGCCGAGAGGACACCGAGGTGAGCTACGGCCCGGCCGCCAAGGGCGAGGCGGAAGACGGTTTCGACTTTTTTCTCAAGAGGGGGTCGTTTCAGGAG
>DATJNF010000022.1:0-29274 GCA_035508375.1 Occallatibacter sp. | reverse complement strand
CGGACGGAAATGCTCCCTCAGCACGCGCATCACGCTCTCGCGGGCCATCTCGAAGTCATGCTCGGTCTTGAGGGCGTCCGCATGCAGCAGCGCCGCGCCGAGGTTTGAAGTCATGATGAGCACCGTGTTCTTGAAGTCCACCGTGCGTCCCTTCGAGTCCGTGAGCCGTCCGTCGTCCATCACCTGCAGCAGCACGTTGAAGACATCCGGATGCGCCTTCTCGATCTCGTCGAACAGGACTACTGCGTAGGGCCTTCTCCGTATAGCTTCGGTGAGTTGACCACCCTCATCGTAGCCCACGTATCCCGGCGGTGCGCCGATCAGCCGTGCCACGGCGTGCTTCTCCATGTACTCGCTCATGTCGATGCGCACCATGGCCTGCTCGTCGTCGAAGAGGAACTCGGCGAGTGCTCGCGCCGTCTCCGTCTTTCCCACACCAGTTGGTCCAAGGAAAATAAAGGAACCGATCGGTCTCTTCGGATCGCTGAGGCCTGCGCGCGAGCGGCGGATCGCATTCGCGACCACGGAAAGTGCCGCATCCTGCCCCACCACGCGCTCGCCCAGCCGTTCTTCCATCTGGATGAGCTTCTTCACTTCGCCTTCGAGCATGCGAGAAACTGGAATGCCCGTCCACTTGCTCACGATCTTGGCGATGTCCTCTTCGTCCACCTCTTCCTTCAGCATGCGCGCAGTGCCTGCTTCGCCGTCCTGCACGGCGTTCAATCGCTTCAGCTCCGCTTCAAGCTTAGGCAGGTCGCCGTACTGAATCTGCGCCGCGCGATCGAGCTGCCCCTTGCGGGTCTGCTCTTCGGCCTCAAAGCGCAGTGCCTCAATCTGCTTTTTCAACTCGCCGATGCGGTTGATCGCGTCGCGCTCCTTGGTCCACCGCGCACGCAGCGCCGTGATCTGCTCGCGGGCTGCAGCCACTTCGCGCTCCACTTCCTCGAGCCGCTCGCGGCTGTTCTTGTCGGTCTCGCGCTTCAGGGCGGCTCGCTCGATCTCAAGCGAAGTCGCCTGCCGCTCCAACTGATCGATCTCCGTCGGCACCGAGCCGATCTGGATAGCCAGTGAAGCCGCAGCCTCGTCCACCAGGTCGATCGCCTTGTCGGGCAGGAAGCGATCGCTGATGTATCGATGCGACAGGGTCGCCGCGGCCACAATCGCCGAATCCTTGATGCGCACGTTGTGGTGCTGCTCGTAGCGATCCTTCAGCCCGCGCAGAATCGCGATCGTGTCTTCCACGTTCGGCTCGCCGACGTAGACAATCTGAAAGCGCCGCTCGAGCGCCGCATCCTTCTCGATGTACTTGCGGTACTCGTTGAGCGTGGTTGCGCCGATGGCCCGCAGTTCGCCGCGCGCCAGCGCCGGCTTCAGCATGTTGCTGGCATCAATCGCGCCTTCCGCCGCACCCGCACCCACCAGCGTATGCAACTCGTCGATGAACAGCACGATCTGGCCGTTCGACTCTTCGATCTCCTTCAGGACCGCCTTGAGCCGATCTTCGAACTCGCCGCGATACTTCGCGCCGGCCAGCATCGAGCCCAGGTCGAGCGCGATCACGCGCTTGTCGCGCAGTCCCTCCGGCACGTCGCCGGAGACGATGCGCCGTGCGAGGCCTTCTACGATTGCCGTCTTGCCCACGCCGGGTTCGCCGATCAAAACCGGATTATTCTTTGTGCGCCGGCTCAGCACCTGGATCACGCGGCGAATCTCTTCATCGCGGCCGATCACCGGGTCGAGCTTGCCGCGTCGGGCCAGATCGGTCAGGTCCTTCGCGTATTTCTCCAGCGCCTGGAACTTGCCCTCCGGATTCTGATCCGTCACGCGCTGCGAGCCGCGCACCGCCGTCAACGCCTTCAGAATCGCATCATGCGTCGCGCCCAGCGCCACCAGCGCATCATGCGCCGCGTCGTTCTTCAGGTACGCGATGCCCAAAAGCAAGTGCTCAGTGGACACGTACTCGTCCCTGAAGTTTGCAGCCTCTTTGAACGCCTGTTCCAGCACTCGGTTCAGCGCCTGGCTCAATCCCGCCTGATTCGCCGCTCCGGCTACGCGCGGCAGCCGCTCCTCGATCTGGTGCAGATCGCTCTCCAGCCGTTCTGTGGGCACACCGATCTTTTCCAGCACCGCAGGAATCACGCCTTCACGGTCTTCCACCAGAGCAAGCAGAAGATGAACCGGCTGCAACTCGGCGTTGCCGAGTTCTGTCGCGCGAGCCTGCGCCTGCTGCATCGCCTGCTGCGATTTCACGGTGAACTTGTCCCAACGAATTGCCATATCTCAGTTCCCAGCTTTCAGTTCCCAGTTTTCAACTTTCTTACGCCGATCTTCGCGACCTTCAAATGATCTTGCCCCGAAGACAAATGTCAGTTGCCAGTTTTCCGATCATCCGGCCAAGCATCGAACCACGTTCATTTGATGCTTATCTTCTCGCCGGTTGCAAAAACTGACAACTGACAACTGTTGACTGCAAGCTGACGTTACGCGGCCACGTTCACTTTGATCTGCTTCGGCTGCGCTTCCGGCTTCTTCTTCAGTTCGAGCTTCAGCACACCGGCGTTGTACTTCGCATTCACGTTCTCCGTGTCCACGGTGTTCGGCAGCGTGAAGGCGCGATAGAAGCTGCCATACCGCCGCTCGATGCGATGGAAGTTCTCTTCCTTCTCTTCCTTCTCGAACTTCCGCTCACCCTTAACGGTCAAGGTGTGATTCTCGACCCGGATATCGAGGTCCTTCTCTTCAATGCCCGGAACTTCGAGCTTGAGAACAACCTTCTCAGTGTCCTCATAGATATCCACTGCAGGAACAAAGCTCGCTGTGGTCAGCGGGCCGTCGCCGTTTTCATTGAAGTCACGGAACAGGGAGTTCACGCGGTTCTGCAGAGCAACAACTTCACGGAAAGGGTCCCAACGAGTGATAGCCATAATGCTCATCCTCCTGATTGTTTCCAAGATTCTGGTGCGGGGCAGGGAGATGGAATCCCAGCCGCTCAGTCCATCTGATGGAAACTATAGCACACGGGATTCATAAAATATGAGCGCAAAACGCTAATATTTATAAAAAATTGTTTAGGCAAGTGTTTTCAATGAGTTACCTGGAATCCACGGTTGCGGCTGGCCACTCATTCGCTCCGACCTACGGCTCCCGTTCCACAGGATCACGGTCTTAGCTTCGGAAGGGAGCGGCGAGGGGTGCCTCTCCCCACATCTCCCATTTACCGGGACATCGGCAATCCGGACGAAGAACGATCCATGGACCCGCCCTCTACAATAGCGTGAGCCGCATGGTTCATCTGCACGCGTTGTCCACTCCCATGACCTGGCGCTGGGTCATGCTCATTGCAGGCGCATTTCTGGCCGGCGTGCTCAATGCCGTCGCCGGCGGCGGCTCCTTTCTCTCGTTTCCCGCGCTTCTGAACATGAACATGCTGCCCATTCAGGCCAACGCGACCAACACCGTCGCTATCTGGCCCGGCCAGCTGACCTCGATCGCCGCCTACTGGGGGTATCTGCGCAAGAACCCTGGTTCGGCCTGGCTGCTGGCGCTCTCGGGACTGCTCGGCGGCACGGCCGGCGCCCTGGTGCTGCTGAATACGCCGCAAAAGACCTTTCTGCACCTTGTGCCCTGGCTGCTGCTGATCGCAGCTTCCATTTTTGCTGTCAGCGGCCCCATCTCCCGCTGGCTCGAACGCCGCAAGGGCAGAACCGCTGGTCAGCCGCGCGAGCCGCGCCGGCTCGGAGTCTTTCTTGTTTCCATTGTGGTGAGCTTCTATCTCGGATACTTCGGCGCCGGAGCGGGCTTTCTTCTAATCACCACGCTCTCGCTCTTCGGCTACCAGGACCTGAACGAGATCAATGCGCTCAAAGTGGTCACCACGACGACCGCAAACGGTATCGCCTTTCTGATCTTTATCGCGGAAGGCCAGGTGGTCTGGCGCTATTGCATGGCAGCCATGATCGCCGCCGCGATTGGCGGGTACAGCTCCGCAAGCATGGCGCGGCGCGTGCCGCAGCGAGTCCTCCGCAGCATCGTCGTCGCGATCGGGCTGGGCATGGCAGCGTGGTTTTTCTGGCGGCAGTGACACAAAGGCAGTTCACAGTTCTTAGTTCTCAGTTCGCGGGTTTGACCACTGTGCGCTGGCCACTGTGAACTACGAACTGTGAACTCTGCACTAAAATAGAACTATGAGCCACGAAGGAATCCGCTTCGTCTCGAAAGAAGAGGAAGCTCGCAAAGTCGAAGAAAACCGGCCGCTGCCGCGCAATGCCGTCACCCCGGCCAAAGTGCGTGTGCTGATTACTGAAGGCAAGGGGCTGGAGATCGACTGGTCCGACGGCCACAAGAGCGCCTGGAGTTTTCCGTGGCTTCGGGAGGCCTGCCCCTGCGCCACGTGCGTGGAACAGCGTACCCTTGAAGACCGCAGACCTGGCCAGCCCAAACCCAAGCCTGCGGCCGTGCTGCCCATGTACACGCCGCCGCCCAAACCGGCCAGCGCGCACGCCGTAGGCCGCTATGCCATCCAGATCAACTGGCAGGATGGCCACTCCGCGGGAATCTACTCCTGGGAGTATCTGCGCCGCGTGTGCCAGTGCAGCGAGTGCTCCTTTGCCCGCGCCGAAACCTCCGGCACGCCAAACTGATGCTGGCCTGAGATTTCCCCCATCCCCAAAACCTTCTGTGCCCCATCCTTGCGGATTTTCTGTCGCAAGCTACAGGAAGGCAGGAAGAATAGACTCATCCCTATGCCAGCGAACAAGGTTGATCGCCGCAACTTTCTTTCCAGCTCCGCCCTGGCTGGGGCGGCCATCGCTCTTCGCAGCTTCACAGGGGAAATCGTCTCGGCGCAATCCGTGCCGCGGGCCATCCCGACCGCCGACCAGCTCGCGTGGCAGGACCTGGAGATCGGCATGTTCGTCCACTTCGCGCCCAACACCTGGCAGGACAAGGAGGGCGACGATCTTTCCACGCCATTGAGCGGCATCAACCCTGACATCGATACGGACAACTGGGCCGAATGTGCCGTCCATCTGGGTGCGCGCTATATCGTCTTCGTTGCCAAACACCAGGGCGGCTTCTGCATGTGGCAGACGCAGACCACAAAATACTCCATCGCCTATACACCCTGGAAAGGCGGCCACGGTGACGTGCTCGCCGATCTCTCCGCCTCGTGCCGCAAGCGGGGCCTGCGGCTCGGCGTTTATCTGTCGCCGCGCGACGACTACTTCGGCGCGGGTCTTGGCGGCGTGTGCAAAGACCCCTCTCGCCAAGCGGCCTACAATGCGATGTACCGCGAGCAGCTCACGGAAGTGCTCACGCGTTATGGCGAGATGGTCGAAGTCTGGTTCGACGGCTCAAGCGTCGTGCCCACCAGCGACCTCGTACGCCAATACGCGCCGCACGCGGCCATCTTTCAGGGTCCCGATGCGACCATCCGCTGGGTCGGCAACGAAAACGGCTTCGCGCCTTACCCGCTCTGGAACGCCGAATCCAGGGCCGATGCGCGGAGCGGGATCTCAACCTCGATGCACGGGGATCCGAATGGAGATGCGTGGATTCCCGTCGAGTGCGACGTGTCGATTCGCCGCCCCAACTGGTTCTGGAGCACGACCAATGTCCGCAACTTGATGACCCTCGACCAACTCCTCGAGGTCTACTACCGCTCCGTCGGCCGCGGGGCCCAGCTTCTGCTGAATATTCCGGCCGATCGCCGCGGCCACATGCCCGACGAGGACTTCGCCCGTGCGCGTGCGTTCGGCGAAGAGATTCGACGCCGCTTCAGCACGCCGGTCGCAGAGACAGGAGGCGTTAGCCGGCAAATCACGCTGCCATTGGCAAAGGCTGCACACGTCGATCACATCCTTCTCGAAGAAGACTGCCGTTATGGCCAACGCGTGCTCAGCTTCCGCCTCGAAGGGCAAACCGGGTCCGGCTGGATGACCCTGTATGAGGGGTCGTCCATCGGCCATAAGCGCATTGTGCCCGTCATGCAGAATGTTTATCGCCGCATGCGCCTTGTCGTGACGGACTCAATGGGCGATACCCATATCCGTCGCCTCGCCGCTTTCAATACCGGCTCCGCGCCACCTTCAACCTGGGATGCTCTCACGCAGGTCTGGGCCGCGGATACCGCGGGTACATGGAAGGATCACAAATTCGAAGTCGATCTCACCGCCCAAGTTAAGGAGGCCGCTCTGTACCGTGTCCGCTTCGTCCCCGCAGGCGGAGCTGTGACGGCGATTGACGGTGCCGAACTCCTGCTAGACGGCGCGCCCGCGCCGCATCTGCTGCACGCCGACCCAGCTGCACGCGATGCGCTCATCCTCACCATGACCGCGGTCGGGCAAAGAGTGATCTTGCGCGGCACCCTCGAAGGCGCGGAGCAGGGAACCATTCTGCTGGAGAAGTTCTGACGTCCTTCAAGTTTCTCAACTCAGCAAAAACTGCTTCTCCAACCGATCCAGCAAATCGTCAGTCCCTTCGCAGATACCGGTATGTGTGGGCGACGTCTGGATGATGGTGCTGCGCGCCGCAACCAGCCAGTGAAAACGCTCGCGTTGCGAAAGGCACGCGATTGGCCCCGCAGCCGCATCGCCCGCGCAGATCCTTTCAATGGCCGAAAGGTGTTCCCGCACAAGGCCGAGATCGGTCTCCGGCCACAGCGCCTTGAGCCGCGCCTCGTCCAGATGGATGCGCGCCGCCAGGTAGCGCTTCTCCAGGCAAAAGACGATCACGCCGGCATTGATAAACTCCTCGCGTTCCACGCGCGGCACAACGCGCACAATGGCGTAATCAAACGACGCGGGCATGAGCGCGAATCGCCTCCTGTTCGAAGATATCCGCCGCCGCGAGCCGCGCACGGAAAAAATCGACGTATCCGGCCCGCACCACATTAGGATCCTCGCCGATCGGCGCAAACCATGCCTCGGGAACCTGGCCCACAATCTCCTCCAGGACCGGCTGCGTGAGCCGCGCGCGGGCCAACGCGCCGGCCTGATCGATCTGCGTGGCCCAGGGCAGCAGAACATGCTGCTCGATCTCGCGGAATGCCGACTTGATTTTCTGTGCACGCGTCGCCCAGCTGTGATGAAAAAAGAGCGCTGCGCCGTGGTCGATGCAATAGAGTTTGCGGTGCCACACCAGCAGATTGGCATTGCGCGGCGTGCGGTCCACATTGAACGTGAACGCATCGAACCACACCATCAACGACGCAACCTCGGCCGGGGCGGCATCGCGCGCCGCCGGATCGAACATCGTGGAGCCGGGCAGATAATCGAGCGCCAGGTTCAGTCCTTCGCTCTTTTTGAGCAGCTCGCGAATCTCCGTATCCGGCTCATTGCGGCCGAGCGCGCTGTCGATCTCGGCAAACACCAGCTCCGGGACATTCAGGCCGAGCGCACGGCCGATCTCACCGGCAATCAACTCGGCCACTAGCGCCAGCGCGCCCTGGCCCGCGCCGCGAAACTTCACCACGTAGAGGCCAAGATCGTCCGCCTCCACAATTGCCGGCAGCGATCCGCCCTCCCGCAGCGGAACGACATAACGCGTAGCCTGTACCGTACGCAGCATGAAGCTTCAAAACCCGCGCCCGTGCAGATAGAACACCACGCCAGACGCGATCAGGCAATAGATGCCGAACCAGTGCCAACGCCCGGACTCGAGCCAGCTGCTTAGCCACTTGAGCGCCAACAGTCCAGCGATAAACGAGAAGACCGCTCCAAGCAGGCTGGTGACGAACGCCGCATGCAGATCGATCGGCGTGCCCGCAGCGCTGGCCGCATGCGCCGCATGCACCAGGCGCAATGCCTCCATCAGGACCACCGGTGGCGTGAGCACCACGGCCAGCGCAAAGCTGAATCGCTCGGCCGGTTCCTTCGCCGCGCCGGCGAGCATGCCGGTTGAGATCGTCGATCCGGAGCGCGAGAATCCGCGAAACGGTAGCGCCAGCCCCTGCACCAGGCCCATCCATCCGGCCTGCTTCAGCGTCAGCGTGCCTTCGCCTGTGCGCAATTTCTGTCCGTGGGCTACGGCCCGCTCCTGCTTACGCTTCTCGGCGAGCCCCGCAATCACAATCAGAACGCCGGCCGCAGCCAGAGCCGGCGCGATCAATTCGAGGTGGCTGAACAGCAGCTCGATCTCCGCCTTCGGCGCACCGCGGAAGAGCGTCTTCTCAATGATCTTCTTCAGCACCTCGCCCACGATGCCCGTGAGCAGTGTCGCCCAGATGACAAGGATCGCAAACCGGCGGAAGGCATCGCGGCTCGAAAAGTAGACTTTCTTCCACGTCTTCCAGAAATAGACCAGCACGGCAAACATGGTGCCGGTGTGCAGCATCACCAGCAGCAGCGTCATCTCAGGAGACGACGGATCGAGCCCCATCAACTTTTCAGCAACCACCACGTGCGCGGAGCTGGAAACCGGCAGCAGCTCTGCGAGCCCCTGGATCAGGGCGAGTACGATGACTTTGAAAATCGTCATGGCTTCAGTGTATCGTTCGCACTGTGAAAGATCCGCAATGTGGAAAACGCGCCAGAACAGTGGCGCTATGCGGTAGAGTCGCCGCGTCTTTTCCGCTGCGCCGCACATCCATTCCCAGTAGGCAGTAGGAGAAAAAACACGCAATGAGGATAGGGTTTTTAGGAACTGGCGCGATGGGAATACCGATGGCTCTGCGCCTGCTGGCCGCGGGCCACGAACTGGCGGTGTGGAACCGCACCGAGGGACGAACGGAACCCCTGCTTCGCGAAGGCGCCATCGCCGCGGGCACTCCTGCGGAAGCTGAACTTGGCGCCGATGCCGTCATCACCATGCTCTTTGATGATGAAGCGCATGAAGAAGTGCTCTTTGGCCCGAATGGACTGATGGAAGCGCTTTCGCCAGGCGCCCTTCACATCTCGTGCAGCACCATCAGCGTCGCGCTTAGCGAGAGGCTCACGCGCGAGCACGCGCGGCGCGGCGTCGACTTTGTGGCCGCGCCTGTCTTTGGCCGGCCCAACATTGCCGAGCAGGGCCGCTTGTGGATCGTTGTCGCCGGAGCCGAGAGTGCAGTGGCCAGGGCGCGGCCCATCCTTGAGCCTATGTCGCGCGGCATTTCCGTCGTGGGCACCGAGCCGCAACTCGCGCACGCTCTCAAGCTGGGCGGGAACTTTCTCATCAGCGCCATGATTCACTCCCTGAGCGAGTCGTTCGTGTATGCCGAGTCGCAGGGTCTCGATCCGCAGATCTTTGCCGATACAGTGAACAGCGCGCTCTTTCAGTCGCCCTACTATGCGGCCTACTACAACGTCATGCTCCATCCACCGGAGATGCCCGGCGCGAACCTTGATGTGGGCGAGAAAGACCTGCGCCTGCTGCGCGAAGCTGCCGCGGCCCGTGGCACACGTCTCAGCCTGGCGGACTCGATGGCCGAAATCTTCATCGAAGCGCGCAAGAATGGGCTCGGCGCAGAAGACTGGGCCGTGGCCCAGTACCGCGCGGCCCAGCTTCGCAGCCGCGCGCCTGCCAAGCGCCTGTAAGATGAGAACGATGAACCTTAAGGAAAAGATCGTCTTCATAACCGGGGCCAGCGCCGGCATTGGCGCGGCCACCGCGTATGCGTTCGCAGGCGAAGGGGCGCGGCTGCTGCTTGCTGCTCGGCGCGCCTCAAAGCTCGCTGAGGTCGCCTCCCGCGCGCTCGAACTCGGCGCATCGGCCGTGTACTCCATCGATCTTGACGTGCGCAATCGCCGCGCCGTGCAGCGCGCCATCGATGAACTGCCTCAAGAGTGGGCCGAGATCGACATCCTGGTGAACAACGCCGGGTTGAGCCGCGGTATGGACAAGCTCTACACCGGCAGGATCGACGATTGGGAAGAGATGATCGACACCAACGTGAAGGGGCTGCTCTACGTATCCCGCGCGGTGGTGCCGGGTATGGTGGTGCGTGGCCGCGGCCACGTGATCACGCTGGGTTCCATGGCCGGTGAACTGGTCTATCCGAATGGCGCCGTCTATTGCGCCAGCAAGGCCGCTGCGCGGTTCATCAGCGACGGGCTGCGCGAAGATCTGCTGGGAACGCCAGTACGCGTGACGAGTGTCGATCCCGGGCTGGTGGAAACCGAGTTCAGCGTGGTGCGCTTCCACGGGGACCATCAACGTGCGGACAGCGTCTATAACGGGCTCACGCCGCTGACCGGCGAGGACATCGCCGACGTCATTCTGTGGGCCGCAACGCGGCCTGCGCACGTCAACATCGCGCGCGTGTCGCTCTCGTGTGTGAACCAGGCGAACACGCTGCTGGTGCACCGCGAGGCGTAGTGCCGTGCGCGATGCAAAAGCCGGGCAGCCTCAGCCGCGGGCAATCTCAACCAATAGATGCGAGCTGGGATTCCACCTGCGCCAATGCGGCTTCCAGCGCAGCGCGCCGCGCCGGATTCGAAGTCCTCTGCGACAGGATGTTTTCCCGCTGCAGGTTCAGCGCCTGTTTCTGGCGCTCCCGTGCCGCGCGGTCCCGAGTGGCCGCGCGCCTTTCGTCATCGTTGGCGAAACCTGCGCCCGCATCTCCCAAGGCATTTGCCATCTGCTCCTCCACCGATTTACTTTCCCAACCACGAGCCATATCTTCATTCTACGGAGATTTTGGGTTTTCTTATCCCACGGAATGAAGCGAACCGAAACCAAAGATACCTGCAGTCCCAAAATTTATTGAGGATTCATCGAGGATTTGTGATGCGAGCCTGGCAGATTTCCAGTTTTGGCATTGATTCTTTGGAGTTTGTGGAGCGTCCCACGCCCACGCCCGGTCCCGGCGAGGTGCTGGTGGGCGTGCGTGCCATCTCCTTCAATTACCGGGATTTGATGATGGTGAAGGGGCTTTATAACCCCAAGCTGCAGTTTCCCCGCATTCCGTGCTCGGACGGCGCCGGCGAAGTGGTGGCCGTGGGCGCGGGGGTGACGCTGTGGAAGCCGGGCGACCGCGTGGCCGGCATTTTTATGCAGAACTGGATCGATGGGCCGCTCACCGCCGCCAAGGCCAAAGGCGCACTCGGCGGCGATATCGACGGCACGCTGGCCGATTACGTTGTGCTTCACGAGCACGGCCTGGTGCCCATTCCTGACCACCTGAGTTTTCAGGAAGCAGCTACGCTGCCCTGCGCCGCCGTCACCGCCTGGAATGCGCTCGCGGCCGGCGAGGTCAAGCCGGGATCGACGGTTCTACTACTGGGAACCGGCGGAGTGTCGATCTTCGCACTGCAGTTTGCCAAGCTCAGGGGAGCCCGTGTGCTGCTGGTTTCGAGCAGCGACGAGAAGCTGGAGCGCGCGCAGGGCCTCGGCGCAGACTCCGTGCTGAATTATCAGGAGAACCCGGTCTGGGAGCGCTGGGCCTTCGACGAGACAGCCGGAGAAGGCGTCGACCTGGTCGTCGAAGTGGGCGGCATCGGCACGCTCGGGCGATCGCTGCGCTCCATCCGCACCGGAGGCACGGTATCCCAGGTGGGCGTGCTCTCGAGCACGAACGAGCCCTTTCCGCTTCCCGTCATCCTGCACAAAGTGGCGCGGCTGCAAGGGATCTACGTCGGCTCGCGCCACGATTTCCTCGAGATGAATCGCGCCATCGCATTCGCGCAGCTGCGCCCCGTCGGCGAGGAGTTCCACTGGACCCAGGCCCGCGAAGTGCTCGAGCGCATGGAAGAAGGCAGCCACTTCGGCAAGCTGGTGCTGACGGTCGCGTGAAAAGAGCAGGGAACAGGGAATAGGGAACACGGTCTGTTTTTACAAGGTCGCCATATGGCGAACCAAGTGCATTCGATGATTTCGTTGTGAGGACACGTGGATGAGCCGGAAAGGCAAAATACCCGCGGCTGAAGCCGCCCGCCGGTTTGACTCCTTTTCAGCGGCCTGAAGGCCGCTGCTCCCTCCGTCCTAGCTGCTGAAATCGCTCCGCTGTCGCTGTTGCAATCGCTCCGCCGCGATGTTGTATCGTGCAAGCGAGCCAACATCGCCATGAAAACCAGAGCCAAATCTCCTTTCATCCTGCTGTTCGTTTTCCTCGCAACGTGCGCCATTGCGCAAACCCCGCCCGCCGCAACACATCCGCCGCGTCCCACGCCGCCTACACGCGATTCGCACACGCCGGGCTACGTCGCGGCGAAGGATTTGCCCGACGGCGAAAACGCGCCTCCCGATGTGGACGGCAACTTTGTTCTCGGCCCCACGCACAATCCCGCGCCTGAAGCTGTGGAACACGAAGGCGTGCCCAAGGGAGCCGTCTACGAGTTCACCATGGACTCGGCCGACAGCAAGCTCTATCCCGGCATTGCGCGCGATCCCGGAACCTTCGGCACGCCCGATCCCAGCGATCCTGCCAAACTCGTCGTCACCACGAGCCACCCCGCGCCTTATACGCGCCATGTTGCCGTGTATGTTCCTGCGCAATACGTGCCCGGCACCGCCGCGCCGTTCATCGTGGGCGCAGACGGCCCCGACCGCCTGCTCTTCACCGTGCTCGATAACCTGATCGCCGAGCACAAAGTTCCCGCCATGATCGCCATCTCCATCGGGAACGGCAGCGGCGATGCGCAGGGCAGCGAGCGCGGCCTGGAGTATGACACGATGTCCGGCCGCTACGCTGAGTTTGTCGAAACGGAAGTGCTGCCGCTGGTCGAATCGAAATATCACGTGAAGCTCACGCGCGACCCAGAGGGCCGCGCCGCCATGGGCGGCAGCTCGGGTGCTGCCTGCGCGCTGATCATGGCCTGGTATCACCCCGAGTGGTATCACCGCGTGCTTTCTTACTCTGGCACGTACGTGAACCAGCAGTGGCCGTACAATTCCGCTGCGCCGCACGGCGCCTGGGAGTTTCACGAGCACCTGATCCCCGAGAGCCCGCGCAGGCCTATCCGCATCTGGATGGAAGTGGGCGACCGCGACCTGCTCAACCCGAATGTCATGCGCGACAACATGCACGACTGGGTCGTCGCCAACGAAAACATGGCGCGCGTGCTGGCCGCCAAAGGCTATCACTACCAGTTTGTCTTCGCGCAGAACGCGGGACACACCGACCACAGCGTCAAGCAGCAGACGCTCGCCGAAGCGCTGGAATACCTGTGGCAAGGCTACCCGCGCTGACAGTCGCGCATGGGCTTACGAGACCTTCGCCTGCGTCGGCGCATGGTGTTTCACGCGCAGGTTGTCCAGCGCGTGGCCGACGAAGCGCGGCTCGAAGGTTGGCGCGATCTGCATGAACCGGCAGCTCGCCACCACCTGATCGACGATGAACTTGGGCTGATAGGCCGCCAGATCCAGTCCTTTTTCTTCTTTGAGCTTGTAGACGATGCCTTCGAAGGCCTCTTTCGGCAGGCTGAAACCCTGCTTGGCGCACTCTTTCTCGAAGATCTCCTGGTAGGTCTCCAAACTCGGCGCGCCCACCTCGATCTTGTACGGAAGGCGACGCAGAAAGGCCGGATCCATCAAGTCTTCGGGTTCGAGGTTGGTGGAGAAGATGATCATCTCCTCGAAGGGAATCGAGAACGATTTGCCGGTGTGCAGCTTCAGATAGTCCACGCGGTTTTCGAGCGGAACGATCCAGCGGTTGAGCAGGTTGGTTGGCGACACCAGCTGTCGCCCAAAGTCGTCGATCACGAAGCAGCCGCCGAGCGCCTTCAGGTGCAGAGGCGCTTCGTAGAAATGGCCCAGCAGGTCGTAGCGCAGGTCGAGCATGTCCAGCGTCAGCTCGCCGCCGGCGATGACGAACGGCCGCCGGCACGGAACCCAGCGTGCGTCGAAGATCTCGCGCCGCACAATCGAGAGCGAGGCCTCATCGTCGGTCACCTCCGCGCGGTCCAGCGGCACGTGAATGCTGGGGTCGAAGACGCGGATGATCTGCCCTTCGACGTTGATCGCGTACGGCACATAGATCACGTCGTTGAAGACGTTCGCCAGGCAATGCGCAACGGAAGTTTTTCCGTTCCCCGGCGGCCCATAGAGAAGCATCGCGCGGCCAGAGTTCAGCGCGGGACCGCACTGCTCGATGAGCGCGTCTTCAAATGTGAACGCAGCCACGGCTTTGCGGATGCGCTCGAAGGTGATCACTTCATTGGTCACCTTCTGCAGGTTCACCTGGTAGCTGAACTCTTCGAGTGTGACTGGCGCGGGCCCGGTATATCCCACACGGTTGATCGCGTCCAGCGTCCACCGGCGGCCCTCCTCGGTGAACATGTAGCTAAGGTCGGCAATGCCGGCCGTTTCCCGCGAGCCCAGGTTGATGAGCAGCTTGCGGTCGATTGCCATCTGCACCAGATCGAGAACGATGTGGTAGGGCAGCTTGATGGCGTTCGCGAACTGGCGCACAGTCTCCAGCCTCTCGACGTAGATGAGCTTCAGCATCAGGCCCATCAGGTCAGGCCCGTCGATGCCGGTCGCGCCAATGTCGGCCGGCTCTGTCGGCAGCCGATGCAGGAATGCCTCCAGCGCCTCTTGCGTCAGGGCCTTGATTGCGACGAGATTTTCGCCCAACCGGCCGCCATGTTTGGCCTGATGCTCAAGCGCTCGCGCCACATCGTCTACCGTAACGAGCTTGCCGCGGATGAGTAGATCGCCTAATCGCAATGGGGTCGAGATGGCGTTCCTCCTGCACGAATCCAGAATGGATGTTGATGGCTGTTGCTAGTGTACGGCTCCTGCGCCGCTCTAGCTGAAGCCGAGCACCGGGTGCGGAATGTACTGTTCCTCGAGCGAAGCGATCTCCTCCGGCGTGAGCTTGACCGAGAGCGCCGCTACAGCATCTTCCAGATGATGCGGCTTGCTGGCTCCAACGATCGGCGAAGTCACGCCCGGCTTGGCCAGCAGCCACGCCAAGGCAACCTGCGCGCGCGGAATGCTGCGCTGATCCGCCAACTCCCCGAGCCGGTCCACAACCTTCTTATCGGCCTCTTCGGTGCGCGAGTACATCGTATTGCCGAAGACGTCGGTCTCCGCGCGTTTGGTGCTCTCGCTCTGCCAGGGACGCGCCAGCCGTCCACGCGCCAGCGGGCTCCACGGAATCACGGCGATCCCTTCCGCCCGGCACAGCGGCAGCATCTCGCGCTCTTCCTCGCGATAGATGAGATTCAAATGATTCTGCATCGACACAAAGCGCGTCCATCCGTTCAGCCGCGCCAGATACAGCGCCTTGGCAAACTGCCAGGCATACATGCTCGACGCGCCGATGTACCGCACCTTGCCCGCCTTTACCACGTCGTGCAGCGCCTCGAGCGTCTCTTCGATCGGCGTCTGGTAATCCCAGCGATGAATTTGGTAAAGATCCACGTAGTCGGTCTGCAGCCGGCGCAGGCTCTGGTCCAGCTCGTGAAGAATGGCCTTGCGCGAAAGGCCGCGGCCGTTCGGATCGGTGCTCATCTGCCCGTGCACCTTGGTGGCCAGCACAATGGCCTCGCGCTTCGTGCTGGCTTTGAGGAAGTTCCCTATAACCACTTCGCTGTCGCCGCCTGAATACACGTTCGCGGTGTCCCAGAAGTTGATGCCGAGATCGAGCGCCTGCCGGAAGAAGGGAATGCTCTCCGCCTCGCTCAGCGCCCATGCCTGCCGGCCGGGCAGCAGCTTGCCCGTGGCCGGGCTGCCATAGGTCATGCAGCCGAGGCAGATGCGGGAGACTTTTAATCCGGTCGATCCAAAGTTGATGTAATCCATCACGACTCCTGCTGCAAGTTTACGGCGTGGCGCCCACGCGCAGATCAACCTGTGAGCGGAGAGAAAATGCAGACCAATGGAAAGGGATGAAGACGCGGAAGGCCTTGGTTGAAGCAGATGACTTGCTAACGCGAGAGAACCGGGGAAAAGTCGATCAGAAGAACAGCGTCGATCTAATGAACCCAGCGTAGCGGAATGCCGGAAAGCCGTCACTACAACTTTCGTTCTATCTTTTGTGCGGTCGAAGAAAAATTAACTGGGAGAGAATTGAGGTGTGGTGCGGCGCCTGTTGCCGCAGCACCGGTGCTGCGGCCCGGCGCCTTCGTGAAACTCTGGCAAAAAGAGGACTTCCGTCTTGAGCGAAGCGGGCCGGAGGCAACTCTTTCCCGCTGGCCCGGGTCTAAAATGGCATTTGAGGAAAGTGTGCGCGGCGAGCTCGCCAGGGTTTCCGTGGAAGGGCGCTTACGAGAACCGGTCAGGGCGCGTCAATCAGTCTTTTGAGAGTTTTTGAAAGTTTTTGAGCAGGTTTTCGCGCGGCACGAGTGCGCAGGTGGACGCCGCACTATCGAAGACCGGGAAGGCAGTCAGCGCACATTGATCGTGAGCGCACAATTGGCAGCGCAAGCCAAGGCCGAATCGAAGAGAGGCCGAAAACGGCGCTCGCGCGTCCTTGGGCGCTATGCCGTGCGCGTGCTCGCCATGGTAGGCCTGCCCGCGGTTCTCGCCCTGGCCGGATGCGGAGCCAGCACGGTGGCTGCCAATTCGCCCAATGGCAGTTCGGGCGCAAGCTCTTCGGGCGGGGCATTCTCCATCACACCCGGAACCGTCACGATTGATACCAATTGCACCGGCTGCAATGGCAACAATTTCGGCACATCGGTGGAGCAGTTCTCCGCAGCGCTCTCCGGCGGCAGCGCGGCCAGCGTCACCTGGAGTCTGAGCGGCGGCGACGCGAAGGCTGGGCCGGGCAGCATCTCGTCGAGCGGCCAGTACACGCCGCCTGGCTACCTCACCGCGGACAGCGTCAAGGTGACCATCACCGCTACGCTGAACTCGAATACAAGCGACAAGGCGACCGCTGTTGTGACCGTGACTCCGGGCTTTCTGCAGCCGCTGACGCCGGAGAATGTCGCGCTCGGCGCGAACGGGACCCTCACCGTGACCGGCTATCTGGCCGAGGCCGGCGGGAGCGCCGGGATTAATTACGCGCTCTCCAGCACGACCAACGGATCGAGCGGCGGCCAGGGCACGCTGGGTACACCGGCATGTTTGCGCAGCAGCAGCGTCTTCACCTCCTGCACCGTTACCTACACCGCGCCCGCAACCATCGGCGCCACCGCGGCCAGTTACATAGTGGCGACCGTCGGCACGTCCTCTTCGAAGACGACCTCGGTGGTTCTGCTGAACACCGCGGGCGTGGAGAGCAATCCGGCCTCACATCAGCAGCAACTGACCGGGCCGGTCGCGCTCGGCTCCTCGGGCGGCAATAACAAAGACTACGACGCAAACTCGAGCGGCCAGGTGACGGACTGCTGCGGCGGAACACTCGGCGCGCTCATTCAGAACTCGAGCGGCACGCAGTATCTGCTCAGCGCGAATCATGTGCTTGCGCGCAGCGATCAGGCGAGCGTGGGTGAAACCATCGTGCAGCCGGGCCTGATCGACGACAACTGCGCACCCTTTGGAGAGGGAGGCACAGAGACGCCGGTTGGCACACTCACCGGATTTGTGCCGCTGAAGTCTTCGACCACGAACGTCGATGCGGCCATCGCGCAGGTGAACTCCGGCGCGGTGAGCGCGAACGGCAGCATTCTGGAATTGGGTACGAAGCAATCCGACGGCACACTGGCCGCGGCGCCTCCCGGTGTTTCCTCTACCGGCGGCAAAGGTGAAGCGGGCGCGATCAACATGAACGTAGCCAAGAGCGGACGCACCACCGGGCTTACCTGCGCCGCCATCTCGGCCGTCAATGCGACGGTGCAGGTTTCCTACTATTCGAACTGCGCGGAGACCACTCCCTATTACACCAAGACCTTCTCGAATCAGCTGGAGATCACGGGCAACCAGTTCAGCGACGCGGGCGACTCCGGCTCACTGATCGTGGATACCAATAATGCCGAGCCGGTGGGACTTTTCTATGCCGGCGGCCTGGATCAGTCTGGCGTGAGCCAGGGTGTGGCCAATCCCGCCGGTGATGTGCTGAGCGAGCTTGGCTCGCAGATGGGAACCAGCTACAGCTTCGTGGGCACAACCGACCATCCGGTGAGCTGCCTCAACTACGGGGACGCGACCACCACCGCCGCGCAGGCGCACACCCTGACGGATACTGAAAGCTCGCGCACCAGCACGGCGCTCACCACGGCGCGTTCGATCGTGAATCCCTCCACCGGCATTCTCGGCGTTGTTGCCGGCAAGAGCAGCGACCGCATCGGCGAAGGCGCGCTGACGGTCTATGTCGACCAGTCGATGAATGTGAGCGTGCCGCAGACGATCAACGGAGTGCGCACGGTGGTGATTCCCACCACGGCGCAGGCCCTGGCCTACGGCATGGCTCCGCAGACTGCGATCGAAACCGCCGCGCCGCTGCAGGCTGCAGTTTTGAATCAGGCTATCGGCACCAAGCAGCAGATTGTCGCCGGCCTGATGAGCCAGAACCCCGCCTTCTTCGGTGTCGGCGTGGGCCAGAGTCTCGACAATCCCAAAGAAGCTGCCTTGGTGATTTACGTGGATCGCCGCCAGGTGCCCGCCATGCTGCCCGCGACGATCGACGGACTGCGCGTGCGCTACGTCATCATGGAGCGGCTGCACGTCACACGCTCCTACGCGACCGGCCTGCAATCCCGCAGCCGCTGCATGAGCCACGCTGCCGCACCGCAGCCCAGCGCAAACGATCCCTTCCACCTGAACCGCCGCGCGAAATTGAGTCTGTACTGATCGCCTAACCTGGGAAGGCTTTACTCCACCGGGCGGGCCTTGCCGTTCTTCAGGCTCTCGTCGATGATCGACTGGATCTTCCCGCTGTTCTCGTGCGCCATCTGGCCCATCTGCGCGCCCAGCTTGCCCATCTTCTCGCCGTACTCGCCCTGCGCTTTGCCGAACTCGCCCATATCGCTCCACTTCACGTCGACCTTGATCTGAGCGTTGATCAGCTTGCGCTGCAGTTCCTGGACCTTGCGCTCAATCTCTCGCAGCTGCTCGCGCGTAATGGTGCCGCCCTGCGCGTTCTTGAGCGCAGCCACGGCTGCATTCAGATCGGCCATTTCCTGTGTCAAGTCAGGTGGGGTAATGTTCTGGCTTGCTTCTCGTGCTTTCCGCGCTTCTTCTCGCGCCTGCTGGTTGGCTTCGCGCATCTGCCTGCTCATCTCTTTCATCTGCGCGCTCAAGTCTTCCATCGGCTTTTGCATGGCTTCAACCTGGCTCACGATTGCCGGATCGTCCACGATGTACGACTTGCCGTCGTGCCGGAACCAGAGAAAGTGCCCGTGAGCCACTTTGCGCGCCTTCTCAATCTCCGCGTTACGCTCTTCGTCGTCCCAATCTCCGAAGTAGTGCGTCTTCGTTCCCGGATCGCCAACCACCGCGTAAGGATCGCCCCAGTCGTACCGGAACTCATATCTGAGGTCGTGAAGGCTTTCGTTAATTTGCGCAGTCACTGCGGCCATGGACGGCATGGGCGGCATGGGCGGCACATGGACTTCCACGTCGATCGGCGGAATGGCGCCCTGCACTTGAACCGGCGGGGCCGGTGGGGCGGGAACAGCTTGCGGAGCAGGCGTGGGTTGCGGATCGGCTACTGGTGCAGGATCGCTCTGTCCTTCCTCGTCGGTCACCTGCGACTGCTCGGGATGGGACTGGCCCTCCAGGCACATTGCATCGGACGACGGCGAAGACGCCTGAGATGGGTTGCTTGCCGCGCCGGACGGCCGTGCCGCCAAGACGCCCGGCGTCGATCTACCGGGTGTTGCGGCGGTCGGGGACTGCGCCGTCAGCTCGAGCTTCTCCGGCGGCTGGACGGCAATCTCCGCGGCCTGCACGTGAACCAGAGCGGTGGCCGCCATCAGCGCCACGGGCGCAGCGGCAACGGCCAGCAGGGCGCGCTTTTTCCCGGCGAAGGCCTGGCGGAAGGATTCGTCATTCAACAGCCGCTCGATGCGCTGCGAAAGCCGGCTGGAGTGCGCCATCGCCACTCCGCTGAGAGCCGGGCGGGGGAGGGCTGCGAACTCGAGCAGCAACTCCGCGTAGGCTGAGGGGCTTCCTGCCGCCTCAAGGCCGGCCCGGTCGCTGATGGCTTCGCCGAGTTCTGAGAGCTTGCTCTTCAGCCACCATCCCAGCGGGCTGAACCAGGTGAGCGCGGCGTAGAGTCCCGCGACCAGCTGAAGATAAAAATCGCGCTGGACTACGTGCGAACGCTCATGGGCCAACACCACGCGCAGTTTCTCTTCATCCCATTGCGCGTAATCGGCCGGCAAAAGTATGCCGGAGGCGATGTTCACGGGCGAGGCCACACTCCGGCTCGTGCGAACCGGAATGTTGAAGTCTGGCGCAATGTTTACCGGTTTCGCCCGCTTCCAAACCCGCAGCGACGATCCAAGCCCCACCAGCAGCCGGAACAGCAGTATCACAGCGATACCCAGATAAGCGAGCAATCCAATGCCGAAGAGCCCGATGCCCGAGCGACTGCTTGCTTTGCTCGCGGGGTGATCGGTCTTCAGCGCAGAAGCCGCTGCCGCAACGGGCGCCTCTACCGGCATCGTTTCGGCGGCGTTTACCGAAGCATCCGTCGGCGCATCGTCGGAGGCATCAGCCGAAGCATCGGCTGTCGCCGTGCTTGGCGGCGCATCGAAGGGCATCTTCGAGATCGCCGGAGCCGAGAAACGGCTCACGTCAACCGAAGCCGTGTTTATCGCCGCATTGGAACTGACCCGCAACGCAGGCGAGTTTGGCGTGTTCGCATCAACCCGCGTCGCATCCAGTCCGCTGATCCACTGCGGCACCGGCAGCTTCACTTGAGCCCATGCCGGCAGCCAGGGCACACGCATCAGCAGCGGCATGGCGATGGCGGTCATCAGTACTACGCCCCAGGCGGCCTTCTGCGCCGGCACGTTCTTCACGCGCAGCAAGCGCAGCCCGAGTGCCAGAACGCCGGCGGCGGCCAGCGCGCGCAACGCAGCCCCCAGCAGAAGGGAAATCGCGGCATGCATCATGACTTCGTCTCCTTCTTCGTTGGTGTTGAGGCCTTACGTGCCGCAGCGATCCGCTCGGCGAGGCGCTGCAATTCAGCCCGTCCCAGCACCTTCGAGTCCACCATCCCTACCAGCAGCGCTTCCACGGACCCCTCGCAGAACCAGTCCACGATGCGCTGCACGGCGCGGCCCGCGACGCGCTGGCGCGATTCGGCGGGACTGTAAAAGAATGTGCGGTTCTCGACGGTGTGGGTCAGGTAGCCCTTTTCTTCCAGCCGCCGCAGCACGGTGCGGATCGTCGAATCTTTCAGGGGCCGGCCCAGCTCTTCGCGCACCCGCTCGGCCGTGACCGTGCCCATGCGCCAAATGATGACCAGAATGCCGCGCTCCAGCTCTCCCAGTTCTGCCGGATCATGTTCGGAGGGAATGTTACTCGCCATAATGTTACACACTGTAGCACAGATCGTACATAGGCTGTCAACGGCGGCAAATAATAAAAATGCGGCTTGTTGGATGAAAGAGCGCTACTTGGGCCGCCAAGGCAACTTGCCCAGCGGGAAAAAGCGGACTGATTCCCACGTAATGGCAATATTTCCCTTCTTCGCACCCTTCTTTATGGAGAATTTGCATCTTAAATCTTCAAGGGGACTGTGCGATTCCTCTTGGACGGTGGCGAGAGGTTATTTTAACGCCAATGAAGGTAAAGTTTGGCACGGCTCCCGGGGTCCTGGAGAAGGTGATTGATCCGCGTTTCCACCTGGCTGCGATTGTTTCCAGTTCAGCCGATCCCATCCTCAGCAAAGACCTGGGCGGCAACATTCTCAGCTGGAATGAGGCCGCAACCCGCCTGTTCGGATATGAAGCCGACGAGATCATCGGCCAGTCGATTTACATCCTCGTGCCGCGGGAGCGGCACCACGAAGAGGATGCGGTCCTTCGCAAGATTCGCGCCGGCGACCGCATCGAACCGTTCGAAACCGTGCGCGTGGCGAAGAATGGCAAGCGCATCCCTGTCTCGATGCGAATCTCTCCCATCAAAGACCCATCCGGCGCCGTGAGCGGAGCTTCGACCATGATCCATGACCTCTCGGAACGGGAGCGCAACGAGGAGTCGCGCTTTCAACTGGCAGCGATCGTCGATTCGGCAGACGATGCGATCGTCAGCAAGGATCTGAACGGAATCGTGAAGACCTGGAATGCCGGGGCGCAGCGGATATTCGGCTATACCGCGGAAGAGATGATCGGTCAGCCCATTCTGCGCCTGTTTCCCAAAGAGCTGTATTACGAAGAAGACGAGATTCTGCGCAAACTCCGCGGCGGGGAGCGCATTGATCATTACGAGACGACGCGTGTCCGGAAGAACGGCGAGGCCTTCGAAGTTTCCGTTACGATTTCTCCGATTCGGGACAACTCCGGCCGGGTGATTGCCGCCTCGAAGATTGCGCGCGACATCTCCGATCGCAAGCGCTTTGAGCGGCTGTTGTTACAGTCAGAAAAACTTGCCGCTACCGGCCGAATGGCCGCGGCGATTGCGCACGAGATCAACAATCCTCTCGAGTCGGTCATCAATCTCGTCTATCTTGCGCGCCTGAATTGCTCTTCAGAGAGCAAAGCCCAGCAGCATCTGCTGGTCGCCGAGACGGAACTGGAGCGCGTCTCCCACATTGCCCGGCAAACCCTTGGCTATTACCGCGACACCACGTCGCCGGTTGAGATCCAGCTTCACACGCTCATCGAAAACGTTCTTGCGGTCTATCAATCGCGGTTGCACGCCAACAGCATCTCGGTCGACACGCAGTTCAACGACCTGCAGAAGATAGTGGTCAGCAAGGGCGAAATGCTGCAGGTATTTTCCAACATCATCGCCAACGCGCTGGATGCGATGCGTGAAGGCGGCAATCTCAAGATCTCCACGCGCAACGTGATCGGAGCGGCAGGAGACGGAGTGCAGATTCAGATTCGCGACAACGGCACGGGCATTCATCCCGAGCATCTTGACCGGATCTTCGAACCGTTTTTTACAACCAAAGGAGATCTGGGAACGGGCATCGGCCTTTGGGTTGCCAGGCAGCTGATCGAGAAGCGCGGAGGACAGATCTCGCTGGCCAGCAACACGGAAGGCCCGACCTGCGGCACGATCGTCACTATCTTCATACCATTCGCCGCTCCAGCTACCGCCTTGAACGCTCATCCGCAGTGAATCCCATCTGGAAACCAGGACTTCACACATGTTTGAATGCTCTGAGGGTACCGTCTTTGCGGCGGACGCATTTCTCCCCAAGCTGCAGACTTCCGCGTCGGAAGAAGGTGCTTCAACGGAAGCGCAGCCTACGTCTCCCAGGATCTTGGTGGTGGATGACGAGAGGCTGGTCGCGGACACACTGGTTGAAATTCTGAACTCGGAGGGCTATCAGGTTTCGGCAGCCTACGATGGCTGGACGGCTCTGGAAGCTGCAGGCCGCTTTCGCCCCGACTATCTTCTCTCCGACGTTCTGATGCCGCGCATGAACGGCGTTGAACTGGCCATTGCGATGCGCAACCTGCATCCCGCCGTAAAGATCTTCCTCTTTTCCGGGCAGGCCGGAATCTCTGAGATTCTGCTCGACGGACAAAGGCGTGGCTATGAATTCGAATTGATCGCCAAACCCATCCATCCGCTCAAGCTGATTGAACGCCTCCGGCAGCAATGACCTCCGCGAGTGGCTCAAGGTTGCTGAGTTTTCGCAACTCCGCATCGTCGGGCAGAAAGATCTCGAAGACCGTGCCCGTGGAGCGGCCGGGATAGTCCGGATGGGCCGCGCGGCTGCGCACATGCACGATTGCGTGGTGTTTCATCAGGATCTCGTGGCTCACCCACAGTCCCAGGCCCGTGCCAACCACTTCCTTGGTGGTGAAGAATGCCTCGAAGATACGTTCGCGCACCTCGGGTTCCATGCCGCAGCCGCTGTCGGCGACCACAAACCGCACTCCTGTCTGCGAAGGGTCGCTCCAGTTGCGCGAGCGGCGGGCGCGAACGACAAGCCGTGCGCCGTTGCCGGCCGCGTCAATCGAGTTGCCTATCAGATTGGCGAAGACCTGCCGGATCTCTCCTGCGAAGCAGAACAGCTCAATCTCCGGATCATAGTCGCGCTCGACGCGCAGGTTCAGAGCGTTCACGCGTCCCTGGTAGAGCGAGAGAATTGAATCGAGCAGTTCCGCCAGCGTGGTGCGTCCGGGCTGCGTGGACTGCCGGTAGAAGCGCAATGTCTGCTGCGTGATCTCTGAGACGCGGCGCACTTCGTATTCGGCCATGGTCGCGTAGTTCAGCGCCATCTCATCGAGTGGCTTGTGATTGATCAGCAGAAAGAGCAGGTTGGTGATGGCTTCGAGGGGATTATTGATCTCGTGTGCGATGGAAGCTGCCAGCCTGCCGGTGACGGCCAGCTTCTCGGTCTTGCGCAGTGCGTCCTCATTGCGCTTGCGGTCACTCGCATCCAGCACGATGACGCCCACCCACCGCACCTGCTGATGCGCTGTTCGAACCGGGTAGCAACTGGTGATCCAGGTCCAGGCTCCGTGCCGGTTCGCGGCATCGGAGTTTCCGCGCTGCCCGCTCAGCTCGAGATTCCGCACCGGCCCGTCCTGCGCAAAGACGCGCAATACCGCGCTTTCCAAACTCTGGGCTGCCGGCTGCGGCAGCAGCTCCGGCAGAGTGCGCCCCAGGTGCCGGCTGAGCGGAGCCCCGGTCAGATCGGCAAACACCTGGTTCACGCGTACAAAGCGGCCGCTGCGGTCAAAGAATGCCAGCCCGATGGGCGCGTTGGCCAGCATGGAGTCCAGCAGCGAGAGCGTGTCGTTCAGCCCCGACCGCTGCTCGTCGAGCGATGCGACCATGCGGTTGAAGGCCTCGATCAGGTCGCCAATCTCGTTATGCACGCTGACCGGCAACGGAAAACGGGTGTCTTCTTCCGCGTTCATCAGCGCGCGTGTGCCCCGATGCAGAATCGCCAGCGGCCGCGCGATGGAGCGTGCCATCAGGATCACCAGCAAAGCCGACGCGAGGATCCAGATGATCGCGAAGACGGCCGTGTCGCGCAGCAGCGAGCGGAGCTGCTCATGCGTCCAGCTTTTGTCGAACCGCACCCACGCGATACCGCGCAGGTCGTTGCCCGTGTAGATCTGCTGGGCGCACTCCCATTGATTGCCTTCGACTGTGAAGCACTTCGACTGGCCTTTTCGCATCTGCGGAATCTGGGCGCGTTCGGCCGGCGAGAGTGTTAGATCGTCTGCGACATCTCTGCTCAGGAAGAGCATGTTGCCGGCCGGATCGGTCACCGCCGCCAGAGTCACGGTAGGGGAATCGCCCATCATCTTGACGGAAAGCCCCACCCAGCCCGGCCGCTCTTCGAGCAACGCTTCCGACGATTGAATCGCCAGCGAGCGAGCCTCGTAGGAGAGGCGTGTCTGGGCCCGGGCGTGTTCTTCCCGCGTTTGCTGACGAACCAGCAGCAGGGCGAACAGGCCAGTCGATAACACTTCAAGCAGCAACAGGCCGGCAAGCATTTGCCAGCGAATCGGCCGCGGCCACCACCGCATGCGCGATCACCTCCTCGGGAAGACACGACGACACTTGGAATGCGAAGCTGCGCGATCGCAGCTGGACTGCAGGCAAGAAGGCCGCGAACGGCAAGTGAGGCCGGAGGAAGCGAAATCAGAGAATCTTTTTAAATGCTAGGACCGTCTGGCAACTATCTTTGACGCAGTAGAGAACTGCAGGTTGGGAGGATGTGAATCCCGGGGTTAAACCGGCGTGGTTTGCGGTTTGAGCTTAGCAACCAGCGCTTCGGCAATCTGGCGGCCGTGAAAACGGCCGTTTTCAATAAAAATCTCATTCGTGCGTTCGCCGGCCACGATCACGCCGGCGAGAAAAATTCCGGGAACATTGCTTTCCAGCGTCTGCTTGTCGCAGACCGGCAGGCGGTCTACGCTGCCGCACTTCACGCCAAGGCGTTCCAGGAAATCGAAGTCGGGATGATACCCGGTGAGCGCAAACACGAAGTCATTGACCAGGGTTTTGCGGCCCTCAGGCGTCTCGACGACGAGAGCGTCCGGCGTAATCTCCACCACGTGCGAATGGAAGAACGCCCGGATTTCGCCATTCTTGATTCGGTTTTCTATATCCGGCTTGATCCAGTATTTCACATGCCGGTGCATTTCGGGTCCGCGATGAATCAGCGTTACGCGTGCGCCGTGCCGCCAGAGCTCCAGCGCCGCAATCGCTGCCGAGTTCTTGCCGCCGATGACGGCGACGTCCTGGTCATAGTATGGGTGCGGATCGTTGTAGTAGTGGTGCACTTTGCTCAAGTTTTCGCCGGGAATGTTCATGAAGTTCGGCAGATCGTAATACCCGGTGGCAATCGCCAGCGTGCGCGCTTGCAGAGCGCCCGTCCGGCCGAACCGGTCAACCGTGTGCACGGTGAACGCGCCATCCGAGCCCGTGATCCGCGCGACCAGGTGGTACTGCCGCACGTCCAGCTTGTAGAGGGCCGCGACCTGGCGGTAGTACTCCAGAGCCTCGTTCCGATTGGGCTTGGCATTCGGCGTAGGAAAGGGAATGCCGCCGATCTCGAGCAGCTCCGAGGTGGTGAAAAACGTCATGTGCGAGGGGTAGTGGAAGAGCGAGTTGCACACGCAGCCCTTATCCACCAGCACCACGCGAAACCCTGCCTTCTGCGCCTCAATGGCGCAAGCCAGCCCTGTCGGCCCGGCGCCGATGACGAGAAGATCGAAGACCGCTTCCTGCGAGAGGCCCGAATTCAGGTCAGCCATGTTTCTAGCTTAGGGCATCGGGCAGATTTCACTCGGCGGGCTGAACGCGCGATGGCTTTGATGGTAGAATGGTAGAAAGAAATGGTAGAAAGGTAGAAAGCGATGGGCTTGAACATCAAGAACCCGGAGACGGAGGAACTTGCTCGTGAACTCGCCCGCAGAACGGGTGAGACCTTAACCACGGCGATTACCAAGGCACTCAGAGAACGGCTGGAGCGCCTGGAGAAAGCGAAGAGAGCTGAAGGGCGCATGGAGTGGCTGGAGAGGATCACTGCGGAGACCGCTCCTTTGATGAACGACGGCCGGTCTAGCAAGGAGCTGTTTGACGAGCTCTACGATGAAAAGACAGGCTTACCGAAATGATTGTCGACTCATCGGCCATTATCGCGATTTTGAAACAGGAATCGGACTGGCGCGCAATATCCAAAGCGCTGGATACTGCTGAAATCTCGCGCATCTCCGCTGCCAGCTACTTTGAGTCGGCGATCATCGTGGACAGCTGGAAGAACCCCATTCTCAGCGCCCAGCTCGATGAGCTGATCGAACGCTTCAACATCGTCATTGAGCCAGTCACCGAAGAGCAGGCTAGAATCGCCCGCCAGGCCTACCGCGATTACGGCCGCGGCAGTGGCTATCGTGCCGACCTCAACTTCGGCGACTGCTTCAGCTACGCACTGGCCCGCGCCAAGCGCGAACCCATTCTCTTCAAGGGCGACGACTTTGTGCACACCGACCTGCGCTCAGCCGTCGCGAATCCCTGATCGCCGCGCCCTGCGGGACAGTCGCGCTCTTCGTCCATTAACCTAAGGAGTTGGACCCGAGGAGCACTTCGCACTATGACCATCATCCGGCAGGAAGATTTGATCGCCAGCGTCGCGGGCGCGCTGCAGTACATCAGCTACTACCACCCCGTCGACTACATTACCGCGCTGGCCAAGGCCTATGAGCGCGAAGAGTCGCCCGCCGCGCGCGACGCGATGGCGCAGATTCTCATCAACAGCCGCATGTGCGCCGAGGGCCATCGCCCCATCTGCCAGGACACCGGCATCGTCACCGCGTTCGTCAAGGTCGGCATGGACGTTCGCTTCGCGGCTGCGCCGGGCGAAGAGCCCAAAGACCTGCAGGAGATGGTCGACGAAGGCGTGCGCCGTGCCTATCTCGATCCCGACAACGTGCTTCGCGCGTCGATCCTGGCGGATCCGGCCGGGGCAAGGAAGAACACGAAAGACAACACGCCCGCCGTCGTCAGCGTCGAGCTCGTCAAGGGCAATACCGTCGAAATCACCGTTGCCGCCAAGGGCGGAGGCTCGGAAGCCAAATCGAAGTTCGTGATGCTCAACCCCTCCGACTCGATCGTCGACTGGGTGCTCAAAACCGTGCCCACCATGGGCGCCGGATGGTGTCCGCCCGGCATGCTCGGCATCGGCATCGGCGGCACGGCGGAGAAGGCGATGCTGCTGGCCAAGCAGTCCCTCATGGACCCCATCGACATCCAGGAGCTGATCGCGCGCGGCCCCAAAACCACGGCCGAAAAGCTGCGGGTCGAGCTCTACGACAAAGTGAATCGTCTCGGCATCGGCGCGCAGGGACTCGGCGGCCTTACGACGGTTCTCGACGTGAAGGTCCTTGACTGCCCCACGCACGCCGCCAATCTGCCTGTCGCGATGATTCCCAACTGCGCGGCTACGCGCCACGCTCACCTCGTGCTCGACGGCTCCGGCCCTGTTTTTCTTGACCCTCCGAGCCTTGAGGATTGGCCGAAGTTGACGTACGACGTCTCCGGCGCGCGCCGCGTGAACCTCGACACCGTCACCCGCGAAGAAGCTGCTGCGTGGAAACCCGGCGAAGTCCTCCTGCTCAGCGGCAAGCTCCTCACCGGCCGCGACGCCGCGCACAAGCGCATGACCGACATGCTCAACCGCGGCGAGAAGCTCCCCGTCGACTTCCGCGGCCGCTTCATCTACTACGTCGGTCCCGTCGATCCCGTCCGCGAAGAAGTTGTCGGACCGGCAGGACCTACGACGGCGACGAGAATGGATAAGTTCACCCGCCAGATGCTCGCTGAGACCGGCCTTCTCGGCATGGTCGGCAAAGCCGAGCGCGGCCCCGTTGCCATTGAAGCCATCAAGGAGTTCGGCGCTGTGTATCTGATGGCCATTGGCGGCGCAGCATATCTCGTCGCCAAAGCCATCCGAGGTTCGCGCCTGCTGGCCTTTGAAGATTTAGGCATGGAAGCTATCTACGAGTTCGACGTCCACGAGATGCCCGTCACCGTCGCCGTCGACGCAAAGGGCACCAGCGTGCACCAGACCGGCCCCGCCGAATGGCAGAAGCGCATCGCGGATGTTCCGATTCTGCAGTAGCTGCTTGGAGTTCACAGTTTCACAGTCGCTGTGAGAGTGTGCGATTTTTTCCAGCAACCGGCTGAAAAATCAGCGGATTGGTGTTTCTCACAGTTTCACTGCGCGAAAATCGCTATTCGCGGTCTCATCTGTCTGCGTGTTGATGGAATTTGATTTAAGCGATGCAACCGCCTGCTGCGCGACAGGCATGCCGGGGAGATGCTCGATGCAATAACCGACAACGGCAGAGATCGAGGTATCGTGTTGAGCGGCCCAGA
>DATJNF010000021.1:0-2563 GCA_035508375.1 Occallatibacter sp. | reverse complement strand
CCTGGTTGCAGCCGGTGGCGAATCTCCGGATTTCGGCCTAATGTGCCAGTGCCGCTGCAAGGGACATCGGCCAGCACAACGTCGAAGGTTGATTCTTCAGTGAGTGCGGAAGCGTCGGCGAGGCGGCACTCCACGCGATCCGTGTATGCGGCGAGGCGATCTTTCAGCTCCGCAAGGCGCTTTGGATTGGCCTCGCAGGCAACGATCTGCGCCCGCGGGTTTCGTTCAGCGAGAATGAGCGTCTTTCCTCCCGGCGCGGCGCAGGCATCGAGAATTCTTTCCTGGTTTTGGAGCGGATTTTCGCCGCAACAAGCAGCCAGCTCGCCAATCAACTGCGATCCCTCGTCCTGAATCCGCACGCGGCCGGCGCGGAAGGCCTCGGTCGCAGTCACGTCTCCTGAGACGACGGTGCGCACATTTGTGAGGAGATGCCCGGGCGCGAGCACGATCCCTGCCTGAACAAGCTCTGCGTCCAAGTCTGCGTGATCCAAGCGCGCGGACAGTTGCGGCTGCTCCTGCCCGTGCCGGCAGATGGCGCGCGCTGACTCGAGGCCATAGAACTTTTCCCATCGCTCGACCATCCACAACGGGTGGGCTGCTGCGCAGAAGAGACTTTTGGACGAGGGCAACGGCGAATCAGCGGTTTGAACGGTTGAGCGCGCTGCGCTGCGCAGAACCGCGTTCACCATGCCTGATGCGAAGCGATGGCCTGATTGCCGGGTCAGCTCCACGCTTTCGTTGATTGCAGCGTGGGCCGGCACACGATCGAGAAAGCGAAGTTGAAAGACGCCGAGCCGCAGAGCGATCAGCACTTCGGAATCGAGCCTGGCGTTCGGCTTCTTCAGCAGCGGCCTGATCTCGTGGTCCAACCGGTTCTGCCAGCGAAGCACGCCGAGCACGAGTGCTGTAGCGAGATGCCGGTCGGCAACCGAAAGTGGATTCATCGCGGTACCGCGCATCAAATCGCCGGAATGGCCGCGGCCGCGTTCGATTGCCAGCAAAATGTCGAATGCCGTTTTACGAGCTGGAGAGATGGCAGCCACAGGTCAATCCTGGCGCGGCTCTGGCGAGTGGGCCAGGCGCGCGCCGGGCGCGAGCGGGTTTCCGCGCAGGAACTCGGCCGCTGTCATGCGCTTCTTCCCTTCGAGCTGCACCTCGAGGAACTCGAGCCATGTGTTCGCGGCACATGCGGCAAGCAGCCGGCCATCTTTCACCGACAGACTCCCTGGCGCTGCAGCGTCGGTCAGATGGGAGTGCGCCATGCTGTGCACAATGAGTTTCTTCCCGTTGAGCGCAGTGAAGGCGCCGGGCCACGGTTGAAAGCCGCGCCAGCGGTTGTAAAGCTCCGTCGCTGAGCGCGCGGCAAAATCCATGCGGCCGTCTTCGCGGTCGAGCAGCGGAGCGAATGTAGCCCCCTCGTGATTCTGCGGCTGCGGCTTGATCGTTCCATTTGCCAGACCGGCCAGCGTTTCCACCACGAGCGGTGAGCCTTGCGCCGCAAGAATCGGAAACAGATCCGCCGCCGTCTGATCCGGACCGATTTCGATGGTCTGCTGCAGCAGGATCGGTCCCGTATCGAGCCCTTCTTCGAGAAGCATGGTCGTGTTGCCCGTGAACGCGTCGCCCATCGCGATTGCCCACTGGATGGGCGCGGCGCCGCGATACTTGGGAAGGAGCGACGCATGCAGATTGATGCAGCCCAGCCGCGGCAGCGAAAGCATCCACGGCGGAATGATGCGTCCATATGCCACCACGACGATCGCGTCCGGCTTGATGGCCTCAAGCTGCGCGCGAAACTCCGCGTTGTTCTTGATTTTTTCGGGCTGCGTGACGGCGAGTCCCGCAGCAAGTGCCGTCTGCTTCACGGGCGGAGGGGCAAGCTCCTGCTGGCGGCCCACCGGGCGATCGGGCTGGCTGACGACAAGCTCGACGGTGTGACCTGCCGCAACAACAGCCTTGAGCGTTGGCACGGCGAACTGCGGTGTGCCGCAGAACACAAGCCTTAATCCGCCTGTGGCCATGAATGCCTCACCAAGCGCCTTCGCTTTGCATCTTGCGAATCTTGCGCAGGCTCAGGTTGCGCTTCAGCGGGCTCATGCGGAAGATGAACAGGATTCCGTCGAGGTGATCGATCTCATGCAGAAAGGCGCGCGCCAGCAATTCCTCGCCGTCCATCTCGAACCATTTCCCGTCTTCATCCTGAGCGCGAACGCGCACCTTGGCCGCGCGCACGACTTTTTCGCGGATGTCAGGAAAGCTGAGGCAGCCTTCTTCTTCGTACTGTTTGCCTTCGGTGAGGATGACTTCCGGATTGACCAGCACCAGTTTTTGCGCGGGATCCTTGCCCTGGCTCAGATCGACGACCGTAATGCGCTTTGAGACGCCCACCTGCGGCGCCGCCAGCCCGATGCCTTGCGAGGCGTACATGGTCTCGAACATGTCGGCGACAAACTTCTTCAGTTCGCCGTCGAATTCCGTCACCGGTTCGCCGGGTTGCTGCAACACCGGCTCGGGATATTTCACGATCTTGAGGACCATTGAATCTGCTAATAGCTCCGTATCT
>DATJNF010000020.1:0-58729 GCA_035508375.1 Occallatibacter sp. | reverse complement strand
CGGGACGTTTGCGAAGCGCTTCCTAGCCGACCAGAACTCCGGCCGCAAGGAGTTCCTGGCCTTCCGCGAAGCCGAAGCCAAACACCCCATCGAGATCGTCGGCAAGCAACTCCGCGCCGCCATGCCGTTCCTCGATCCGGTCACGGTAGAGGAAGTGGCAAAGACAAGATAGACGCTCTCAGGCATCCGCGGGCTGCACAAGATCGATCTTTGTGCAGCCCGTTTCTTTTCTGCCTGTTTCTGTAACGGCATTTCTCCGGTTCATTGCTGCCCTCGCGGTTTTTCGCTAGACCCTTGACTTCCGATTTTGGTTCATCTAGGCTGCATCGCATCCACTCCGCGAAGGAGCATTCCCATGGGTTTCGTCCTCTGTAAGGACAAGGCGGGACGCTTGTGGCAGGTAGATCCGGATGGAATCAAGCGCCTCATTCGTTCTTTTGTGCACTCGGGAGCCATGCTGAGCCGCTCGCAGACCGTTCCGGAAAAGCAGGATCTGGGATGGCTCGGCAAGCTCCATCCGCTCACCCTCGTCACGGTGCAGACCGATTTCGATGCCGTAGCGAAAGATGTCGATTCGCATGCCGATGCGGTTCTGCGGGATTTCAATCGACAATTGAAAGAGTCAGGCGAGAAAGCCTTTCAGACATTGGTCGGGTATCGCAATGCGACCATCAACCGGAACGAAGAGTTTCGCGAGATGCAGCAGGATGCTTCGCAGCAGACATCCGATTCCATCGCCGGAGCGGTTTCCTTCGGCGAACGAGGAGAAAAGATTGCCAGGGGCATACGCGATCTGTGCACCACGATGCTGATGGTCGGCGCGGGCGTAATCAGCGGCGGGGCCGGAATAGCAGCCCTCGGAGCGTCGTCGGTCGCAAAAGGAGGTGCTACCTGGGAAGACAAGTGGCTGGAAGGCAAATCCACCGGCGAGGCTGTTGCGGCAGGAACTCTGGAAGCAGCCAGCGACCTTGTTGTGGGCATGGTTGCAATCGGCGAGGGCGCGGTGGTCAAAGACGCGATACGCACCGGCACAGCGGGCGCGCGCGCAGGCGCGGGCATCCTGGTTTTTCACGGCGCAATGATCGACGGCACTACGGAATTTGCCAAAGCCACGATTGACGGCAAGACCGTGCGCGAGAGTCTCATGAGGGCCGGCACGCGCGCGGCTCTTCATGTGGGTCTTCTTGGCCTGGACGTAGGTTTGGAATCCGCATTTTCCTCGGCGCGGTTATCCAAGCTCAGCTTTCCGATCACAGTGATCAAGTCCAGTGAGGAGCCAACCAGCCTGTCAAGATTCGTGTTGAACGTGGGCGCGTCTTCGGAGTCCGATGAAATCGTTCAAAGCATAGGCTCCGATCCAACAACAGAATCGTCCGATTCTTCCGACCGCCTGCGCAGGTCTCTGGCATGCACGTATCTTTCGCTGGGCAACTCGGACGCAGTCTTTGTTGAGCAGAATGCCATGCGGGCCGCGCATTCCAGGTGAGACCGCCGCAGCCCTGGTGCAGCGCCAGACAGGTAGCATTGCAGGCTCACCGGAGCGGTTTCCTGAAGTCCGTCCCTGTAGAATCGTCCTGAAACCTGCTCCGGTTCGGGAGGACTCTTGCTTTACTGGCTGCTCTACGAAAAGCTGTTTCCGTATTTCCACCCCTTCCGGATCTTCCGCTATCTCACGTTCCGCACCGCCTTTGCCTCGCTGACGGCGCTTCTGATCGCGTTGTTCATCGGGCCCTATGTGATTCAGAAGCTGCGCGAGTTCCAGATCGGCCAGTTTGTCCGCGACGACGGCCCGCAGTCGCACCTGAAGAAAACCGGCACCCCCACGATGGGCGGCGTGCTCATCTGCATCGCCATTCTGCTGCCGACTGTGCTCTGGTCCGACCCCGCCAATCCATTTGTCTGGGTTACTGTGTTCGCTACGCTGGCCTTTGGCGCAATCGGATTCGCCGACGACTACATCAAAGTGGTGCAGCGGCGTAGCCTGGGTCTCACGCCGCGGGCCAAGCTGCTGTGGCAATGCATTGCCGGCGCGCTCATCGCCGTGGCTCTGGTGGCGCTCGAGGGGTTCAGGATGTTCTCCACGCGCATGTCCGTGCCGTTCGTCAAAAGCCTGCGTCCCGACCTGCTGTGGCACGGCTGGCCCACCAGCATCCCCAGCCTGGGCCTGATTGCGTTTGTGCCGTTTGTGCTCTGGGTTGTGCTGGTGCTGGTGGGCTCGTCCAATGCGGTGAATCTGACCGATGGGCTCGACGGTCTGGCCATCGGCTGCACCATCATCGCGGCTGGAGCGCTGACGGTGCTGACGTATGTGAGCGGCAGCGTGGTGTATGCGGATTATCTCGAGTTGCAGCGCATGCCGCTGGTGGGCGAGCTGAGCATTTTCTGCGGCTCCATGGTGGGGGCGTCGATCGGCTTTCTCTGGTATAACGCGCACCCGGCAGAGATCTTCATGGGCGACGTCGGCTCGCTGGCGCTCGGCGGTGCCATCGGCACCGTCGCGGTCATCATCCGGCAGGAACTGCTGCTGCCCTTCATCGGCGGCATCTTCATCCTGGAAGCCGTCTCCGTCATGCTGCAGGTGGGCAGCTACAAGCTGCGCAAGAAGCGTATCTTCAAGATGGCTCCGCTACACCACCACTTCGAGCAGCTGGGGTGGAGCGAGTCGAAGGTGATTGTCCGCTTCTGGATCGGGGCCCTGGTGTTTGCACTGTTTGCACTCACCACGCTCAAACTGCGCTAGCGGGATCGCACGGTGGCTCCTCGCGGTGCACAATAGAAACCAGACGACGGGTTCGTGAAGGACAGGCGCCCATGCTGGACTTGAGAGGCAAAAAGGTACTGGTTGTGGGGCTGGGGAAGTCCGGCCTTGCGGCGGCGCTGTTTCTTCGCCATAAGGGCGCGCAGGTGACGGTCTCCGATGTGCGCAGCGCCGACGCGCTGGCCAAGGAAATTCCGACCCTTCTCGAAGAAGGCATTATGGTGGAGGCCGGCGGGCACGGCCTGCTCACTTTCCGCCGCCAGGATCTGATCGTGGTGAGCCCCGGCGTGCCGCTCAATACGCCGGAGCTGATGCAGGTGCGCAACTTTGGCCTGCCGATCATCGGCGAGCTGGAGCTGGCGGCGCGGTTCCTGAAAGGCAAGATCCTGGCCATCACCGGCTCGAACGGCAAGACCACAACCACCGCGTTGGCTGGGGAGATCCTCAAAGAAGCGGGTCTGCCGACGCTGGTCGGCGGCAACATCGGCGTGCCGGTGGTGAGCCTGATTGAAGAAAGCACGGACGACACATGGTCCGTGTTAGAAGTCTCCAGCTTTCAGCTCGAGACCACCGAACAGTTTCATCCCACGATCGCCGTCATTCTGAACATCACGCCCGATCATCTGGATCGCCATGGCAGTTTTGAGAACTACGCGCGCGCCAAGGAGCGCATCTTCGCGGCGCAGGGCAAAAGCGATTGCGGCGTGCTGAATGCCGACAACGCCCGCGCGGCCGAGGCGGCAACCCGCTCGAATGCGCCGGTGCACTGGTTTTCTCTGGAGCACAGCGTCCGGCAGGGTGCATGGGTGCAGGAGGGCTACGTGGTGTACCGTGCGGCACCCGAGGCCGAAACCGAGCAGGTGATGCCGCTCGGCAAGATTCCGCTCAAGGGCGAGCACAACGTCGAGAATGTCCTGGCAGCTGTTTGCGCCGCACGCCTGGCCGGCGTGCCGGCTGCGGTTATCGGTCGCGCCATCGAGAAGTTTCAAGCCGTCGAGCACCGCCTTGAGTTTGTCGCAACGGTCCGGGGCGTGGACTTCTACAACGACTCCAAGGCTACCAACGTCGACGCCACCGCTAAAGCGATCGCTGCCTTCTCCTCCGGAATTCATCTCATCCTGGGCGGCAAGGACAAGGGCTCGGACTACACGGTGCTCTCGCCCCTGCTGCGCGAGCGGGTCTGTGCGGTCTACACCATTGGCTCAGCGGCGGCGAAGATCGAGTCGCAGCTGCGCGGCGTGGTGGCACTGCACTCCTGCGAGACGCTGGAAAATGCGGTGAATACGGCGGCCTCGGCCGCGCATCCCGGCCAGGTGGTCCTGCTGGCGCCGGCCTGCTCCAGCTTTGACCAATTCGAGAATTACGAGCATCGCGGCCGTGTCTTCAAGGAACTCGTGAATCAGAGGCAGGGGAGCAAAGTGTGGCAAAACGCGTAGGCGTCGACAAGTGGCTCTTCTTCACCACGCTGCTGCTCGTCGTGGTGGGGCTGGCGATGGTCTTCTCCGCCTCGGCCGTGGTGGCGCAGGAGCGTTTTCATTCGGAGTTCACCGACGTAGGCCGGCAGGCGGCATGGGCGCTCGCCGGTGTGATCGCGCTCGTTGTGCTGATGCAGGTGGACGCGAGCCACTACAACTCGCCGCGCTTCATCTACCCTGCGCTGGCCATTACCACGCTGCTGCTGGTTTCAGTTTTTTTCATCCCCGGCTCGCACAACACGCATCGCTGGATCCGCTTCGGCGGCCATTTCACCTTTCAGCCCTCAGAGATTGCCAAGCCGGTACTCGTGCTGTTTCTCGCGTGGTTCCTTCACTCGCGCCTTGACGCCATGCGCGACTGGAAGAACACGCTTCTGCGCGCCGCCGTTATCCCGCTGGTGTTTATGGGACTGGTGGTGAAGCAGCCAGACCTCGGCACAGCGCTGGTCCTCGCCGGCGTCACGGCCATGATGCTGATTCTCGCCGGCATGGAGTGGAAGTATCTGCTGGGCGCGGTCTGCGCGGCGCTGCCGGTGCTGGCCTCGCTGCTGTTTCTGGTCGCGTGGCGGCGCCAGCGCATGCTGGTCTTTTTGCATCCGGATTCCGACCCGCAGGGTGCGGGCTTCCATATCAACCAGTCGCTCATCGCCGTCGGCACCGGCGGCCTCACTGGCCGCGGCTACATGGAAGGCATGCAGAAGCTCTTCTATCTGCCCGAAGCGCCGACCGACTTTATCTTCGCCAACATCGCCGAGGAGCTGGGCTTCATCGGCGCCATGACGATCGTGCTGCTGTTCGTGATCTTTGGCATCCGCGGGCTGCGCGCCGCCTTCCGCGCCCAGGACCCATTTTCGCGGCTCGTCGCCTTCGGCATCTCGACGGCCATTCTGCTGCAGGCCTTCTTCAACATCAGCGTGGTGCTCTCGCTGGTCCCCACCAAGGGAATTCCGCTGCCGCTGATCTCGTCGGGCGGCACCTCGCTGTTCTGCACGCTGGCCAGCATCGGCATTCTGCTGAACATCACGAAGAAAGTGGAATGACCGCTCTGGCCGGCTTGTCCCAGCTCCGCATTCTTATCTCCGCCGGCGGCACCGGCGGCCATATCATTCCCGGCCTCGCCGTAGCCCGCGAGCTCGTCGCGCGCCATCACGCGGAGATTCTCTTTGTCGGCACGCCGCGGGGAATGGAATCGCGCCTCGTTCCCGGTGCAGGTTTCGCGCTGAAGCTCATCGAGATCGGTCCGCTGAACAACGTGCCGCTTTCGACGAAGATCAAGACGGTCCTGAAGCTGCCCACCAGTTTCTTCGCAGCACGGCGCATCCTCCGCGAGTTCCGGCCCGACGCCGTGCTGAGCGTGGGCGGCTATTCTTCCGGGCCGGTGATGGCGGCTGCACTGCAACTGAAAATTCCCGCCATGGTAGTGGAGCCGAATGCGATGCCGGGGCTTGCTAACCGGCTGGTCGGTAAGCGCGTGCAGGCAGCCGCAGTGAACTTTGCAGCAGCAGAGAAGTGGTTCCGCAATCCCGAGGTGACGGGCATCCCGGTGCGGCCGGAGTTCTTCACTCTCCAGCCGCCGCCCGCAGCAGCGCCACCGCATCTGCTCGTCTTCGGCGGCTCACAGGGCGCACGGATCTTCAACGTCCATGTGCCTAAGATCGTCAAAGAGCTGCTGGAAGCCGTGCCCGGACTCACCATCCTGCACCAGAGCGGCGCGAAGAACCTCGAAGCCACGCAGGCCGCATATGAAGCGAGCGGTGCCGACGCTGCGCGCTGGCAGGTGCGTCCGTTCCTCGACGAGATGCCGGCGCACTTTGCGCAGGCGCACCTGGTTCTATCCAGAAGCGGCGCGTCGACTGTGGCGGAGTTAGCGGCAGCGGCAAAGCCCGCGCTGCTGGTCCCCTTTGCTGCAGCGGCTGACGAGCACCAGCGCCGCAACGCCGAGGCGATGGCGAATGCGGGAGCCGCGGCGATGCTGCTCGAAACCGACCTCGATGTTCCGGGAAAGCTGCTCGACACGCTCATCGGGCTGCTCGCAGCCCCCGCGCGGCTTGTCGGCATGGCTGCCGCAGCGCGGGCGCAGGCGCATCCCGGGGCAGCCGACCGCATCGCCAGCCGGCTCTCAGCCCTGGCTGCAAGACGCGCGTAATTTCTCACCCCAAAAGAAAGCCCGCCTGCCGAAGCAAGCGGGCTCTTACCAAACACCCACAATTTAGAACTTACCGGTGACCACCGCCACCACCGTGGAAGCCTCCTCCTCCACCATGGAATCCGCCGCCGCCGTGGAAGCCACCACCGGCGAATCCACCTCCGCCGTGGAATCCGCCGCCACCGGCGTAGCCGTGCGCAACGCCCCCACCCACATAACCGCGGCCGCCGCCGGCATATCCGTGATAGCCACCGCCTACATAACCGCGCCCACCGTAGTAGCCGCCATGATATCCGTATCCGCCGCGATACCCGTAGCCGCCACGGTAGCCATATCCATAGTGGCCCCAGCCGCGGCCCCATCCGCCGTGATACCAGGGGCCGGCTCCGATGAAGACGCCACCGTAGAACCAGTCAGGCCCGTAGTAGCCATAGGGCGCGCAGGCATAAGGATAGTAAGGATAGTAGCCCCAGTCGCAGACCGGGGGACCGTAGGCATAGGGAGCCGCAACCACATCAGGCCCGACACCGATTCCAACTGCGACCTGGGCGTGCGCCGTTACCGCGAACGGCACGGCCAAGAGTAATGCTAATAAAGCGAAGCGAAGATACCGCATGAAACCCTCCTTGTGCTGCGCCGCCCCGCGCCTTACCGGAATTCGGACCCGGAGTTTGACCTCCGTTTTTCAGCACCTCCAGCCTCCGCTTTTCCCTTCGGCCGGACTCTAAACTATCTAACAGCAACACCGGCGATTAGTTGCGGTCCGCCGGAAAGATTTGCGCAGCTTTGTTGCTCCACAAGCCCTTTCAGGTCTTCATCATTCCGCCGCTTTGCGCCGCCGTCTTCCATAGCACTCTTCAAGACGTTCCAGGGCATAAAAAGGGTGCGAAAAAAAGCGGCCTCCCGTTGCCGGGAGGCCAGGCGTCTTCCAATTCAGCAGGAGGAAGGATTACCTGCGGAAGTGATCGTCACGGTCAAAGCGGCGGTCGTGATCGTAATCCCGGTACACCGGTCCATGCCATCCATAGCCGCCGCGGACAATGACTTCGGGCCGAGGTTCAGGTGCGCGCCAGAATCCAGGCGTCCAGTAGCCATTGGCATAGTAGCCCGCCACCCATGAGTACCCCGGTCCCGGGCAGGGCGGCACATAAGCTGCCGGCGCGCCGACGTATACGCCGAATCCGATCCGGGCCGCCTGGGCCTGAGTGGCACCCAGACCCACTGTTCCGGCGACCAACGCTGCTGCAAGCATCCATTTCTTCGTGCTGCCCATAAAACCTCCATTGCTAGCGGATCCTTCTTGAGGATCCGCTCCGGCTGTTTGCCCCTCTTGGAAGCTTGGTTCTTGCTGCCTCCCGGGCTCGCCGGTTATGTCTGATTCAACCGCAGTTCAAGATGAAGGTTGCGCTCTGCAGAGAAAATAAAGGGCCGCAACTTTCGCAGAAATTGGGGTTTACGGAGGAGTTTCGGAGAGCAGGGAACAGGAAGTTGGGAACAGGGAGTGGTGACTAGGGACTAAGGCACTCGAGAGCAGCTGACCACTGACCACTGTCTGCTGTCCGCTGCCCCTGTTACATTGGAGTTTCGCGCTCCATGTTTGCAACTTCTCAACACGCGCACTTCGTCGGCATTGGCGGAATCGGCATGAGCGGAATCGCCGAGATTCTGCTGAGCCTGGGGATGAAGGTCTCGGGCTCCGATCTCAAGCGCAGCTCCGTCACTGACCGGCTTGCACAGCTTGGCGCGGTGATCTACGAAGGCCACGCGGCAGAGAACGTAGCTGGCGCAACGGTGGTCGTTACCAGCTCCGCCGTGAATGCCAAAAATCCCGAAGTCATCGAGGCGCACGCGCGCAAGATTCCGGTAATTCCGCGTGCCGAAATGCTCGCCGAGCTGATGCGCCTCAAATACGGCATCGCCATCGCCGGCATGCACGGCAAGACCACGACGACGTCCATGGTCGCCAGCGTACTCGCCGCCGGCGGACTCGATCCGACGGTGATCGTCGGCGGCCGCGTCGACGCGCTCGGCTCCAACGCATGGCTGGGCAGCACGCAATATCTCGTTGCTGAAGCTGACGAGAGCGACCGCTCGTTTCTCAAGCTATCGCCCATTCTTGCCGTGGTGACCAATCTCGACCGCGAGCACATGGACTGTTACCGCGACATGGCCGACGTGGAGCGCGCCTTCCTTGACTTCATGGACCGTGTTCCGTTTTACGGCGCCATCACGGCCTGCATCGACAATCCGCAGCTCAAGGCGATTCTGCCGCGCGTGCGGCGGCGCGTGTTCACCTACGGCGTCGATCCAGGCGCTGACTTTCGCCCCGAGCTTCTCGCGCCGGAGCGGGGCAGCTGCCAACTCAGTTTTCAGGTGAACACGGAGTCGGGACCGCTGGGTCCGTTCCAGCTGCATGTGCCGGGCCGGCACAATGTGCTCAACGCAACCGCGGCTGTAGCAATTGCGCGGCAGCTCGAGATTCCGCAGGAAAAGATTGCCGCCGGCTTGAGCCACTTTCGCGGCGTGGACCGGCGCTTTCAGCAGCGCGGGCAGGCGCGCGGCATCACTGTGGTCGACGACTACGGCCACCACCCCACTGAGATTCGCGCCACATTGGCCGCAGCCCGCGAGTGCGGCCATGGCCGCGTGCATGTGGTCTTCCAGCCGCACCGTTTCTCGCGCACGCGCGACCTTCTCGAAGAATTCTCCGGCGCATTCAACGATGCGGCTACCGTGATCGTGCTGCCCATCTACGCGGCCAGCGAGGAGCCGATTGCCGGCATCACGGCAGAGCTCCTTGCCGACCGGATTGCCCGCACCGGCGCGCGCGTCGAGTTCGCTCCTGACTTCGCGGCTGCGATTGCGTCGGCATGCTCTGCGGCCCGCGAAGGCGACCTGATCCTGACGCTCGGCGCCGGCAGCGTGAGCCAGCTTGCGCCGCAGATTGTGGCCGCGCTCAAGGGCGCCGAGCAGGTAGCATCGGGTCCAGAACCGCGCCCTGCAACCAATACTCGCTGAAGCTGCAGAAGGGCGGAATGCCCGATTCGCTGCATGCACAATTCCGGTCACGCCGTGTCATTCTTGAGGAACCGCATGACGCGATCAGAGACACGCCGAGATTCGGAAGCGAGGTCGTGGAAGACGGCCCCTCGGTGGTCTGTCGTCGTTTTTCTCCTCGCCGCATTTTTCATCTTCGCCAGCTTTGGTTTCGTATTCGACGGTATGGATATGGGGCGTCAGACAGCCCTTTGTCTTGCTTTGTCCCTGGCTTTTTCCTCAAGAAAAAGCCACCCTGCACGATCTTCAAGCGGCAACATGTGAATCGAAAACGCTCTCGCGATGACTGTTATTCAATACCGGGAGACAGCAGGGGTGCAGAATTGGCAGTGCACCCGTCCCTTCCTTGTCATTGCTTGGGCGTTGGCTCTAAGCGTTGCCGCCGCCTTGCATGCACAAAACGGGAAACAGCATCCATCCTTCGAAATGCTGACCCACCGCATGGATGTTGATGTCGATGGAGCTCCCAACGCCTACGGTCCGGCGGGGAAGCCTGCACTCGACTTCCTTCTCAATGCGCACTACATCAATCGTGCGGACAAGCCCATCGTCGGTTACCTGATGGACGAACACGGTCGCCCAATTCTGCAGGGCCCGAAAGATCCTTTCCCGGGCTATTACATCTCTCAGACCGCCTGCACGGATATCAAGAATCTGAATGAAGGGGATCCACGGCGCTATGTTGACGCTCGTCGTATCAATTAGGTCGTTCGCGGTATCGTAGCCCGGCGGCGTGGTGTCAAGGTGGGTGACTTCGTGTCTGTCTATTCGAAGCGCACGCGCAAGAGCGTGTTTGCAATCGTCGGAGATACAGGTAATCCCACCGGCGACGAAGGTTCGCTTCACCTATTGCAGGATCTGGGATATCCGTTTCACGACGGCAAGAGCGGCTCTGTCGAAAGACCCGAGATCGTCATTCGCTTCTACCCAGACTCCAACCCAACGCATCTGTTCTTCTTCACTCAATCAGAACTGGACGAAGCGGCGACGAAGCTCGGCCTGAGCCGGGACTTCTCCGCCGCTCGCGCAACCAATCGATAATGCGCGCCGACGGCCTTCATGTACTTGGAGAGTGCCGGAGTTCCTTGCTTCGGGCGTCTCGTCGCCAGCATTAAAGGGGTTGGGAAGCTCTGGTAAAGGTCAGCATAGGCGGTAATTCGACCGGAACCCGAAAGCTGGGGCTTTTGTGCAGCCGTGCTCGACGAGTACGCCGGCGGTTCTCATTGTGCAGATCGTTCAAGGTGGTAGACTTACTCTCCAAACAATGGACCGCAAGATATTGACACGCGAGATTTTGGGATGGGGAGCTGTCTGCACTTCTACGCTTGTTGCATGTTTCTGGGCGTACTGGGGCATCAACGAGAACTTTCATGAGGGGTGGTTCTCCACGAGCATCTGGCTAAACATTGGCCTCATGCTTGTTCAATACTTGAGCCCGATGCTTGTCGTCCTAATGATCAGCATCCTTGCGCTGCGCTGGTATCGTGCTGCGCTGCCCTTGGTCCTGACCGTTGCTGTCGCTATCGCATGGCTATTCCGCCGCCTGGAGGCAGGAGTCCTGCTCATCGCCATTCCGCTGGTCGCGATTGGAGTGCTTTATTATTTTGGCCGTCCCCAACCGCGCCGCTGGGCTTGGAGAATCCTGATCGGGCTTCCGCTCGTTACCTTGATTGCATGTGGAGTCACTCCCTGGTGGCTGGCAATTCATCGTGTCGATGACGGCAATTATGGAATGCGCCGCGTGGAAGGGAATGGCGTCACACTGATCTGGGCACCGGAGGGACCCGGATGGCCATCTCTTGGCGCAACCTGGTATGCCGCGGGGCGAACCTGCACCTACTTGACCATCGACGGTAAATCTCTATCCGTAACACCCCAGAATATTTGGCGATTGCCGACCATTGACGAAGCTGTCCGTTCCTTGGTCATTCGTGGCGGGAATGCCGGAGGCGTGTGGGACCCGCTTCGCCATAGGGCTCTATACCGAACGGAGCCCGACAAGGACTCTCCTCTCTGGAAGGTTCATTCTCAAGTTATCTACTGGTGGACCAGCACAGAAGTCGACCAGAACCATGCCTACTACATTTCAAACAACGGCTTTGTGATATCCGTTCCCAAAAGAATCGCACCGGGCTATTTGGCCTTCCGATGTGTGTGCGAGCCATCCAAGCTCAACGCGCTTGGGGCGACCCACGAATGAGCCTACCAATCAATAAAGGCATCCGGCCTGTGGACCGAAGCAGATACGTGATTCAGGTGGCGCCGAAACCAGCTCAATTACAGAGCACTCTTGTTCCGGAAGGATTGTCGGCAACTCTTCCCTTTGATAGATTGTTAGCTGACTACTGGAGACTCCGGCTACTCGGGAGCGTTTCCAAAGGCTACGTCTGCAGCCGGCTGATCTCTTGATCAAGTCTGGCTCGTCTGTAACTTCCTTTTCATATTGGGCTGCTACGGTTATCCCGGTTGTTCGCGCGATCTTGCTGCGAACCGCGGAATTCCCCCCTGAACTCCCTCTGTAACCCAGTACACACCCAAGGAGCGTCTTCCATGCAGTTTCCCGCACAGGCAACGCGTACGCGTCGGCGTATGCTTTCTTGCTTCGCCGTCGCCGCGCTGGCCGCGTCCGTCGCAGCGTCCGCACAAGGTTTCGGCCACGGCAACGACTACGACCACGATGCAGATGGTCACGGTACGGTCTTCACCCCCGGCAACCTCGTTGTGAGCCGCTCGGTTTACTTTGGCAATGCCGACACGGTGAAGGTAGGCGAAATTCTGCCTCCCGGCTGCGGCCAGGGGCTTTGCTCGCCGAGCACCGGCGCGGTCGCCGACGGCACCTACCCCTATGTCTTCAACAACGACAGCTACGACGGCAGCTTCGGCATCACCTCGCCCATCTTCCTCGACGAGATGACGCCTTGGGGCTGGACTCTTCGTTCTCTCGAAGTTCCCAACAGCACACAGTGGGGCGTGACGAAGGAAAGCAATCAACTGGTGACCAGCTTCAGCTCCAAGTCTGAGGAGGCGCTGCATCTTTCGAGCGACGGCAAGTACCTCACCTTCATGGATTACGTGGCTCCGGTAAACATGATCGACGCTTCCAATGCCAACACCCCTGGGGCCGTTGATCCCACGAACCCCGTAGGCGAGAACGTCTACCGCGCAGTTGCCACGGTCGACAAGCACGGCAATTTCACCTTCACTGAGACCAACGCCTATAGCGGTAACAATGGCCGCGCGGCGATCTTGTACAACACTGATGGCGCGAATGTCTTCTATACAGCCGGTAACGCGGGCAACGGCGCCAATCCGCAGCCCGATGGTGTGATCCTCGGCGCGGGCGCGCAGATTATCACTCCCTCCACGGTGAGCGAGTACCAGCAGAATCCCGGCACGCCAACTCCCGTGGCCAGCTTCTCGGTCACCGAACTTGCCGACAAGGCGGACAAGGTCGGCAAGGATGACAACTTCCGCGGCATGACCGTCTTCAACAACGTGCTCTACTTCACCAAGGGCAGCGGCGGCAACGGCGTGAACACCGTCTACTTCGTCGACACCACCGGCACAGCCTGCCCCAAGGGCGTTGGTCTGCCGGTTGCCGGAGCCAAGCTGCCCACCACGCCGCTCACCTATAACCTGAGCACGCTGCAGACCAGCGGCCTGCCCAGCAACATGTGCGTCCTGGCCGGCTTCCCGACCCTGTCCAACAAAGTTGGCAATCCGGTGAACTTCCCTTTCGGCCTGTGGTTTGCGGATGCGAACACGCTCTATGTGGCCGACGAGGGCGATGGCACCACGACCTACGACGCAACCACCAACACTTACACCGACGCCGCCGGCCAGACGTTGGCCGGTCTTGAAAAGTGGGTCTTCAACGCGACGACGAAGACCTGGAACCTGGCCTACACGCTGCAGAATGGGCTCAGTCTCGGCAAGCCGTACACGGTGTGGGGTTATCCCACGGGCAACAACGCGGCGACGGGTCTGCCCTGGGCTCCGGCGACCGACGGTCTGCGCAACGTGATCGGCACCTTCGGCGACGGCCGCTTCGTTTCACACGACAAGGTAGTGATCTACGCGATCTCATCGACGGTGAGCGGCAATGGCGATCAGGGCGCCGATCCGAACAAGCTGTACGTGATCGTCGACGACCTGAAGAACACCTCGGCCGCCGGTGCGGCTGGCGAGAAGTTCTACGAGCTGCGGACCGCACGGGCCAGGGAGGTGCTGCGCGGCGTCGCGTTCACACCGGGAACCGAAATGGTTGGCTCATACTAATCTGCTCGTTGGCGCGCCGCCCCTCTGGGGCGGCGCATTCCTTTTTGGGGCGCACAACCCATTGCTTGCGCCCTGGGCTATTCTCTCGTTCTCCCTGACGGGAGAATGGGTCCGTTGCGGCGCTGAGGTTCCTGCGTTCGCGTGTACCACGCCTGCTGCCAAATCCCTATTCCCTGTTCCCTGATCCCTGCCTTTCACCCGTAACGCAGCGGATTCCCCCCGCTCCTGTTGCGGAAATTCGCAATCCTGCACCGGGCTATAGTGAAATCTGGCGACTCTCACGACCCTCGCTCCGGCGTGACGAATCAAGGCAATTTCACAAACCGCCCCATGCTGTGGGAAGACGAACCGCCCGCGGAGTCCCGTGTCCGGCGCATGCAGCAGGATATGCCCCTGCCCGGCCGCGTCCGGCGCAATGGCCCCGGCATGCCCCCCAGCACGCCCTTCGACATGGAAGACCCCGACGAGGACGGCGTACCGGGCATCCGCCGGTTCCCCTCCGCCGCCCCTGCGGGGCGCTGGTGGCGCCCTGCGAGCAAAACGGGGCGCATCTTTCTTGCGCTCTGCGCCCTCACTGTGCTCGGCGGCGTGACGGCCGCAGCCCTTGTCTTCCGCGCGTCGCTCGAACGCGATGCGCGCTTTCGCATAGCCGGCACAGGCGATATCCAGGCCACCGGCCTTACCGAAGTCAGCCGCTCCGACATGCTTCCCGTCTTCGGCGAGGACATCGGCCGCAACATCTTTTTTGTGCCGCTCGACCTCCGGCGTAAACAGCTCGAAGCGATTCCCTGGATCGAGCGCGCCACCGTGATGCGCCTGCTGCCGGACCAGATTCGCGTGGCCGTCGTCGAGCGCAAGCCGGTCGCCTTTACGCGTCAGGGCCAGCAGATCGGGCTGGTGGATGCAAATGGCGTGCTGCTTTCCATGCCTGCGGCCACCATGGCGCAGCATCATTACTCCTTTCCAGTGCTGACGGGCATCGATCGCGGCGACCCAGCCGCCTCGCGCAGGGCGCGAATGGCCGTGTATCAGCGCATGATGACTGACCTCGATTCAACGGGCCAGCACTACTCCGAGCAGATGTCGGAGATCGATCTCACCGATCCCGAGGATGCGCGCGTGCTGATGCCGGAGCAGGGCGCCGACATCCTGGCGCACTTTGGCGAGGACCACTTCCTGGATCGCTACCTGCGCTACAAGGCGCACATCGCGGAATGGCGTCAGCAATATCCGCATCTCGCCGCGGTAGATCTGCGCTACGACCAGCAGGTCGTGCTGCAGATGACGTCGGGCAAAGAAGCGTCTGACAATGCAGCGCCCGCCGATGGAGCCGCTCCATCCGCGGCTGATCCCGCTCCCAATACTGCCAAGCCATCGCCCGTGGGCAGCGCCTCGTCGACCGCAAAGAAAAGGGCAGCTGCACAGAAGAAGAAGCGCGCAGAGCCGCACCGCGCCGCGCTCGAGCAGTTGCACCGGAAATCCGCGTATGCGTATCGCGTGGCGATGGCCACGGCGGGAGGGCAATAAGCGCCGATGAATCAGAGACCGGACAATCTGATCGTGGTTCTCGACATCGGCAGCGCCCACACGCGCGTCATAGCGGCCGACCTGAACGAGGGCGTATTGCGATACCGGGGCCACGGCGTGGTGGATTCGGCGGGCATGCGCAAGGGGCTGATCGCGGAGTTGAGCCCCGCGGCGAAGGCAGTGCGCGCTGCCAACGAGCAGGCCGAGCGCGTGGCCCACGCCAACATTGAGGATTGCGTCGTCGGCGTTGGCGGTCCGCACATCCGCGGCCTCAACACCAACGGCGGCATCGAGCTGGGCAGCCGCATGCGCGAGATCACCCGCGAAGACGTACGGGCAGCTGTCGAACGCGCCCGCGCCGTGGAGCGTCCGGCAGACCGCGAGATCCTGCACCTGCTGCCTCGGCAGTTCATCCTCGACGACCAGGCGGGCATCTTCGATCCCGTCGGCATGATCGGCGCGCGCCTCGAAGTGGACCTGCACATCGCCACCTGTTCCGGCTCGGCGCTGCAAAGTACCGTGACCTGCGCCAACCGCGCCGGCCTCGAAGTGACCGAGGCGGTTCTCGAGTCGATCGCCGCAGCCGAGTGCACGCTTTCCGCCGACGAGCGCGAACTGGGTGTCTGCCTGCTCGACATCGGCGCGCATTCGACGGACATAGTGGTCTTCTTTGAAGGCGCGGCGGCGCACACGGCGTCGGTGCCGATTGGCGGCGCGCACTTCACCAACGATCTCGCCATCGGCCTGCAGGTGCCTGTAATCCAAGCCGAGGAGCTGAAGTGCCAGTACGGCAACTGCGTGGTGACCGCGATACCGCTGGACGCCGAAATCGAGATCGACAACCCCCATCCCCAGCGCCTGGGCCTTCGCATGATGGCCGAAATCCTGGAACCACGGGCCCGCGAGCTCATGTATTTTGTGAGAGAGAGCCTGCGCCATGGCGGTGTACTCGACGCGTTGGGAGCCGGATGCGTGCTCACCGGCGGCGGATCGCTTTTGCCCGGCCTGCTGGACGTGACGGAGAGCCAGTTGCGCGTCCCGGCCCGCACCGCTCACCCGGTGCGCATCTCACACATGCCCGGCGAGTTGGCGCACCCGAGCTTTTCTGCGGCCATTGGCATGTTGCTCTATGCGCATCGCACGCGCATGATGCGGGCGGCGGAAGACAATAGTTTGCGCGCGAAACTGCGCGCCATGTTTGCAGCGAGTTTTTAACCCCGGAGGAGATCAGCCAGCCATGGAACAGCCCAAAAAAGAAGCCGGAGAGATGCGCATCCAGTATCACGAGGAGACGCCCCGCGGAGCCCGCATCAAGGTGATCGGCGTGGGCGGCGGCGGCGGCAACGCAGTCAACCGCATGATCCAGGCGCGCATGGAGGGCGTGGAGTTTATCGCCGCCAATACGGATGTTCAGGCGCTGAAACTCTCCCATGCTCCGGTGAAGCTGCAGCTGGGCGTGCGTCTCACCGCCGGGCTGGGTGCGGGCGCCAATCCTGACGTGGGCCGCCGCGCGGCGCTCGAAGACTCGGAAAAGATCATCGAGGCGCTCGAAGGCGCGGACCTGGTGTTTGTCACCGCCGGCCTGGGCGGAGGCACCGGCACCGGCGCGGCGCCTGTCATCGCCTCTTTGGCCAGCGAGATGGGCATTCTCACCGTCGCCGTCATCACGCGGCCCTTCGGCTTCGAAGGCAAGCGCCGCCTGCAGCAGGCCGAGCGCGGCCTGAAGGAGCTGCTCGAGAGCGTCGACACCATGATCGTGATTCCCAACGAAAAGCTGCTCGATGTGGCCAAAGACGCCGGGTTCTTCGAGAGCTTCCGCATCGCCGACGACGTGCTGCGCCAGGGCGTGCAGGGCATCTCCGACATCATTACGATTCCAGGCATCATCAATCGCGATTTTGCCGACGTGAAGACGACCATGGCCGGCATGGGCCACGCGGTGATGGGTACGGCGATCCGCTCCGGGCCGAACCGCGCGGTGGAAGCCGCGCAGGCCGCGATGGCCTCGCCGCTGCTCGAAGCCGGCGCCATCGACGGAGCCCGTGGCATCCTGATCAACATCACAGGCTCCAGTTCGCTCAAGCTCTCCGAGGTCAACGAGGCATCTTCCCTCATCCAGACCTCGGCGCACGAAGACGCCAACATCATCTTCGGCGCAGTGCTCGATGAAAAGATGGGCGAAGAGGTGAAGATCACCGTCATCGCCACCGGCTTCCGCGACCAGATGCCCGAGCGCCGAGCCCGCATGCTGAGCGTCGAAGAGGCTCCGATCACCTCGGTGCCCGTGGTCGCGCCTGACAACTGGATGCGCGAGGCGGCCAACGCACCGGCCCCTGAGGCCGCGCCCGCTCCGGCTGCCCCGGTTCCAGGTCCGCCGCGCTTCATGAGCCAGGATGAGGACGAAAAGCCGGGCACAGCGAAGGCTTTCTTTTTCTCCTCGGCGGCAGCCGCCGTCGCAACCACCGTCACCGTGGCCGCTCCGCCTGCAATCTCTGAGGTTGCCGTTGCTCCCGAGCCGTTCTTCGAGCGGATCGCCGAGCCGGAAGCCGCGCAGCAGCCCCGTGATTTTGCCGCGGATTTTCCATCGTGGCCACGTAACGCAGCCGACCCGGTAGAGCCGAGTGCGCCGTCGGTGACACCCTTGTTTGCGCAGGATCACGCCGAAACAGACCGCGATCTGGATGTGCCGACCTTCATGCGGCGCTCGCAGTTTTAGCCGGCTTATTCTGCCGGTGCGGGCTTGGATTTTGCCCGGTTTAGGCGCAGGAAACGGGATGTGCCGAGCCGGGCGCAAGCGGCATTTTGTGCCCGGAACGGGCGGAAAATCAGAGTGCGCTTTAGTGACCGTTGTGCACTCGAAAGTTGTACAGCTTTTTGCCGAAGCCCGCGGCATCATAGCTGCATCTTCGGTTATTGTAGTAACAGATACTTAGCCGAACGCTACACGCCGGCCCCAGGATGAGTGTTTTTTGACCGGCTTGCGTAACTGTCTGTTTTGAAACGCAGATCGGCGTTACCGCACCATCGAGCAAAGATATTGCGGTTTCCGGCCGATAAACAAGATGTGCTCCGTTCACCGAGCGAACGCACGGCACAAAATTCCATGAGTTGAGAGGATGTAACTGGATGAAAGTGTCCGGCGTTTTGGCAATCGGTTTAGCGCTTACCGTCTCAGGCGTCACGGCGAGCGCCTTGGACGCCCCACAGAAACTGCACCATTCCCGGACGACGGAACCGCATCTGACCGAAACGCATCGCACGGCGAGCCATCATGTTGTGCGCTCCTCCAGTTCGGCGACAACCAGGCCCCGGGCCCATGTCCGCCGCGCGGCGGTCGTCATCCATCACCGTTACTACGAGCGCTTCACGGCGAGTTCGATTGTCGACGGCCCCGTGGGCGAGGGCGACATCACGGCCGGTGAAGATCCGGTAGTCCGCCAGGCAGCTATCGACGCGCTGGGCGACGTGAACGGCACCGCCGTAGTCATCGATCCCTCCAATGGCCGCATTCTGGCCATGGTCAACCAGAAACTGGCGCTTTCGCCGGGCGCGGAGCCCTGCTCCACCATCAAGCTGACCGTGGCCCTGGCCGCGCTGTCTGAGGGGCTGGTCACCCGCGACACGATGGTGAAGCTCGACGGCTTCCGCATGAACATGACGCAGGCCCTGGCGCATAGCAACAACCTCTACTTCGAAACCATCGGCCGGGAACTGGGCTTCGAGCGCGTGCGCCACTATGCCACCGAGTTCGGCCTTGGCGAACTGGCCGGTTATCACATCGAGGGCGAGCAGCTGGGCGAGTATCCCGATCACGAGATTCCCCAGGCCGACGGCGGCGTAGGCCGCATGTGCAGCTTTGGCCAGGGTGTTTCGCTCACGCCGCTGCAGCTGGGCGCCTTTGTCGCAGCCATTGCCAACGGCGGTACGCTCTACTATCTGCAGCACCCCACCACGCCGGAAGAGGTAACCGACTTCCAGCCGCGCATCAAGCGCACCCTTGACATCGCCCGCTACACGCCCGAGATGCTGGACGGCATGGCCGGCGCGGTCGAATATGGCACCGCACGCAGCCTGCGCGTCAACTTCCAGCAGTTCCCGGTCTTCGGCAAAACCGGCACCTGCTCGAATGAGGGCACACGCTTCGGCTGGTTCGCCTCCTACTCCAACTCGCCGCAAGGCCCGCTGGTGACGGTAATCTTCCTTGAAGGCGGCCGCGCCGTCTTCGGCCCCCGCGCCGCCGAGCTTACGGGCGAGTTCTACAAGGATCTCTGGAACCGCGATTACTTCCGCACCCGCAACCAGGAAGCGCAGACCGAAACAGGCCACGTCACGGCCACAGCGGTCGGCGTTTCGCAGTAGCTGCGCACAAAGTCCTCTCCAGCAAAGGGCCGCCCCGCGAACGATCTGGGGCGGCTTTTTTGCTGCCGATTCAGCCGGAAACCTGCGCCTCGCGTGGCGGCAATCATCTCAATCGTCCACCGCGGTTGGCCGTTCATCGAGGGACCTATCGATCTGTCCCTCGCCCGATCGGGCCGGCTGATGGTTCACGCACGACACCATGAATGGCTTGCGGCCCGAAGTGTGTAGTCGCCGGCCCCCCGAACACCAGCGTGATGTTCGAATTCGGCAGCGAATATTGAACATCGTTCCCACCCGTGACACAGACCTGCAGCGTCGAGGAAGGCGGATCTGTTTCGAAGGGAGCGATACTTCCATTCCCCGTCAACAGGCTGACCGTGCCGTTCAACTGAAAACCCGTTATGGTGACCGGCGGCAGGTATGCGGGGCAGCCAGTCATGTTCCAGGTGATCTTAACGTTGGTCAGCCGGATGTGGTGGGTGTGAGGATTCTGTAGGGGCTGCGTGGGATCGACGGCGCCCGTCGCGGTTTTGCCAAAGCCGGACATCGTCATATCCGCGGAGAAGTCGGCGGTTCCCCATTCCGGGTGGATGTCCATGGACCATTGACCATGCATTTCCCATGGGCTGCCTTTGACGGTCGCACTCAGGGGCGAATAATCGTTGATCAGGCCGCTGAAGTGTACGGGGATGCGCTCCTGAGCCGAAGCACAGGCAGCGGAAGCCAGGAAAAGCAGTGAGAGAGCGCGCATCGCCGAAGTCAAGATGCTGCTTTTCATATAGAACCTCCAATTTGAAATTCGTGCTGAAATGCATAGCCAAATTCGAACCCGGTCGAGGGTATGTTCAAGCGGCAACGCACAGAATTGAGATCATCCCTCGATTTGCCGTCGAATGCAGTCTTTTGCCGTGCCTTTGCCGGCCAAGAAGGCTACAATTTGGGTTCCCTGATTCGTGACGGCTGCGACCAACCCTGTGAGTGCAATTCAGGAGGCGCAATGGGCGACCCATCGCTTGGTACACCTCCATCCGAGCGACAACCTGAGGATCGGCTCGATTCCTGGAAGGAGATTGCGTCTTATCTCCGGCGGGATGTGACCACGGTCCAGCGCTGGGAGAAACGCGAGGGAATGCCGGTCCATCGGCACCTGCATGACAGGGTGGGGTCGGTCTATGCGTCGCGGGCAGACCTGGATACGTGGATGCGCAGCCGGAGTCTTCGGACTGGGCAGGAGAAAGCGGAGCAGGAGAATGGACACCATCCCCTGCCGCCCAAACTCGCTGCACAACCGCGGCAGCCGGCCATATGGAAATTCCTCCTGCCGTTCGCAGCCACAGTGGCCGCTTTCGCCATTGCCGCGAGCCTTTGGCTGCAGAGGACGGAGCACTTCTGGCGAAACCCGATAACAGACGCGCGCTTTCAGACGCTGACGGATTTCGACGGATTAGAGCAGGCCGCCGCGATATCGCGCGATGGCCATTTCGTGGCTTTTCTGTCGGATCGCGATGGTCCGGTGGACGTCTGGGTCACGCAGGTCGGCTCCGGTGTGTTTCACAACCTGACCCACGGAGCGGTTCAGGAACTCGTGAATCCATCCATTCGGACCCTCGGGTTTTCACCCGACGGCGCTTTCGTGACGTTCTGGGTCCGCAAGCAAAACGGCTCGAGCAATGGCGATATTGGCATCTGGGCGGTGCCCACATTGGGAGGAGAACCGAGGCCATATCTTGAAGGGGTAGCTGAGTTCGACTGGTCAAGTGACGGCTCCCGGCTCGCGTACCACACACCCGAATCCGGAGACCCGCTGTTTGTGTCCAGCGGCAGTCCGCAATCGGACGCCCGGTCGATCTTCACCGCGCCTGCCGGGCTCCACAATCACTTTCCATTGTGGGCTCCCGACGCGTCGTTCATTTATTTCGTCCAGGGCGCCCTCCCCGACAAGTTGGATATCTGGCGCATCCGTCCAGCCGGAGGTATTCCCCAGCGGATTACAGCGCGAAGCGGGCGCGTGAGTCATCCTGTGCTGCTTGGCGGGCGAACGCTGATGTACCTGGCGAGCGATGCCGATGGGTCGGGACCGTGGCTTTATAGCATGGACGTTGAGCGCCGCATTCCTCACCGGCTTACCTACGGCCTTGACTTGTACACTTCGCTTGCGGCCAGCGCGGACGGTCGCCGTCTGGTTGCCACTCTTGCAAGTCCGCGGAGAACACTCTGGCGCTTGCGGCTCGATGATTCAGACACTGATTCGCTCGCGAAGGGACCGGCGGCCGCTCAAATTCCCGCCCAGATTCCCGCCCAAATTCCATTGACGAGCGGCGCTGGATTCTCTCCGCGCCTAGGTCCAAATTATCTCCTGTATGTTTCCGCCTTCGCGGCAGGAGAGAGCATCTGGAAGCTTGCCAACGGAAATGCCATCGAGCTGTGGAGTGGACAGGGAGCGGAGATCTTTGGCGGTCCGGCTATCGCTTCCGACGGACAGCGTATCGCATTTTCAATCCGGCAACATGGGCGGACCCTTCTGTACGTGATGCAGGCCGACGGTACGAATGCGCGGATCATCTCTGATTCGCTTGACCTGCAAGGCGCTCCCGCGTGGACTCCCGACGGCCAGTCGATCACGTCAGCAGCCGACGACCACGGCGTCACCCATCTCTTCAATGTGCCGACGGACGGCCGCGTTCCGTCTCCCCTTGTCCGGGAGTATTCAGTCGATCCCAGTTGGACTCAAGACGGACGCTTCCTGGTCTACTCGGGACCCGATATCGGCACTACATTTTCTGTGAAGGCCGCAACCGGTCAGGGCGCGCCGCATAGTTTCCCGGCCTTGACCCTGACACGAGGAGCCCGCCATCTGGCTTTCCTGCCTGGAGGCCGAGCGGTCGTGTTCCTGCAAGGAGAGATTCAACACAAGGATCTCTGGCTGATGGACCTGGAGACCGGAGCGGAGCGGCAGTTGACGCACTTGCCGCCGGGCTTCGACATCCGCGACTTCGATATCTCCGCAGATGGTCATGAAGCCATTCTGGAGCGGATGCAGGAGCGCTCGGATGTGATGCTTCTGGATCTTCCGCGTCCGTAATCGGCGCTATCCCGCACAAAGTTCGGTCCAGCACAGGACCGTCCCGCGAACGATTTGGGCCGGCCTTTGGTTTCCAGTCAGTTGGTCGTGTCTCTCTAAGTCTCAGTACTACTCTGTTCGGAGTGCCTGCATGGGATCTAACCGGGAAGCACGCCATGCAGGAGCGAGGCAAGCTAGAACCGCAACCACCAGAAGCGTTGCGACCACTCCAGTGAGTACCGCAGGATCGAGAGGTTTTGTCCCGAACAGCATCGACTGAAAGATGCGCGCCGCCGCAAGACTTAACCCCAGTCCAAGCCCGAGCCCGAACAGCGCCGGGCGCAGGCCATCGATCAGCATCAACTGCAAAAGCTGGTCGCGTTGTGCGCCGAGCGCCATCCGGATTCCCAGTTCCGAAGTCCGCTGTGCGGCCAGGTACGACAGTACGCCGTACAATCCCACGGAAGCGAGAAGCAGCGACAAAAGCGCTAAGGCAAACACGAGGGTTGCGCTCAGGCTCGCATTGATCAGGGACTGGTCGATGATCTGATTCATGGTGCGGATATTCGCAACCGGAAGCTGAGGATCAAGTGCGGCGATCTGTTTTTGCACTGGCACCGAAAACTGTAGCGGCTCTGACGCTGTATGAACAGCGAGCATGCCGCCACTCATATCGCCTCCAAGCATGGGAAAGTACATCGCCGCCTTGGCCTCTTTGCCCACCTGGTACAGCGTGTCGCCGACTACGCCAACGATCTCATAATCCCAGTCATTGGGGGCGCCGGCATGTGCGTGCGCAGGAACCAGCAGATGCTTGCCAATGGGATCTTCATTGTGGAAGTACCGCTGCGCGAGCTGTTGGTTCACAATCACCTTGTAAGCACGGGCGCCCCGCTCGTCGCTGGTAAAGAACCGGCCATTGATCAGTGGAATCCCGAGCGCGCTGAAATACCCCGGGTCGGCCCAGCGCGACAGCGCATCGGGAAGGTCTTCCCCCGTCTTCAGCGGAGGATGCTCCTTTACAGTGAAGATGAAGTCTCCCCAATATCCCGCTCCCGGAACAGTGTTTCCCAAGGCCGCGGAGCGAACCCCCGGCATGCTTCTCACGCGTTGCAGCAGCGCATCATTGAAGGCATTCACCTTCTCCGGCGTGTCGTACTTATCTTCCGGCAGGCTGTAGTGGAGCGTCAGCACGTTGTCGGTAACGCAGCCCACATCGGCCGAACGCAGCCGCATAAAGCTTTTAAGCAGCAGCCCCGCCGCCACCAGCAGGACCACCGTAATTCCGATTTCCACCGTGAGAAGCGATTTGCGCAGCGCCGTGCGCGACACGCTGCTTGATCCTGTGCGCACTGAAGTCTGCAGCGCTCTCAGCATTGTCTTGCCGGTTGTGGAGAGCGCAGGCAGCAAGCCGGCAACCAGCGCAGCCACACACATCAGGGCGCATGCGAACGCAATCACCGTGCCATCGAGATGGATGCTCTGCGCGGTAGGCAGGTCTTTCCACCTGTGCGCGATGAATTCTGTGGCGATGATCGACAGCAGAATTCCGCCCAGGCCCCCAACCGCGCAGATCAGCATGCTCTCAGTCATTTGTTCGCGAATCAACGTGGCGCGCTGCGCGCCGAGAGCGTTGCGAATCGCTACCTCCTTCTGCCGTGCCGCGCCACGCGCAACCAGCAGATTCGATATATTGAGGCAGCCGATCAGCAACATGCAGCCCACGGCGCAAAGCATGATGTTCAGCGGCTTTTTTACGTTCCCGGCCAGATCGTCGTTGAGCGAGCGCGAAACAACGTCCTCGTTCACAGGTTCGTGCGGGAATTGCAGGTGAAGCTGGTACTGCACAGCCCCTACCTGGGCCAGGGCGCTCGCAAGGCTCACGTCGGGGCGCAGTCGTGCGACGACCTGACTCTGGTGGTAGTCGTGATGTTGCAGAAACTCCGCCTTCACATCCGCCCGATAGGGAATCCACAACTGGATGCCGGCATCGGGATAATTGAACCACGAAGGCAGCACGCCCACTACGGTGAAGGGCCTGCCATCGAGATGAATCTGCCGGCCCACAATCCCCGCATCTCCGGCAAACCGCCGCTGGAACACGCTCCACGTCAGCATGACCACCGTGGCGCCGCGCTGATCGTCCGACTCGGCGAATGCCCGGCCAAGTGCCGGCGTCACCCCCAGCAGCTGAAACAGATTCCACGAACCCGCGGCTGCGCGAACCGCTTCGGGCAGTTCATTCCGCTCGCCGGTGAGGTTATACCCGGCATACCGCATGATGGCCATATCCTCGAAACCGCGGGTCTTTGAGCGCCAGTCATAAAAATCCGCCGGTGCGACCACTCTATAGTCGGCGTCCGATGCGCTTGCCTGCCCTCCTCGATGCTGTTCATACACCATCACCAGCCGGTCCGGGTCCTTGAAAGGAAGCGGCCTTAACAGAACCGAGCGCACAATCGTGAAAAGAGAGGTGGCCGCGCCAATGCACAGGGCCATCACCACAATCGCGATGATTGAGAACCCCGGCGTGCGCCACAACGTGCGAAAAGCATATTTCATATCGCGGGCAACATTGGTCAACAGCGGTGGCGAGTTCTGTGTCCACAGCGATTCGCGCACTTTCTGCGTATTGCCCAGTTTCACGCGTGCCTGCCGCCGGGCCTCGTCTGGAGACATTCCGCGAGCCTCGTTGTCAGCTGTCTCTTCGGTCAGAAAAGCCTCCATCTCGCCCTGTAACTCGGCATCGGAACGCTTGCGGCGAAAAAATCTCAACCAGCTCATTACGCACCTCTCTCTTCGCCCATCACCAGGCCGATGGCGCGCGTCATCTGGCGCCAGCGGCTGGTCTCTCGCGCAAGCTGCTTACGCCCTTCTGCCGTAAGTTTGTAGAATTTCGCCTTGCGGTTGTTCTCGCTCGCACCCCAGTAAGAAGAAACCCACCTTCGGTCCTCAAGACGGTGAAGCGCCGGATAGAGAGATCCCTGCTCCACTTCGAGAACATCTTCCGAGGTGCGCTCGATCACCTTCGCGATGGTATGCCCATGCGCATCGCCTCCCACCAGGGTCCGCAGGATCATCATGTCGAGCGTGCCCTTCAGCATCTCGCTGTCCGATGGCTTGTCTTTACCCATCCGCATCTCCACTCGAACTTCTATGGGAATAAAGAATACACCACTCGATCTTCTACGGGAAGGCGTTGGAGAACTTTTCCGCGAGATGCTGCCGGCAGGCGGCCGGTCGTGCCCTGTATTCTGGCTCAGTCATGACCACAATCAACTGGGTTCTCGCCGGCGTCGGCGACATTGCGCGCAGGCGCGTGCTTCCCGCAATTCTCGCCGAGCGGCGCAGCGCGCTCTACGGCCTGGTCACGCGGGACAGGGCCAAGGCCGAAGATTATCCGGGGACGAAAGCCTGGTCGACCCTCGAAGAAGCTCTGCACGACAGCGCCGTCGATGCCGTTTACATCGCACTGCCCGTTGCGATGCACGCTGAGGCCGCGATTGCGGCTCTGCGCGCGGGCAAGCATGTTTTGTGCGAAAAGCCGATGGCGATGAACGACACCGAGGCCGCGCGCATGGTGGCGGAGGCGCAATCCTCGGGAAGGCTGCTGGGCGTTGCCTACTACCGGCGGCTCTATCCCAAGCTGGTCCGAGCGAAGCAACTGATCGCCGAGGGCGCAATCGGCCAGCCGGTGCTTGTCGAAGCCAACTGCCATAGCTGGCTGCCCCCGGAGAGCCGTGGCTGGCTGTGTGATCCGGCGATGGCTGGCGGCGGCCCGCTCTATGACATTGCCTCCCATCGTCTCGATGCCATGAACTTCCTCTTCGGCAAGCCGGAGCGCGTAATCGGTCTTTTGTCGAATACGGTACAGCGGCTGGCCGTTGAGGATGCGGCGACGCTGGTTCTGCGCTTCGCCTGCGCGATTCACGGAATCGTCGACGCTCGCTGGAACTCGCACCAGCCTCGCGACCAGTTTCGTGTAATCGGCACCGAGGGGGAACTGAACCTCGACCGGCTGAACGGACCAGAGCTGAGGCTCAATACGCGCGCCGGTGCGCAGGTCGAAATGCTACCCGCGCATGCCAACGTGCACTATCCGCTGGTGTTGAACTTCGCGGGCGCGGTGCTGGCGAATAGACCCGCCGCGCTCACCTGCTCCGCCGAAGAGGCGCGCTGGGTGGATTGGACCATTGAGCAGGCGATGCGGGCGCAATCCCCGGCCTAACCGCAATCCGGGCCGGAATAAAGACTTTCTGTCTCAGGCGGTTCTCCAATTTATGTGCAGTTTTGAGGGGGCGTGCAATGTGGCGTTTTCTTGAGGAAACTCCACTCGAGGGCTGCGGCTCCGCTTTACACCAATTGGAGAACCGCAATAGGCCTTTCCGCAAAGCATTTGAAACGAATCGCCGATTCAATCATCGGATACAATGTGTTCCACCTGCCTTTGCCCCACAGTGGACGTGGGGTCTTGTGACTGGGCCTTTTCAACGTGCAGCTTAGGGTTTTCAATGGCTCTCCCAACACATATTTTGCTGGTCTACGGCTACCTGCTGCTCTTCGCCTGGGTCCTGGTGGAGCAGCTCGGGATTCCGCTGCCGGCGACACCTGTGCTGCTCGCCGCCGGGGCGCTGTCGGCGGAAGGGCAGATCAGCTTCGCGGTCGCTCTGCTCGCCGGCGTTACGGCGTCGCTCATGGCCGATACCTGCTGGTTCCTGATCGGCCGCCGCTATGGCCACCACGTGCTCCGCATCCTCTGTAAGCTCTCGCTCGAGCCAACCACCTGCGTGCGCCGCACCCAGGACTCCTTCGGCCGCCGCCGCGGCGTAATGCTCATGTTTGCCAAGTTTGTGCCCGGTTTGGGGATCCTTGCACCCCCGGTTGCCGGCGAGAACGGCATGGGCTACAACGTCTTCCTGTTCTTTGATGGGATCGGCGCCGCGCTCTGGACCGGGGTCCTGCTGGCCTGCGGCCGATTCTTTGGCGACCTGCTCAAGCGCGATCCCAGCGCGCTGCACTGGGTTGGCCGGTTCTCCGGCGCGCTGCTGGCGCTGGGCATCGTGGGCTTCTTCCTGGGCCGCCTCTACCGCCGCCGCGCGGTGCTGAAAAAGCTGGCCGCCGCGCGCCTGGAACCCGAGGAGCTGAAGAAGCTGCTCGACGCCGGCGAAAAGATGTATATCGTCGATCTGCGCCATCCGCTGGAGCTGCTGCCGGACCCCTTCACGCTGCCCGGGGCGTTGCACCTTTCACCCGATGACCTGACCACCCGCGCTCAGGAGATTCCGCGCGACCGGGACGTCGTTCTCTACTGCACCTGCCCCAGCGAGGCTACCGCGGCCAAAACCGCCATGACCCTGCACAAGCTCGGCATCGATCGCGTGCGCCCATTGCGCGGCGGCTTCGACGAGTGGAAGCGCCTCGGCTTCCCGCTGGACCGCATCCCGGACATCGCTCCGGCACTCACGACCATCCAGCCGGCGCAGCAGGCGAGCTGAGCAATCCTTTCAAGGCTCCTCCGAAGGACAAATGCCGTAATGGAGGTCGCGAGGGAACCGAACTGGTGAGATTTCGCCGACTGGAGGAGAATTTTCCCTGGCGTTGCGGCGAACATTCAACAAGACCATTGTTCCGGTTCAAAAAGCGCCCTAAAATGGCCGACACAGCTTCCCGGCCCCAAATAGTCATTTTCGTCAGATTCACAGGAGGACCCGTGACGCAAGTTGTCTCGTCCCTTATGTGCCTGGTCCTGCTTGCCTCCACAGTTTGCTCTCAGACGCCAGCCACCGGTGGAGAAGCCCAGGTGCCGTCGCCGCCACCACCCAGTGCCGCGGAACTGCTTGATCAAGGCAAGTTCCAGGAGGCGTACACAGCAGCGACAACAGAGCTGAACAAGAAGCCCACCGATTTTCAAATGCTCTTCATTGCTGGTGCGGCAGCGTGCGAACTGAAAAATTACGACGACGGGATCGAATATCTGCTTGAAGCAATTCGCACATACCCGAATGGGATTCGTGGTGAATACCGCGAAAAGCTGGAAGCATGCGTAGCGAAGAAGCAGCCACCGGCAGCGAATGCGCCTGCCCTGAAGTGCGAGACTCCAACTCCTCCTCCGTATCCGGCGGGCCAGTCATTTTCCTGGACCCATGACGATGAAGGTCCAGACTGTAATTTAAAAGTCAAGGTGGCCTTGAGCTTCTATGCGAATGGTACCGTTCAATACGCACGGAGCAAGATTTGTAACTCCGATACAAGTGTGGCCGACGCAAAAGTGTACGCAGGCAGATGGACGGCAACTGGGAATCTCGTGTCGATGATGTTCATGGTCAAGGGCGCTCCGATCACATTGACGGGCGAAGTGATTACGAAAAGCAATCAAAAGTTGTTCAACACCGTCGGCTACTCGGACCTGCCGTGAGAGCGTTCCTCTCGGCAATCGTGGGTTGCCCGCCTTCCGAGGCGGCGAAACCCTGTAAGGCCGAGGCACGGTGCGAGTGTGCGGCGGCTATAGTATTTTCGGAATTACTGTAGACCGAAAAGTGCATGGTGAGGGTGGCTCTTTCATCAAGAAAAAGCCACCCTCACGGCTTTCGAATAGTCGACGTGCACTCCGAAATGCTCTAGAAGAGCTGGGATATACTCGTCCCGATCGGTGCACCAATCCCGCTGCACGCGTCCGGTCCAACCGCTGCGCTGTAATAGCCGTTGCTGCCCTGGGTGATGTCGTTGAAGGCCTTCTGATTCTTCCAGAGCGTCGGCGTCACAAACCCCAGCTTGGTGCCCAAGGCAGCGAACAGCCCCGCATAGAGCGGCGCGACGGCGCTGGTTCCACCTACGACCGTGCTCGATCCATGCACATAAATGTCGTAGCCGGTATTGGGGTCGGCATTGCCGGTCACATCGGGCACCATGCGTCCCGAGCCGTACTTCGAACTGGACGGCGCAGGCGGTGCGCCGATCTGGAAGCTTTGCACCGGAAAGATGGTGGAGTAGCCGCCGCCGGTGCCTTCGCCGTCGGTCTGGCCGGGGTTGTCGTTCCAGACCGTCTCTTCGGTAGTGGTCTTGTAGGTGCCGCCGCAACCCACAACATGCGGGCACGAAGACGGGCAATCCACATTGGCAGGCGTCGATCCGCCATCGCCGGAGTCATTGTCGCCCGCGGCTGCGAAAACGACCATGCCGGCTGCTGTCGCTGAGGTGGCCGCGGATTCCATCTGTTGCGCAGCCGTCGTGCCCCAGTCGGCCTCATCCGCGCCCCACGAGATCGAGCACACATCGCAGCCGTCAGAGGTAGCTTTTTCCACCGCAGACGCGATGTCCTGCGACCAGTAGACGCGGATCGTCGCCGCCTTGCCCGTGGCTGCGTAGTAGGCCGCGCCGGCCACCTGGATGTCGAGCGCCACCTCGAAGTCAGCCTCGCCCGCCTGCCCGCTCTGGTTGGGCGTGTTCTGTGTGCCGTCCACGGAAATATCGGTGATCGACGGCACCGGCTGGCCGACAGACTGGAAGAATGCCGTCATGTCCGACATGACCCATCCGCCGCCGAGTTCCACAATGGCGATGACGCCGCCGCCCGCCAGCCCGCTGGGCCAGTTGTAGGCCTTGCACAGACTGGGCACTGTCCAGGATGTTGCCGCAGCAGCATCGGCGCGCATCCGCTCGACTCGCTTCACCTGGGAGCGCAGTTTGAAATAAGGATGGCAATGGTATTTGGGGGAACGGCTCATCGTACCTCCTCACGTGCACACGTAGAGTAAGAACAAGAATCGCAGCCTGCGAAGGACCGGAACGCGAAGCCTCTCGATCTCAACCGGAGCATCGCATACTGGTGCGCCTCAAGGCAAAGCCGTTTCATCCACAACCATTGCAGCCAGATGAAAAGACGTAAGATGAGGGAGGAACGGTCACCACCGCATGGAGCATCCTCTTTGGCCTACGACGGTCTGCGCGACTGGATCAAAACTCTCGAAAAGGTCGCACAAGGACGGGCACCCCTCAAATGAGGTGGATGTGTCACTCACCGGAACATCAAGTAAGGAAACTAATAAATCGTTTTGAGATGAGGCCACACACGGGTAATATGGCCAAAACACATAGCCCGATGGGTTGAAGGCATGTGGCTCCTCGTTCATTCAATAGCGATGTTGGTCGCCTTCCTAGCGGGGGTGTTCTGCATGCTTACAGCCATCCTCCTCTATCCCAATGAGGAAGGAAAGATGCAGAGCAAGCTCGAGGATGTCTGGGTGCGTATGGACGATTACCAACGCCTCGCACTGTCCCGTCATGCCGCCTTTATGACGGGCGTTGCAAAGCTCGAGACCCGAATACTCGACAACATTTTCGGCAAGAAGCTGATTTCGGCCCAGGCGCTGGGCATGTCGTTTTGCTGTTCCTTCACGCTCATCTCTCTTGCCGCCTTTAATGCCGGTTTTCTCTTTGGACTGGGAGCTGTGAGTTGTTGTGTGGGGGCGGGCGTGCTCAGCGTCTGCCTTCGCAGAAAGCCACGAAAGCTGGCGTGGTGGCTCGCATTCGTGTTCCTGCTTGCAGGCCTTCTGGTGTGGGCAATGTCAAACTACGCGGCAGGGTCAGAGGATTCGCGTGACTACGCGGGTGAGATGACGGCAGCTCTGTTCGTGGCAATCCTCGTGAGCTATGCCTGCGATATTACGTTCATCTCGATCACTCGTTCCTTGGTGCGCTGGGCGGGAGAAATGACCTCGTCGCTGAAAGTACTTGGCCTGGTGGCAGTTAATCTATTGCTGGCTCTGACGCTTCTGTTTTCAGGAGTCGCCCCGGGCTTTATCTTGCGCACTCGCGATCCGAACTATGATGTTAGTTGCAGTGCAGGGAATGCGGTACATGTTTTGTTGAACTGCGCGCTGCCGTTTGTTTCATGGGGCAATCTCTTCGACACCTTGCTCGCTCTTCTGTTCGTCGCACTAGCGGTCGTTCTGCTAGTCCACCGCGCATTTTGGCCCCTGCTCTGCCGCACGCTATTTCGGCTGCATGAAGTTGGTACCGAGGGCAGGCGTGCGATTTTGGTTGCCCTGGGGTTCGGGCTAGTTGGCTGGTCTGGCGTGCAGGTTCCAGATTGGCTTAGAGATCTGGCAAAGGCTCTTGCTAGTTAATCTCGAGAATCGCTAGTGGCACACTCTTCCCCGTCCTCGCGTCGTACGATGAGTGAGGAACAATAACCACTACATGGAGCAACCGACCTTGCCCTACGACGATCTGCGCGACTGGATCAAAACTCTCGAAAAGCACGGCGAGCTGAAGAGAATCTGCGAAGAAGTCTCGCCGGAGCTCGAAATCACCGAGATCACCGATCGCGTGAGCAAGATCGGCGCAGGCTCCGGCGCGAAAGCTGGGAAATATGCCCCCGGCGGCCCTGCGCTCCTCTTTGAAAACGTGAAGGGCCATCCCGGCCACAAGGTCTTCATCAACCAGTTCGGCAGCGAGCGCCGCATGGCCATGGCTCTCGGCGTCGAAGAAATTGATCAGATTGCCGAGCGCATCCACTCGCTCGTCAACCTCAAGCCGCCCACCGGCGGATTTTTTGACAAGCTCAAGATGTTGCCCCAGCTTGCTGAACTGGCTAATGTCTTTCCCAAGACGGTCAACGCGAAAGACGCGCCCTGCAAAGAGGTGATTCGGCGCGACAACTTCGATCTCAACTTCTTCCCGATTCTCAAGTGCTGGCCGCATGATGGCGGCCGATTTATCACGCTGCCTTGCGTGCACACGCGCGATCCGCGTAACAATAAGCGCAACATCGGCATGTACCGTATGCAGGTCTACGACGGCCAGACCACCGGCATGCACTGGCAGCGGCAGAAGGTCGCCGCTGAGCACTATCGCAACGCGCTGCGAAACGCCGCATCGCAGTCAGCCGACCACCCTCTCACCGCTGCCATATCGGTAATGGCCGAGTCCGCGGGCGGCGCAACCGCAATCCCCGGCGGCAACATCGGCGGCCTGCCGCAAATCTCGCTGGGGGCGCAGAAGGGCTCGCGCCTCGAAGTCGCCGTCGCCATCGGCACCGATCCCGCGACGACATTCTCCGCCATCGTCCCTGCACCGCCTGAAGTGGAAGAATTTCTCATCGCCGGATTTCTGCGCGGCAAGCCTGTCGAGATCGTGAAGTGCGAAACCGTCGACCTCGAAGTCCCCGCGCGCGCCGAGATCATCCTCGAAGGCTATGTCGAACTCGGCGAGCTGCGCAGCGAAGGGCCCTTCGGCGATCACACCGGCTTCTACACCATGGAAGACGACTACCCGGTCTTTCACCTCACCTGCATCACGCACCGCAAAGACCCCATCTACGCGGCGACCATCGTTGGCAAGCCGCCCATGGAAGATGCCTGGATGGGCAAGGCCGTCGAGCGCATCTTTCTGCCTGCGATGAAGATGACGATCCCCGAGCTCGTCGACGTTCACCTGCCGGTCGAAGCCGTCTTCCACAACCTGATGATCGTCTCCATCCGGAAGAGCTATCCCGGGCAGGCGCGCAAGGTCATGCACGCCATCTGGTCGCTCGGGCAGGCGATGTTCACCAAGTGCATTATCGTCGTGGACGAAGACTGCGATGTGCAGAACATTCCCGAAGTCGTGCTGCGCGTGGCGAACAACATCGACCCGGAACGCGATATCCAGTTCACGCTCGGGCCGATCGATTCGCTCGATCACGCTTCCCGCCTGCCCAACTACGGCTCCAAGATGGGCATCGATGCCACGCGCAAGTGGAAGGCGGAAGGTTTTGCGCGCCCCTGGCCAGCGATGATCGAGATGGACGCGGCAACGAAAGCGAAGGTCGACGCAATGTGGGCGAAGCTGGGGCTTTAACACGACGCCCAGTCATGGCTTAGCCGCGTGAAGAAACCGCGCAACAGAAATCCTCTTCGCCTGCGTCTAATCGACAGATCGACAGTCTCGCATCGGTGGAGCGATGGAACTTTCGTCTGCGGAATGGGCGGGAGGTACCATGAGGAATCTCGGCAGAGCGCTTCTCCTGCTGGTATTCGCCGGAGTTGTGCTTACTGTCGTCGCGCAGCGAACCTTCCGCCAATATCCATCCGTGGAATATGGCGAATCCATTCCGCTGCCGCCCGACTGGAACCAGCCCGGGGAGTGGACCTTTGCCCGTCTCATGTATCCGCCCGGCCCGCTCGATGGTTATCGCGGCCGCTTCGACGGCCCCTGGCAGGAAGGACTTTCCCTCTGGACGCAGGACTATCCCCGTGCCGACCGCGCACTTTCCAATGCGGTCCGGCGCCTCACCCGCATCCAGGCCCGCTCTGTCGAGCAGTCGGTGAGTCTGGATGACGGAGACGAGATCTATAACTGGCCGTGGCTCTATGCAGTGCAGGTGGGCGAGTGGGGCCTGACCGAAGCGGAGGCGAAAAAACTGCGCGACTACCTGCTGCGCGGCGGTTTCTTTATGGCCGATGACTGCCATGGAACACAGGAGCAGGCCTACTTCGAAAAGACCATGAAGATGGTCTTCCCTGACCGTGAACTCGTGGATATTCCCAACGACGATCCGATCTTTCACACCTTCTTCGATCTTGACGACCGCTTCCAGATTCCCGGCGCCGAGCATCTGGCCAGCGGCCACAAGAAGGATGGCTATGTCGCCCACTGGAAGGGAATCTACGACGACAAGGGCCGCATCATGGTCGCCTTTTCTCTCAACTCCGACATCGGCGACTCATGGGAATTTCTCGACGACCCGCGCTACCCCGCCCGGTTCTCCGTGCTCGGCACCAAGATCGGCGTCAACTACGTGATCTACGCGATGACGCATTGATAGCTGTTCGAAGCGGCCTGCGAACAACTCTAGAAAACATAGTCGTCGCCTTCACCTGCCTTTAGAGTAATGAGGCCTTCCGCTTCAAGCTGGCGCGCGACACCGACAATTTCGCTCTGCGCTTTGGCAACTTCCCGGCTTCGTACCGGCCCCATCACCTCGGAGTCTTCCTTCATCAGCTCGATAGCCCGCGACGACATGACGCGATAAAAACAATTCCGAAGCTCGTCGTTCGCTCCCTTGAGGGCCACCATGAGCACCCTTTTATCGACCAACTTCATCAACTCGCGCATATCCTGTTCGGTTACATCAACGAAGTCCTCAAACGTAAACATCAGGTCGCGAATGCTCGTCGCCAGCTTGGTGTCCTCCTCCTGAATGCTGTCAAGAATGTCGCGCGCGGCAAGAGAATCGAGGCGATTCATCAGGTCGGCTACGCTCCTTACGCCATTCTGCGCACGCCGGTTCTGATCTCCCACCGTCCTCAAGCGGCGATTCAATACGCTGGCCACCTTTCCGACCGTGTCGGTAGAGAAGTGTCCCATACCCGCAAGCCGCTTTACACAGTCGGCGCGCATCTCCGGCTCCAGCCGCATCAGCACCGCCGAAGCCTGCTTTGAGTCGAGATTCGCGAGAACCAGAGCCTTCGTCTGCGTGAGTTCGCCGCTGAGAAATCGCGCGACATGCTGGGAGTCCGCCTTCCTCAGCGCATCCACGTTGTACGATCCCGCCTCTGCCGGCTGTGTGAGCCGATCCACCATGCTTCTTGCGCGGGCTTCACCAAAGGCTCGCACCAACATGCGGACGGCCAGGTCCCGCCCGCCCACAGCGATGGAGTCTTGGGCAGATATGAGTTGCTGGTATTCCTCGAGAACCTGCTGTGTCGCTTCTGGCGGAACCTGGCCGAGATTGGCGATTTCGTGGGTGATCCTCTCCAGATCATCCGGTGGAAGGTTGCGGAGAAGCAGCGCAGCCGCGTCTTCTCCCACGAGTGATAAGAGGATTGCTGCTTTGCGCGTGCCGTTGAGGGGCGAAGAGTCTACCGCTGGCATGACTGTTCCTCGCAAACCGAAAGCTTGGCCGCGCAAACCTAGTCAGCGGGCAGCTACTGCCCGGCTCCCGGCATCGCGCGGATGGGGAATGATTTGGGAAAGTTGAAGTTTTCCCGACGCTTGCGTGCCTCAGTCTACTTGCACTACTGGAGCCAGAATCTATAGTGCAATGGCCTTTAGTACCGTGGCTAGCCAAAGTCACCTCGGCACAGTTACGTTCGTACTGCTTGACCTGCGACGACGAGGGTCAGGCGCAGCGCGTACATTACCTGCCCACACAGACTGCTACGGTCTCCGCCGCCCCGATGCGCCCGGACCCTCTGCTATATCTAGAACATGCGTTGCTTGTTGGCCCGGCGTGCCGCCCTCTTCATTGCCGCCGTGCTCGGTTTTGCCGTTTCCGCCCGCGCTCAGCAATCCGATACCTTCCGCTGGATCAACTTCCATTCGCAGCAGGATCAGGACATCGTCGTCTGGGTGACGCGGTCACTGCAGGTCGATCCATGGACGGCCATTCGCGAGATTGGCGTGAAGTACGACGCGGCGCTGGTTGTAACCACCCAGCGCGCCACGCCACAGTCGTTGCCGGCGGACGACACGTTTACGGTGTGGAGCGCCTCGCTGACGAGCCACGTCGTTGCGCAGCTGTTGACTGGCGTGAACCTGCGGCTCTTTGACTGGGAGCGGTTTGCAGACGGCGTGTCGGAAGACCTGACCGCGCTCTATGACAACTGCCGTAACTGCTCGTCGAGCACCTACTTCACCGCTTTCTACTACGATGTTGCGCGCCACGCCTGGGGTGCGCGATGGATCAATGGCGGTCAGGGTGCGCCGGTATGGAATGCGAACCAGTCCTCCAACGGAACCTCTGACGGAACGTGGACCCAGGTCTACGCCGTAATGGCCGAGGGCGACGGCCACGTGGAACTCTGCACGTGGAACCACTTCGATTACGGCAACCAGAAAGAGCCCGGCGACGTGCTCTACCGTTACGACCGCGACCCGTTGAGCGGCCTCGACCGCAGCGCCGCCCTGACCGGCAAACAGGCAGACGCCATGAAGCTCCGCCTCTGTCGCGGCCAGGACGCCGTGCAGGGGTTGGCCCGCGGCCAAGATTCGGCGCTCTGCCAGTCCCTCGTGAATCCCCGCCCGGAGCGCCGTCCCGTCACCACCCCGCCCGCCAACAACCGTGGGCGCTCGGTTCCGCCCGGATCGCACTGAGCCCATTGCTCATAGGCAGGATCGGATTGGATCAAAATGCCTGGTATATAGACAAAATCAGACCAGATGGCATCTACCTCGGTTGGAGTCAACAGGGAACCACTCCCCGGAGGTAAGAATGGGCCGATCTTTCCCCTACAAACTGCAGCCCCTGATGGGTTTGTCTGTGATACTTTTCGTCGCCAGCTGCCGTGGAAACCAGCCGCAGGCAGCTACCGCAAATCAACGGGATGTCCAGCAGGAACAGGCTTCCTCCGATCCCGCAGCGGTGAATCTGGCGCCCGCTGCATACGATACACAGGCGCCATCCGACGCGGCAGCCGCTCCGCAAAATCCGCAGAGCGCCCCTCCGCCTCCTGAATACGCCGACAACGGATCGCAGCAGCCCTATGATGACTCCGCGGATGAATCCGATTACGGCATCCAGCCCGACGAGACCGCTCAAGAACCGCCTCCGCCCTTACCCGACTACGACCAGCCACCCTGCCCTGGCGATGACTACATCTGGACGCCTGGTTATTGGGACTACGCGCCGACCGGCTACTACTGGGTGCCCGGCGCGTGGGTCGAGGCTCCGTATGAAGGCGCCCTGTGGACGCCCGGTTACTGGGCTTTTTCGGGCGGCCGCTACCTGTTCTTTCACGGCTACTGGGGACCGCACATCGGCTTCTATGGCGGCATCAACTATGGCTTCGGCTACACGGGCGTCGGCTATCAGGGCGGCTACTGGCACAGCGGCCACTTCGACTACAACCGCTCGGTCAATAACATCAACGTCAATGTCGTCCACAACGTCTACAACTATCGGGTCGTGAACGTAAATAATCGCGTTAGCTTCAATGGCGGATCGGGCGGCATTCACGTGCGGCCGCGTCCCGCCGAGATTGCCGCATTACGCGAACCGCACGCGCCGCCCATGCATTCGCAGATCGAGATGCGGCAGGCCGCGGTGAATAATCACGGGCAGTTCGCCTCGGCCAATCGCGGCCGTCCGGAGCAATTCACAGCATCCCGGCCCGTGGCCGCCGATCACAATGTGCGCCCCGCGCCCACGCAGGGACTGCACAATCTGCCTCCCGAACGGCAAGCGCGGCAGAATCCCGCTCCGATGGCTCCGATGACCGGTGCGGGTCCCGGCCGCGCGGAGCAAAACCGCCCCGAGCCAAATCAGCCCTATCGGCAAGAGCCGAACCAGCCACAGCAGTATCGTGCAGAGCCCAGCCGTCACGATCAGGCTCTGCCGCAGCAAAACCACCCCGAGCCAAATCAGCCACAGTATCGGCAAGAGCAAAACCGACCCCAGCCGTATCGCGGCGAGCCCAATCGCTCCGGTCAGGCTCCGCCGCAGCCCAACCAGCAGCAACCCGAGCACCGGAACTTCAATCAGCCTCCGAACAACACGCAAATGAGGCCCATGCCGCCGAACCAGGCGGAGCCTGCGCGTCCCGCACCAGGACGCCGCGAAGCTCCGCCCGAGCCGCGCACGCTGCCGAACCACCCCATGCCGGAAGGACGCGCGCCTGCGCCGGAGCAGCACGCGGCCCCAAGCCATCCTGCTCCTGAGTCGCATGCTCCGCCTCAGCAGCAGGAGCACCGGGAGGCGCCGCCGGAGCACAAGGACGAACATCCGCACCTATAGCGGCGTCGGAAGAAGTCGAATCGGTTGCGCAGAGGGTGCGGAATCACTCGGCCGTCAGCACGCGGATGGCGGCCAGATTGCGCACCCACCGCGCCGGCCGCTTCTCTCCGGTGACGACCATTTTGAGCGGCCCGTCGTCGCCGAGTGGCTTGCCATCCTGGCTGTCAGCCACCAGCACCGTGCCGTCATGCACGTCGGGAGTTACTTCGCCGAGCGAGTAGACGACCTCATAGCCATCTGCGCCCGAGGCCACGACATAGAGCCGGAACTGCTTGCCGCGCGGCTTGTCGGGCACGCCAAGCTTTGTGAGCAGATCGATCAGCGGCACGCCGGAGTAAGTCTGGTTCGCCTTTGCGTGCTCGTTGTAAACGGTAATCGACGTGTGCGGCAGCGAAGCGAGAGTGGTGGGCGTCCACTCGGCAGACTGGTCACCGTACGTTATCTTGAGCGGGCCGGCCAGTGGCGCGGGCGTGTGCATCTCGCCCCTCGGCATCTCTTGCGACGGGTTGCTTTGCGCGTAACCCCCTCCACTTGCCAGCATCAAAGTCAAAAGTGCGAACGCTGCCACGAGCCTGCTTCGCATCGTGAAATCCTCCCGCCCCTCATCGTATACTGACCATATGTCGATCGTGCGCAATCTCGCCGGCATCGCCAAGGGCATGAGCATCACCTTCCGCGAGATGCTGGAGCCTACGCAGGTAGAGAACTACCCGGACGGCCCGGGCCCCCTGCGCGGCGCGGTTTTCGAAGAGCGTTTTCGCGGCGCCCACGTGCTGCAGCGCGATGAGAACGGTCTGGAAAAGTGTGTGGCCTGTTTCCTTTGTGCCGCGGCCTGCCCCTCGAATTGCATCTACATCGAGGCCGCCGAAAACACCGAAGAGCAGCGCATCTCGTCTTCGGAGCGATTCGCCAAGGTCTACAACATCGACTACAACCGCTGCATCTTCTGCGGCTATTGCGTCGAGGCCTGCCCGACCGATGCCATCACGCACGGCCATGGCTTTGAGCTGGCGACAATGAACGCCACGAATCTCGTTATGCGCAAAGAAGACATGCTGGTACCGGTGGCCGCGCTGACGGCCTCGGCAAAATGATGCTGGATCCTTGGCGCGGTAGCCATTCCACGCCCCCGATATAAAGATAGATAATCATCGAACCCTCCGCGCCAGCCGCTGCTGATCCAATGCCTGTCTCAGCAATGACTTGATCACCGCCTGGCGGCTGATATTCAGGGCGCGGGCCTCCTCATCCAGCTCCTTCAACATAGGAACTGTAAAGTCCACGTTCACGCGCTGGATCGGCTGCATCATCTTGCCCGAGTTCGTAAAGAAACGGGAGATGCTTTCTCCCCTGTCGGCCATTTCGGCAATTTGTTCGGCCGAGACCTGTTTCCGCTGTCTAGGTGTTTTGGGCATAGAGTTTTTTCTCCAGCAACGAAAAATGCGGGACCCGGTTGCTGCGGTCAACACCCACGGGCAAGTTGACCCTCTGTTTGAGCAAACACGCGTGATAGGTGCGCGCACGCCGTCTGCACTGCAACGATCTCACATCATTCCGTTCCTGTGATTCCGCGCACAGACCCGCGCCTCGACCCCCTTTTAGGATCGGGTACAAGGGATGAAACGGCTGCTCCAATTCGTCGCCACGCTCGCAATCCTCTCTCTAGCAATGCAGCCTTGTGTTGCGGGAATGTCATGCGCGTGGGGTATGCCCAGCACGTGCGCGCGCGCCTGCTCTATGGCGATGAAAGGAATGAGCCCGGACTGCCCGATGAATGCAAGCCCCCAGAGCTGCTGTGCGCATGCGATTGCATCAATGGCTGCTCCTATGGCGGCAGCGGAGAAGCCGAGGTTACCGGCTATCTATACCGCTGCCGCCTCTTTTACCGCGGGGCCTCAGGTGCGGCCCGTTGCTGCGGCGCCGCTGTTTACTCCAGGTTCGTTCCTCGACTCGTCTCTCTATATTCTGGATCGCGCTTTGCGGATCTAAGGTTCCTTTGACGTGCGTGCTCAGGAAGGGCTTCGGAAGAAGCCAAATCTAGAACTGTCCCATTTACGTCAAGGAGAATTCCCATGAAACGCGCTCTTTCGATTCTTTCTGTTGCTGCAGTTCTCGCCATCGCTACACTCGCGCAGCCAGCCTTCGCATCCAAGGCCATCTACTGCCATAACTGCTGCAAGGACAAGTGCAGCCAGATGTGCGGCCCCAAGGGTGGCTGCACCGAGAGCTGCTGCCAGAGCAAGTAACTTAGCCGAGAAGTTCGAGTGCCCACCCCTCCCCTCGACGCTGTCGTTGCGGCCGGGGTGAGATCGCTCGAAGCTCTACACTGCGCCAGCCAGCAGTCCGCGATTGCGCAGCTCCGTGACCACCCGCTCCACCTTCCAGTCGAGCGCGCCACTTCCATCCACAACCAGATCCGCATGCGCGGCCGAGGGACGCACAAATGCGACGCTCGCCGGTCGCACAGTGGCTTCATACTGTTTGCGCACGGATTCCGTTGTGCGCCCGCGCTGCTCGATGTCGCGCTTCATGCGCCGCTCGAAGCAGAGCACATCCGGTGTGTCGATATATACGCGCAGCTGATAGAGCGGCAGCAATTCAGGATAGTAAAGCGCAAACAATCCTTCCACGATCAGGAACGGCCCTGGCTCGACGCGTTCCGTGCGGCCCGGAACACGCGTGTGGGTGGCGAAATCGTAGAGTGGCCGCTCAATGGCTTCACCGCGCGCCAGAGCCGCAACGTGCCGCGCCAGCAGCGGGCTTTCGATCAGCGCCGGATCGTCGAAGTTCTGCAGGATGCGTTCTTCGAAGGGCAGATGCGCGAGATCGCGATAGTAGTTGTCGAGATGGAAGTGAATGCCGCCCAGCGTGCGCGCCAGTTCCGCGGCGAGTGTGGTTTTGCCTGAACCCGAGCATCCCGCGACGCCGATGGCAACCGGCGGGAAGGGAAGTCTGGCCGTGCGTGAGGCCGAACTTGCTTCGTCCATCGCGCTTACGCTCCGGCTTCATACAGTGCCGCAATGCGCGGCGCAAGGTGCGTGAGCAATGTGGCGAGTTTCGTCTCCACCTGCCGGCCTGCTTCATACACTTCTTCGTGGCTTAGCAGCGAAGTGCCCAGCCCCGCAGCGAGATTCGTCACGCACGAGATACCCAGCACCTCAATACCCATGTGCCGCGCGACAATCGTCTCCGGCACGGTGGACATTCCGACGAGCGTAGCGCCAAGCGTGCGGAAGGCGCGGATCTCCGCGGGTGTTTCAAAGCTCGGTCCGGGCGTGGCCAGATACACACCCTCTTCGAGCGCGAGGCCCTCTTCGCGCGCGGTCTCATGCGCGAGCACGCGGAGCCGCTTGCTGTAGGCTTCGGTCATGTCGAAGAACCGCAATCCCGCGCCCGCTGCAAAGCCAAACCGCGGCTCGTTCGGGCCCAGCAGCGGATTCCAGCCCATGAAGTTGATGTGATCGGTAAGCGCCACAAGCTGGCCCACGCGATAGCCTTCCGCAATACCGCCCGCCGCGTTCGTCAGTACCACTGCCCGCACGCCCAGCGCGCCCAGCACGCGCAACGGGAACGTCACCTGCGTGGGCGAATAGCCCTCGTAGAAATGCACGCGGCCCTGCATGATGGCAACAGGCACACCGCCTAGAGTGCCCGCAACGATGCGCCCCGAGTGGCCCTCGACCGTCGACTGCGGAAAGTGCGGAATCTCAGCGTAGGGAACGACGATGGCGTCGGCGACCGCCTGCGCGGCTGCGCCCAGTCCCGAGCCCAGCACGATGGCGACACGCGGCGCAAGCAGCTCGATTTTGCTCTTCAGGAAGGCGGCGGCCTCGGCCACCTGGTCGTAGTAGCTCATGGCGATTCTGTGTTGCGTTCTCGCCATTCTACAGGGTAGACGCGGGCTCCGTGCGTGAAGCATGCAAGCGCGCTGCGCGTTCAGCGATCTTCCGAAGGGTCGGGTGAGTTCGCGCTGTCAAAATCGACGAATGAGTTTGCGGCCTGCGGCAATCCCGGCGCGTAGCAGTTGCCGTCGGGCGCTGCGTTTCTCGGGCAGGCCGCGCTGAACTCCATGCGGCGCGGCGAAAGCGCATACTGCCACACGGTCGTGAACGCGCGCAGATCGGCAGGCAGCGCATCGATCCGGGGAGTGACGGCCAGCGTGCAGCCCGGTGAAGGCGGGCACGCGTCGTCGGCAATCCACAAAGCAAGCTTCGCGCGAACATGCTGGCCCTTCCCGCTCTTCAATGCACTCTGCTCACGCTGCGATTCCCGCGCCGCGATATCGCCGGCCGTGCTGATGATGCCGCTCTCATCGTGCACCGCAATGCCGGAGCAGTAAACGCCGGCGCGCGCTCCGGCGGCACGCACGGCGTCGATCCACGCGAAGATGTACGCGGCCTGCTCGGGAAGCAAACGGCCTCCCTCTTCCATATCAAGAAAGATCAGCACATTCTGCGCGAAGCCGTCGCGCTGGGCAGCCGCGACTGCAGCTTTTCCGTCAGCTCGGCCCAATTGCGCGGCATCCCGGCCCTTCAACTGGGCATCCAGCCGTCCATTGAACAGCACGAGAAAACCAAAACCATAGCGCTTCAAAAGCGCGCGCTTGGCGGTCCAGCTGTTGGCGTGTTCGCCAGGGGGATTGTTGAGCCAGTAGCCCGTGTAGCGAAAATCCCTGCGCAGAGCCGGAAGGGCCGCATCACCGGGATAATCGTTTCTGTCAAAGCCCGCGAATGCCTGCTGCGCCGCGCCTGCACACGCAGAGGCAGACAGCAGCGTAGTTAGAATGCACGTGATTGCGTATTTCTTCATCGCGCATTGCCGATTTTACAGGCGAAGGATAGAGTTGTGACAGAATAGAGCAATTCCTCTGCACGGAGCCTGCTTCCGATGTGCCGCAACATCAAAATTCTTTTCAACTTTGATCCACCGGTGACTGCCGATGAAGTGCGTGCTGCGTCCTTGCAATATGTGCGCAAGGTGAGCGGGTTCAACAAGCCTTCGAAGTCCAATGAAGAAGCGTTCCATCGAGCAGTGGATCAGATCGCCGAAGCTTCGATGCGCCTGCTGACGCACCTTGAAACCACGGCGCCGCCGCGCAATCGCGAAGAAGAGGCGGCCAAGGCAAAGGCCCGCGGCCTAGCGCGCTTCGGCGACTAAGCATTTTCTCGTTTAATGTGCCGTCGCAGTTGACCCGACAACCGCTGCAGCCGCGCCAGTCGAACCCCTCTGAGACGCGGGCTGGGTTGCCGCTTCTGACACCGCGTGAAGGCCGCGATGAAACGGCCAGCGGTGCCGGATGTACGGCGCGCCGCAGGCCTCCGGCTCATTGGCCATCTGCTTGAAGAAGAGCTGAAAGCTGTAAGTGCCCGGCCGCAGTGTGACCCAGTAACTCGACTTGCTCAGCACAGGTTTGTGTTGCGCGATGAGCTGATTGTCGAGAATCTTGATGCCGCACAGCAGGTTGTTTTCCGGCTGCAGAATGGTCTTGGCAGGATCGTGCGCGGGCAGGTCCTTGTCTTTCTCCCAGTCGAAGTCGCAGCCGTAGCGTTCGCTGTCCATGTAGGCCAGCTGCAGAAGGCCTTCCTGCCGCGCGATATGTTTCGTCACCGGATCGATCACCGCGACCTCGGGATCTTTATGGCGCACCGTGGCGGTTGGTTTCAGTCCTGCTTCTGCGCCAGAGAGCGCCTGAAAGAAGTACGCCCAGAAGGCGCGCTTGTCCGCGTCCGTGAGGTATTTGAAACGCGGGCAGAGAGCTTTGACCTCTCCCTCGCGCGCGGGCGAGAGCAAATCGGGCGGCAGCGACTGCTCAATGAGCTGGTCCCACTCTGGATTCCAGGGGTCGTCCTCGCCCAGCTCCGCCTTTTGCACGGCGATCGGCGTCGGCGGCGCGGGCTTGGTCTCCGGCTGGGGCTGTGCGGGAGCGGCCTGGGATGGTGTTTGTTCGCCTCGAACGATGGCTGTTCCCAGGGCTACGCAGATCACAATGCAAACAATCTTGGCCACGGTCCTCAAATGTGCGCATAACTCGCGCTGAAAACGTCAGATGCGAGCTACGGCGGTTAAGTTCGTATCGACTGGACGAGATCGTTTGTGCCCTGTACCGCTGCCTTTCAGCAGCATGCAATACGGCTGGCCGTCGCGGAATGAGAGGATAGAACAGCACTCGATTCTTGCTTGTGGAGAAACGTTGCATGAGGCAATTCGTAGCCTGGATCTTCGGCCTTGGCCTGATCGGTAACGCGCTGCTCTTCGTGCCGCAGGCGCTGGCCCTGTGGCGCAAGAAAACGGACGAAGGCGTTTCGCTGCTCACCTTCGGCGGTTTCTGCGTGCTGCAGGTGCTGGGCGTGATCCACGGATTCTACGAGCACGACAACTCGCTGATCATAGGCCTCGGCGCGAGTTTTCTCACCTGTGGAGCGGTTGTTGCATTCACACTGTTCTATCGCATCCGGCGGCTCAGGGCATAGCGGGCTGGCTCAGCCAATTCAAATGACCAATGTGGAACCAGATCGCAGCCTTCAGCGATAGGAACTAACGATCTGCCACACCTTACACGCCACCGGGCGGCCGTTCTTATAGGCGGGAATAAACTTCCAGCTCAGCGCCGACTTGAGCAGCATATCGATTTCGGGACCTTTCAGCGTAGCGTCGACGAGTTTCGCCGCAAGAACTTTCCCGGCATCATCCACGCGCAAGTCAACGAGGAAATCGGCGGCGCTGTGCTTAAAAGCACAATTGGCTTCTGCGCACTCGCTGTGCAGGTAGATTGGGGTGGGATTTGTGTCGGTTATCCAAGCCGCACGAGCGGACGCGCCACCTGCCAGCCCACTGTTTCGAAATTCAGTCTGCGTGTCGTAGATGTGCAGATGCTTGATCTTCACGGGCAGGGTACTGGTAGACACGCCGTCCACCTGTTTTCGGATTCCGCGCTTTTGCGTCTCAAGTATCGCACTGCGGGCGCGTTCGAAATCGGCGGCAGGCCACATATCGCGCAGTGCGTTCCATGTCTCTGCTTCGCGGCCGCTATAGAGATAGCACCAGGCAATTTCAAGCACCCTGATCTTCGTTGTAACCAGCGAGTGTGCCTTGTCTGCGGGCAACAAAAAGATTGAATCAAGCTTGCCGTCTGTCTCTTTGAACGCACGCAGTGCATCCGGATCGAGAGTAGCCTTTAAGTCGGCGATGGCGCGGTCGTACTCCGGCTGGAACTCGACGCTCACATCGATCAGCTTTCCAGCTTCGAATCGCAGATAGACCGGCGGTGCAAAATCAAAATCGCTCAGCGGAATTCCATCGAACCCGTCTGCTGCCGCGACATCTCCCGTACGAATCTCGACGAGCCCGTCGAGATGGAAATCCGCGGCATGGAAGAAGTCTCCACCGGTGACAGTGCGCAAGAGCTGGAGCGTCTTGTCCAGCGAATAGACCGCATAGGTCATCTGCCGGTCAGCCTCACGCTCCCGAAACTGAATGCCGGCGACCGGATGATGAAACCCCACGTTAGCGTCCATCAGATCCAGGTCCGCCTGCCAAGCGTCCTCGACGACCTTCACCGTGTTTCCACCGTATCTCAGCACCGCTTCGCACGATCGGTTTGCGAGCCCGCCGCTCCTGGAGGCGCCTATGCTGACCCTTACTCCCATCGAAGATTTTGCTGTGAATCCGCCTTCGCCGTCGGTGCACAGAATACCGTCGACCTGCGCCTGCACGAGAACCGGCACAGCAAAGATCCCGAGCAGAGCAAACATTCTGATGAGCGGACAGGCATTCCATCGGCACACAATCCGGCGCAAACGAGAGGAACCATCGAACGAACCGCATTGAGGCCCGGATGCCAATGGGTCACCCCAGGAAAATCCCCGCAATCGAAGCCGAGATCAAGTTCGCCATCGTTCCCGCCAGCATCGCCCGCACGCCCAGCTTCGCCAGATCATTGCGGCGCTCCGGAACCAGCGCGCCGATGCCGCCGATCTGCATCCCGATAGAACCCAGATTCGCAAATCCGCACAGCGCAAACGTGGCAATGGTAAACGATCGCGGCGCGAGTGCCGCTTTTTGCGCGCCCAGCGCGATGTACGCAACCACTTCGTTCAGCGCCATGCGTGTGCCCAGCAGGTTGCCGATGGCCGGCGCATCATGCCATGGCACGCCGATGAGCCAGGCCACCGGCGCGCCCGCAAAGCCGAGGATCTGGCCCAGGCTCGATGGGAACCACGCTACCCCGCCGTGAATCCAGGCCAGCAGCATGTCGAGCAGCGCCACAAGCGCGAGAAAGCTGATGAGCATGATGGCCACGTTTAACGCCAGCTTGCCGCCATCGATGGTGCCGCGCGCAATCGCCCCGATCAGGTTCTCTTCCTTGTGCAATTCATCTTTGGGAATGACGACCTTGCCTTCCGTTTGCGGAACCTCGGTCTCGGGTACTAGCATCTTGGCCATCAGAATGGTGCCGGGTGAAGTCATGATGACGGCCGAGAGAAGATGTCGCGCCTCCACGCCCTGCGCAATGTACATGGCCATAATGCCGCCCGACACATGGGCCATGCCGCTGGTCATGATGGTCATCAGCTCGCTGCGCGTGGCTCGCGAAAGAAACGGTCGAATCGTGAGCGGAGCTTCCGTCTGGCCCATGAAGATGCTCGCCGCTACGTTCATGCTCTCGGCGCCGGAGATGCGCATCGTTTTGAGCATCACCCATGCCATGCCGCGAATGATGATCTGCATCAGGCCGATGTGATAGAGCACCGCGAAAAATGCGGAGATGAAGATGATGGTGGGCAGCACCTGAAAGGCGAAGACGGCGCCGGAATTGGGAGCGATGACGCGGCCGAACGCGCCGGAATTCGGCAGCCCCAGCTCGCCGAAGAGCACCTGCGTGCCGGCAAAGGTGGCCGAGAGCATGTTGGTGACCACGCCGCCGGCCCACGCCATAAAGCGCTGACCAACATCGGATCGCAGCACGATGAACGCGAATCCAAATTGCAGCCCGAGGCCCCAGAAGATGGTGCGCCAGCGAATCCGCCGGCGGTCTGTCGAGCCAAGCCACGCAGCCAGCAGGACTGCCACAATCCCCAACACCCCGGTAAATCGCCCCAATGCGCCTCCTAGAATGCAGTTCGCTGCAGGCAGTTCTCAGTTATCAGTTACGGTGCCGCAGCATCTTCTAGAGCCTGAGAACTAAGAACTGTGAACTGTCAGCTGTTCGCTGGTTCTTCTTACCTTATCGCATTTTTCAGATATTTCTCCGCAGAATCGCGGGTGAATATGCGGCTTACCAGTGGCAAGGCTGCGCCGAGCGGATCTTTGGACAATGTGATTGCCTGGCGAAGGATCGCTCGCGGCTCGGCGAGTTGCGCGGGCGTGGTGGCGTAGAGCGTGGCCAGCGGCTGGCCGCGTTCCACCTGTGCGCCGCGCCGCGCGTGGAAGAGGATGCCTGCATGCGGGTCGACGGGTTCTCCTGCTTTTTCGCGTCCAGCACCAAGCCGCTGCACGGCCCAGCCCAGCGCCGTGGTGTCCATCTCAGTGATGAAGCCGCTTTCCCAGGCTTGCACCACTTCAGTTGCGCCGGGCTTGTGGAACTTCTCCGGGTTGTTGAAGACGCTCACGTCGCCGCCCTGTGCTTCCACCATCTCGAGAAAAATGCGCAGAGCCGAGCCATTCGTCAGCGCCGTTTCGGCGCGCTCGTAGCCGGTCTCTGGCGTATCGGCCTGGCCGCCGAGGTGAATCATCCAACCGGCGAGGATCAGCGAAAGCTCGCGCAAGTCGAAATTGCTTTCAGGGCTTTTCTCCGGCCGCTTGCCACGCAGTAGTTCGATGGATTCGACCAGCTCGATCCAGTTGCCGGCAGCGCAGCCCAATGGCTGGCCCATGTCGGTGAGCAGCGCCACAGTGCGTGTGCCGGCCATCTCGGCCGTCGCCACCATCAGCGCGGCAAGAAATTCGGCCTGCTGCACATCACGCAGAAATGCGCCGGAGCCGGTCTTCACGTCGAGCACCAGCGCGTCCAAACCTGCCGCGAGTTTTTTGCTCAATATCGACGCGCAGATCAGGCTGGGATTTTCCACCGTGCCGGTGCGGTCGCGCAACGCGTAGAGCACACGGTCGGCTGGAACGAGCGCAGGCGTCTGGCTCACGATCGATGCGCCGCACTGCCGCAGCACGGCTTCAAACTCTTCCAGAGACAGCGCCGTGCGATAGCCGGGAATCGACTCCAGCTTGTCGAGTGTGCCGCCCGTGTGGCCCAGCGCGCGCCCGCTGATCATCGGCACAACTACGCCGCAGGCTGCGGCCAGCGGTGCAACGAGGAAACTGGTCTTGTCGCCGACACCGCCGGAGGAGTGCTTGTCGACGGCGGTCTTGCCCAACCGCACCGGCGAAAATTTGTCCCCGGAGTCGCGCATGGCCAGCGTGAGCGCACGCGTCTCATCGAGCGAGAGTCCGCGAATCCACGCGGCCATCAGCCACGCCGCAAGCTGCTCTTGCGGGATAGACCCCGACGCCGCGCCGGCAGCCACAAAGCCGATCTCGCGCTCATTCAGCGCGACGCCATCACGCTTCTTGCGAATGATGTCGATCATGTGCAGCGGTGCGGCATCACTCTTCGCTTCATCGCTGGAAGTCATAGAGTTCCGGTCCTACTTTAATCTCATTTCGAAGGCCAGAGGCAGCACTTCATGGAAGGGCATGACGCGCACGCCGTCCGTCGTGGGGAATACCACCGGCGCCTCAGGCAGTACAAACTCCGCCAGCATCTGCCGGCATGCACCGCAGGGCGGGCTGGCTGCCTCGTTGAGATTGGCCACAGCAACGGCGGCAATGCGGATCGCCGGCCCGAACTCGGCCACCGCGCGTACCAGCGCCGTGCGCTCTGCGCAGATGGTAAGCCCGTAGCTCACGTTTTCGACATTCGTGCCGGTGATGATTTCTCCGCTCGTCAGCTGAAGCGCCGCGCCCACGCGAAAGCCGGAGTACGGCGCATAGGCATGCTGCGCCGCCTGCCGCGCGTGTTCCAGCAAGGTTTCGAGCGTATTTTCCGGCGACTGCGTCGTGTCCATAGAAATTCAAGGCTACTTCATTCCAAGGCGCACTGTATACTCTGCCCGGAGCACTCATGCCTTCGTTCTCTCCCGCGCGAATCCTGCTTCTTGCGATCGTCATCGCGGGTTCGCACTATGCCTTCCCTCAAAGCCCAGTGGCACCGCAGAGCCAGAGCGCTCCGCTGGCATTCGACGTCGCCGCCATTCATCAACACATTCCGGAGCCGCACGAGCGCTCGCATATCGTGAATGAGGGCGGCAGCTTCACAACTGTTAACGTCGATCTGGCGGCCATCCTGCAATGGGCGTACAACCTGCCGGAGAGCCGCATTGTTGGTGGTCCGTCGTGGCTCGGCTCCGCGCGCTGGGATATTGAAGCGAAGGCCGATAACGCGCTCGACACGCAAAAGACGTACGATGCCGACGCAGCCAGGCAGGAAAAGCGGCGCATGGTTCAGGCGTTGCTGGCCGATCGTTTTCACTTTGTGGCGCATCAGGAGACGCGCGAGCTGCCTATCTACGCGCTGGTTGTGGCGAAACGCGGCGCGAAATTTCTCGACACAAAGGCCGAGGGCAGCAAATTTGATCGATGGAATGGGCGCATCGAACTCCAGGGCGGCGATGACACAGTGGCTGTCCTTGCTGAACAACTGGCCAAGGTGCTCGGCCGCGTCGTCGTCGACAAGACCGGCATCCAGGGCCGCTACAAAATCGCGCTGACCTGGGCACCCGATGATCGGACGACTGCATCCTCCGAAGCTGGGCCGTCGATCTTCACCGCGTTGCAGGAGCAGCTGGGCTTAAAACTCAAGCCGCAAAAAGGCCCAGTCGAGGTTCTCGTCATCGATCGCGCCGAGATGCCGTCGCAGAATTAACGCTCGTCCGCGAGCAGCCGCTGGACTTCGTCCTGCAGCCGCGCGGTGATGGCAGCTTCGGAATCCTCCGGCCGGAAGCGAATTGCCTCGCCCACGCGGACTTCGATCTTCCCCGATCGGAACCAGCCGCGCCGTTGCACCTTCAACTCGCCCAGTCCGCGCACTGCGACCGGCAGCACCGGCGCGCCACTCTGCTTCGCCAGCAGTCCGATGCCTGGCCGGAACCGCGCCAGCTTGCCTTCCGCTGAACGCGCGCCCTCGGGAAACACGAGCACGTTATACCCGCGGTCCATCGCCTTGCCGGCATGCGCGAAGCTGATCTGGAAATCGTGCAAACGCGGGAGCGGAAACACGTTGAAGAGTGTAGTTGCCAGGAAATAAGCCGCAGGCCCGAAGAAGGAGAATCCCGGTGCTCCCGATGCGCGATTCGGATCGCGCGCATGCCGAAAGTCTTCCAGAACTTCGCCCGACATCGCGACCGCAATGTGCTGCCGCATCCGGCCCGGCAGCGCATATTGCACCAGCGGCGCATCGTAGGCGGTCACATGGTTGGCCACAATCAGTAGTGGCCCGGCCGGCAGCGCCGCTCCGGTGTGCACGACGCGCGGGTTGGCGAGCAGCCGCGTCAGCGGTCGCGCTATCGCTTCGAGAAACGCCACGCGCATCCAGGCGACCGGCTTCCACCACGGCCACTCAAGATAGAGATAGCGCCGGTGCGGCTGCTCAACCCGCGCAGCCGTCTGCGGGGCGGCAGTGCCGGCGGCCACGCGCATCTCCCGTGCCCCATCCTGTCGATTTCCTTCTGTCGACAGGGTGGGAGCCGCTTCCTTCGCACTCGTCTCCGCCTCGCCGCCCACCAGCTTGCGCAACTCGCCCAGCGTCTGCACCTCTTCGAGCAGTCCGCTGCTGGAGACGATGCCCAACCGCTGCTCGACCGCCGCGGCCAGTTGCACACGCCCAAGGCTGTCGAGATGCAGGTCTTCGCTCAAGCGCAGTTCGTCGCCCGCGTTGGAGAGCGTCTCGCCGGTGATCTGCGCAATCAGTGTCAGCAGCCAATCCGAGGAAGCGGCGATAGCCTTCGCGTATCTTCCGTTGGCCGATGTCCCGTTGCCGTTCGCAGCTTGACTCTGCGCCAGCCAGTTGGCCACGGCCTTTCGCCGCACCTTACCGGTGGAGGTACGCGGCAGGTCGGGTTCCGGCCAAAGCACCCAGCGCCGGATGCGCTGAAACTCCGCCAGGTGCGTATTGGCACTCTCGATGGCCTTGGCCGCCTGGTCGCTCGCGCCGCGAATTGCCAGCACGGCGCAGGGCTCCGGCCCCGTCGCGGTCTCCATTGCCACCACCGCGCACGCCGCCACGCCGGGCTGCTCTTCCACGGCGGCTTCCATGTCTTCGGGATGCAGATTCATGCCCGACGCTGTGACGATCACCTCGCTCTTGCGCCCCAGAAAGCGTAGCTCGCCGGAAGCCTGCTGCTCGGCGAGGTCGCCCGTCGCGAGCCACTCATCGCCGCTCTGCCGCAGCTCGCCGCCCTGCCAGGTGGCGTTCGAAATCATCGGACCCCGCACCAGCACCTCGCCGTCAGGGCCGAGCTTCACCTCGCGGCCCGCGAGCGGCTTGCCAATGGTGCCCTTGGCCACATGGAAGGGATGATTCAGCGTCACCAGTGCCGTGGTCTCCGTCATCCCATAGCCTTGGATCAGGACGAACCCAAGAGCATTCCAGAACTGTTCCAACGGTCCCGCCAGCGCACCGCCGCCGGAGACGAACGCCCAGAACTTGATTCCGAAGGCCTTATGGATCGCGCGAAACCGCCACCACTTTTTGAGCGGGCCGATGTTGGTCGCCTGCTCTACACGGGCTGCAAGCGCGGGGTCGCTCGTCTCAAGATGCGCCTTCAACAGGGCGAGCACGCGCGGCACTGCAGCCAGCACGGAGATCCGCTCTTTCCGGATGAGTTGAATCAGCCGTGGTGCCGCAGGCCGACTCTCGAAGTGCAGCTCCGCACGCAAGATGGGCGGAATCCACAGGCCCATCGTCTGCCCGAAGACGTGGCTCAACGGCAGCGTGTGCAGTATCCGCAGCGGATGCACGAGCCACTCGTAGCGCATGTAGGGCTGGGCGCCCTGTTCTACGGGGCCTACGCTGGCCAGCACGTTGCCATGCGTGATCACAACGCCCTTTGGATCGCCCGTTGTGCCCGAGGTGAAGAGAATCTGAAGCGGCGTTTCGGGCGACAGACCCGCTACCAGACCCGCCTCTTCCCCCGGCAGCTCACCAAGCCAGGTTTCGAACTCAAGATGCGGGAACACCGCGTCTTCATTGCGGTCCCGTACCCCATCCTTTCCGTTTTTTTCCGCGGAAAGGGTGGGTGAACCCGAGCCGATTGGGCGCCCCACCCTCGCGACGTCTTTGCTGTTGTCGCCAGGGTGGGTGGATAACTCCGCCAGCAGCAGCCCGTCGCCCACCACCAGCTTCGGTTTCACATCGTTAGCCACGCGCCGGGCGAACTCCACGCTCCCGCTCGCGTCCAGCGGAACCACAAGTGCGCCGCGCAGCAGGCAACCGTGAAATACGGCGATCCACTCGGCACTGTTCTCGGCCCACAGCAGGACGCGGTCGCCCAGACCAATGCCACGGCGTTCGAGCAGCGCCGCGAATCGTCCTGCGAGCACCGCCAGCTCACCGTATGTCGTCGTCCGGCGCCGATTGCCCTGGTAGCGGACTACGGCAATCTCGTTGCTCAGGTGGCGAAAGTCTTCAACCAATGTGGCAAGATGATCGCGCATACTTGCAGACCCATGGTAGCAGCGCACAACTAGTTGATTGTGAAAGGGTCCGCGCTCTGTAACTCGCCCTCACACCCCTACTTGTCAGGCTGCTCCTCATTGGACGCGGACAGCACGTGCGCCGATTCAAGAGAGCCAGCCAATCTGCATCGCAAGATAGCAGCGGAGCGGCCCCAAATCGCGCTCCAAACTGATTCACGGCACCAGAATGATTTTGCCGCCGGCTTTCGCCAGTTCATAGAAGAGTGAAATATCGGGCTGCGCCATCAGCTCTTCGACGCGGATCTTGTGTTTCTCCACTCCATCAAGATTGCCGCACACCAAACCCAACACCTCGTTATCGCTGTACTCGGGCATCTGACTGTCTTCGTACCGCAACTTCTCCGGTCCCCGTGCTCGGAGGACACCGCCGCTTTCATCCTCACCACCTCTCGGAGCTACGATGCCAGGACGCCGTACTCGCAGCCCTGGGATCATCCCTAGCCCCGGGCTTGCGCAGCGCATGTTCTTCGCTTCCTCTTCGCCGCCCGGCGCGGTATGCTCGAAAGAGCATGCCTCCGCGCCGGCCCACCCCCGAACCCGCCTCCCATTTGGCCGCGCCTCCAGGGCAAATCGCAGGTACCGCAGCAAAGGAGAACGATCCCTTTGCCTGCTTCCATCCCGTAACCGCGGTCTGGTTTCGCGCCGTCTTTGAGGCGCCCACAGCCCCGCAGCGGCTGGGATGGCCGGTCATCGCACGAGGCGAAAGCGCGCTGATCCTCGCGCCTACGGGAACCGGCAAAACCCTGACCGCCTTTCTCTGGTGCCTGGACCGGCTGATGCTGCACGCGCCCGAGACCGGGCCAAAGCGTGGCTGCCGCATGGTCTACGTCTCGCCGCTCAAGGCTCTGGCCGTCGACGTGGAGCGCAACCTGCGCTCACCCCTGATCGGCATGGCCAATATGGCCCGCCGGATGGGCGTCTCTTTTCACGAGCCGCAGATCAGCGTCCGCACGGGTGACACCCCCCAGCGCGAGCGTGCCCGCTTCGCGCGCCAGCCTGCCGACATCCTCATCACCACGCCGGAGTCGCTCTACCTGATCCTGACCTCGCAAGCCGCCGAGGCGCTGCGGACGGTGGAGACCGTCATCATCGACGAGATTCACTCGCTCGTCCCGACCAAGCGCGGCGCGCACCTGGCGCTGACGCTTGAGCGCCTGCAAGCTCTGGTGAAAAAGCCGCTGCAGCGGATCGGCCTCTCCGCCACCCAACGTCCTCTCGAAGAAGTCGCCCGCTTCCTGGGAGGAGTGGAACTACAGGCAACAGGCACCCCGGCAGGGATCAGTGAACAGGGAACAGAGACAACGCCGGACGTGCCGCCAGGGCTCCGTGCCCGATCCTTTCCGCTTCTTTCTGCGGAAAGGGTGGGAAACCACGAACCCCAGTCCAATCTCGACGACCACGCCTCCTGGTCCGCCGAAATCCCCGATCCGCAGACCCTCCGTTACCGTCCCGTCACCATCGTCAATGCCTCGCAGCCCAAACAGCTCAAGCTGCGGATCGAGGTTCCCGTCGAAGATATGGCCCGTCTCGGCGAGATGGAGGAGATCCCCACCGGCCCCGCCTCGCAGACGCCGCGCCGCGTCTCTATCTGGAACGCGATCCATCCCCGGCTCCTCGAGATCATCCGCGAGCGCAATTCGACCATCCTCTTCGTGAACGCGCGCCAGATCGCCGAGCGTCTCGCCGGCGCGTTGAACGATCTGGCCGGCGAGCCGATCGCCCGCGCGCATCATGGCTCGCTGGCTGCCGCGCAGCGTGCCGTAATCGAAGAGCAGCTCAAAGCCGGCCAGATTCGCGCCCTCTGCGCCACATCGACACTCGAACTCGGTATCGACATGGGCGCCGTCGATCTGGTGATCCAGATCGAGTCGCCACCGTCGGTCGCCAGCGGTATGCAGCGCATCGGCCGCGCCGGACATAGCGTGGATGCCGTCTCGGAAGGCGTCATCTTCCCCAAATACCGCGCCGATCTTGTAGCCTGCGCCGCCGTCACCCGAGCCATGCACGAAGGCCACATCGAGTCCACGCGTTTTCCGCGCAATCCGCTGGATGTGCTGGCGCAACAGCTCGTCGCCATCGTCGCGCACCCACCCGCGCCAGGGAACAGGGATCAGGGAACAGGGAACAGAATGGCGAAGGGAAGTAAAAAGCGACAACGAACCTTGCGTGCGAATTCGAAACGCGCAGTAACAGAGAATCTCCGTGCCCCATCCTTTCCGCTTCTTTCTGCGGAAAGGGTGGGAGAGCGCGAAGTGTCAGGGCACGACGTCATCGGGGTCCCCGACAGGCGATCCTCGCCTGTTGGGGTGATCTTTAGTTATGCCGAAAACGATCCCCAAGATGAAGGGGCTTTTGCCCCTGAGGGAACAAAGCCCGAAGTCCCCGTCGACTTCCTTTACAATCTCGTCCGCCGCGCTGCTCCCTTTGGTGCGCTGACTCGCTCGACCTTCGAAGGCGTACTCGATCTGCTCAGCGGCCGCTATCCTTCTGACGAGTTCGCTGAGCTGCGTCCGCGGCTCACCTGGGACCGCATCCGCAACGTCGTCAGCGCGCGCGAAGGCGCGGGCCGGCTGGCGATTCTCAATGCCGGCACCATCCCCGACCGCGGCCTCTACGGCGTGTTTCTCGCTTATAACGACGGCAAGCCGGTACGCGTCGGCGAGCTCGATGAAGAGATGGTCTTCGAGTCGCATCCCAACGAGACCTTCATCCTCGGCGCGTCGACATGGCGCATCGTCGATATCACGCACGACCGCGTGCTCGTCACGCCTGCTCCCGGCGAGCCCGGCAAAATGCCCTTTTGGAAAGGCGATGGCCCCGGCCGCCCGCTCGAGTTCGGCCGCCGCATCGGCGCCATGGTCCGCGAGCTGCGTGCACTGCCCAAGCCCGCCGCGCTAACACGCCTCGTCACGGAGCACGATCTCGACGCCGGGGCCGCCGAAAACCTGATGCAGTTCCTCGCTGACCAGGAAGCCGCCACCGGCCAGATACCCGACGACCGCACCATCGTCGTAGAACGCGTCCGCGATGAGCTGGGCGACTGGCGCGTCTGCGTGCTCACGCCCTTCGGCAGCCGCATTCACATTCCTTGGGCCATGGCCGTGAGCGCGCGAATCCGCGCCGCCGGCGGTCCTGAAGTCGAAACTCTCTGGGGCGATGACGGCTTCGTTCTGCGCTTTCCCGATACCGACGAGCCGCCCGACTCCGACTGGATCCTCGTCGAATCGGCCGAAGTCATGCAGCTCGTGCTTCGCCAGCTTGGCTCGACAGCACTCTTTGCCGGACGCTTTCGCGAAGCCGCGGGCCGGGCACTGTTGCTGCCGCGCCGCCGCGCCGATCAGCGTTCTCCCCTGTGGCAGCTGCGCAAACGCTCCTATGATCTGCTCAGCGTCGCCTCGCGCTATCCATCGTTTCCGCTGCTGCTCGAGGCCTACCGCGAGTGCCTGCGCGACGTCTTCGACATGCCGGCGCTGATCGAGATGCTGCGCGCTATCGAGCAGCGTCAGGTGCGCGTGCACGTTGTGGAGACCCGCAAGCCTTCGCCCTTCGCCTCGTCGCTCCTGTTCAGCTACGTCGCCAATTTCCTCTACGACGGCGACGCCCCACTAGCCGAGCGCCGCGCGCAGGCGCTGACCATCGACCAGGATCAGCTTCGCGAGATTCTCGGCGAAGCCGACCTTCGCGAATTGCTCGATCCCGATGCCATCGCCGAAGTGGAAGAAGCGGCGCAATGCCTTACTGAATCCCACCGCGCGCGTTCCGCCGACGGCATACACGATCTCTGCCTGCGGTTGGGCGATCTCTCGCGCGATGAGCTTGCACGCCGCATTGTTTCGCCCGCTCTGCTCGAGGCCTTGCCGCGCCTCGTCCGGGCCCGCCGCCTGCTGGAGCTCAACCTCGCCGGCCAGCGCCGCTTCATCGCCGCCGAAGATGCCGCCCGCTATCGGGACGCTCTCGGCATCCCGCTGCCGCCTGGTTTGGCCCTGGCGCTGCTCGCACCGGTCGCGCACCCGGTACTCGAGCTCATCCGCCGATATGCGCGCACGCATGGTCCGTTCACAGTGCGCGAGACCGCCGATCGATTCGGGCTCGACATCAAAACAGTCGAGGAAGTTCTCGTGCAGCTTGCCTCGGAGGGCCGTGTCCTCGAAGGCGGATTTCGCCCCTCCGGTCTTCACCGCGAATGGTGCGATGCCGAGATCCTGCGCCTCATCCGCCGCAAGTCGCTGGCCAAGCTGCGCCGCGAAGTGGAGCCGGTAGAGCAGCACACGCTGGCCCGTTTTCTTACGCACTGGCAGGGCGTGATCGCGCCTCGACGCGGGTCGACTCATGGTCCCAGCCTCGACGCGCTTCTCGATGCCATCGAAGGCCTGCAGGGCGCGCCGCTGCCCGCCTCGTTGCTCGAGTCGTCTATCCTGCCCGCACGCGTAGCCGATTACACGCCTGCAGGGCTCGACACGCTGATCGCCGCAGGCGAAGTAGCCTGGGCCGGCGTGGAACCGATCGGCGAGCGCAACGGCCGCATCGCGCTCTTCCTTGCAGACAAGCTGCCGCTGCTGGCGCAAGCGCGCCCGCTCACGGAACCTCTTACCGAGCGCGAAGAGAAGCTTCTTTCCGTTCTCGAGTCCACAGGCGCCAGCTTCTTCGATCCACTGCATCAGGCCATCGGCGGCGGCTATCCCGGTGAGACCATCGACGCGCTCTGGAGCCTTGTCTGGCGCGGCTTCATCACAAACGATTCGCTCCACGCTCTCCGCGCCTACATCGCTCGCCCCGACAGCGCTCGCGCCCCCCGGCGAACACATACGGGGATGACCTTTCGCTCCCGCCGCACCACGCCGCCCACCGCGCAAGGCCGCTGGTCCGTGCTCCCGCTGAGAGGCACAGCACAGGCAACGGATCTCCGTGCCCCATCCTCGCGCCCTCGGGGTCCTCACGAACAGGCCTTCGTTCGTGGGGTGGCTTCTGGCGCAAGGGTGGGAGACCACGAACTTCAACTTTCAGGGGAACCTGTTCCCACACAGACGGAACGCAGCCACGCCCTGGCACTCCAACTCCTCAACCGCTACGGTGTTCTCCTGCGCGAGTCGGTCACGGCCGAAAACGTCCCCGGCGGCTTCAGCGCCGTCTATGACGTGCTCAAGGCTCTGGAAGCGAGCGGCCGTGTCCGCCGTGGCTACTTTGTCGCCGGCCTCGGCGCCACGCAGTTCGCGCTGCCCGCAGCGGTGGATCTGCTGCGCCAGTTGCGCACTGAACCTCCCGCAGAAAAACCGGAATTCGTTCTCCTCGCCGCCGCCGATCCCGCAAACCCATACGGCTCTGCACTGCGCTGGCCCGACCTGCCGGCGATGGAAGAAGACAATGAGAGCGCGCCTCGTATCTTGACCCGCGCCGCCTATGCGGAAGTCATTCTGCACAACGGCCAGCTCGTCGCCTGGATGCGCCGCGGCAACCCGCACCTGCTGGTCTTTCTGCCGGTGGACGAGCCGGAGCGCTCGCAAACCGCCGCAGGCCTCGCGCACTTCCTCAGCAGGCACGGCCAGGCGCAGCTCCACAGCGGCAGCCATCAGGCTTCGAGCCACCATGGCGCGCTCATCACCACCATCAA
>DATJNF010000019.1:0-3124 GCA_035508375.1 Occallatibacter sp. | reverse complement strand
ATCGACCTCGACTGGTGGGTTTATCGGCACCACTACGCCGAAACACGCTTCAGCTGGTTCTACGCCGGGCTCAATGCATTCTACCTTTTGCTCGGCATCGTCGGCCTGTGCCTGCGCCCGCGCTACTGGCAGTGGATGCTGCTCTATTTCCTGCTGCGCAGCGCCCTGCTCGCCACCATCGAAGCGCCCGAGGCGCGCTACACCCTTGAATGCTTCCCCATGCTCTTCGCCCTGGGCGGAGTCGCGCTCTACCGGTTGATGAACTGGGTGTTCTTGTCGGTCTTAAAGCTGAAAGCGTCCCTGGGAATCGACTGATTGATCTTGATATTCGTGTAAGTGCTCACGCGGCTCAGGCCGTGCGGCTCGTCGAAGACTTGCTTCAGACTGACAGCCCGGCTCAAGTCCATCCACACCGTAACTTTGGGAAGATTCTTGCGCACATCGGGGTCTTTGGCGATTAATTCCAGCTTCTCGGTCTGCACCCCGTTGATCGTCTCCGCACCAAGATCGGTGATATCCCACTTATCGGCCAGCTCCGTGCCGCTGGCGCCGAAGCCCAGCCCCACGTAGTCGGCGACCTTGCTTCCCTGGTGAGACGTTGTTACCTGGTCGATCCCCGGCCCCTTCTCATAAAGCTTGAAGACACCGTCCGAGAAGGTATACACCTTCTCAACCTTGGCGCCGTTGTCCGTCTCGATGTGCGCTGCCATCTGAAAGTGAGTTCCGTTGCGCTGGTAATAGGCAACGCCTTTTTGCACTTCTCTATCCGGCACCGGCTCGGTCTGGTTGATATCGACCTCAAACTCTGCGCTTGTCGACCTGAAGTTCTTCGCCGCCTGGTTCAGCTTTTCCAAAGTGGTTTGCAGATTGCCGGCGGCCATCACGGGCTGCACCGGCACCGCTAAGCTCCCCGCCAATATCGCCGGCGCTGCCATCGCCGCGGCAAATAAAATCGTTCTTCCAAAGAACATACTTTTCCTTGTTGCTTTAGATGCGCCGCCGCCCATGAAGTTCCCGGGAAAGTTGCCTTACCGCCGCACCCAGACCTTCCACGACACTGGATTCCCGTTCGCATCCCGGGAAAGCTCCCAGCGGTCGACAGAGACGGCGTCGCCGGTCACCGGCTCGATGGCCTTGCGCAGCGCCTTTTTCACTGCTGCGTCCGGCGCCGCGGCGAGAACGTTCACGTCCGCTGCCTGCACCGTGATGACGAGTCCATGGCCATCGTTGCCCACCACTTCGATTGGCTGGTTCGGTCCGGTCGCGTTCGACGGCTTGTCGCCATAATTCCACAAATGCGGCGTGATGAAGATAAAGGCCAGAATCAGCGTCACCATCACGTCATATTGCACGCTGCCGCGCGCGTGCGTCCAGTAGAAGTAACTTCGGAACGTGCTCTTCATGCCGTCGTTCATCGCGCGATCCTCTCCATGCCGCCCATGTACGGCCTGAGCGCATCCGGAATCAGCACCGATCCGTCCGCTTGCTGATAGTTTTCAAGAATCGCCAGCCATGTTCGGCCCACGGCCAGCCCGCTGCCATTCAGCGTGTGCACAAACTCGGTCTTGGCTTTGCCGCTAGCGGCCGCGGGCCGGTAGCGGATGTTGGCCCGCCGCGCCTGAAACGCCTCGAAGTTCGAGCAGGAAGAGATCTCGCGATAAAGCTGCTGCCCCGGCAGCCATACTTCCAGATCGAAGGTCTTGGCCGAAGAAAATCCGGTGTCGCCCGCGCACAGCAGGACGCGCCGGTAGGGCAGATTCAGCTCCTCCAGAATCTCTTCGGCATCGCGCGTCAGGCGCTCGTGCTGCGCGTCCGACTCTTCCGGCCGCGCGAACTTCACCAGCTCCACTTTTTGAAACTGATGCTGGCGAATGATGCCGCGCGTATCCTTGCCGGCCGCACCGGCCTCGGCGCGAAAGCATGGCGTGTACGCAGTCAACGAGATCGGCAGCCGCGCATCCTCGAGAATCTCGTCACGATAGAGATTCGTGACAGGAACCTCGGCGGTCGGAATCAGCCAGTGATCCGCGTCTTTGAATTCGCCGCGGCTCGCCGCCTCGGCGTCGGCATCGGAGCAGCGAAACAGATCCTCGGCGAACTTCGGCAGCTGTCCCGTGCCGAACAAACTGCGGCTGTTCACCATGAACGGCGGAAGCACCTCGGTGTAGCCGTGCCTTTGCGTATGCCGGTCGAGCATGAAGCCGATCAGCGCCCGCTCCAGCCGCGCTCCCGCGCCCATATACACCGCAAACCGCGCGCCGCTCAGCTTGGCAGCGCGCTCGAGATCCAGAATTTCCAGCGCCTCGCCCAGTTCCCAGTGCGGCTTTGGCTCAAAGTAGAACTTCGCCTTCTCACCCCACGTCTTTACGACGACGTTATCTGCCTCCGAACTGCCGGCAGGCACCTCGTCGCGCGTCAGGTTGGGAATGCTCGCGAGCGACAGGCGCATCTGCTCGTCGAGTGCAGCGGCAGACTTGTCCAGCTCTTCCAGCCGGTCCTTCAGGCTGCGCGTCTCTTCCATCAGGGCCGTCGCGGCTTCACTCGACGCGGGACCAGCTTTTTTGAGCGCGCCCACCTGCTGGCTCAATTCATTGCGCCGCGCTTTCAACTGCTCAGCCTGCGTAATGGCTTCGCGCCGCCGCTGATCAAGACCCAGAAAATCGCCCAGCAGCGCCACCGGATCGGCCCCCCGCGCGCGCAGTTTTTCTTCCACAAGTGCCAGGTTTCCCCGGACAAATCCCAGATCGAGCATCTCCCCTTCAGTCTATCTGACCTGCGCGCGCTCGCTCGGATGCATCCTGGATCACTGGGGAGGGTACGGGATTCAGCCTGTACGTTTTCGCGCCAAAAGGAAACCGCAGGCTTTAGGGCTTTGACCGTTTGATTATGTACCAATGCGGGTGCCCCACGTCTCGATTTTGAGACCTGGGATACCGCGATGCGACAAGAACAAATTCATTCGGTCAAAGTCCTAGTGTGGCGTCTCTGAAATTGGTTGCATAATTCAGAGGAGCCGAACCGCAGATCCTTCGTCGCTTCGCTCCTCAGGATGACTGTGGGTTATGCTGCGAACTTCGGGGACAGGACACTAGGTAGTGTCTGACGAATCGCTGGCGTGAGTGGC
>DATJNF010000018.1:0-2244 GCA_035508375.1 Occallatibacter sp. | reverse complement strand
ATCTTGAATTTGTACGTGCGGCCGAGAATGATCCAGCCGACCCGAAGAACGAACGCAACCGCGACGATCCAGAACAGGGATCCGCGAATTCGCGGCCAGATTGCAACCGACGTCGTGGAAGCCTGAGCACGATCCGAGGGCTGAATCTCCATGAATGCTCTATTTGTAGCTGAGGCCGCAAGGTAGCGGCAACCTACTGAGGCCGCTCTTCAATGCGCGAACCGCGTGGCAGGCGTGAAATGCCCGAGTCCTCGCTATCGCCGTCATGGCCCATCACTTCTCGCAACTGGCCGGAGTATGGCGCCCATTTACGTGCTGTGCGCGAGCCTCGCGCTCTGCTTCAAGTATTTCGTGCTGGTAGCGCAGTCGTTCGAAAAGGTGCCCGCACGGCATGCGGCGGCTCCCACAAAAAAAGCTGCCGTTCGCGTTAGCCCAGTTTGTGATCTTGACGCTGTTCCTGGTGGCGACTGTCCTTGCTGTGAAGCGGTTCCATCCGGAGTCAATGTCCGGATTCAGCGTCCCGGCTTCCAGCAAAGGCCGAGCGGCATGAGGAACCGCCAAGCACTGCTGGCAGTCTTTTCCAATCGAAGAATGAGCCTGTGGAAGAGCCGGGAGGGTGGTGGAGGAAACTCCTTTCAGGTTTAGATTCTGAACCAATCTAACAGCCGTAGTGGGGGCGGTGGGAATGTGGAAAGCGCGCCTTTGGGTTTTGCGCTTTCCAAGGAACTGGCGAATCCCCGATTTTGTTTTTGGGGATTTGCCGGTTCCGTCATTTCCACGGCCCTGCCTTCGCTCTGCGCAACGGCGCGAAGAGTCGGCGTTTGGCCTGCTGCATGCGCTGGGCAGCTTCGGTGTCGCTGCGAGTTTCTGCGATACGTTGTAAGACGGCGGGAGTGAGTCCGGAGCGCAGGTACTGCGCCGGGTTGGGCAAGGCCAACAGAGTTTCCAGCGGAGTCTGATAGCGACGGTACTGGCAGCGCCGGCGGCCCTTCTGGTCGAAGGTGATATCGGCTTGGGCGCAGGGGCGATGATAGTTGAGATAGGGATTGAAGTGGGCGGTGTAGAACTGCTGCAGGCGCCCGGCGTGGCTGGCCGAGATGTAGCCGTAGCCCATATGTTTGCGGATGACGGCACCATTTTTGGTTTCGGCCAGTCCGTTGTCGTTGCTGTGCCGGGGACGGCTCTTGGTTTGCTCGATCAGCAGTTTGTTCAGCAGGCGGGCGACCACGCGATTGATGAACTCGCTGCCGTTATCGGAATGGAAGCCGAGAATGCGGAAGGGGAACTGTCGCAACATGGCGTTCAGTACGGGTTCCAGCCAGGCTTCGCTGATGCGCCCGGTGGCGGCCACGATCTCCCATTGCGTGACCTGATCCACCGCGTTGATGTGGTAGACACCTTGGCCAGCGGGCGCATCGCCCTGGTGCACGGTGTCGACCCGCAGGTAGCCGGGCCGGCCTTGCGGATCGGGACAGCGGCGCTCGCCGATGGTCACCGCCGTAGGCCGCGTCCGGGTGTAGCAGAGACGGCGTTCGCGATAGCGTGGTTGCTGGCGCAAGTTATAGAGATGCGCCACTGAGATCGTGGACAGGCGCTCGAACTCGGGCTTGCCGTAGAGCCGGTATTCTCGTTCGAGAATGCGGCGCGTGGCCGGACCGCTCAAGTTCTCGTGGGCCTCATCGACTTGGGCCAGCAGTTCGAGATCAGCGCGGGTATAGCGCTGCGGGAAGCGATGTCGGCGGTAAGGCACGGGCTGCAGCGATCCGCCTTTCCGATAACGTGCGATCAACCGCGTCACCTGCGCCCGGCTCAGGCCCGTCATCTTGATCACATAGCTGCGTAACAAACCCCGTGCCCGCCGGCTCTGCTGCTGGTACTCCTGCCGACGCAGCACCTGCTCGATCCAGTGATAAATCTGCTTTTGAGTTTCGCCTTCGAATCGGATCTCTTGGCTGGCGTTTAGAAAAGCCTCGATTTGTTCCAGGCTCAGTTTCTCTGCTTCGTGCACGTGGATGGTCAATCCTCAGCATGCCATCCGCTCCAGGCTCATCTTGTATTGGAATCGCACCTCACCTTCAGGCTCATCTTGCATTGGATAAGACTGCCGCTTGCTATCACGGCTAAGCTCCGGCATAATAAGAGTTTGTCTTGACCTCGCCGGACTCTTCCGGAAATAAGGACATACGTGTGTTAATGATTCGTCTGGCGCGCGTGGGTGCGCGCAAACAACCGCATTATCGGATC
>DATJNF010000017.1:0-41610 GCA_035508375.1 Occallatibacter sp. | reverse complement strand
AGGGCAGCTAGTTGAAGCGTTTGCGCATCAAGCAAGGCACTTCGGCGGTGGTGTGTTCGCCGGTAGCGTCGAAACCCACATGGCCCAACGGGAGAAGCAGTTTGCAGACCAGACCGCAGCCTTTCCCGACGAACCAGGGCTTGACGACCTCGCAAAAGCGCTCCGGAAGTTTACGTAACGAAAAACGCCGATGTGACATGTTTATCGGGATACTGATCCGGCATCAGTCAGCGGCCCCAAACTCGCAAGTCTCTCAACGGGTCAACTCGAATCTTCGGTGTGTCGCAGGTGTGCGGAAGCTCAGCCAATTAGGCAATTAGGAGACCGGGCAATCATTTTAGGCTCGAACTTGCCACCGTGAATGGCAAGAATGGCGTTGTCGGATTGTCGGGATTTTGAGCCCCACAGGCTGGAAAAGGTGCAAAAGCTGCAAAGAATGTAAATATATTGTCGGGCGTCCGACAAGCCTAAGTGATTGAAGACCAAGTAAGTTATTGAATGGAATGGCCTTGGCGGATTTTCTGGCGGAGAGAGGGGGATTCGAACCCCCGATAGAGCTTTTGACCCTATAACGGTTTAGCAAACCGCCGCCTTCAGCCACTCGGCCATCTCTCCGGCTCGGTTATTGAACAGTTTAGCATGTACCTCGGTCTCTGCCTTCTGCACGATTGTTGGGCGCTGCTCCGGTACTCTCACGCATGATAGCGGTGCCAAGGGTTGTTCTGGCGGAGATTATTCAATGCGCAGCGCCTGAATCGGATCGATGCTCGCGGCCCTTCGCGCTGGAATCACAGCGGCGACCAATGCCGCCGAACCCAACAGCGCAGTGGCGCCCGCCAGCAACAGCGGATTCCACGGCGTGATCCCAAAGAGCTGGCTTGCGATCAGATATCCCGCTCCAATTGCGGCCGGAATCCCGATTCCCAACCCGATGCCGACCTGCCAGAATGCGCCGCGCAACACCATGGCCACCACCGACCCGCGATTCGCACCCAGCGCCATGCGTACGCCGATTTCACTGGTGCGTTGCTCCACTCCATAAGCGGTCACGCCATACAGGCCAACTGCGGCCAGCACAAGGCCCACCGCGCCAAACAGCCAGGTGAGGCTGGCGATCATGTTCTGCTGGTCGAAGTTTCCTTGAATCACTCTTGAATACGGCAGAACGTCGTACATCACCAGGTTTGGATCGACCTCTGCCAAGGCTCTCTTCACCTGCGCGTAGATGTTCTGCGGATGTCCCGGCGCCCAGACCACGATGTTGTAGAGGTTCTGCGACCAGATCTGGTAGCTCTGGATGTCCGGCTGCTCGAAGTGAACGGTCTGCGCCTCGGGGATGTAAAACATGGCGCGTGCCGGGTCTCTGAAGCCCCAGCTGACGTAGTGGATGTTTTGGACCACACCGACAATTTCATACGTGCCCGCATTCTTCACCGGACCCGGGCCAAAGTGTTGCCCAATGGGATTCTGCTTCCCGAAAAACCTCTTCGCAAAGGCTTCGTTGATGACCGCAACGGGTCGCGCGCTCTCGTTGTCGTCTACGGTGATGACGCGACCCGACAGCAGCCTTGCGCCTACCGTATCGAAAAAACCAGGCGTGACGCGCGTCCAGTCGGAAGATATGTTGTCCTTCGGGCCAGGCTCGGGCTTGCCTTGAATCCGAATGTTGGTGCCCCACTGGTCGCCGCTGAGCGGAGCGTAGGTAGCGGAGCTGACGCTGCGCACACCAGGAATCGCACTGAGGCGGTCATGAAGCTGGCGGAAGAGCGGCACCAGTTGCTCCTGCCTGTAATTCGACAGCATGGGGTTGATGAACACGAGATAGCGGCCGTCAGGATTAAAGCCGAAGTTCTGATGCTCCAAGTTACGCAGGCTTCCTCCCAGCATCGCTGCAGCACTCAGCAGCACCAGCGACACCGCTGCCTGCGCGATGACCAGCGCATTCTGCGCCCAATGGCGAGTGCTGCCCACCGCGCGGTTGGCGCCTCGCAGCGCCTCCACCGGCTCGGCCTGCGAGGTCATCCATGCGGGTGCGATTCCGAAGATCGCTCCCGTGAGAACGGAAACTCCCAGAGCAAACAGCAGAACCGGTGTCGAGGGCGACGCCTGCACTGGAATCCACGTGCTCTCCTGGATCATATGGAAAGCGAGATAGACGATCAGCCGCGCCCCAGCCCAAGCCACAGCCACGCCAGCCGCACCCCCGACCAGAGAAAGCACGACGCTTTCCAGGAGCGCATTTCTCACCAGGCGCCCACGCGATGCGCCAAGCGCCATGCGCACCGCAGTCTGCCGCCGGTTCTTTAGCCCACGCGCCAGAAGCAGATTGGCGATGTTGGCGCAGGCGACCAGCAGCACGCAACAGGCTGTGACCATAAGCAGCAGCAGGCCCTCGCTATAATCCCTGCGTAAATCAGAAAAACCTGCACCGCCCGGCGACAGGCGGAGCGCCTGCCTTTGCCATACGGCTTTTTCCTGCGGACTCATATCCGCAACATGGGTGGCCAGCCAGCCATGCAGCTCGCCCTTGAGCTGCGCCTCGATTGCCTTCGGATTGCTTTCGGGACGCACGCGTCCGATCAGATCAAGCCAGTCGACGCGCGTGTTCTTCAGCCGCGCAGTCGCTCCGTCAATTGTCGGCTCGGCTGTCAGAGGCATCCAGATGTCCGGCATGCCCCAGCTCACCATCTTCGCTCCGATGAAGCCCGCCGGTGCCACACCGATGATGGTGAACGAATGGCCGTTGATCTGGTAGGTCGATCCCACCACCGACGGGTCGGAGCCGTACTTTTCCTGCCAGGCGTGGAAGCTCATCACCGCCACCGGCGGCGCACCCTCCTGATCATCGGCGTCAATCAACAGCCTGCCGCGCCAGGCCGATACGCCCAGCGTCTGGAAGAAATTCCCGGAGACATATTGGCCGTTAGCCGTTTCCGGCGGCGCCGTCGATCCTGCCCTCCGCACTCCCAGCGACGCGTTACCGGCTTGCATCGCCGCTAGATCCTGGAAGCCCGGTGTGTTGGAGCGAAACAGCTTATATGTTTCCCAGGGAAAGAGGCTCCAATCACTCGGTTCGCCATCGCCGTCCTGGCTGTACCCGCCCCAGTTGCAACAGCGTGGCTGGTCGCCGATGCGCCACAATTCATCCGGTCTGGTGACCGGCAGCGACCGCAGCATTACTTGTTGCACAAAGGTGAAGATCGCAGTTGTCGCACCGATACCCAACGCGAGCGTCAGCACGGCAGTCAGCGTAAAGCCAGGTGATAGGCGCAACTGACGCAATGCGTGCCTGAGGGCAGCCGGCATAGTCTCTCCTGTGCAACCGATATGGAACGACTATAGCGGTTTCATCGTTACTGTCTTCCAAAGCCGCCGTTGCAAAGAGGGGATTTTCCTCAAGAAAATGCCACCGTAATCGTTCCAGCACGGGCGCGTAAACTGTGGAACCGCTCCAGCCATTCTGATGCATCCACTCGTGCAGGCGAGAGGCCACTGTTTCCATCGTGAAAACAGTGTAGTTAAGCGCGCGATGGCTTCGAAGGTCTGTCCGGAGTTGAGACGGATTGTCCAAAAGTGAACAAAGGCGTGAAAAACGATTCCGGTCGACGCCCCCGGCGAGGCGATTTCCCAGCGGTTGCTCAATGGAGGTAAGGGTACGTGCGATACGCCTCCACCGATGCGGTGAGTGGCGTTCCTGGAACCGATGAGACCTTGAGCAGCACCTCGAAGTAGGGAAACTTGTCAACGTGCATCAGCTTCTTGAAGCTCGATAACTGATCATCGGACATCAGGAAGTCGCCGGCAGCTTCGGTTGCCTCAGCGTCCGTGCCCTCGATCAGCATGACAACACCGTTATGATCGGGGTTTGGCAGATACGAGACAACGCAATACTGTACCGAATCCGTCTGCGGATAAAAGGATGGCTCGCCGGCTGTCGGCGCGCGGTTCACGACCATGATCGATTCGTTGGCCAGGAACTTGATCGTAAAGTTCATCTGGCTTTCGAAGAGGTCGTCCCACGGATTCGAGATTCTGCCGCCGATCAGGATCACGTTGTCGCGCTTGGTCAGGACAGGCATGTAATTTCTGGCGCTGTAAACGTGAATGCTCTGGCCAAGCGGATCGAGCGCAAGAATGCGGCGGGCTAACATGAATTCATCCGGGCTTCCCAAATTCCAGACGGCAATCCGGTTAAGAACCGCATGCAAATCTGGGCTCAGCGGCCGCTTCTGAATCTCATTCACATAGCTGTGGCTCAGGTAATCGTAAAACGAGAAAGATTTCTTATTGATATCCTGCAGCAAGCCAAACGACGCATCGGCCAGCACTATATCTGTGTCGGGCTTCGCGCTCAGAATCGGGGCCCACAACCCAGCGACCGACGGCTCATATTGCCATGCATAGAGGGAGCGGTGCAGCGATTCATATCGAGCTGACGCGATGCGATATTGACTCCAGAAGAACAGGCACCCCAAGCCGAGGAGAACCGCCACGATCGCTGTCGCGATCAGCGCGAAGCGCGGTGCCTGGTTCGGATGCGCGTCGGCTTGCGGCTCCCCGAGAGCCTTGGAGGCCTCAACTGGCAGAGGCTCCACGGACGCCGGAAATTCCGGCAGCGCCGGCACATGTACCGGCCGGTGTTTGAAGACCGGGACGTAATTCCAGCGAGGTATCTCCATCGTGAGCGCCTCGCCGGCGCCCTCCGCGCTGAAATACGCATCGATGCGCTTGCGCAATTCGCTTACGCTTGTCCTTACTATATTGTCTGCGCTGGTGTCGTATCCTTCCGAGCGGCCGAAAACCTCCACGCCTACTGTCTGCTCGTGTACGGACTCGCAGTGGTCTTTCAGAGACCGCTTGCCGAGGTAGTACAAGAGCTCCTGCAATCGGCTTGCGCGTCGCAACTGAGTACTTGCAGCAATCCGCTCCAGGAGCGCCCAGCATTCCTCAGCGTCGAGCGCCTCTCTCATCTGAATTGCCGGACCTGCCATCGACCTCACTCCAATATCTCGGCAGACACAACCGTCTCCGGCGTCTTCAACACCGCCGTTGCGTTCTTCTCCGTAGGAATATCGCCCCCAGTTTTCAGTCAGGGGAAGCCTGGGGTTAGTGCAGCGCCATCCAGTGTAATCACCCGACAGTAGAATTGTCATCCGCGCCCCCCTTGCCACTCAGGTTCACCTCGATCGAGTCGCAGCCTTCTGGAGGAAATTAGCCGGAAGGCAAGGGCGCCGGCGGGGCTTAACCTACCGTGCTTAAGTGACTTACGTTGAACGAGACTTCTCGCCCGCAGATCATGTTGTTTTGATGAGAGAACCACTCAGTCGGACCCCTTGGCCGCGGAACTGACTGTAGTCCCTACGGTAGGCGCTACAGAGAATTGACTTGAACACGGCTTGTCCGCGAATTGATCCTTGGTCGGTCCCGTTATTCTCTTCAGAAAAAGATGCAGTTGGGAAACACGGTTGAGACTCAGCAGGAATGTCGCATTTCGAAACAGGTTATCGGAGGCAGCATGAAGGCAACACCCAAAGTTGAAGCAAGTGATGTGCAATCGAAAGCCCTTATTCCCCAGTTCTTGTGGAAGGAAGTTCTGATTCTGGTGACCGTTCTCTGTGTTGCCATTTTCGCCCCGGTCGCATGGGCGCAAAGTGGCGCCGGGTCCATTCAGGGTACAGTTACGGACTCCACGGGCGGCGTCATCCCGGGAGCATCGATCCACGTAGTCAACCAAGCCACGGGGGTGACTTCCGACTCAAAAACAAATGGGACGGGAGATTATCAGGTTCCGGGTCTCTTTGCGGGGACCTACCAGATCACTGTGTCCGCAACAGGGATGCGGTCGGATGTGCAAACGCTCCAGCTTTTGGCCGGCCAAAATGCTGTGATCAATTTTCCCCTGAGTGCGGGCTCGGTGACACAGAAGGTTGAGGTCAGCGCAGATACCGTTCAGCTGGTCACGACGACCAGCCCGACTCTGTCCTCCGTGCTGGACAACAGCAGGGTCAACCAGCTGCCCATGAATGGACGGGAAATCACGACGCTGATTGGTGAGACGACTCCCGGCCTGACTGGCCATTATGGCCCCGGTACTATTGCCAATGGTCTTTTGGAGGACTCCTCCATCGAATATGTGGTTGACGGCGTTCCCCTGCTCAACCTGAACTTCGGTGGCCCCAATAGCACGACCCTGTCGCAATATCCCGATCCGGATACGATTCAGGAAGTCCATACGGAGACTGCCCTTTCCGGGCCGCAGTTCGAAGCGCCGGCTACTGGGGTCATCTCGACCAAGTCGGGCACCAATTCGTTGCACGGCTCAGCCTTCGAAACCATGCGCAATAACGGCGTCGGTATTGCCAGGAACAGATCGAATCCTTCGAACTTCGTTGCGCCGATTTACATCCGCAATGAATTCGGCGCCTCAGCCGGGGGGCCCATTAGAATTCCGCACCTCTACAACGGTATCGACAAGAGCTTCTGGTTCCTTGCCTATGAGCGCTATTCGCTGATTTCCGATAGCTATGAATCGGTGAAAGTGCCGACACCGGCCATGAGAAGCGGAGATTTTAGCGGGCTGGTCAACGGCGCGGGGGTATTGCAGCAGCTATATGACCCGGCGACGACTGCGCCGTCAGCCAATTGCAATGGCACGGGCGTCGCCAACCCCTATTGCCGGGCGCCTTTCGGCAACGGCATCGCCGGCAGCCCCGGTGACAACCAGGTCCCAATCGGCCGTCTGGACCCCGTAACCAAGATCCTCTACGACATCACGCCGCAGCCTACGAACACTCAGAATCCGCTGGTGGGAAGCAATTTTTCTGATGCCGATCCCACTACGCAAATCGTGCCGACTATCACCTTTCGCGTAGACCATAGCTTCAGCGATAAAGACAAGGCATTTATCCGCTATACATCCAACAACCAGACCTGGGTCGCGCTGCGGAACTACCCAAGTGCTTCACCCGCAACGATTGCGGCCGATGGTATTCCAGCGGGAGCCAGCGGTTACCAGAGCATTAATGCCGCGCAGTATGCAGCCTCGCTCAACTACACACATATGTTCTCGCCGACTTTCTATTCTGAAACCACTGCGGCCCAGCAGTGGTTCCATCAGTATGTCGGCGGCGGCGGCGCCGACGCCAGTCCGGAGACAAACTATGAGACGAAGTTTTTCGGGCTGCCCAATAACTTCGGCGAGACCGGCTTCCCCGTCATCTGCGGTAGTTGCCTCATGCCGTTTGGGGGTACTCAGTACCAGTATTACGAAGACCAAATTGTCTTTAACTACGATGAGAATCTGACCAAGATCATAGGAAAGCACCAACTCCACTTCGGCGGGCGCTACCGGCGAGAGCGGCTTTCCTACCTGCCCTCGCGGCAGAACGACTCCGTTAATTTCGACGCCACCGGGACTTCTCTGGAAAACACCACATCCGGCACGGCCTATAGCGGCTTGCCCAATACCGGCGAGACGGAGGGTGATTTCTTTCTCGGCGACGCTTCTTTGTACAGTGTGACGCTGGAGCCGCCGCAAGGCCATGGGCACCTCATGGAGTGGGATGGCTACTTTCTGGATGACTACCATGTGACTAGAAACCTGACGCTGAATCTCGGTTTCCGCAATACGTACGTCCCGGGATTTTGGACCAAAGACGGCCTGGCCACCACATTCGATTTCAAGAACGACGCGTTTGTGATGAGCAATCCGACGTCTTATTACATCTCCAAAGGCTATACAACCCAAGCGATCATCACCAATCTTCAGAATATTGGCGTGAAGTTTGAGACGTCCCAGCAGGCCGGGTTTCCAAGCACTAATAGTCAAAACCAAAACGTATTTGAGCCGCACGTGGGTTTTGCCTGGCAGCCCTTCGGCGGCAGACACGGTACTGTGCTGCGCGGCGGCTACGGAAAATACGCCTTTCCTACCGCACTACGCTATTCATGGGAGGATGGTTTTGCCGGTTTTCCCTTTGTCCAAAACTATGCTCAGAACTACAACACTGCTGCCCAGTCGCCAGATGGATTGAACAACTACCTTGTGCGAAACCGGCAGAACATCTTCATGGGCGTGAACGACCAGAATGTGGTGAATAGCAGCACGACCAATGCCATCGTTCCGGGCTTTTCGGGCGCTACCATCGTGGGTCTCAGTCCACACTATCCTCCTGACGTTGCGCAGGAGACCAGCGTCACCATCGAGCAGCCACTCAAAGGGAATTCAGCGCTGCGGGTGAGCTGGGTGTTTACTCATGGGAGCAATCTCGACCAGACCTATGCAGTCAATACGGCTCAATCTGCTTTCGTCTGGGACATGTCAACCGGAACGCCTCCGCCCACCGGCGGGGCCTCTGCAATTGGGACCAGTCAATATACAGCCACCGCATTGGGTCCGTATGACAACATTACTTACGGTAATCTGAGCTATTTCGAAAAGACGGGCTACTCAAACGACAACGCATTGCAAGTCAATTATCAGCGGCTGACTCATCGTGGGGTCGGATACCAGATCTTCTACGTGTACCAGAAGGCCTTCACGGGAGATGGCACCGTCTATAACCCGAAAGACTACCTCGGCATTGCCGGGACCAATGCGAACACTACCTTCGCACCATTCCCTGGCGGCAGCGCGATTACACCTGGAGCTACGCCTCCAAGCAATCCGACTGGCGTGCCTTACTGGCAAAACTGGCGCGGGCTGACGAAGTTCGAATCGTACGAAGTCAATGCCGGAAACCCGAAGCAGGAAATCGAATTCAATGGGATTGTCGACCTGCCCTTCGGGACGGGAAAACGGTTTGTGGGCAATGCCAACCGATTCCTGAATGAACTCATCGGAGGGTTCCAGCTCGCCGGAGACGGAACTATCGTAAGTCAGTATTTCCAGCCCATCAGTTCCCACTGGGGGCCGACGAACCCGATCAAGGTCTACAAACATGGTCTTCCGATCAAAGACTGCCGTAGTGGCGTGTGCATTAACAGCTACGAGTGGTTCAACGGTTACCTTGCTCCGACCGTTCTTCCTGCGCCGTTGGGCACCTGCACATCGAAGTGCGTCGAGGGCCTTCCTGCTAACTGGGTGCCGTTTGTGACCCCGATCAACAATACGCCGGGTACGACCAATTATGGGAACGACAACGTGCAGGTTTCATCGCCAGCGTTGTTGGCTTCAAACAAAGGAAATCCGGTCACGGTCGCTTACTCGCCGGGGCAATCGGGAAACAATCCTTTTTCGAAGACCATCATTCCCGGACCGATCAATTGGACTGCGGACCTTTCACTCTTCAAGGTATTTCCGATCACGGAGCGGGTGAACTTCAGACTCAATCTGGATGCGTTCAATGTCTTCAACGTGCAAGGGTTCAACAATCCGAGTACTACGGATGGGACTGAACCGGTGCAACCCGGAGGCGTCGGCGCTTCGTCTCACAACACGCCTCGTCAACTGCAACTTACAGCGCGGCTGACTTTCTAAACAGACTTTAGCGATATCATCGGTCCGACCTGCTTCTGGCCCTCAAGAGGGCCAGAAGCGAAACAATCTCAACCCATCAACCTTCCTGAGTTCCAACGAAGATATAAAATGCAAAGGGTTCTGGACACTGCCCCTTGATTAAATGGTTCGCATCGCTCTGCATGGTTGTGACGCTGGCGTGGGTGGCATCGCCCCAACCTTCCGGGGCAGCCGCGGCGCCTCCTCCGCAGATTCGAGTCGGAGAGGATCAGGCAGTTTCGCTTCGATTCTTCGGCTCTCCGGATGCAGACCTGTTCACCCAGGAATTGAATGAGTCTTTCCAAGGCGTCCTTGAAAAGAATTTCTACGCGCAGAGCCGGGACGGCTTTCCGGCAGGTTTCGTGAGTGCATCGCTTCCCGGCTTTCCATGGGCCGGCACGATGTGGACGCGCGATGGCGGCACGTTCATGCGAGAACTTGTGATGCGCGGCTACCTGGAGCACGCGTCTCTTCTCGCAGAGTGCCTGATGCACCTGGTCGAGAAAAATCAGGAAGGTTTTTACTCATTTCCCGAGTACTTCAAGGGCTCAAAGCCGGGCCAGGGCACCGAGATGGACGGCACCACCTCGATCATCATCGGCATGGTGCTGTTATGGGAGCGCTTGCCGGATGGAAACGCGACTCGGAACGACATTGAACAATTTCTTTTTGGCGACGCTTCGCCGCTCAATAACATTGAAGCTCAATTGAAGTCGGAACCGTTGATCGCTGGTAGCGGTGAGTTCGGATGCGGACTGAGAGTGCCCGGGCTTTGCTACAACGTGGTGCAAAACAACCTCGTGCGGCTTGCTCTTTTTGCCGCAGCCAGAATGGCCGACGAGTCCGGAGATGCTGCGCGAGGTGAGCGCTATCGCGCTTTGGCGGCGCGCGTCACAAGCGGAATGGAGAAATACCTGGTCGCCGACGATGGCGCCTGGATCTGGTGCATTGATACGAAGACCATGAAGCCTGATCCTCAGGTTTTGAATGCTCCCGGAAACAAAGGGATTGGATCGATCAACGGTGTCGCGTCGATGTATGCCGATGTGCTCGGTCTTGACCCGCTCGCGTCATGGACGAAGGATTTTCAGCACAGTGAGAAGACCTTCGAGCAGCTCTACACCACGCCTCTCCGCAAGACGGAGTTCGACCGGTATGGAATCTGGACGCAATTCGATCTACTGGCGGGAGGGCTGCTTAGCAGCCCCTCTTACGGTCAGGGGTATGCGATCGAGACCATGCTGCTCTTCGACAAGATGACGATGGCGGAGAAGGCACTCTCGTGGCTGGCGAATGCGACGTATCGGCCTGTGCCCGAATACAAGCTGCATCGCAACTCGCCGTATTACTTCTATGAGCGCACCTATTCCCCGAACGCCGTTGGCAAGATCCCGCTGGATGAAGGATGCGGTGCGTTGAATCTGGTCAATGTCTCGGAGCCTCTGAAGGTCTCACGTCTCATGCTCGGCGTTGACGATCACTCGCCGCGTGAGGTCGATCTGATTCCTCGTATTCCACCCGGATGGAAAGGTGTCGATGCCCGCAATTGGCCCATCCGGACCAGTAAGGGTATCGTTCGGGCGGACATCCTGTATCAAACGACAGATAGCGGAGCAGAACTTACTCTTACGCTAGCTCCCGCAGAGCAGATAGACGATCTCAAGGTACGCTTGCCTGAGAAAAGCGGATTTGTCTGGCGCCAGATGAAGCACGTGCGAGCGGCGCATTTCGTTACGCATTGAATGCCGTCGTACTTATCATTTCTATTACCGATGAACGCGGGCAGGAAAGGGCTAATTTAGTACACATATGAAGAGGCGAATGTTTCTCATGCAATCTGGTGCGGGACTGGTGGCAACCGTATTGCCGGCCTTGGGTCAGAAGTCTTCCAATTCAGAGAACGCTCTCGATCATGGCGTCTCGACTACGGCAATGACAGCGCGTACAGGTCATCGCCAGATTGTGCATCCCGGCATCATGCAGACTCGAGCCGACCTCGAATTCATGAAGGCGAAGATCAAAGCCGGCGAAGAGCCCTGGAAATCCTCGTGGGATCTGTGGCTCACGAGTGCGGTTGGGTCGCTCGACTTCACGCCGAAGCCCTTCGCCCACGTGGTCCGCGGTGCCTACGACGCGGGCGACAAGGGCGGCCGCGAGATTCAGGAGAGCGCTGATGCTGCGAACAACCACGTGATGCAGTGGTACATCACCGGGGACGAAGCACACGCACGCAAGGCGATCGAGATCTTTGACGCGTGGTCCTCCACGCTGGCGGATTTCTTCGAGAACGATGCTATGCTTCTGGCCGGCTGGACGGGCGGCCAGTTCTGCAATGCCGCGGAGATTCTGAGGGCGACCTATCCAGGCTGGAGCGCGCAATCCCAGAACCAGTTCAAGCGCATGATGCTCACGGTCTATGTGCCACTGCTGCGCATGTTCTATCCCGAAGCAAACGGAAACTGGGATGCCGCGATCATGTACACGCTGCTCGCGATCGGCGTCTTTTGCGAAGACCGTGCGCTGATGGAGTCGGTATATCGCCATTATCGTCTGGGACTGGTCAACAGCGGCATCACGCGCTACGTGTACCCCAGCGGCCAGTGCGAAGAGACTTGCAGGGACCAGGGACACACACAACTCGGTCTCGGCTATCTTTTGAACACGTGCGTGATCGCGTGGAATCAGGGTGTCGATCTGTTTGGCGAGGCCGATAACCGGCTCGCCCTGGGCATCGAGTACACTGCGCGCTACATGCTCGGCGAAGATGTGCCGGTGTACGGAAGGATCAGCGAGATGACACGCGGCCGGTTCAGCGACATCTACCATCCGGTCTTACAGCACTATCGCTACGAAAAGCACGTGGAGATGCCATATACGGAGAGAGCGGCACAGAAAGTGCTGCGCTCGCATACTATCGCAACAATGTTTCGCGGCGATGTCGGCAAAGCGGCCGCCAAGCTGAAGCCTGCGCCGCAGCCTTCGAAGACTGCAGCGACGGCGGGTGCGCAGGCGAAGCCAACAGGATCTGCGCCGGCACAGGCCATCTCCGTTGCGTCGGGAGAATCCATCCAGGAGGCAGTGGATAAGCTGAAAGCGAACGGTGGCGGCACGTTGAGTCTGTCGGCGGGCTTACACACGTTGCCCGCAACACTGAGGCTGCCGAGCAACGTGACGCTTGTCGGGAGCGGCCTTGATTGCGAGTTATTCCTCGACCCGAAATCCGGGAATGAGGCAGCGATCGTGAACGCCGATGCGGACATGCACGACATCGTACTGCGCGACCTGCTGATTGAGGGTGGCCAAGAACCGGCAGCCTCACGCGATCCGAACTCCGACGTTGGCCGGCGGCGGTCGGAGCATGGGCCCACTCGTGCCGGAATTGTTCTGCAGGGCGACGGCAAGTCAGTCATGCGCAATGTGCGCTTCGAGCATATTACGGTCCGCAACTGCACGTACAACGCGGTCGAATTCTTCGGGGTTGAGAATGCCGAGATCGTCAATTGCGATATCTCAGGCAGTGGAGGAATGGTGCCGCCGGGACCAGGCAAGAATCACAACCTGAAGATGAATCACGTTGCGCAAATTACCATCAGCGGTTCGCGTTTCGATGATTCGATGTGGGGTCACGGTATCGCCGTCATCTTCGCGCATGATGTTACGATTCGCGATTGCGAGATTGCGCGCAACCAGCTCAACGCCGTGATGATCGCCGAAAGTCACGGCGTAACCGTGGAAGATTGTCTTGCCGAGGGGAACGGTGGCGCCGGCATCGCGCAGGAGACCTGGATGGACCCGAACCGCGGCGTGACTGCTAGAAACAATATTCTGCGCAACAATGTGGTGACGAGCTGATGGTTTTGCCTCGGCAATCGCAGCACTGGGTATCCAGATGAAGATTACGCGTCGAAATCTCGCAAAAGCTATCGCAGCAGCGGGGGTAGCGGGCGGACTTTCTGGTTGGTCCTCCGACGAACCAGCCATCGCAGAGCCTTTGACCACGACCTCATGGAGAAGTGTTCATCCTGGCATATGGCGCGCGAGAGTTGGCACGCCGGAACAGTTCACGCCGGTATCGAGCCGGCTTGTGCCTCCGCAGACACAAGCTTTCGCCAAGCTACCCCGTGTGACAGATCTTCCTGATCTCCCCGTGCAAGCCGAGCGATCGAAACGCGGCTGCACGGTCCGTCTGCCGCTTCGTCCAGGCGAGGAAGTCTTTGGCTTCGGGTTGCAGCTCCTCTCCTTTGCGCAGCGCGGAAAAAAGAAGGTCGCTCGCGTGAACGCCGATCCAAAGATCGACACCGGCGATTCGCATGCCCCGGTTCCGTTTTTTGTCACGACGGACGGCTTCGGCGTTCTCGTCGACACTGCGCGCTATGCGGAGTTCTATTTCGGGGATGCCCACTTTAAACCAACACGCGCGGCGGGTGAAGCTGCCGGCGGAGCAGACGTCGGTCCCAACTATACGCATACAGTCAAAGAAGGTGATTCGACGTACATCGTCATCGATGTGCCACATGCGGCCGGCGTCGATCTCTACCTGTTCGCCGGCCCCGGCATGCTCGATGCCGTAACGCGTTACAACGTGTTCTCTGGCGGTGGATTCATGCCGCCCGAATGGGGCCTGGGCTTCTGGTACCGGCACGAGGCGCATGCCGATCAGCAAAGCGTTCTCGCGCTCGCCCATGAGTTCCGCGATCGCAAAATTCCGTGCGACGTGTTCGGCCTCGAACCCGGCTGGCAGTCTCACGCATATTCCTGCAGCTTCTCGTGGGATAAGGAACGTTTCCCAGATCCCCAGGGTTTCATGCGCTCTGCTTCGGATCTCCAATACAAAGTCAATCTTTGGGAGCACGCCTTCACGCATCCATCCTCGCCGCTGTTTTCCGCGCTCGAGCCGTGTTCCGGCGATTACGGTGTGTGGGGCGGCCTTGTCCCGGACTTCGCCAGCCGACTGGGTCGCGATATCTTCGGCGAGTTTCATGGCAAGACGCTGGTCGACATGGGCATTAGCGGATTCAAACTCGACGAGTGCGATAACTCAGATTTCACCGGCGGCTGGTCGTTCCCAGAGTGCAGCTCCTTTCCGTCAGGTCTCGATGGTGAACAGATGCACAGCCTCTTTGGCCTTCGCTACCAGATGGCCATCTGGGAGGCGTTTCGCCGCCGTAAACAGGAGACCTATTCTCTGGTACGCTCCAGCGGGGCATTGGCTGCGCCTTACCCGTTCGTTCTTTACAGTGATCTCTACGACCACCGGCAGTATATTCGCGCGCTGGTGAACTCCGGCTTCAGCGGCTTGTTATGGTGTCCCGAAGTGCGGCAGGCTGCGAGTGAAGAGGACTTGATTCGGCGCCTGCAAAGCGTCGTTTTCTCCCCGCTGGCTCAGGTGGATTGCTGGTATATGAAGAGTCCTCCCTGGAAGCAGCTGGACCGCGCCAAGAATAATGCCGGCGTGTTGCTCGATAACTGGGAAGAACTGGAAACGCGATGCCGGGAGATCATCGGCTGGAGAATGCAACTGGTGCCATATCTCAAGGCGGCCTTCCTGCGCTATCAGCAGAACGGCACGCCTCCGTTCCGGGCCCTCGTTCTCGACTGGCCGAGCGACAAGCGCCTCTACACCGTAGACGATCAATACATGATCGGCGACCGCATGATGGTCGCACCGCTCTTTGCGGGCGAACCGGAACGTAAGGTCCTATTTCCGGAGGGTGAGTGGCACGATTTTTGGACAGGCGAAATGATAACGGGCTCCACAGAGAAATCGATCGCTGCAGCAACCGAACGCATCCCGGTGTACGTGAAGGCTGGCAGCATCGTTCCCTGGGCGGAAACAGGCTTGCATGCCGGCGCTCCTGAGACCCACCGCATTTTGGCGCGGGTGTATGGCGACGGCTCCTTGCCCTTTTCCTTCGAGGACGAAGGCGTTACATTGAAGCTGGGCTGGAAGAACGGGCAGGGAACTGTAGAAAGCAGCCAATATGCCATTTCGCGATGGCAGCATATTGGTTAGAGTTTCCCGTCTGGCCGATTAGCACTAACAGAGTGCCAGTCTATCGCTTCGCTCCCACATGCCACTCATGCGATTCGAAGACGGCGAGTTGTCCTGTCTTTGGACGGTGGTTCGCCGCGAGCCACGATTGTCTGTGCAGAGTATGCTTGCATGGTCCGAGAGAGCAAATTCTGATGTGCCGCTTTTTGCTTTCCTCGTACAGCCTGCGCAGAACCTCTCTCAGCATCGATCCGGTGAACGGCGAGAACAGATAGAAAACGGCACCGCCGGAGAGATCCGTGAACCGGGCATCTTCCGCCACGAACTGAACGCGGCTTAGATTGAGACTGTGAGCGACTTCCAGCGCACTGGCAACATAGCCTGGTTGAACCTCAACACCTACAGTGTGGATTCCCGTGAGGATCGACACCAGCAAAGGGACATGGCCTAGTCCCGAACCTAGGTCGACAAGAGTGTCTTCAGGAGTGAACTCGCAAGCCGCGATCAGGTCGACAATATGGCGCGCAGGGGTTGGTTGATAGCGGGTCATTTCCAGCGATTGCAGAAGATCGGCTTCCTCTGGTCCGTCAAACCGGAGAACACCAGCGACAATCTCGTCGAGAAGATCGAAGCTGAGACCTGAGTGCGATCTTGCATCGCCAGCACCCGCCTGTTCTGCGAGCCACCGTCGCAGCGTGGATGAATTTCCACGAGAGGCAATCTCACAGCGCGCAGCGGTATAGAGGATTTCGTTAGCAGCTTCGAACTGACACTTGAGAGACTTCGCCCGCTCGATGATTTCAGGGTCGGGGCACGTCTTCAGCGATTCCAGATCCTGGTCTCCGATGAAGGTGTCGAGTGCATCGAGGACGTTCAACCGAATCGCCAGCCGCTCCGGCTGCAACAGATGCCGCGCATTTCCCATGCCATGCAGAAACTGCCGCAACTGACCGCAGCGGTCGACATCGTTTTGTGGAGGAGAACTATATGAGATGGTTGACACATCAACCATCCTAACGGGCTCTTGGTTGTCGTGTCAACCAAGGATCTGGTAGGCTCGGAAACGAAGATGACCGCAAACCATCTATCTCCGCGCGAACTTCGCATCTGGCACGCGTTTGTCTCCATGGGAGAAGACGTGCTCGAACGCGTTGGCCGCGATATTGCCCGCGCGACCGGACTTTCCGGATCTGAGTTCGGGGTACTCTCCCGCCTTGCGGCATATGGCAAAGGGGAGATGCGCCAACAGGAACTTGCCACCGTTATGGGATGGGAAAAGAGCCGCCTGTCTCACCAACTCAGCCGCATGCAGAAACGGAAACTCATTGTGCGTCGAGCGGGCGATACCCGCGCGACGCTTGTCGCGCTCACCAGGTTCGGGCGCGAAAAGCTCGCTTCCGCTCTTCCCGTCCGCGCGGAATCAGTCAGACGCAACCTGCTTTCGCGACTCACAGCGGATCAAATCGACGTGATCATTCGCGTCAGTAATCTGCTCGCCGACGAGGATTAGTGCGCTCCCTCGGCAGTCAAACTGAAGAGCCGTTTGCGCCGTTTTGCAGACGCCTGGTCCGGGAATCGATCGCTGCGGCAGCCAGTCACCCGAAAACTAGCGCGAAGGCAGTGGCGCAGGTTTCGTGAGCCGCGCGTACTCTGCGCGCGCCTGGGCAAGCAGCGGCAGATCGGTGTCGGCTTCTTTCCAAAGTGCGAAGAAGTGCTCATACTCGCTGCGGCTTTCGGCGATCTTGTTCTGGCGAGAATAAGCGCGCGCTATGCCAAGATGGGCCATCGGATAGAGAGGCGATAGCGGATCCACGCCCTGGTTGGTGAGAATCTTCTGGTACTCGGAAACGGCGAACTCGGGATGCCCGGCTTTGAGCCAGGCTTCGGCGCGCTGGTTGGGAACAGTGTAGCTGGCCATTTCATAAGGCCTGGCGGGCTCCAGGGCGGCAACGGCGTCAAGCGGCTTACCCTTGGCCATCGCCAGCGTAGCCCGGACGCGGGGCAGGTCCACGTTTGCCGGGATCGTTCCTGGATGCGGATCACCGCTGCTCGTGGAGATAAAGCGTTCTGCAAGGGAGGAGTCTCCCAATTGCGCCCGCGCGATGGCGAAATCCGGTGAGTGGAAATCCGCGTTGCGTGTATGGCTGAGCGTGACACGCGAGTGAGCAGGCAGACCGAAGCCCAATTCCACAGTGGCCTGGTAGATGAGGATGTGATCGGCGGCCTCTTCCAGCCGCTGGCGTTCCGCCACCTCCCACGCATTGCGGAAGAGATCATCTGCCTGCTTATGTTTTCCTGCGGCGGCTGCGGCTTCACCGCGCAAAAAGAGAAAGTACCAGCCATACCAGCCGTTGCTATTGTTCGCCGCCCACTGCATCTCCTGCGCGAGCGCGTTCGCATTGCGGTTGGCTGCGGCGATTTCGAAGAGGGAAGCGTGCAGGCCTGCAGAATCTTTCCCGCGGCGCTGGGCCTCGGCGGCCACGGTCTGGGCCTCGGCTAACTGATTGGCACGCTTTAATGCCCGCACCAGCACGCTGTAATTGATGGCGCGGTCCGGCTGGATTTTGAGGGCCTGGCGGGCGGCGGCAATCGCCGGCGCGTACTCGCCGAGTTGCGTGTAGTCGTTGGCCAAATCGACCCAGGGAACCCAATCGTTAGGATATGTCGCAGCCCACTGCCGGTACGTGTTGATGCCCTGCTCCATATCCCGCAGGCCTTCGGAATAGTAGTGTGCTTCCAGGATGAGCCGCTCCCGTGCGCTGACGCGGTCGCTGAGCTCAAATGCCTTTTTGTAGAACTCTGAGGCGAGCGTTGGCTCACTCAGGTTATAGAATTCGTTGGCCATGGCGCCGTAGGCCATGGCAAACTGCGGGTCCAAAGCGACAGCCCGTTGATAGAACGGCAGAATCTCGTTCTCGCTTTTCCCCTGCGCATCCAAGGACTGGCCGATCGAGTACGAGCGGAGCGCGTCGAGCGAGGCCGTGGTGGCCTGCATGATGGGCACCTGGTAACTTTCCAGCGACTGGGTGGACTCGCCCAGTCCTCGGCGGACACGATCGGCAACCGTGTCCAGCGCCGCGAGCACTTTCTCCTTCGCCGCGGCCTCAGCCTTCGCAGCAGTGAGCTTTCTGCCCGTGGCGCACTCAGCCGCTTCCAGCGTAAGCAAGTACTCATGGCCGATGGGCTGGATCGTTCCGACGAGCAGCACCTGGCGGTTGCTGCGCTCACAGATTTCCCGGGCCAAGTCGCCGGTGATGGCGGCATCGCGCGCGCGCCCCATCAGCGCGAGGGTACCCGTGGCCTCGCGTTCGCTCATCACATTGATGTACGGCGACTGCTCCAGGTCGATCTCCAGAGCGCGCTTCAGCGTGTGGTCGAAGGTCGCGTCGCCGGTTGAGTTTAGAAAATCCGCGACCATCACGCTGTGCAACTGTGGCGGATGCGCCCATCGCGTCCAGAAAAAGATTCCGGCGAGTGAGACAGCGGCCAACAGACCAGCTGCTGCCGACAGGCTGGCCCACAGAGGAATGTTTCGTCGACGGAGCGGAATCGCTGCCTGCTGCGTGGGCTTCGGGGACGTGGGCGCTGCGGCGCTCTCCACAAGGGGCGTTGCCACCCGCGCGATATGCAGGCCCTTGCCATTGGGCACACCATTCTCTGCGATACGCGTGTCGATGCCCGCGTTTGGGACGCGCGCCAATCCATTTTCGAGTACTACAGTTGCGGTGAACTGGTATCCCCGACCGGGGATGGTGACGATGTAAGTGGAACGGTCTGCCAGTGCCTTGCGCAGCAGCGAAATGTGCTGCGTGAGGTTGTTTTCTTCGACGAAGGATTCGGGCCAGACCGTCCGGAGGATCTCTTCCTTGGCCAGGACGCGTCCGGGGTTCCTCACGAGGCAGGAGAGTACCTCAAAGGTCTTGGGCAAAAGAGGCACGAGAGCGCCATCGCGCAGCAGGGCGCGCCGGGACCGACTCAACTCAAATTCATCGAACCGGTAGAAGTCATGAAGAGGAAGGGACATCCAGTGCCTTCACATTTCTTCAAAGAAATTCAGGGTTCAAGGATCTTGAGATCCGCGAGACTGGCTAGACGACCGGGGTAACTCCTGCGGAATTTTCGCTTCGCGGTGAGGTCCCTGCTCATATGATGGACCGGCCATTGATCTCCTGGCAACCGCATTTCATGTTCCAGCGAGGGCTTCGCCAGAAACCTGCGATTTGATCCAGGATTTTTCCTCAGAAAACAGATAACATCAGTAATGTTGATGGCGGGTGAAAACCGGTCGACGTATCCTAACCGCCGCCCCCGGCGAACAACCGGCCCCGCCAGGCGCTGTGCAATGAACCGGGGCAGAGCCTACAATGCAGAATGTTATGGCGAAGGCAAAGGAAAAGTTGTTTGAGGTTGCGTGCCCCGACTGTGGAGCGATGCTGAAGATCGATGGGTCGACGGGGCTGGTGGTGAGCCATACGCCGGCACCGCGCAAGAAGATGTTCGAGGACCTGGAGACTGCGGCCAAAGCGATGCGTGAACACGACGAACGCAAGGAGTCGATCTTCCGGCAAAGTGTGGACGCGGAACGGAACAAAGCCGATCTGCTGGAAAAGAAGTTTGCCGAGGCGCTGCGCAAGGCCAAGGACGCTCCAAGCGAGGGCAAGCCATTGCGGGAATTTGACCTGGATTGAGGACTTTCGGGAATTGCCGCAGTATATCGAAGCACCCGGGACTGCATCGAATGACAAAAGGAGAGACGATGGTCGTGGTTCCCCTTGCCAAACCTGTTGAACAATCGAATTCTGCATCCACTGCCCGCAAGGCCTGCCCGGCAAGCTGGGTTTCCATCGCCGCTGCGGGCACCCTCGCCGCGGGCGGCGCGCTGATTCTCGCGGGCAAACCGCGCGCCGGAATGGCGACGGCTGCTGCCGGCACGGCCCTGATCATGCTGGACCAACAGGAGGCGGTGCGCCACTGGTGGAATGCGCTGCCCAGCTACCTGGCGGATATTCAGGATGTATTGGGGCGGGTCCAGACGGCGCTCGATGATATCTCCGAGCAACGCGAGCGGCTGCATAAACTTCTAGAAAAGCGGCCAGGTCCTGTTTCCGCGCTCTAACTGACGTCTTAAATGCCGAGTTGCAGGCGGCCGGCCTCGCTGATGCGTTCGGGTGTCCAAGCGGGCTCCCAGATTAAGTCGACTGTGACTTTGCTGATGTCGGGAATGCCGGCGAGCCGGTTGTGGACCTGCTCGAAGATCAGGCCCGACGCTGGGCACTGCGGCGTGGTGAGGGTCATCGTCACCTTGACCCACTGGCGCGGCCATTTGGGCGTGGAATCGGGATCGGGGCCGGTCTCGATCTTGTAGATCAGCCCCAGATCGACAAGGTTCAGCTTCAGTTCCGGATCGAAACAGACGCGCAAAGCGTCGCGGATCTCTTCTTCGGGTAACATGGCTTCAGTTCTTCCGCTCCACCAGGTAGCGGGCGACAGACTTCAGTCCTTCGGCGCGAACGCCATAGGGCGCAAGTGCGTCGAAGGCCTCTTCGATCAGCTGCGCAGCGTCGCGCTGGCTCTGTTCGATGCCATAGACGGCGGGCCAGGTCGCCTTTTCGGTAGCCTGATCCTTGCCGGCAGTCTTACCGAGTTGGGCTGAGTCGACCGTCATGTCCAGTACGTCATCGACGATCTGGAAGGCCAGTCCAGCTTTGCGGCCGAAGCGGTCAAGACGCGCCACATCGTCGGAATTGGCCCCGGCGTACACACCGCCGGCGACGATGCTCACCCGGATCAGCGCGCCGGTCTTCGCGCGGTGAATCGCCTCGACCAGATCCGGCGTGGGCTTGCGGCCTTCGCTTTCGATGTCGAGCACCTGGCCGCCGATCATGCCGTCGACCGTTCCTACAGCGCTGGCTACCAGAGAGATGATGTGGACGGTTGCCGCAGGCGGCGAGTCGAGCCCTGCCAGCACCTCGAAGGCGCGCGTCTGCAGCGCGTCGCCAGCCAGGATGGCGATGGCCTCGCCAAACGCCTTGTGGCAGGTGGGTTTGCCGCGGCGCAGGTCGTCATTGTCGAGAGCCGGCAGGTCATCATGGATGAGCGAATAGGTATGGAGCATCTCGAGGGCCGCGCCCAGGCGCTCGATTCCTCGCGGCAACGACCCGGCGATCGTCACACCGGCCTGCATGGCCAGCACCGGCCGCAGCCGCTTGCCGCCTGCAAACGTGGAGTGGCGCATGGCGCCATGGATGGACGCGGGCACAGTATCTGCGGCTGGAAGCAGGGCTTCCAGCGCGCGGTCCGTCAGCTCCGCACCTTCTTGAATGAGAGACTTTACGTCAACTGGCATTGTCTTCATGATAGACGAGCGGCGCTCGGCAATAGTCGCTTCCGGCGTTCGGCCGTGTACAGCCAGAGGAGCAGCAGCACGCTCCCTCCGGTGATCCATCGGCTCAGGACGACATCCGGCGTGATAGTCCAATCCATGGTCAAATCGACCGGACCCGGCTGAACCGGCACGGCGAGCAGGCCGTCCTCACGCTTTGGCAAATTCGTCACAGTCTGTCCATTCACCTGCACCCGCCACGCCGGATAGCTGAGGAGACGGAGAACAAGGTAGCCGGCGCGGGGGATGACTACGTGCATCTGCCGATGCTCGGGATTGGCTAGCCGCGGAGGAGGATTAGCGAAGAATGTGGCTTCGCAGGAGCCCTGTGCGGGGTTCCACACCAGGTCGCCGTCCTCATCTTCTTTGCCTAGCGTGGTTGCCGGGTCGCCGACCAGGCATGCATCCGGCAGTCCCATGGCAATCAGCTCGCGGTCGGAGTCGGGGGGCTCGTACTCGTACATGCCTTCAAAACCGACACCGGATCGGAAATCGGCCAGCGTAGACGTGACGGTGTCTTCGGGATAGCAGGCCTGGAAGAAGGAAGTTGCCGCGAAAACCGTAGCTCCAACGAACGCCGCCGCGCATCCTGCGCTCACCAGCATCCGGCTTCTTCGGCCGGAGGGCCAAACCGCCGCGGCGAAGAAGATGGCCATTGGTGCTTCCACGGCTTCCATCCATCGCCAGGGATACTGCAGGAACTGCCACTGCGGCAGCAGATACCAGACCGGCCGAGAGATGGAAAACAGCAGAAAGAGCACGACGACGGGGATTGCAGCCAGCGGAATCCACCAGAGCGGGAAGCGGCTACTCTTCTGTGACGGAAGCGTACCGCGGAGCCAGCTGATGGCCAACGCCGCGAGCGCGACGGCGATCATCGAGACAGCGATCAGTGAGACGCGGTGCAACTCCACATCGTGCTGCGCAAGCACCGGGCTCGCGTTGTGCGCGAAGGCCCAGTTGTGCTCGAAGTTGTAGCCGGGGTCATCGTAGGCCTGGCGGATATCGACCCAGCGGCGCTCCAGGGCCGCAGGCAGCCAGTAAAAGACGGTTATGCCGAGGCCCAGCACGGCAGCGACCGAAGCGCGCAGCACCGGTGCCGCCGTCTTCTTCAGAAAACCTGCGAGCAAGGCCACTGCAGCCAGCAGGTAGCTCGCCATCACGCCGAGAGGCGCATTCGAAAGCCAGGCGCCAGCAAGTGCGATGGCGAGCAGGGCAGTTGACCCGTCAAAGGCTCGCCGCATGAGCGCGCGGGAAGGATTGCGGTCGCGCAGCGCAAACAGCAGCAGCAGCGGCATCCAGAAACCGCCTGCAAACTCGGGAAACGCGGCGCGCTCATAGGCCGTGAACAGCGCAAACCCGGAAAAGATAGAGGCGCATCCGGCGAGCGTGGCGACGCTGTTGTCCCACGCCTCCAGAGCTAGTGCGCGCGTGGCCAGGCCTGTGCCGGCGAGGCACAGAAACGTAAGCGCGATCGGCGCGAAGCTCCACGGAAAAATGACACCCAGCGCCGCGCCCAGCATCCAGGTGAGCGGCGGATAGAAGACAAACCGCGGCTCGCCGGCGTCGTAGTTCGCGCTCGGCGTCCAATGTGGATAGGGAATCCCATGACGCCATGCGTTCACACAGTCCAGCCACGAAACCAGATGCACATCGAAGTCGTGCCCGCAGGAATTGCCGCGGACCAGCTCCGGCAAAATTGCGACGAGCGCGGCCAGTAGGACGAGTGCGGGACCGATGAACTTTTGTGCTTTCCCACCCTGTCGCCAGAAAAAAGGCGACAGGATCGGGCACGGAATGGGGCGGGCTGTTCCCTGTTCCCTGATCCCTCTTCCCTGTCTTTTCATGGCATCAGCCGCAACGTATGCCGCGTCTGCGCTGCGACGGCACCCGGCGTGAACGGCAGGGCGAAGGTGGTGCCGTGGTACCAGTCGTTCCACTGGTCGCGGAAATATGGGCTCAGCGGGTTGCCGCTTTCGCCGAGCACGATGTTTTCCGTCGACCCATCGATATTGCTCCAGTCCATCGTGAAGCGCTGCGAAGGCGCCACGTCCGTGCCCACCTGCTTCACCGTGCTCACATCGCCGCTCAGCGGCTGCGGACCGGTGCCCGCGATATGCGCAAGAAAGGGCAGGAACCGCACCAGGGGATGCTCGAGATCGATGGTGTGCCAGCTGCCGTAGCTCCACGCCGACACGTCGGCGGGCGCCTTGCCGTCTTCCATGCCTTTGCGTACCGCCGCGGTCAGCAGTGCGTCCCAGTTCTTGTAGCCGGGCGGGAGCCAGTCGGGCATGGCGTGCATTACGATCTCTTCCACCGCAAAGGTTGACTCGCCCCAGTGGTAGTCGCCGATCTCCTTGCCCAGCTTGGGTTCAAGCAGCATGTCGCGCAGCTCGGCGCGCGCGCGAGTCACGATCGAAGCCGCTGCGGAATCGGTGGTCAGCCGGCCGTCCCAACTCCGCATCAGGTCGGCAGCCTTGCGCAGCCTCTCGTCCGCGCCGTCGGTGTGATCGATCGCATAGGCAAACCGTTGGCCCATCTCCTGGTCAAGCTCGCTGTAGACGTCGGTCTGCACGGCAAGCATGTCTTTCGGCGTGAGATGATCGCGCCCGTCGAGCATCTTGTAGATGCGCTCCACGCGGTAGGGATCGATCCACTCCAGTGTGAGCGGATACGGCGACTGCGGCGTCGTCACGCGCGAGTTGGCCGTCGCGAGAAAGCCCGAAGGGGGATCGACCGCGTGCGGCATGTCCTCAAAGGGAATGTAACCCTGCCACTCATGCGTATTGTCTTCAATCGGCACCGGGGTCAACCCCGCGGGCCGCAGCGGCACGCGTCCAATCGCCTGGTAGGCAATGTGTCCCTGATCGTCTGAGTAAACCAGATTCTGCGCCGGCCAGCTCCATTGCGCCAGTGCCGCAGAAAATCCAGCCCAGTTCGAAGCCGCATTCATTGCATACAGCGGAATCGTGTTGAGCGTGGGATCGTAGAGATTCCACTTGAGCGCGATGGTGCGGCTCTCACCGGCGAGAATCGGATTCATGATCGGGCCGTGATCGGTTGACTGTACGTCCATCGTCACATCGCCCGAGCCGCGCACGTAGATGGTTTCGTGGTCCACGCTGAGCGGTTTCCAGCTGCCGTTGGTCGCCTGGTAATTGCCCTTGCCGTCGAGCTTCTCGACATAGAGGTCCTGCACATCGGCCATGAGAGCGGTGAATCCCCACGCCACGTGCTCGTTGTGGCCCGCGACGATGAACGGAAATCCAGGCAGCGTAACGCCTGCGCAGTGAAAGCCCGGCGCGCGCAGGTCAGCCATGTACCAGATACCGGGCACGGCGAGGCCGAGATGCATGTCATTCGACAGCAGCGGCTTGCCGCTGGCCGTATGGCTGCCCGCGATCACCCAGTTATTCGAGCCCATTGCGCAGGCATCGCAGGTAGGCAGCCCCAGCAGGGTGAGCAGCGCCTTCGCCGTTTCCGACGTTTCCGAGAAGGGCGTCAACTGCGTCTTCGTGGGCTCGTCTTCATCGTCGTCATCCTTTGACGGGGGTGGCGCCGGATGTGGCACGCTCCAGTCGATCTCCGTGCCAGTGGGCGGATGGTCGCGCCACGAGCCGACAGGGTAAAGATCAGACTCGAGCTTCTGGTTATGCAGCTTGGCCTCAACGTGGCTGCGCCCGAGCTTCGCGGCTGCGTGCACATCGAGTTCCTGCACCATCATGAGGCCCACGCTGATCGTGTCCGCGCCGGTCCATGGCTTCGGCTCATAGTGCAATAGGCGGAACTCAGGCGGTAGCGCGTCTTTGTGCGTATTGATGAAGAGATTCACGCCGCGACCATAGTCGTCGACATAGGCGCGGTCCTGCGCGGGAAGATGCTCATAGATCCGCTCAGCGACGGGACGAATCTGGAGCAGCCGCTGTGTTTCGTCATGCTTGAGCAACGCCTGGCCAAGAATCTCAGCCAGTTGGCCTTCGGAGTTGCGCCGGAAGCTGTCCATCTGCCATAGGCGGTCCTGCGCCGTAACATAACCCTGCGCCACGAAGAGGTCGGCCTGCGTGGCCGCATCAATGTGCGGCACGCCGTGCGCGTCGCGGTAGACGTTCACCGGCGCAGAGAACCCGGCCACATGGACGTTGCCGTCGAGTGGGGGCAGAGCGGTTAGCGTGACGGAGTGCAGCCAGAACAGAAAGCCTGCCGCGCCGAGCACGATGAGAACGAGGACGATACTTGCGGTCCAGAGCAGGCGGCGCGGCCAGCGACGCTTGCGCCCGCGGCGTGCCGAAGCTTGAATGCGTGCCGGATTGAGAGAGGAATCGCTGACCATCAGTCAGCTACAGAATAACTCTGCGCCGCCTCGGGTTCCTGCCTGTAGAAGATCAGCAGTACCGCAAGCAGCAGAAGCATGGCGCCGAAGACCAGCACGCTTCCTTCGGGCCCGTCCGCGCCGCCGCTCAGCAGGGAATTTCCGGCGGGATTGGTGGTGAACAGGTGCCCGCGGGCGGGAAGGCCGCTATCGGCTGTGCCGTAGAAGTAAGTCTCCGTCCAGTCCCAGGCCGCGTGACAGCCGATAGCCCACCAGGCCGAGCCGGTCACGCGCACGCTGACGCAAAAGACCACGCCCATGCAAGCAGCGGCGAAGACGCCGATCCAGTTTTCATCGCGATTGAAGGTGTGAATGAGCCCGAAGAACGTCGACGTGACCCACGCTGCCTGCCAGAATGCGCTGCGCGCCGCAGCTTTCTGGTGGAGTGCGAGGCACGGAAACAGGCCGAGCAGCGCAATCGCGTAGACACCCCAGGCGCCGCGATTCGCCGTGTGCAGCGCCAGATACAGGCACAGAGCTGCTTGCGCCGCGAGCGCCCACCAGAAGTTTAGTCCGCGCGTAAGAGTGAACTGCAGATAGCCGCGGAAGAGACCTTCTTCCACGCAGCCGACCAGCAAGAACGCGCAGCCCCACAGCGCGGCATAGCGAAGGATTGCAGCGCCCGCAAGCGCAGGCGAGCCGAAGTGCAGCCACCCGCCGAGATTGAGGACGCCGATGAGCGCTGAGAGCGCAGCAAAGCCCGCGGCGAGGCCGGAGACAAAATGAGACATCCGCCGTGGCCCGCGGAGGTTGAAGTCCAGAATGTTCCGGTGCTCCAGCACGGCGAGGATGATGCCGGCCGCCAGCATGGCGAGGAAGGGAACCAGCTCCAGGGTCAGCATCGACCGGGCGGCGAGGTCGGTCTGTTCGCTGACCAGGCCTGCGGAGTAGAAAATCGTCCCGATCACCATGCGGAAAAAGTAAAACAGGCCGTACGCCAACAGCACCGACCAGCCAGCGCGCAGCCCGTGGGGACCGACAAAGACCCACTCCAGCCCGTGTTGGCTGGGATCCGGTGGTTCGGGCACACGGGCGGACATCGGCGTGGTGCTCCCTGGCAGATTCCCTGTGGTGTTCATTGCTCAACATTCTACGGAATCGAGCGCAGGCCGGACTCGCAGACCACGCTGGTGGGAGCTCGCGTGAATAGACGGTAATTTGTGCTGGTCCGCACCGATTTTCACTTTTTTTCATGAGCCGCGGTTCCGGCACCGTGCTAGCGTTAGAGCGTTTTCGATTCATGTTGCCATTTGAAGGTCGTGCAGGTTGGCTTTTTCTTGAGGAAAGAGCCACTTTGCCTCATGGATTCTGTTGGGACCAGAATCGAAAACGCTGTAGTGCGGTTTGCGGCGGCATGCCGTTAGGAGGGAGCGATGAAACTGAGTATGAGCAGCATCCTGATGCTGGTGCTGGCATCGGGCGCGAGTTGTATGGCATACGGGCAACCAGCCGTAGTGGACGCAGCCGTGGCCTGTGCCCAACTGCCGACGCACAGCCAACTGCAGTCGGCGCTGACGGCCGCGCGGCAGCAGATGAACGGCGGGTTCAACCTGGACATGTGGGGCACAGTCGTCAATCGCGACGGCGTTGTGTGCGCGGTGGCGTTTACGGGAGCGAACCGCGGGTCGCAGTGGCCCGGCAGCCGGGTAATCTCAGCGCAGAAGGCGAATACGGCCAACGCATTCAGCCTGCCGCAACTGGCACTATCCACGGCGGACCTTTACAGCGCCGTGCAGCCTGGCGGCAGCCTGTACGGCCTGCAGGCAAGCAATCCTGTGGACACGCATGTGGCATACGGTGGCAATCCGGCCGACTATGGCCAGGCGAATGACCCGATGGTAGGCGGACGCATCGGCGGCGTGAACGTCTTTGGCGGGGGACTCGCGCTCTACAACAAGCAAGGCGAGCTGGTGGGCGCGCTGGGCGTGAGCGGCGACTCCTCGTGCGCGGACCACAACATCGCCTGGCGTACGCGGCACGCGCTCCTGCTGGCTTATGTGCCAGCGGGTGTAGGTCCGGACTCTGCGAGGCCCGACAACATCGTCTACGACATTACGCAGGCGACCGGCCTGATGATGGGTGTGAGCTTCAGCGGCTGGGGCCATCCAGTGTGCAGCGCGGCGGCGGTGACGATCTCGAAGGGATTGCCGGCGGTGCGTTAGGTAGGAAAACGGCCTTGGAGCGGCCAGCGTCTCCAAGGCCGTTTGTCTGCCCAGACAATGTGGCTGCCGCGGCCTACTTCTTCGATTCGCTCGGCTGGTTGGCGACCTGGATGTAGTTCTTTACGCTGAAGACGCCGGACACGCCGTTGGCGCGGATGTTCGCTGCATCCTTGTCGGCCTCGCTATCAACGACACCATAAAGCTCCACATTGCCGTTCTGCACGGATACGCGGATGGGCCGGGCCGGATTGATTGCGTATTTATTCAACGACGGGAAGCTGTAAATCGCGCGGGCTACTTCGAGGCGGATGCGGTTGTCCATCTCGGAGACCGGATCGACCTCGATGTTGTCCATCACGTCCTTGACGCCCGGCGTAGTGGAAACGATCGCCACCGCCGAATCCCTGTCGACGTAGTCGTGCGCATGGCCGCCAAGCGTCACCGCACCGTTCGACACGTTCAGCGTAATGGCGTCAAAGATCCTGCCATAAGCGTTTGGATCGTAGGTCAGCTTCTCGGAGAGCTTCTTTTGCAGGTCGCGATCCGAAATCTCCGGTCCGCCAACTTCGATGTCGTTCCGCACCGCCGTGACGCCCTTCACATGCATCACCCGCCTCTGCGCGTCGGCTTTGTATTCGTACACGTCCACGGTGCCGGTTAGGGTGGCGACGCCATTCTGCACGCTCACCTTCACGTCCTTGAACTGCTTTTTGTCGAGTTTGCCCGAGGCGTCGCCCTGCAGGGCACTGTCATCTGACGATGACGACGCCGTCGCCGCGCCGTGGCCTCCCGACCCGGCTGCCCGCAAAACCGGAGAAAGTGACAGGAAACCTCCGGCAATGGCGACAAACAGAATCGATGTGCTGAGCCGATTTGCGTATTTCATACGGATATCTCCTCATTGCAAGACCGTGGTGGCATTCACGGAAAGGCCTTCATTTCGAGCCGCCACTCGCTCGGCTAGAGATGCGGCAAGCAGCTGCGAGGTTGCGCGATGATGCTGGTGCACGGAGAGTTATGACAGTTGCAGGTTCTGCGCGGCGATAATTATACCCCTGAATCCCGAACGCGCGATGTAATGAGCAATGCGGCTTCAGGGACAACTCGCATTCCACTGCGGTCCATCTTAGCTCTGCAGAGCAGAGGTGGAATCCATTCACAAATACTTCCTATCGCAGTGCAAAGTCACTTGGACGGCTTTTCTGGTGGCAGCCGTTCTTACCCTCATCTCAAGCGCAGCCGCAGAGCCCGTTCCGGCCACCTGCAAACAAGGGTCGCTGCACGGGTTTCTCCTCTTGAAATCGCAACAGGGAAAAGTGATCGCAGTCGGCGATCTGACCAACGTGGTTCACGGCGACGAGGTCCGGTCCGAGCTGATCTTCCATTTCTCCGATGGATCGATCGATGACGAGGTTGCCGAGTTTCGCCAAGGTTCGGTCTTCCAGTTGCTCCGCGACCACCATATTCAGAAAGGGCCATCCTTTCCGCGGCCGCTCGATCTGAGCCTGGAGGTCTCGAAAGGTGAGGTTACGTGGCAGGAGACGAAGAACGGTAAGACTGAGACCCAGAGCGAACACCTTGAACTTCCCGCGGACCTGGTCAACGGCATAATTCGGCTGGTTGTAGAGAACTTTCCGGCCGGTGCGGGTGAGTGGAAGACCTCGTACGTGGCCGCAGATCCCAAGCCGCAGCTGGTGCATCTCTCTTTCAAGCCTGATGGCGAGGACCGCGCAAGAATTGGCGGAATCGCCCGCAAGGCAATCCGCTATAAGATGCACGTGGATATTAGTGGCATCGCAGGAGTCGTTGCGCCGATCATCGGCAAGCAGCCCTCGGACACTGAAATATGGGTTCTCGATGGAGAAGCTCCGGTGCTCGTCAAGCTGGAAGGCGCGCTCTATCCGCAGGGCCCCATCTGGACAATTGTCCTTACCAGCCCGACATGGCCGTCGACTGCGCCCCGGCGGAAATAGGGTTCGTCTCTCAGTTAGCCGATTGTGTCTACCGGTACCGCCGCGTGGCCTTCACCACCATCGAGAAGACGCCGGACTCATCGCGTGCAACAACGAGCGAGACGTGACGATTGATCGCCACTTCGGCCTGCAGAAGCTGTTGCCCGGTGGTATTCACATCGGTTGCGTAGGTGAGGACCACGTTGCGGCCGAGCTGCTCCTGCACGGTGATGCGCGACGTGGAGTTGCCGAAGGCGCCCAGGTAGTTCGGGTCCACCTTCACCGATCCGGCGCCGAAGAGCTTTTGCACGCGGTTGCTCACGGTGGCGTTGAGCGCGCCGCCCAGCAGCGCATCGGTTGACGGGCTCGTGAGCGCCTGCTCCTGCTGCTGCGTGTAGAGCCGCTGCTGGCTCTCGGTGTGGCCGAGGGCGAGGAGCGAGACGACGTCTGCTTCCGGCAAGGGCGGATCGCTGCGGTAGTCGACGGCGAGCTTTTCGGGAGTTCCATGCAGGCCGAGGGTGATGTCGTAGTCCTCGACGTGTGCAGTTGCGGTGAGGTCGATGACCGGATCAATCCTCACAGGATTGGTGAAGGAAACGTCGCCGCGCTGCAACTCATAACGGGTTCCCGCGATCGTCGCGTTGCCTTGCGTGATGGAGACGCGCCCCAGCAGCGAAGGCGACGCCAGCGTGCCGCGCAGGCGAAGGTTCACATCTCCGGCGAGCTTGGCGAAGGCGTTCTGGAAGTTCAACTGCGGAGAGGAAACCACGCGCACATCGAGCCGGACGTGATTGGATGGCGCGTCCGGCGAGGTCACAGTGCGCTGACCGGCGCTTGCCTGTGCGGCCAGAGCCGCGATGTCCAGCTCCGGGCTGGCGGTGAACCGCGTGATCATCACGTTGCCGGAAAGCAGAAGGTTGGACTGGGAACCCTCCAGGCGCAGCGTGGCATCGGCCAGTGAGCTTACCCCCTGCGGGTAGCGAATGCGGATGCCTTTACCCGTCACAGTGAGATTGGCGAAGAGTCCGTGCTGGTACGCGAGCGATCCGCCGACGCTGATCAGCCCTCCGCCGCTCATCGCCGTGAGCGAAGTGACTTCGAGCCGGTTCTGGTTGAACTCGAGCGTGCCATGAAGCTGGCTGAGCCCGTTGGGAATGTCTTCGAGCGAGAGCGAGCTGTTCTGGAAATCGATGCGGCCGCGCAACCCGGGATTCTGCAGCGGGCCATGCGCTTCAACCTGGAAGGTGGTGGTGCCGCTCGCTGTAAGATCCGGGTCGAGGGTCTCAGCGAGTTTCAGATTGACGGCGCCACTGGCGGAAATATCGAGCTGCCGTTGGCCCTTCAGACCCAGGCTGCCTTGCGCGTGCAGGTCGGTATTCTCGCCGGTGATGTGTAGCGGATCGAGATGGATATTGGCATCGGCCAGCGTGGCGTGCACGCCGCCGGGGCTCTGCAAGTGAACGCCGGAAACGGTGACCGCCAGCTCCTGCAGGCGCGCTTCGCCGCGCAGCTGCTCTGGATGCCGGAGCGGCCCGGCGACCGTCATGCTGCCCGCCAGCGAGGACTCGCCGTTGAGCGCCTCAATGTGGGCCAGCTTGAACAGCGCCGCAATGTTGAAATGGGAAAACTGCATCTGCGCTTGGGTGGTGTAGTCGCCGTTCATCACCGTCTCGCCGTGCATCGTCAACTCGGCGCCTTCCAGGTGCGAGGTAACGTCATAGTTCAGCGCGCTGCCGGCGGAGTGGGCCGCGAATTCAAGGCTGCCCAGCCGCTCTCCGGCCAACGTGAGGCCAATCCACGTTGCATGGGCTTCGAGGCGCGGATCGTCGAGCGTGCCTGAGCCGCTGAGGGAGAGATTCAGCTTGCCGGCGATGTCGAGGTCGCGCTTGCGCAGCCAGGCGACGCGGGCGACATCGATCGCCGTCCCGCTGGCCTGCGCGTTGAAGCTATGTGTGCGGAGATCGTAGTTACCCGCGCCCGAGAGGGTGCCGCCCTCTGCGCTGAGCGTGGCAGACGTGATCTGGATGGTGCGGTCGTTCAGCGTGCCCTGGGCCCGCATGCGCGAAACCGGCTCGCCGTAAAGCGTGCCCTCGTCGAGCGCGATCCAGCCTGAGCCGGATGGCGAGCGAAGTGGCCCATCGGCCTGGATCTGCGCATTGAGCGTGCCGGTCAACGGAAGGTTGTGCTGGATGAAGGGCCGCACATCATCGACATCGACGCGGGCTGCCTGTGCGTTGAGGTGGATCACGGAGTCGGTGTCGAAGCCTAAGCCGGAATTGTCGGAAGCGTCGAGCGTGCCGGTAAAGACGATGCGGGTTTTGCCGCGCAACGCGAGCGCGTGCAGAATGGCGATGCGCGCGGCCGAATAACTGCCATCCGCTTCGAGCGAATCCACGTGAATAAATCGCGGCTGCCCGTTGGACGATTGCTGGGCCGGCATCTCGAGATCGAGCCGCGTAGCTTTCATATGGCCGGCCAGCCTCGGCCGAACCAGCGATCCCGCCCACGTGCCGGTGAAGTCGGCCTGTCCGGACATGGCCACAGGCAACGCGGCGGCGCCGGACTTACCCCTCCGCTGGAGGCCCAGGCTGCGCAGCACCGTGTCGAACTCTCCGAAGTCCTGCGTGTGAAAGTCGACGTAGAGCGCCGTCGGACTGGTCATCGGGTACGCGCCGAGCTGGCCGTGCGCGGCGATCTGGCTGGCGGGCAGATGCAGTTCGAGCTTGCGCACGTCTACCGCGCCGTTGCGCTGGGTGTAGGTCGCGTCGATTGCCCCGTAGGTCGGAACTTCTTGAGGTAGCGTCGCCGTTGCGGGAGCGCTCAACCCCAGGTTTGCATCCACGGCCACAGTCCTGTCATCGCCTTTGGTCCAGGTGGCGATGGCCGTCCCGTTCAGGCGTGTATCCAGACCGAGGCGCTGAAAGGGCGGCTCGCTGACCATGTCGAGAATCGTATCCAGCGAGACGCCTTTGAAGTTCGCGGTCACCTTGCCGTCCACCGGAATCGTAATGTCAGCTGGATTCACTGGAGGAGCAGGCCGCCGTGAACCGTGCCCACTTTGCGTCGAGGACTCAATGACCGTCCCTTGCGACGAGGGCGGCAGCCAGTGCTTCAGGTCGACAATGCCTTCGATCTGGCCGCCCTGGTGCAGCCGCGCCACGATCGACGTGATCAGCAGTTGCGCCTGGTCGGCGTGCACGCGCGCATCGAGCTGCACGCCGCGTTCGACGACTCCGGTGCCGACGTAGGCCCCGCGATCGACGTGTACCTTGCCGTCGATGCGGAACTCGCCGGCGTGGCCGGCCGCGCCAAGATCGAGATGCGCAACGCCTTCCGGCGCGTAGGGATAGCCGGTGAGGGAATCCAGCTGCTGCATGTCGAGCTCGCCGTCGATCTTCGAATCCCAGCGCGGATGCGAGAAGTCCTGAAGCTCACCAGAAATGTCGAGCGCGTGGTCCGCGCCGTCATGGCTGTGCGCCGTGAGCCGCAGGCTGCGCACATAGACGGCGTCGCGCGTCAGGTCCACCGTGGCGCGCAGCAGTCCGTGGACGCTCGTCGTTTTGTTCCTGGGTATGACTCGTGACAGGTTCAGGTCGGTCGCGCCGGCTTGGATGCGAAAGCTCTCCGGGTATTTTCCCGATGCCGCAATGTAGCCCATCTGCAGCGAGACATCGTTGGCTGAGAAGTCGAGCGGCGCGAACCGATTCTGAAAATCGAAGGAGGCCGCGCGGTTGTCATAGTCAAGTTCCCCGCCGGAGGCATCGATGCGGCCGGCATGCAGATCGAAGAGCCGGTCCAGCGGCGGCTCCCCGGGCTTCCGTGGCCGGCGTGGATACGGCTGGTTGGTCTGCCCGTTCGCGTACACGATCAGATGCATCTCCGGCTGCCGGATCTCGAGATCGTTCAGCAGGATGCGGGGACTCAGGATTCCGAGCACGCTGAAGGCGACGTGCAGGTGCTGGATGCGGGCATAGGGCGCCTCGCCAGGTGCTTCGAGGCCGTGAATCACGATGCCGTCCGCGTCGGCCTCGAGTTGGAGCAGCCGCCAGTGGAAGGAGGCGATCTCCGTGCGCCCGCCGGTCATCCGCTCGATGGACGCGATGAGCCGCCCGCGCACGAGATTCTCGAATCCGGCCGAGCTCATGTAGAAGTAGGCGCCGACGATCGCAAGGGCGACGAGCATGATCAAGCCGGCTATTCCCAGCGGCACATGGCGCAGAAAGAAGCGGCGCAGCCGGCTCGGTTTCCGGAGCGTGGGTGGCTCCTCAAGCGGCGGAGGCAGCATGATCTCCGGCTCGCTCATGGATTCGCTCCTCGATTTGGGCTTTTATCCGGTGCCTTCACCGCCGCCTGACCCGGTAACCCGGTTTCTGCCGAATCTGCACTTGGGGTCTTCTGCGATTCCAGCGAGGGGTCCAGTACCTCCACATCGCCCTCCTGGCGGAGATTGGTCAGCCAGGAGTCGAACAGGGCGTTTACCTGCTGCTGCAGCAGGATCTCTTCAATCCGCGGAGCAACCTGATCCAGAGGCGGAGCCGTCTGTCCCTGCGGATACTGCGGTAGAAGCGTGTCGTGGTAATAGGTGGCGACATCCTGCTGCGAGATGCGGATTCCCTGGCGGAAGCGCTGCTCGATGAAGCGCAGAATCTCCAGTCGGTAGCGCAGATACGAGACGACGCGCTCTGCCGTCAGGTCGTGCGCGGTGAGGAAAGCGTTCCACCCCGCATCGGTGGCGCAGTTCTCCCGCATACACGCGGGCAGTTCCTTCCGGATTTCGCTCAACCGTGCATCGACTTCGGCTTGTGACGGTTGGGCAGCCTGCGCGTCCTCCTGCCCGATCTGCTGCTCGATCAGTGTCCGGCTGATGAGCTGTTCCAGGGCGCGCTGGCGAGTGAGCGAAATACCGGCCGAATTCGGATCGAGCACCGACAGCCGAATCTCGTCGTCCAGATCGCTGGCCAGAATCGCGTGACGATTGACCACTGCTACGACGCGGTCCAGAACCACTCCGGATGAGGGTGCCGGTGTCGCCGGAGCCTGCGCCTGGCAGATCAACCCCAGGAGGCACGCAGCCAGAGCGGCAACAACATGAGTCGCTGCGCTATGGGCCGGAATGGAAAGTCGCCTGCGCATCAGAAAGCCTGCCCCAGGCTGAAGACAAAGTTGAAATGCGGCGCCTCGCCGACGTAGGGGTTCAGATAATCCGGGCTCTTCGAGTAATCGATATTCACAGGATAGATAGGCGGATTCAAGTTATAGCTGAAATCAAAGCGAATAGGCCCGACGGGCGTATGGTAGCGCAGGCCGATTCCCGGTGCATGGGAAAAATAATTGAAGCCGCACTGGCCTTGCGTCCCGGTAGAGGTGAGCGGGCCGGTCGGGACCGGCTTGGGTGTCAGCTCGGCGTTGGTCACCTTGCATGCATCCCGGTCGGGCTGGTGAATGCGCGTTGCGCTGATCCAGGCGTCGCTCGCGTTCGTGAAGACGTTGCCCATATCGTGAAAGAGCACAAAGCTGAGCGTATTGCCCAGCCATGGCAGCGTAGGCGGAGGCAGGCGCAGTTCGGTACTGTTGATCAGCGCGCCCGCGCCGCCGATGGGAAAACCAGTCTCCGGATCGCGGGGCCCGGCTGCGTTGAATGGAAAGCCGCGCAGCGAGGTTGGTCCGCCGGCGTAAAGCCGCTCGGGCAGCGGAATCAACTCGCTCGATCCGGAACCGAAGGCCCGTATCTGCCCGTATCGCGTATCACGGGCCAGCACGAACTTGTCCTTGTCAAAGCTGTAATAGCTCGAGTTGGAAACATCGATGCGGTTGAACTCAGACTGCGCGCCCGCGGTTTTGACGGAGAGAAATTCCTGGAAGCTCGTATAGGTTCCGCGGTGCGCGTCCATCGGCTGGTTGCGTGTGTCGCGAATCCAAGTGAAGGCGGGACCGGAGACACGCGCTGCCGCGGCCAATTCAGAGATTTCGCCGGGATAGACCTGCAAAGTGTCGGAGGCCACCTTCACGCGGCGGAAATCGAGCTCGTAAATAAAGGTGTTGGCTTTGGAGAGGAACGAGCCCGGGGCGGTAAAGCTTTGCGTCAGGCGCATGTCGCTGTCCAGGCGCGACGCGACGTAGGTGGCCACGTCCTGGCTGTTGGCATAGCCTCCCGCGAAGCTGATCCCGAAGTTGCGCGCGCCCTCGAAGTGGGGAATCTGGTAGAGCAGTCCAATGCGCTGTTCGAGCAAACCGTAGGTTCCCTGCAGCGAGGCTGACTGTTCGCGGCCGAGCACGTTGTTACGCGTAATGTCGATCACCACCCGCGGGCTTACCCCCGTCTTGCCGTTCGGATTGCAGGCCACGCCTCCGGCAATCGCACCGGCGCAGTTGTTCTGCGGCTGTCCGGTCTGCGCCTCGAAGCCGAAGCCGTAGGTCAGCGTCCAGCGCCGCGCCTCGGTCAACTGCAGCAGGACGGTCTTGTAGGACTCGTCACCTCCGGGATTCTCGATCGCGGTGTTGACCTCGTTGAACAGGGCGTAGTTATACAGATTGCGCTGCGTATCGGTAAGGGCGGTCTGATCCAGAGCATCACCTGAGTGGATCGTGATGGCCCGCTCCACTGTGCCAAGGCGCGTGTAATGGAGACCGGTCAACTGCACCTTGCGCACGAAGACCTGCTCGCCCTCAGTGACATGGAAGGTTACATCGACCTTGGCCGGATCGGCTGCTTCGGGAACCTGATTGATCTCCACGCCCGCCTGGTCGAAACCGTGGCTCATGTAGGCCGTCAGAAGGGCGTCGCGGTCGCCGGAAAGGTTCTGTGGAGAAAGCAATTGCCCGGGCGCTGTATTGAGCAGCGGCGTCAGCTTAGAGGCTTCGATGTGATCGTTGCCCTGCAATCTGACCGACCCCACCCGAATCTGCTGGCCTTCGTCAATGTGGTAGACGACCACCAGCGGAGCAGTCGCGCTCGCGATGGGTGGGGAACTGGGATTCGGCGGGCCCTTGTCGGCGAGCACCGTCTCGGGAGTGCTGGTTTCGGGCGTAACCTTTACCTTGGCAAAGCCATTGTTCTGGTAGACGGATTCGATCGCGCCGACATCGGCTTGAACCAGCGACTGGCTGTAGCTGCCGTGCCGGTCCAAAGGGTCGGCTGCCCGCACGCTCAGCAGCGCCGCGAGGGTGGAGGTGTCAAAGTAATGGTTGCCGTCAACTGAGACGCGCTCCACCCGGCGCCGCGCGCCAAGCTGCACCCGGAAGAGAATGTCCACCTCCGCCTCCGCAGAGGCCTGCTGTTCGTGCGCAACCTTCACGTCGAAGTACCCGAGGCGCTGGTAGTAGTCCCGCAATCGGCGGTTGCCCTCGTTCAACAGATCCTCGTCGACCGTGCCTTCCTCATAGACGGGGATCAGCCGCTTTACGCGGTCGGCGGTGAGCTTGGCGCCCTCGACGAGCACCCGCACCACCGGGCCCCGGTTGGCGGAGAAATGGAAGTTCACAACATTCGTAGCCGGATCATATTGCGCCGATTCTAGTTTCACGTCGGCTTCCAGACGGCCCTGGCGTTGATAGTATTTGAGCACTCCATCCAGGGCGCGGTTGGTAGTGTCGTGGTCGACATGGACTCCGGTCCGGAGACGCGCGTAATGCCGGAACTCCTCAAGGCTGATGCCGGCGTCGCCCGTGACGGCGACCGTGCCGACCCGCGCCTGCGGCCCAGAGACGACGCGGTAGGAGATGTCGACGAGCTGGTCCGCCGGATGCGGTGTCAGCGTGGGGTCGATTGCCGGTTTGTGGTAGCCGTTCTCAGCGAGGGTGAGACGCATCTGTTCAAGCGCGCGGTTCAGCTTGTCCTGCGTAAGGCGCGTGCCGGGATTGAGCTCGCTGGCGCGGGAGAGCTGAGTATTCATGGTTGCTCCCACGGCTCCATAAACACCGACCGTACCGATAAAGGTGCGCGGCTGCCCGACAAAGGCCAGCTCCACGCCGCCGGCTTCCCGGGTTCCCTTGACCTCAATGTCATCGTAGAGGCCGGTCGCGAAGAGCTGGCGCAGGCTCGCCTTCAGATCTTCCGGATCGAGCGGCTTGCCCTCGGCAACGGGAAGATGGCCGGTAAGCGGCGCGAGCCGGTCGGCCGCAACCCCCGTAAACGAAATCTGCCGCACCGGCAAGCCGGTCCACTGAAGGACGGCGTCCGGCGCCGGATCGTTGAGAGGAGCGCTCGGCTCGGATGAGAGCATTGGAGGCGGACCGGAGGGTGTCTGCGTGTCAGGCTGCTGCGCCCAGCCTGCCGCACAGGCGGCCGCGGCTAGAACTCCACAATAGCCGATACACCGCAAGCTGTAGGAGAACCGCAGCAGAAACCCGCGCCGCGTCCCCGCCGGGGCTGCATCCCGCTGGCGGGCTCGTTGGCGCTCCCCTGCTGGCTTTCTCCGCAAGATCGTATCTCCCGAAATGCGGGAATTGCTCCCCGCCGCGTGGCCCGGTTCATCTGGATGCCGCTTGCGCGAAAACCTCTTCGGCCCACCGGTTCGGCGGCTCCCCGCGGCAATTCTGCGCTCGTGGAGTTTCCCTGCTAAGAGTAAAACCCGCGGCCATGGAACTGTCTCTACAACAGACGGCACATTTCGCGAAGAGTTTTTTGACGTCTGCGCGCCGGGATCACCATGTTGCAAATGTCTCCGCCAGAATATTTTTGGTGACCCCGTCCGGAGCCAAGCAACCTTGTGCGGCTCCGGCGACTCCGAGAATGAAGTACCACCGTATCCGCCTGCTTCCCCTCTATACTAACGAGGACCGAAGTTAAGCGCACAAAACACGGTTTTGTCACACGAGCCGAAGGAGCGCATGTCAGATTCCTCTGCCCCAACGCAACTAAGTAGTCCAGTTCGGACCGGCCATATCGATGGCGATGACGCCCCGCGACCCAGGAGGCCTGCAGGCTTTGCGCCCGCAGCGTCGCCTGATCCGAGCGAAGCGCAGGTGCTGGCGCGCGCCCAGGCCGGCGATCACCACGCTTTCGCCCAACTCTACTCCCTTCACAAACGGCGTATCTACTCCCTGTGCCTGCGCATGGTAGGCAATATCGCCGAGGCCGAAGACCTCACGCAGGAAGCCTTTCTCCAGCTGCATCGGAAGATCGGGACCTTTCGCGGCGATTCGGCCTTCTCCACCTGGCTGCATCGGCTGGCAATCAACGTCGTACTAATGCAATTGAGGAAGAAAGGCCTCTCGCTGATCTCGCTGGATGAGGCCATGGAGCCGGCTCCCGAAGAGGGACCGGGCCGCAGCTTCGGCGCGCCCGATCTCACCCTCGCCGGAGCCATCGACCGCCTCGCCCTGGAACGTGCCGTAGCCGACCTGCCGGCCGGGTACCGGCTCATTTTTATCCTTCACGACGTTGAGGGTTTCGAACATAATGAGATAGCGGCCATGCTGGATTGCTCGATCGGAAACAGCAAATCGCAATTGCATAAAGCACGCCTCAAATTGCGCGAGGCCCTGCGCGCCCACTCCCAGCAGGAGGCGCGTTTATGAGGGAGAAAAATCGCATGATGAGTTGCGAGGAGTTCCAGGCCCAGTTGCCTGAGCTCATTGGTTCCGGCGAAAATGCCGCGGAGCACGAGCACATCAAGACTTGTGACCTTTGCCGCGCCTTGCTGGCCGATCTGGAGACGATCGCCGAAGCTGCACGGCAGCTGTTCCCGGTCGTGGAACCGCCGGACAATCTGTGGGACCAGATTGAATCGCGGATCAAAAATGAAGAGGGCCCCGACGGCGCCAGGGGCAGGGTTCCGTCCGGAGCTGTTCCTCACCCACAGTAGCGCCGCCCAATCCACTCGTTCAACGCAGTACAGCAGGCGTATCGCGGCCGGTGGCTTATGCCCCCGGCCGAAGCCTTTTCAGAAGCCGGCCTACCCTCACTTTCCGTATCATCCGGCCGATACACCCATGGAGTGGCAGGCCGTCATCCAAGTTCACAAGCGGAAGCAGTTGGGGACCTGCTGTCGGTTTCCGCAGCCTTGGCGGTTTCGGGCCGAGCAGACCAATTGGGAACCACACCGGCTCGGAAACCGTAAATCCCGGCAGGAAAAGGTGTTGAAGCCAGGGAAGAAAGAGCGGACAATGGCGGTCCGAGATCCCTGCAACTTTTTTAGGCCTTCACGCTCTAATAGAAGAAAAGCTGATACGAGGACGCTCAATGTCAAACCAGCCTTCCAACACATTGCCGGAACCCGCCGCGAAGATTGGCACGGCAGGGCGCAAAATTCCCGTTTTGCCTGTCCGGGAGACAGTACTCTTTCCCCACGCGGTGCTTCCACTCACGGTTGGCCGGGAGAGCTCGATCCAGTTGATCGAATCCCTCGGCGAAGAGCGGACCATCGTCGTGGTGGCCCAGGTCGATCCGCGGCAGGACGCGCCGAAGCCGACGGATATGCATGAGATCGGCACCATCGCCACGGTGCACAAAGTCGTGCGCATGCCGAACCAGAGCCGTTTCGTCTTCACGGAGGGTGTAGGCCGTGTGCGTCTGGTGCGCTACACGCAGACTGAGCCCTACATGACGGCAGAGATCGAGCCTCTCGAAGACATCGAGCCGGCCTCGACCTCGGGCTTTGAGGCCCTGATGCGCAACGTTGTTGCGCAGTTCCAGCAGATCGTTACTGAGTCGCCGACTCTCTCCGACGAACTGCGGACTATCGCCGCCAATATCGAGGAGCCGGGCAGGCTCGTCGACTTCATCGCCTCTTCGCTGCCTTTCCTCACTACCGACGACCGGCAGCAGCTGCTAGAGACAGCGGTCGTTGTCGACCGGTTAGAGGTTTTGAACAAGCTGCTTGCCAAAGAGATTGAAGTGCAGCAGTTGCGGGCCAAGATCCAGACCGAGGTGCAGGACCAGGTGCAGCAGTCGCAGCGTGACTACTACCTGCGCGAGCAGCTCAAGGCCATTCAGAAGGAATTGGGCGAGCAGGATGAGGGGCAGCGCGAGATCGACGAGCTGCGCCAGAAGATCGAAGCCGCCGGTATGCCGGACGATGTGAAGAAAGAGGCGATGAAGGAACTGAACCGCCTTGGACGCATGTCTCCCATGGCCGCAGACTACTCGCTTACGCGCAACTACATAGAGTGGCTGGCCGTGCTGCCCTGGGCCAAGAGCTCGGGCTCGAAGATCGACATCAATAAGGCTAAGGAGATCCTGGACGAAGACCATTATGAGCTGCGGAAGGTCAAGGAGCGCATTCTCGACTATCTGAGCGTGCTCGAGCTCAAGCCG
>DATJNF010000016.1:0-22657 GCA_035508375.1 Occallatibacter sp. | reverse complement strand
GCGTAGTTCGCATTCCCGACGGCATTCCCTTTGAGCAGGCCGCCTTTGTTGAGCCGCTGAATACGGTCCTCAAGGGCGTGAAGATGCTGAATCTGGCCCCCGACGACACGGTGCTCGTCATCGGCCAGGGCCCCATCGGCCTCATGCACGCGTCGCTATGCAAGAGAATCGGCGCTCGCGTGCTTACATCCGATCTCTTCCCCGAGCGCCACGCAATTGCCGCTCGCTTCGGCCTCACGCATCCAATTCCCGCCGGGCAGGAGAACGTCGTCGAGCGCGTGCTGGCTGAAACGGAGGGCCGCGGTGCAGACGCTGTAATCCTTGCCGTCGGCGGCAACGCCCTCATCCGCACGGCCATGGACTCGACTCGTCCCGGCGGCAAGGTCATGCTCTTCGCCCAGACGCAGCACGGCGAGGCGACCATCGACCCCGCTGCGGTTTGTGTGGACGAGAAGACCCTTCTCGGTTCATACTCATCCTCGTTCCCGATCCTCGACGAGGTAACTGATCTTGTCTTCTCGGGTTACCAGAATGGCTTCGACCTGACCCAACTGATCTCCCACCGCTTCCAGCTCGAGCAGGCAGTTGCGGCCATCGAAATTGCATCCCACCCGCAGCCAGGCTCGATGAAGATTATGATTGAGCCTGTGCTCGGCGGCGGAGCACAGTAAGGGGGAATTGATGGCGACAACGATGAAGGCCGCAATCCTCCACGGCCGCGAAGACATTCGCATTGAGCACGTGCCGGTTCCCAAAGCGGAACGCGGCGAGCTGATCGTCCGCGTGGGTGCGGCCCTTACCTGCGGAACCGATCTGAAGGTCTTTCGCCGCGGTTATCACGCACGCATGATCGTGCCTCCCGCGCTCTTCGGCCACGAGCTGGCCGGCACCGTCGTCGAAGCGGGCGAAGGCGTCGGCGACTTTGCTCCCGGCGACCGCGTCGTTGCGCTCAACTCTGCGCCCTGCGGCCAGTGCTACTTCTGCACACGCGGCCAGGAGAATCTTTGCGACGATCTGCTCTTCAACAACGGCGCCTATGCCGAGTTCATCCGCATCCCCGCGCGCATCGTGGCCAAAAACACGCTGCACGTGCCCGATCACGTGCCCCTCGAGCACGCAGCGCTCACTGAGCCGCTCGCCTGCGCAGTGCACGGCTTTGAAGATTCGCACCCGCGCAAAGGCGACACCGTGGCGGTGATCGGCGGGGGCCCGCTGGGTCTAATGATCCTGCACGTCGCTGCGCTGGCGGGCTACAACGTCATCGCGCTCGTCAAGCACGACGGCCAGGTGGAAGCTGCACGCCAGCTTGGCGCCGCGCACGTGGTGCAGACCTCGAGCATCCGTAAAGCGATTCGCGAAACTCGCGCTCTCACGCCGAAAGACCGCGGCGTGGACATCGCGATTGAAGCAGTCGGTGTTCCCGAAGCGTGGCAAGAGGCGGTCGAGCTAGTGCGCAAAGGCGGAACCGTCAATTTCTTCGGCGGTTGTGCGGCCAACACGCACGTCACGCTCGACACCAATCGCATCCATTACAGCGACATCACGCTCCGCGCCACCTTCCATCACACGCCGGCCATCTGCCGCAAAGCGCTCGAAATCATTGCCGAGGGCCGCTTCCAGTGCGGAGCCTTCATCACCGGCCACGCTCACCTCTATGAGCTCAACCGCGTCTTTGAAAAGCTGATGAACCGCTCGTCAGAGATCAAAACCGCCATCGTTCCGTAAGGCGAGATCTCCTGGGATCGCGATCGTCTCTGCAACCTGACGCTTGGGGCTTAAGTGTGAATGAAGCGGCTTTAACGTAAAGTGTATGGGTTTTAGCCCGTACATTAGTAGAAGAGATTGATCCGGGTTTTGGCCCTGAGGAACGCGCTCAAGCAGATGAAGATGACAGCAGCCGAACCACCCCATCGTGATGTCCCAGACGGCGAGCTACTCGCCCGCGGCTGGGCTGCGCTTCCTCCCGCCTACCGCATTCCTGAAAGGACGCCCACGCTCGCCGAAGCTCTTGCCTATTGCCGGCAGCTTGCCGAATCGCATTACGAAAATTTCCACGTTGTTTCGCGCTTCTTGCCCAAGGCCCTGCGCCCGCACTTTCACGCCATCTATGCCTATTGCCGCATCTCCGACGATTTGGGTGATGAAGTTGGGGACTGCTCCGTAGGGCTCGCGCTGCTAAACCTGTGGGGGCGTGAGCTCGACGCCTGCTATGAAGGCCGTGCGCGTCATCCAGTCTTCGTCGCGCTGCACGAGACCATTCGCGCCTGCGCCATTCCCAAGGAGCCGTTCGCCGACCTGCTAACCGCCTTCCGCCAGGACCAGACCGTCACGCGCTACGAGACCATGCAGGATGTGCTCGGCTACTGCCGCTACTCGGCCAATCCTGTGGGCCGGCTCGTGCTCTATGCGTGCGGAGAAGTGGACGAGGAAAATTTTCGCCTCTCCGACGCAACCTGCACCGCACTGCAGTTAGCCAACTTCTGGCAGGATGTTCGCGTCGACTTCGCCAAAGGCCGTGTCTACCTTCCGCAGAGCGATATGCGCCGCTTCGGCGTGAGCGACGAAACCATCTCGGCCGGCGTTGCCACTCCAGGGTTCCGCGACCTTCTGCACCACGAAGTCGCGTTTGCCCGCGAACTCTTTGAAGACGGATTACCGCTCATCCATCGCGTCCACCGAGACCTCGCAGTCGATCTCGATTTATTCAGCCGCGGCGGCTTGGAGATTCTCCGCGCCATCGAGCGGCAGGACTACGACGTGCTCAGCGAGCGGCCGGCCATCTCCAAGCGGTCGAAACTCGCGCTCGCGCTGCGCGCCATCGGTGGCAAGGCTCTGCCGTTTCTTCGTCTCGGTGTACGAACCACAGGGAAAGCGGCTTGACCATTGCATCGAGCGAAGCCCCTTTAACCCGTGCCTATGCGGAATGCCGCGCCATCGCGAAGCGCGAAGCAAAGAACTTCTACTACGCCTTCGTCGCGCTTCCAACGCCGCGCCGCAATGCGATCTGCGCCGTGTACGCCTTCATGCGCCAGGCCGATGATCTGGCCGACGACGAAACGCTTTCGCGCGAAGAGCGCAAACGGCGTCTCGACGCGTGGCTCGCCGACTGGCGCGGCGTCTGCCAGGGCGGGGCCTCGTCAAACCTCGTCTTTCTGGCCGTTCAAGACGCGACCGAGCGCTTCCATATTCCGCTCCATCTGCTGGACGAACTGGTAGCCGGCGTAACCATGGATCTGGAACACGAGACAAAAGATGTGCCCGATACCTACGCGACCTTCGCCGACCTGTACCGTTACTGCTATCTGGTTGCCTCTGTCGTCGGCCTGGTATGCATCCGCATCTTCGGCTACAAGGACCCTCGGGCGGAAAAGCTGGCTGAAGAGACTGGCGTCGCCTTTCAGCTCACGAATATCCTGCGCGACGTGGCGGAAGACGCCGCGCGCAACCGCGTCTATCTGCCGCTGGAAGATATGGCCGTCCATAACGTGTCTCTTGACGCCCTGCTGCACCGGGCACCATCCGCGCCACCCGGCATCAATGAACGCGCGCTGCTCGCCGCAATCGCGCAGCGAGCGGAAAATTACTATCGCTCTGCACAGGAACTGCTGCCGCTCATCGATCGCGAGAGCCGGCCGGCGCTGCGGGTACTGGTCTCCATTTATCACGCGCTGTTGAAGCACATCGAGCGCGCGAACTACGACGTGTTTACCCATCGTGCCAGCGTACCCACGGCGCAAAAGCTCGCCATCTTGTCGATCGGCCTTACGCGCATGACGCTCGCTCGCCTGCTTCCCGGCAAATAGGATTGTTGCATTGAGCTCTACACAGCCCATTTCGCGGAAGACTGTCGCCGTCGTCGGCGGCGGCGTTGCGGGCATGAGCGCCGCGTGCGCTCTAGCTGACGCGGGCTTCCGTGTACGGCTCGTCGAGCGCCGCGGCTATCTGGGCGGACGCGCCAGCTCTTATTTACATCCGGGCGTCGAAGAAGTCATCGACAACTGCCAGCATGTGCTCTTTGGCTGCTGCACCAATCTCATCGGCTTCTACAAACGCATCGGCGTTCTTGATCGCATTCACTGGACGCGCGAGATGACGATGATTGAGCCCGGCGGACGCCGCTCGCGTCTCGGTCCAAGCTGGCTGCCCGCGCCGCTGCACGGGCTGCCCAGACTGCTCGCTGCTCACGCGTTCACGCTCGCTGACAAGCTCGCGCTCGCGCGCGCATTCCGGGTCCTGCTGCGCTCCGTTCCCGCCGATAGTCCCGAACCCCTGAGCCAATGGCTCGAGCGCAATGGCCAGACATACGGCGCCATCGAGCGCTTCTGGCGGCTGGTTATCGCCAGCGCGCTCAATGCAGACCTCGATACAATCGCAGTGCCCTACGCCGCCAAAGTCATCCGCGAGCTGTTCATGAACTCGGCGGAAGCGGGCGCCATGGGAATGAGCACTATGCCCCTGAGCGAGCTTTATGCCGGCGCCGAAAGCTTCCTCACCGAGCGTGGTTCGGAGGTGCTCTACAACGCCAATGTCGAATCGGCCGAGTGGGACGAAGAGGTCTCCGAGTGGACGCTCATCACGCGCAGCGGCGAGTTTGTCTCCGACTTTCTTATCCTCGCGCTGCCCTTTGAGGCCACGGCCAAACTGCTTCCCTCTATGCCGCCCGCTGAAGGCGCGGATCATTTGCTCTCCCAGATCGATCACCACGAGCACTGGCCCATCTGCAGCGTGCATCTCTGGTTCGATCGCGAGATCACCGATCTGCCTCACGCCGTTCTGCTTGACCGCGAAATACACTGGATGTACAACAAGACGCGTCTGCAGCCATGGCGGAACCTGAAGGGCAGCTATCTCGAGCTGGTGCAGAGCGCCTCACGCCGCTTTGCCTCGCGTCCGCGCGAACAGGCCATTGCGCAGGCTGTCGACGAGCTGCGCGAGTTTTTTCCTGCGGTCGCCTCGGCAAACCTGGAGAAGGCTGCGCTGGTCAAGGAAGTGCGCGCCACATTCGGTGTGCCGCCGGGAATCGATGCATCGCGTCCCGATTGCATTGCGCCATGGCCCAATTGCTTTCTTGCCGGCGACTGGACGGCCACCGGCTGGCCCTCCACTATGGAGAGCGCTGCACGCTCCGGACATCTCGCGGCCGAAGCCCTCGGTATCGAATCGGAGAGGCCATTCTCCTGCCTGGAGCGGGACCTGGAACCCAAGGGCCTTATGCGCCTTGTCGGCAATCTGAATGGCCGGCGCTAGTGCGCCAGCAGGTACACACCGACACACACGAGCACTGCGGCCGCCCAGCGCCTGCGATCCACATTCTCTTTCAGAAAGATCTTTCCTGCCACAGCGTTCGTCACCAGCGTAAGCGAGGCCGAGGCCGGCGCTACCAGGCTCAGGCTGAGATGATTCAACGCAAACAAAAGCGAGAAGAACGACAGCGCCAGAAAACCCACGCCGATAAAGAACAACGGGCACGTGACGACCGCGAGAATCGCGCCCTTCATACCGGACTGCGCGCGAACGGCATCAAGGTCGCCGATCGACTTCATAGCCGCGGCCGTTAGCACCTCGCCCGTCGTCGAACTCAGCACGATTGCTGCAATCATTGCTACGGCTGGCCAGAGGCCTGTCTGCGGAGCCATCATTGCACGCTTACCCTCTCGGCTTCGGAATCTTCGCTAACCACCCCAGCTGTTTCAGCCGCATCGGCCGTCGCCGCAGGCTGCACGGTGAGCGACGGACCCTGCGCAACGAAGCTCACGCCTAACGTGATCAGCACAATGCCCATCCAACGCGCGACAGAGATGGGCTCCTGCAGCCAGAATCGAGCCAAAAACGCGACAATCACATTTCCCAGCGCAGTGGCAGGTAAGACGAACGTAAGATCCGCCCACGAAAGCGCGGTGAGATAGCTTGCGAAGAATCCGATCAGCAATGCGATGCCTGCACCGATCCAGGGTGTGAAGACCGCTGCTACCAGCGTCAGAGGATGCGCCAAAGAAATCGCCGGTAACTGCGTCATGCCGCGGGAGAGGCACGTATCGCCGAGCGGCGCGCACAACGCCACCAGTCCCAGAACAAAATATTGCCGCGGCGAAAGTTGATGGGACATTGCAGTTCTTCTCTTAGCTATAGATCAATCAAATGCCGCGAAGGTTCTATTTCCTTGCCAAACATTTGTTGAATTGAGATGGACGCAAGAAAGAAGGGCGGCGCGCCCGCGCCGCCCTCATCTCATCGAAGCGCTTCGCCGCGTATCGGCTAAGCGCCCGCACTGACTGCTGCGGTCTTCTCAGCCTGCTGGTTGCGCTTTGCTTTGACCATCTTATTGCGCTGCGAACGCAGCTTGAGAAACGACTTCGCTTCCTCGTAAAGCCGCGGCACATCGCGGTTCACAATCGCCTTCCAGATCACGCGCGCCGCAGCCTTGGGACGGAAGTAGTACTCATCGTAGAAGCGGTGCACCATCTCCATCACGTAGTCGGTGGGCAAGCCGGGATACTCGATGTGAGCCATCTGGTGGCCCCCGCCGTCTTCCATCTTTTCGTTGGTGATAAAACCATTGGCCTTGGCGAAGTCGTAGAACTCTGTGCCCGGATACGCGTGCGCAATCGAGACCTGAATCGTCTCCACGTCCAGCGACTTGGCAAAGTTGATTGTGTTGCGGATCGACTCTTTGGTCTCGCCCGGCAGGCCAAGGATGAAGTCTCCGTGGATCGTCAGGCCAAGGTCGTGGCAGTCCTTCGCAAAGGCCCGCGCGCGCTCCACCGTCGCGCCCTTCTTGATGTTCTTCAAAATCTGCGGATCGCCCGACTCGAAGCCGACAATCAACAACCGGCAACCGGCATCCTTCATTGCCTTCAGCGTCTCGCGATCCGTGGTCACACGTGAGGTGCAGCTCCAGGTGAGGCCGAGCGGCTTGAGCTTTTCGCACAGTTCAATGGTTCGTGCCTTCTGGATGTTGAATGTGTCGTCGTCGAAGAAGAACTCCTTCACCTCGGGAAAGTTTTCCTTCGCCCACTTCAGCTCCGCGGCTACGTCGTCGCTCGAGCGCTTGCGCCACGCATGCCCGCTGAGTGTCTGCGGCCACAGGCAGAAGGTGCACTGCGCCGGACAGCCGCGCGTCGAATAAAGCGCAATGTAGGGATGCAGAAGAAACGGCACGTTGTAGCGCGTCACATCCATGTCGCGCTTGTAGATCTTCGTCGCCCACGGCATCGCATCCAGGTCTTCCACCTGCGGGCGGTCGGGGTTGTGAATGATCTTGCCGTCTTTCTTGTAGCTGATGCCCAGAATCTCGTTCAGCGGCTTGCCGTTGGCATACTCCACGACGGAGTAGTCAAACTCACGGCGGCAGATGAAGTCGAGCGCGGAGCACTCATTCAGCGCGCGATCGGGATCGGTCGTCACCGGTGGTCCAACAAACGCCACGCGAATCGAAGGATTCGCTGCCTTGATGGCCTCGGCCAGCCGCTGGTCACCCTCCCAGCCCACGGTCGAAGTAAAGAGCACAAGGAACTCGTAGTCCTTGCAGATCTTGATCGTTTCTTCGGCAGAGACGTGGTGCGGCGGCGCATCCAGAAGGCGCGAGCCCTCGAGCAATCCAGCCGGATAGGCGAGCCACACCGGGTACCAGTAGGATTCGATTTCGCGTGTTGCCGGCCAGCGGGAACTTGCTCCGCCGTCGAAGTTCTCAAACGAAGGCGGGTTCAGAAAGAGCGTTTTCAGGGGCATAGGCATCCCTACTATTCTAACATTCCGGCACTTTTTTAGACGTTTTTCGGCCCTGGGAGTTACTTTGTGTGCAACTCGTCCAGCCAGTCCTGCATGTGGCCCAGGGCCCGCAGCAGATTGAGCCGGGCTTTGCTCAGATCAAGCCCAGCGTCGAGCGCATCAACGTATTTCTGCCGCTCGTCAATCCGTGCCTTCTGCTCTGCCGTGGGGTTGGCCTGTGGTGGCGCTCCCTGGCCGTCGCCGGCTCCGTTCCCTAGCTCCAGTTCCGTCATCACCGACTTTAGCTGTTCGCCGGCAATCTGCTGCTTCAGGCTGGCCACTTCGGCTTGGGCATCCAGCTCGCGCAGGCTGCTGGTCAGCTCCGCGATCTGGAGGTTGTTCTGCTGCTGCGCCTGCTCGGCTTCCACCTTGGCGCGCAGCGCGTCGGCGGCAGACTCGCGTGATTTGGCGTGCACTTCCACATCAAACAGGGGCAGCTGAATGTTGAATCCTGAACTGAGGTTGTTCGTCGGAAGAACGTGATTGTAGTACTGGTTGATATTGTTCAGCAGCGTCGTATTGCGGTTGTAGATGGCCCCAAAAGCAACCTGAGGAAACCAGACTCTTTCCTGATCACCCTTGGCGGCACGTGCCTTGGACTGCGCCACCATCTCCGCCGCCTCCAGCCCAGGGGTCGAGCGGGGTGTTTCATCAGCGGTGACGGCCGGAATCTCCGGAATGCTGGCATGATCGGGAATAATGGAGCCCGCGGGCAAACCGGTCAACGTTGCCAACTGCTTGGCCAGCGTCGCCGCTCGGGTTTCAAGATGCAGTCGCTTTAATTTTAGTTGGGCGGCAATCAGCTGGTCCTGCAGCAACTCGCTCAACGGATCCACGCCCGCGTCGGTCCGCTGGTGTTCGATCTCTACGAGCCGGACTGCGTAACTTTCCTGCTGCCGTGTGGCGTCCAGCTCGGAGTCCACCGTATCCAGTTCCACATAGGCGAGGGATGTGTCGAGCGCGACCTGTTCACGGGCCTCTTTCTGGTTGAGCAGTGCGGCCTGCACGCCCCGGCGCGCTGCCTGCATGTAGCGAATCTGCGGAATGCTGAAGACCATGGACTGCACAGTGGCGTCCCAAATTGTCGGCAGGTTGCCGGTAAATCCAATTTCCGGAAAAGCGGGAAGCCCCGAACCGAACGTAATGGATGGGACAAAGGCGTCGCGAGTCTCAGACAGTGAGGCCCGTGCTTTGGCTACATCGGCGCCGGCTAGTCGGACCGTGCTGCTGTTCTGTTGCGCCAGCTCGACCGCCGTGCGCAGCGACACCTGCGCCGGCGCATGAGCAGTGGCGGCCAGCACCAGCGCGGTCACAAAGTACGCACGGACGCAGCGCGGATTGTCTTGTGCCCTCAAATGCATTCTTCCCGTCAACGCTGTGCTTCCTGCGGCGCATACTCGTGGGCCATCGCGTAGCCCGCCGCCTGCTCGCGCGCGCCGCCAGTTTTGTCGCCCAACTGCTCCAGGACCTTTGCCAGCCGATGATGCGCGACGAAAGCCGGAGCCTCCTCGGTGATCGCGGAACCGGTCAGATAGTCTTCGAGCATCTTTGCGGCCAATTGAGGATTCTGTCGCGCCCGGATCAGCACGCCCGCTCCGTCATACAGCGGCACACCAGCGGTTCTGTCGCGCGCAGCCGCAGCAATACAGTTGTGGAGCGCCTCATCCATCTCCTGCCAGCGCCCGCTCCGTTCGTAGAACGAAGCCAGCACGGTCCACTGGAATGCGGGATGCGCGCTGACAGCGATTGCCTGCTTCAACTCCCGCTCCGCTGTTTCGTAATCCTTGCGTTCCACGGCGATTCCCGCCCGCAACTGATGAGCGCGCGCCGGGTCCACCTCATCCAGCTGTGCGGCGACGCGCTGGGCCTTGTCCAACCCGCCACCCACGATCCCCGGCGCCTCCTGGTAAAACTCGCCCAGGTCTGACAGCGCCTCTGCGTTCCGCGGGTTTAGCCTCACCGCGTTTTCAAACTCGATACGCACTCGCTTGCCGAGCGAGAAGGCATCCAAAAACGAAGCCTGATCGGCTTTTTCGCCCAACGCCCGCCCCAGCCACATGTGATAGTTCGAGTTCCCCTGGTCCAGTTCCACCGCGTGCCGGCAGGCGTCTGCCGCGGCATCCCACTTCTGCAGCGTGAAGTACACACGGCACTCCAGGTTCTGCGCCTCCGCATCGTTCGCGCCCCCCTGCGGAAGCGACCTGGCGAGCTGTAACGCGCGGTCCGCTTCGCCGGCCTGCAGGGCCGCGTTGATCTGTGCAAGGGCCGTTTTCGGAGCCTGCGCCGTACCGGCCACCGAGAGTGCTGCTCCCAGAAATGCTGCCGGAAGATGCAGCGTCTCAAGAGAAAGCCGCATCACCGCACAACCTTGATGGGAACACCCTCTTGCAATTGCTGTCCGTTCATTGAGCCGGTGGCCACCCAGTCGCCCTCTTTGAGCCCGGAGAGAATCGCCTCACGGGTCAGGTTGAAGACGCCCGTCGTAACCGGCGTGCGCACCAGCTGGTCTCCCGAGATCCTGTACACGTACGGCTTGCCGTTCTCGAAGTGCAGCGCCTCGCGCGGCACGCTCAGCGCATCAGGCGCCGTGGCGGTCGTCACCGTCACATTCACGTTTGTGTCCGGCAGCAGTCCGGAATCGGCATCGTCAATCTGCACCAGCACCTCGCCAACGGTGCGTGTGGCGTACGTTACCACTGTGACCGGCAGCCGCACGATGTGTCCGTGCCATTCCTGGCCTGGCTTTGCATCCCATTTGATCGTGATCTTCTGCCCAACGGCCAGCCTGCCCAGGTCTGGCTCGTCAAAATACGCGCGCACCCGTTCGCGTTTCAAGTCTCCCATCTGCAGCAGGAGTTTGCCGGCCTCGGCAAAACTGGTTGGCGTGGCGTCCATGCTGTAAACGGTGCCCGCGACTGGGGCGTGAATCTGGGTCTGCGCCTCGATTTGCCGCGCCGCGGCCAGGTTGGCCTCCGCCTCGGCAAGTGCGGACTGCGAGCGGGCCACTTCGCCGGGAGAATACCGGTGCGTCGAGCTCTGCTGCGAGGCATTCAGGCTGGCATTGGCGCTTTCCAGTTGCTGTCGCGCCGCGGCCACTTCGCCCGACGACGCTGCCCCGGATGCGGCCAGCTTTGTCAGCGCCTCCAGATTGTGTTGCGCCTGGTCTCGCGTCAACTGCGCCCGGTTGATTTCTGCCTGCGTCGCCAGGCGTTCTTCCTGGGTTCCGTTGTGGAGGGTGGCGTCGAGCAGGGCCTGCGCGGTCTTCACACCATTCTCTGCCGCGGCTACCTTCGCCCGGGCATCCATGTCGTCCAGCACGATCATGAGCTTGCCGGCCGGAACATGGTCTCCCGTCTGCACAAAGACCTTTTTCACGGTAGTTGCAATGGGGCTGTAAAACTGGTAGTTAGCCTCCGGCTCGACCTCGACCTTGCCGTTGGTGCTCACTGTGCTCAGCAGCACCTCATGCTCCGCCTGAGCCGCGCGTACGGGCAGCCGGTCGCGCAAGAGGGACCGCGCCATGAAAAAGACTGCGATCACAACAACTGCCGCACCCACCCAAAGCCAGCGCCGGCCCAACTGCTTTCGTTCCTCTGCCATTCGTATAACCAAGGTCAGTATATAAGACTCAAAAACAGGGCCTTAAGAAGCGAAAAAACAGATGGGCTCAGAAGGTGCAACACCTCATTGAGGCAAAGCATTGCCCACCGTCATGCGGCAGTCCGCAATCCAAGCCGGCTGGCGGGGAGCCGCACCACAGCATCGATGCGAAGCGGTCAAGCCGGCCCGGCACCGAATTTTTTGGCCAGTACAATAGGACTATGGCAACACAAACCCCCCGCTACACCGACGAGCACGCGAAAGCCGGCCTCGACTTCGAGTTTCCGGCCATCGAAACCTGGCAGAACCAGTTTCCCGGCTACGAGATCATCATTGATGATCCTGAACTCACCTCCGTCTGCCCCAAGACCGGCCTGCCTGATTTTGGAACCCTGACTATCCGCTACATGCCCCGCGAACGGTGTCTCGAACTGAAGTCGCTCAAGGAATATCTCTTCAGCTACCGCAATCTAGGCATCTTTCAGGAGAACATCGTCAATCAGGTTCTGGAAGACGTGGTCAAAGCTACCGATCCGGTGTGGGCGGTGGTGCGCGGCGAGTTCCGGCCCCGCGGCGGCATCGGCACGACGGTGGAAGCGCGCTGGCCGCGGCCGAAAGAGTGATGAGTTGAAGAGCGCTTGAACGAATCCTTTCTTCGTGATAACTGTGGATTCTCGCGGGAGTTGAGAGCCCTTGCCGACAACGACTCCATCCGTGCGCGCTCGCATTAGCCCTGCTCTGGGCACAGTGTCGCTGCTGCTCGGGCTCAATCTGCTGAACTACATCGACCGCTACATTCTGCCCGGCGCGCAGCCGCTTATCCAGCGCGAGTTCCACGCCACTGACCAGCAGATGGGCGCGCTTACCACAGCGCTGTTTTTCTTCTACATGTTTGCCGCGCCTGCCAGCGGCTGGCTTGGCGACCGCTTTTCGCGCAAGCCGCTCATCATTGGCGGCGCCGTGCTCTGGAGCCTGGCCACGCTCGGCACCGCGTGGGTGCATGACTACTGGACGCTCTACATTCGCCATGCGTTGGTGGGCGTGGGCGAAGCTACATTCGGCATTTTTGCGCCGGCGGTGCTGGCCGACCTGTATCCCGAGCGCGACCGCAACCGTATTCTCTCCACGTTCTATGTCGCCATACCGGTGGGTGCTGCCTTGGGCTACCTGGCAGGAGGAGAGCTAGGCTCGCTGTGGGGATGGCGCGCGCCCTTCTTTCTCTGCGCGATACCCGGACTGCTGATCGCGGCGCTCTACGCGGTGCTCGGCCGTGAGCCGGAACGCGGATCGACCGACCACATCGCACCCACGCTTGACCGTACCACGTTTCTTGGTCTCTTCCGCAATCCAGCGTTTCTCACGGGCACCTTCGGCCTGGCGATGCTTACCTTCGCCATGGGCGGCATCTCTGCCTGGGTGCCTACGTTCCTGCATCGCTTCAATGGCCTCTCAGTTGCCAATGCCAGCCTCACGGTAAGCGCCATTACGGTGGTCGACGGGATCGTGGGGACGATCCTTGGCGGCTGGATCGCGCAACGCTGGCTGCGCACCAATCATCGCGCGCTCTACCTGGTCTCGTTCTGGAGCGTCGCGCTCACGCTGCCCTTCGGGCTGCTGCTGTGCTTCGGGCCGCGCACCACGACGATTCCCGCGCTCTTCCTCGCCGAGTTCTTCCTCTTCCTCAACACCGGCCCGCTCAACGCCGCCATCGTGAACTCCGTCAACGGGCCAGTCCGCGCAACGGCCATCTCGATGAACCTGTTCTGCATTCATGCCTTCGGCGACACCTTCTCGCCGCAGATCATCGGAGCCATCTCTGACCGCTCAAACCTCAGCATCGGCCTGGGCGCAACGCTGATCTTCCTCGTGATCTCGTGCGCGATCCTGCTCGCAGGAGCGCGATTTGCGCCGGAGCTGGGCGAAAGCAGCGAGTTGCGTTGAGATTCGTGCTTTCCCACTTTAGCCGATGTGCAAAGAACGCACATCGCCGAAGGTGGGGGCACCCATTTTCGTGTTGCTACTTGCGTTGTGTCGGCTCCTGATCCCGCGTATTCATGAAGGCGCGGCGACCGCCCTGGCCACGAAGATTGGGATCGCTGGCTGGCGGACGATTCGCTTCGGCATCGAATCCGCGTGCGAGCAGCGGATTGGGTCTGAACTTCGGCGGGCCTCCGTTGAATTGCCGCGCGTGGCTCAGCACCATCCCTGCGCGACCGTGCATCGGCTGCACGATGCCGCGGATCTGCACATTCATGTCGCGATATCTGGTCAGCTCGCCCACGGTGCCGCGGTCTTCGGTGAGGCTCACGATGGTGAAGCGGCACTTCTCATCGGGTGTTTCCGGCGAGCATACGTCGAGAAATCGCGTGCCGTCAGGAAGCTGCACCACGTCGTAGATGTGCGCCGAGATGCAGATGTCTTTGTTGAGCATCTTAGCGGCTTGTTCGGCGGGCACGCAGGTCTTGGGCGTGCCTGCGAAAGACGCGAGCGGAATCCACGCAGCCAGAGACGCGAGCGCGGTGAGCGGGCCCAGAGACATCGAAATCTCCTGAGAAAATTGCAGCCAGCTTATCGCGAACCGAAGTGGATTGAAAAGGAAGAACGACGCCCAGGAGCCTTGAGGTCCTGATTCCAGTTCCCTAATCGCTATTCCCTGTCTTTATCGAGCGCCGACCAGCTCTTCGCTCTTGGCCTTCTGCCCGTAGTGGCTTTTCACGTAAGTATCGAGAATCTGCTTGAACTCGGCGACTATGCTGTCGCCGCGCAGGGTGGTCGAGAGCTTGCCGTCGATGTAGACCGGCGCAACGGGATCCTCAAAGGTGCCGGGGAGGCTGATGCCGAGGTTGGCGTGCTTCGACTCCCCGGGGCCATTCACCACGCAGCCCATCACCGCGAGCTTGAGCTCCTCGACGCCGGGGTACCGCGTGCGCCACTCGGGCATGGAGGTGCGCAGGTAGGTCTGGATCTGCTCGGCGAGTTCCTGGAAGTAGGTGCTGGTGGTGCGGCCGCAGCCGGGGCAGCTGGTCACCTGCGGCATGAAGCTGCGGATGGAGAGCGATTGCAGAATCTGCTGCGCGGCCTGCACCTCTTCGGTGCGGTCGCCGCCGGGCTTGGGCGTAAGGCTGACGCGGATCGTGTCGCCGATGCCCGCAAGCAGCAGCGGTGCAAGGCCGGCTGTCGAGGCGATCACGCCCTTGGTGCCCATGCCGGCTTCGGTAAGGCCGAGGTGCAGAGGATAATCGCAGCGCGCGGCGAGGTTCGTGTACACATCGATCAGGTCGCGCACGCCGCTGACCTTGGCCGAAAGGATGATCATGTCGTGGCCCAGGCCGTAGCGCTCGGCGGCCTTCGCCGAGTCTAGGGCGCTTACCACCATGGCTTCCATCATCACGTCGCGCGCCGGCAGCGGCTCGGGTTTCTTGCTGTTCTCGTCCATCATGCGCGTCAGCAGCGCCTGGTCGAGCGAGCCCCAGTTCACGCCGATGCGGACAGGCTTGTGGTTCTCGACGGCGCACTCGACCATGGTGCGGAAGTTGTCGTCATTCTTACGTCCGACAGAGACGTTGCCGGGATTGATGCGGTACTTGGCGAGCGCCTGCGCCGTAGCGGGATACTTCTTGAGCAGGATGTGGCCGTTGTAGTGGAAGTCGCCGATGATCGGCACGCGGATGCCGCGCTTGTCGAGTCCTTCGACGATATGCGGAACGGCCGCCGCGGCTTCCTCGTTGTTGACGGTAACGCGCACGAGCTCGGAGCCGGAGAGCGCGAGGGCCGCGACCTGCTCGATGGTGCCTTGAATGTCTGCCGTGTCAGTGTTGGTCATCGACTGCACGACGACCGGAACTTCCCAGCCCACGCGAACCTGGCCGATCTTGACTGTCGGGGTTTTCCTGCGCTGTATCTCCGCCATAGTTCTAGTTTACCTGCAGACAGGCTCGGCGTGATGGCGAGTTCGGTGCCCGTTTCTGCGCGAAGACGCGCAAAAAGGGCTCAAGAATGGAGCGCAATGTGTACTACTTTATTAATAAGTAACATTTTCAACATATTGATTTAGTGGAAGTTATGTCCTTCGCGCGGCTTTGGCGCTGGCGTTTTTGGCTCCCGGGGGGTGGGAGCGGTCCGGATTTGTGGTCGGGTCTTGCTCGGTCTAGAGCGGCCACGCATATATTGTGCGGGAAACGGTGGGCATTTTGCGCAAGGTGCATGGCTCGCGCCGGCCCTTCGGGACGGCGGCGTTGGGGCTGCGATGCCCCAGGGCTATTTTTCTTCTCTCCCTGACGGGAGAGCGTGGTTGTGGCTTGGAGTCGGTCAGTATTCTCAGGTTGTGGAATTCAGGTCTGAGGTACCCGCCGTTTTGCCAGCCAAGATGAAATCGAAGGCTCCTGTTGCAAGGAAGGCTTTTCTTGCCTCTCGACTGAGAGTAGCCTTTCAACCAAACAACCGGCACGGAGCGAACCAGGAATCAAGTTGCAATGGTTCCGCAGCAACCGGAGGCGCTTGCTCGCCATGAGCCGATATTGGTGCGGCTGAAGTTGTGCCTATTAAAGCGGAATCGCACCGTGGCCTAGAATTCAGATAGATCTTGAGTGCAGGGACAGGGCCATGGGCAAACAGTTTCCGGCGATGGAGCAGGTTCATCGCCAGTTCATTGAGAAGCAGAGGATTTTCTTTACGGCTTCAGCGACGGCAGGGAGCCGAGTGAATGTGTCGCCGAAAGATGCAGCTGCACTGCGAATTGTGAATGAGAACGCCGTCGCGTATCTCGATCAGACGGGGAGCGGGAGCGAGACGGCGGCACATCTGAAGGCCGATGGGCGACTGACGCTGATGTTTTGCGCGTTTGAGGGACCACCGGTGATTCTGCGGCTGTATGGCAGAGGGAAGTCGCTTGTGCGTGGAACGGTGGAATATCGCGAGTTGCTGGAAGGCCTTTTCGACAATGAGGAGCGGCCCGGCGCGCGGCAGATTGTGTGGCTCGACATCGATCTGGTGCAGACGTCGTGCGGGTATGGGGTGCCGTTGTTCGAGTACGCGGGCGAGCGGCCTGCGCTGGTGCGCTGGGCCCAGGCGAAAGGTGAAGATGGTCTGGAGCAGTATCGCCGGCTGAAGAATGCGACGAGCATCGACGGGCTGCCGACGGGACTGGTGCAGGACTGCGGAGCATAGATCCCAGTGCATCAGGGCCGCGTTTGGACAGGGTGGCTGCGAATTTTGGTGCGGCGAGATTCCGGGTCGGGTCTACAATGATGCCACGCATATCGGGAACCCCTGCCCACAGCCTCAAATCGCAAGAACGCACCATGAACCAGAGATTGTTTTCGGAGATGGCCAGCAGTGCTCCGAAAGGCTTTTCGTTCACACTGATCCACGGGACGATTCCGAAGATCGGTCCGTTCCGACTTTCTTCGCGCCGCTCCTGGACAGATGACGATTCCGAGTTCACGGCCTCGCTAGGGAGAGCGTTTTCGGATGGAACCATCGAAAAATTTCGATGGAGCGGCGGGAACTCCCATGCAGCGCGGCAGAGCGCTGGTGCGGAGCTCGCAAGTCATCTGATGGAGCGAAAGCTTGGCCGCCGGATATTGATTGCCCATAGTCATGGCGGCAATGTCGCGCTGTACGCGTTGCGGCAGTGCCCTCGCGAAGTGGTCGAGCAGGTGGCGGGCATCGTTTTTCTGGGAACACCTTTTCTTACCGCGCGGCCGAGTAAGGTCGCCACCCGCTTCGACTTGTGGCTGGCGGTATCAATCGGCGGTATTCTCGGAGCGATCGCACTGTGGCTCACGTGGAATAGACACATTACGATTCCTGTGTTGCTTTCCTGTTCGGTTCTGGGTGTGAGCCTTGCCGGGGCTTGGCGGCTTTCCCGGCTCGACCAGCAGCAGTGGGAAAAGCTGGGCCACGAATATGCGCAGGTGATCGACACGAGCCTGCAAGCCGATATCCCAATGTATGCGGTGTGCGCGATGCGGGATGAGGCTCTGCTTCTTCTGAACGGGGTGTCTCTTGTTACGCGAGCGATGCAGAACCTTCGACGCTGGCTGATCGATTGGTTCATCGAAGTTGCAGGCAATTGCCGGGAGTACTTCAAGGCAAAACGCGAACCGCGCTTCGACACGCAGGAGGAAATTGAGGAATGGATACGATACCGACGTTACGCCGAGCTGGATCAGTACAGGTTCGAAGGATCGGGTGAGAGTTCAACCGGATATGCAGTTGCGGTCGCACTCTTTCTTGTGCCCATGTTGCTTCCGATGGCTGCCATGGCGGTCTTGACGCTACTTCTGCTGCCCATAGTGGCTCTTTGTTCTGCGCAAGTGATCGTGCTGGCGAATCTGCTCACACGTTCCGCCCCCTGGGGATTTGGAGAACACTGGTTGCTGCAGTGGCTTGTCGAGGTGAACGTGAGTAAGTGGCCGCCCAATGAGACCTACTTGACCTCGATTGAGGATCGTATGGGCATATTGGCGTTTCAGCACAGCGCGCTGACGAGCTACCCAAAGTTTCTAGAAGATATTCTGCATTGGATCGATTCGCTGCGTTAGAGAAACGAGCGGTGAATTTGCTTGTGTGCGTTAGGAGGAACACGGTAGAGTCCGGCGCAAGGATTCTTGCGGACCGAGGAAGGGACGAGTGGAGATGTCGAAAGGAAGCCTTAATCCCAAGGTGGATGCTTACATTGCGAAGTCGCAGCCGTTTGCGCAGCCGATTCTGAGACATCTGCGCGAGCTGGTGCATAAGGGATGTCCGGGCGTGGAAGAGACGATCAAGTGGGGCCGGCCGTTTTTTGAATACCGCGGCGCAATTCTGGGGAATATGTCGGCGTTCAAAGAGCACTGCAGCTTTGGCTTCTGGGGTGAGGAGATTGGCGCGGTGCTGCGCGAGGCGAAAGCGGCGCGCGATGGGGCGATGGGCTCGCTGGGACGGATTACGCGCTTGGAGGATCTGCCTGCGGACAAAGAGATGCTCGGCTGGGTCCGGCAGGCCGCGAGGTTTGTGGAGAGCGGCAACTTTACGAGCCCGATTGCGGCGAGGCGCAAGGTTGTGAAGCCGCCGAAGGCTGCGATCGAGATGCCGGCTGATTTTGCAGCGGCTTTGAAGAAGAACAAGAAGGCCGCGGCGGGGTTTGAGGCGTTCAGCCCGAGCTGCAAGCGGGAATACCTGGAATGGATAGTTGAGGCGAAGCGGCCGGAGACACGCGACAAGCGCATCGGGACCGCGGTGGAGTGGATCGCTGAAGGCAAGCAGCGGAACTGGAAGTACCAGAACTGCTGAACTTCAATTCATCTTCATGCCGGGCATGGCGGAGTGATCCATGTTGTCGTGACCGTGATCGTCGTCATCGATAGCCCAGACTTTTGCCGGATCGGTTTCGTAGGGATAGACGTGAACCATCCAGCCGAAGATGTGAGGATAGAAAACGCCGCCTGCGGCCTCGCAGGCTTCGCGCGTGGTAATGGAGCCCATGAGGCCGAATCGGGCGTTGGGGCCGAAGTATTCCGACAGGTGGCCTGCGGGCGCTTTGCAGAAGTTGGTGTGCTGGTGCCAGCGCGCGATGCTGAGCGGGATGCGCTCATTGAGCTCGCCTTCATTGGCATCGACGCGGTCGGTGTACATGGCGCCGATGAGCGTGTAGCCGCCGTCCGAAGTTTTCTTATAGAGCAGCGACGTGGGCTTGAGCGGATCGAAGTGGCGGGCAGCCTCGCGTCCGTTGGTGTAGTTGGTGAAGTGATAGAGGGGCTGCGGCACGTTGGGCAGGAAGATCCGATAGCCGTCGGCGAGGGCCTTGCGATAGTCCTGATAGGGTTCCATGGCCTGCCTGGCTGCGGCGACGATGGCGTCGGCCTTCTGCTGATCGCCGGGTTGCGGCGAACGCAGCGTGGTTAAATACATGTGCCCCGCCATGTGCGCCATGCCGCCGGAAGCTGCGGCGGGCTGCAGGTTCTGCGCGAGGATGGGTACGGCGAGGCAGAGAATCGCGGCGAATCGCGATAGAAAACGACGCCAATATGACTGCATGACGACGGACCTCCCGGGGCTGTGGAGTTAGACGATTTTTGAACGCTGGTGATCGACGGCGTTTCGCCGCACTGTCTTGATGCTTCTATACGGAGGATGCGCGGGCGCGGTTCCTGCCTCGAAGCGCAATTTCCTGGAAGGGCTCGAGAATGGATGGTCAATCGGTTGCAACAAAAGTACGGTAAGCTGTGGCGATGGACTCGGTTTCGAACCTGGAGAGTGTTACTTCGGCGGCGCGTGCGGGCGCCCCTTCACTGCGAATTCGCGGGCTGAAGAAGGCGTTTGCCGATGTGCTTGCGGTGGATGGCGTGGATCTGGAAGTGGAGCGGGGCGAGTGCTTCGGGCTGCTGGGGCCGAATGGCGCAGGAAAGACGACGACGATCGAGATCTGCGAGGGATTGACGGAGCCGGACGAAGGCGTGGTGGAACTGCTGGGGCTGCGCTGGCAAACGGATGCCAAGGAGCTGCGGCAGCGGATCGGGATTCAGCTGCAGGAGTCACAGTTTCCAGACAAGCTGACCGTCGAAGAGGCGGTGCGGCTGTTTCGCAGTTTTTACCGGCACGGGATCGCGGTAGATGAGATTATCCGCACGGCGCAGCTTGAAGAGAAGCGCAAGGCCCGAGTCGGCGGGCTTTCCGGTGGACAGAAGCAGAGGCTGGCGATGGCGACGGCGCTGGTGGGCGATCCTGAATTGCTGTTTCTGGATGAGCCGACGACGGGGCTCGATCCGCAGGCGCGGCGGCACTTGTGGGACCTGGTGGATGAGCTGAAGCGCGCAGGGCGCACGATTATTCTGACGACGCACTACATGGATGAGGCGGAGCGGCTGTGCGACCGCGTAGCAATTATGGATCATGGCAGGGTGATCGCGCTGGGCACGCCCCAGGAGTTGATTGCGTCGATTGGCGGCGAGGAGATTGTGGAGTTTGCGGTTGGTGCGGCGAAGGACTTGCGGTTGTCTGCGACGGCCGAAGACGTGTGCCCTCCCATCCTGTCGACAGAAAAAAGTCGACAGGATGGGGCACCGAGTGAGGATTCGTTTTCTTCCGCCCTTGCGCCAGAAAGAACTCGCAAGGACGGGGCACGGAGTGGATTGGGCGATTCAGAGACGACGCGGGTTGCGATTGATCCTGCTGTGTTGAAGGGGATTCCGGGGGTGCAGTCGCATCGGGTGGATGCGGGAGTGCATCAGCTTTCGGTGAGCGAGCTGCACACGGCGGTGCCGCGCATCTTTGCGGCTCTGGAAGAGCTGGGACTGCATTTGAGCGAGTTCCGGACGCACTCGGCGACGTTGGAGGATGTGTTTGTGCGGCTGACGGGAAGGAATCTGCGCGATGAATAAACTGGAGCTAAGCAGTCTTTATCAGCTGACGATGGTGCGGTTCAAGCTGGTGCTGCGCGAGCCAGAGGCGATCTTCTGGATTTTTGTCTTTCCCATTCTGCTGGCGGTGGGGCTGGGGATTGCGTTTCGCAACCGGCCGGCGGATGTGCTGCCGGTGGGCGCGACGACTACGCAGCTCGCGCAGGCGCTGGCTGCTGATCATGGACTGAAAGCGATGCAGGTGGACGAGGCGCAAGGCGCGCATGCGCTGGCCGTTGGCGACATTCTGTTGCTGGCTGTGGCGCGGCCGGACGGCGTGGAGTACCGCTATGACGATACGAATCCTGATGCGCGGAATGCGCGGCTGCTGGCGGACCGCGCGGTCCAGATAGCGGCGGGGCGGCATGATGCGGTTGCGGCGCAGAACGAGCTGGTGCACGAGGTGGGCTCACGGTACATCGACTTTGTGGTGCCGGGACTGCTGGGGATGAACCTGATGGGCTCGGCGATGTGGGGGCTGGGCTTCGCGATTGTGGATGGCCGGCAGAAGAAGCTGCTCAAGCGGATGGTGGCTTCGCCGATGCCGAAGTGGCAGTACCTGGCGGCGTTTCTGCTGTCGCGGCTGGTGCTGCTGGTGATTGAGGTGGTGGTGTTTCTCGGCTTCGCGCGGCTTGTGTTTGGCGTGCCGTTTCGCGGACCGCTGTGGCAACTGGGAGTGGTGTGCGTGCTGACTTCGCTGGTGTTTTCGGCTCTGGGCCTGCTGGTGGCTTCGCGGGCGAGGACGATGGAAGGGGTGTCAGGGTTGATGAACCTGGTGATGCTGCCGATGTGGATTCTCTCCGGCGTGTTCTTTTCCGCGTCGCGGTTTCCGAATGTGGTGCAGCCGTTTGTGAAGGCGCTGCCGTTGACGGCGGCGATTGACGCCATGCGTGGGAATATGCTGCAGGGGATTGCGCTGCCGCATCTGGCGGCGCAGGTTGCGATTCTGCTGGCTTGGTTTTTTGTGCCGTTTGTGGTGTCGCTACGGATCTTCCGGTGGAGATAGTCCGTAGAAAGAGTCGGATGAGCGTTGCGTATTCCTACCTTCGCCGATTCGCACAGAACGCGCATCGCCGAAGGTGGGGCACCCGGAGCGTTCTCGATTCGAATTGCGATGTGCTTTCCCACCCTGTCGACAGAACAGAGTCGACAGGATGGGGCACGGAGCTGAAGGGTATTCGGGTAGGTGAGACCTTTTAAAATTGAGTCTATGGAATTGAAAGCTGAAGGGCCTATTACGACTGGGGAGATCTTTGAGGGCAGCCGTTTTGTCCGGGCGTGTCTGCGCAAGCCGGTGGACCGCACGCCGGTGTGGTTTCTGCGCCAGGCGGGGCGGTACATGCAGGAATATCGCGACGTGCGCAAGCACCACACGCTGGTGGAGATTTGCAAACAGCCGGAGCTGGCCGCAGAAGTGACAATTACCGCGGCGGAAAAGCTGGGCGTGGATGCGGCGATTATCTTCGCCGACCTGCTGCTGCCGCTGGAGCCGATGGGACTGGACTTCGAGTTTCAGGCGGGCGAGGGGCCGGTGGTGCATCAGCCGGTGCGGACCACTGAAGATGTACGCGCGTTGCGCACGGATCGGGCCGCGGATCTGGAGTATGTGGCCCGAGCGATTCAAAAAGTTGGCGCGCACTTTCGCGACCGGATGGGCGTGATTGGATTTTGCGGCGCGCCGTATACGCTGGCCAGCTACATGATCGAGGGCGGCGGATCGCGCAATTACATCCACACAAAAAAGATGATGTATGGAGATACGATTACCTGGCGCGGGCTTTTGGACAAGATTGTCATTGTGCTCACGGAGTATTGCCGCTTGCAGGTACAGGCGGGCGCGGACGTGATCCAGATTTTTGACAGCTGGGTTGGGTCGCTGGGTCTGGCGGATTATCGCGACTACGCGTTTG
>DATJNF010000015.1:0-57767 GCA_035508375.1 Occallatibacter sp. | reverse complement strand
CCGCAGGATGCGCGAGGCGGCCGGCTCGAGGCGCTGCGTGGTCTTGGTATTGATGGCCTTGATCTGCCAATAGAGAAGAAAGACGATCCAGACCACAGGAAACAGCGATTCATAGAACCAGAGCATTCGGGACCTCCGGGGCGCTGCATGGGTTTACGCAGGCGACCAGGGGGCAGTTCCATGGCCAACGATGCCTCGCGGGGCCTAGCAGGTTGCGGAAATAGTCAGATTCGCCAGAAGAAGTTTTGCTGAATTTCCTCCGCGGCTAAAGCCGCGCGTTGAAAATTGGGCGAGTTTTGGCACGAGTAAACTCGTGCCCTGTTACAAGACTTCTCCCCAAGTGCACTTTTCAGCAAGCTGCTAGGTATCTGCTGAACGTATTCTAAGACGGGCTTCGGGTTCTAAGAGGAGCGCCCGGTTCTAAGAGGAGCTTCGCGACGTGGGGTCAACTGACAAGAGAGGACGCGCATGCTGGACCACATTTTTCTGACCGTGAGCAATGTCAAACGCTCGATCTCATTTTACGAAGCGGCGCTGGCGCCTCTTGGCATCAATGAGCGTTTCGATTTCGACGGCAAGAATGGTCCTCCGGGACACCCGGATCTCAAAGGCTTCGGTGCGGACGGGCGCCTATATCTCTGGCTTCGTGAAGGTGAAGCGGACAGCCGTGCTGCGCATCTTGGCTTTGTTGCCAACAGCCGGGATCAGGTGGACGCAGCGTACGCTGCCGCCATGGCAGCGGGAGCCACGGACAATGGTGCACCCTCCGTGCGGCTTTACTATGATCCACGCTACTATGCGGCGAATGTGCTGGACCCTGATGGGTACAGCATCGAGTTCGTTTACAAGAGTTGGCAACACCCGGAGAAGAACGGAACACGATAAACGGGAGCAGTGCTTGAGCCTGATTTCTGTATCTGCGGTGCTGACCCGGACGGGTGATTCAGCGGAGATTTCGCACAAATAAAAATCACCTCCGAAGGAAACCGTCGCTTCGGAGGCGCTTGTATAAAACACAAGTTAATCGGGGGCCAGTGGCTGGCGCCGGAGGTCGGTAGCACGCAGCCACTGGCGATCCCTGCACTAACGAAGTAGCGGCGGCTTCCCCTTTCCACTGCTGCCTCGTGTCGCCCGGCTCAAAGAGGGTTTTCTTACTCCCTCCGAGCCATGTTGACAAGTGGAGTTTCTCCCAGATTGTGCCTGCGGGCCGTGACGGCCGTCACACTAGTGCGTGCTTGGAAGAAATTCCTGTATTGTGCTCACATTTGAGACACTTGGCCGCGACGAGTACGGGAACGGACGGTGGCAGATCGGCCTTGTGCGATCCCACCTTTTCCGCAGAGAAAAGCGGAAAAGATGGGGCACGGGGTCCTGCCTGTGCGGCCCACCCTTAGAAGCGGAAAGGATGGAGCGCGGAATTTGTGCCGCGGGAAAAACCGTCACGCAGCCCGGAGGCGCGGCGCATTGACAAAGACGGGCGGGCCTTCGAAAATCGGAGATTCAGTCCACGCGAGGATGCCGCATTCGTGACCGCTTTACTCACTACAAATCTGGGCGCAACGCCGCTGCTGGGACGCGGCAAAGTGCGCGACTTGTATGCCGTAGGAGACGCGCTGCTGCTGGTCGCAACGGACCGGATCTCGGCCTTCGACCACGTGCTGGCGACCGGCATTCCCGGCAAGGGCAAGATTCTTACGCAGATCTCGCTGTTCTGGTTCGACCTGCTCAAAGATGTGGTGCCGAACCATCTGATCTCAGCAAACGTGAGTGAATTTCCCGAGGTGCTGCGGCCGTATGCCGATCAACTCGAAGGCCGCTCGATGCTGGTGAAGCGGGCGCAGATGTTTCCGGTTGAGTGCGTGGCGCGCGGGTATCTCGCCGGATCGGGATGGAAAGAGTATCGCGAGACGCAAACGGTATGCGGCATTTCCCTGCCCGGCGGCCTGATGGACGGATCGCCGCTGCCGGAGCCGATCTTTACTCCGGCGACCAAAAGCCAGGATGGCGCGCATGATGAGAACATTCCATTCTCGTCTGTGGAGAAGCTGATCGGCAATGAGGACGCGGCGGAGCTGCGCCGGCTGACGCTGGCGATCTATGGGCGGGCGAAGGAACACGCCGAAGCGCAGGGGCTGATTCTGGCCGACACAAAATTTGAATTTGGCAGAGTCGGAAACGCAAAGGCTGGCGAAGGCATTATTCTTGCCGATGAGGTTTTGACGCCCGATTCCTCGCGGTTCTGGGATGGGAAACTTTGGAAGCCCGGGGGCGCACAGCCTTCGTTCGATAAGCAATATGTTCGCGATTATCTTGAATCCATCCATTGGAACAAGCAGGCGCCCGCGCCAGGGCTGCCGGACGACGTAGTGGAGCGCACGCAGGGAAAGTATCTGGAAGCCTTCCGCCGGTTAACCGGTCGCGGCATCCAACTGTAAAGCGTAATTTGGAGCGCATTATGACCTGGGCGGATTGGGCCATTGTAGTTGTGTTGCTTGCGTCGGTGCTGGGCGGGCTGTTTCAAGGATTTTTCCGCACCGCCTGCTCGCTGATCGGATTGCTGTTCGGACTGTCGCTGGCGTCGTGGTACTACGGAAAGATCGCGGCGCTTCTGATGCCGATTGTGAGGGTCGAAGCGGTCGCGGACGTAATCGGCTTTTTCGTAATCGCATTGCTGATTCTTGCCGTGGCCAATTTCATCGGCAACCTGCTGGGCAAGGCGCTTGACTGGATGGGACTTGGCTGCCTGGATATGATCGGCGGCGGCATCCTGGGATTTTTTCAGGGCGTGGTGTTCGTAACGCTATGCCTCATGGTTGCTGTGGCGTTCTTTCCCAAATCGGAATGGCTGGCGCAGTCACGGTTGCCGAGGCAGTTTTTTGGAGCTCTGCACATGAGCATGCACATGACGCCGGATGAGCTTACCAACCGAATCCGCGATGGAATTCGCACCATGGAGATGGAGACGCCGGGCTGGATGCATCCAAACCACGGCGGCGGCCTGTGACGGGCTGCGGCGCGCTCTGCACCTCCGCGGGCTGAGGAAAAAGATGAGGAAAACATGTGCCTCACTTTCCGCAACGCCGCGATTAAACTAATTCAACGACCCAAGCAAGAGGTGGACGTGAGACGAGAACTGGATAGCCTGGTGACCCAGATGCACTCCAGCGGCATCCGTTATGAAGAGGCCGTACGGGAGTTCAAACGGCAGTATCTACGCGAGGTCTTGATCGCGCACCGTGGCAACCAGTGCAAGGCAGCCGAAGAGCTGGGCATGCACCGCAACACCCTCAGCCGGACCATGGCGGAACTGGGGCTGGAGCTTGCGGAAGTTCGCGCCGGGCTCAAGCGTCCGCCCCGCTCCGAACGTCCTGTCTATGGAGCGCTGCGGCAAAGCTACCGCTAGAATCAGCAGTAGCAGCTCGCGCAGCCGCTGTAGCGCACATTCTTTCATGCAGACCACATCGCAGACCGGAGAGCCTCGCGTCGCCATCGAGCCGGATTTCGAATGGGACGCGCAGGATGCGTATCTCTTCGACATCGACGGCACGCTGTTGCGCAGCCGCGACCGCATCCACGTGGATTCAGTGGCGGCAAGCGTGCAGCGGGTGACGGGTTTCGAGATCACGCTGGCCGGGGTGCTGCTGCACGGAAGCACGGACACGGCGATATTGCGCGAAGCCTGCCACCAGGCGAACATTCCCGCCGAGGTGATGGAGGCGCACACCGAGGCGATTCTGGAAGCGATGCGCACAACGGTAGCGGAGCGGCGCCACGAGCTTGATCTGGTGCAGATGCCCGGCGTTGAAGAGGCGCTGCAGCACCTGGCGCGCAAGGGCGCGCTGCTGGGCGTCGCGACCGGCAATCTGGAGATGATCGGCTGGATCAAGATCGAGCAGGCGGGCTTGCGCGAATGGTTCAAGTTTGGCGGATTCAGCGATCATTTCCCTGTCCGCGCGGAGCTGGTAGCGCAGGCAGCGGCGAAGGCCAGAGAGCTGAAGGCGAAAGAGTCGCAGGACGAGATCAAGATCTGCGTGGTCGGCGACACGCCACGCGACATTGAAGCGGCGCGCGCGAATTTCCTGTCGGTGATTGCGGTGGCGACGGGCCGCTACAGCTTTGATGAGCTGGTGCAGTTTCAGCCGGAGGTCTGCACGACATCGCTGGAAGATCTGCTGGCTCTGACGAGACCCGAACCGTGAGCCCGCACCTTAAGATTGATTCCGTGAAGTCGAAGCAACCGCAATCCGGCCCCACGCCGCGCTCGCGATGGAGCGCCAGAGCGTGTGCGTGGAGCGCGGGTTTGTTGCTCGGGGTGTTTGCGGGCCTGGCGCACGCGCAGGCAGTGAACAAGCCCGCAGATCAAACGCCACCGCATGCGCAAGCGGCGCCCGCGGCCAATCCCGAGCCGGAGACAACGAGCAAGAAGCCGACCGGCAGCGACGAACGCAAAGCAGCCAAACTTTATCTCGCGGGAAGCAAGCTGTTCATGAACGGACAGTTTGAAGCGGCGCTACGGGATTACACGCAGGCCGCCGAGCTTGATCCCAGCCATGCAGATTACCGCATGGCGGCCGAGGTGGCGCGCAGCCACGAGGTGACGGCGCTGATTCAAGCTGCGGCCAAGGCGCGGCTGATCGGCGATGAAGGCACGGCGCGCGCGGACCTGCAGAGTGCGCTGCAGCTCGACCCGAACAATGTGGAAGCGACGCAGCACCTCTACGAACTGGGTGACGATGCACTGCGCGGCCAGCCTAAGTCCCTGTACGCAGGGACGGGCGCGTCGCTAGGCGACGTGGTTTCGCTCACGCCCGCAGCCGGCCTGCACAGTTTTCACCTGCGCACCGATCAGCTACAGCTGATCCACCAGGTCTTTCAGGCTTACGGCATCACGGCGATGCTCGATGACAGCGTGCGCAATGTGCCGGTGCGTTTTGACGTAGACGATGCCAGCTTTCAGGAGGCGGCGCGCGTGCTTGGGCTGGCCACCAACACGTTCTACGTGCCTCTCGATGAGCATCGCGCGCTGGTGGCGCACGATACGCCGCAGCTTCGCGAGCAGTACACACGGCAGGAGCTCGAGACGCTGTACCTTCCCGGCCTGACGGATCTGAACGACTCCGGAGGAAGCGCCACCGAGCTTAACGATATGAGCACGATCGCCAAAAGCGTGTTCAACGTGCAGCACGTTGCGGTGGATGCGGCATCGAGCACGCTGACGCTGCGCGCGCCGCCGGCTACGCTGACTGCGTTCAACTCCACGATGCGCAGCCTTCTTGACGGGCGCAACCAGGTACTGATTGACGTGCGGATCATCCAGGTGGCGCACAACGCCACGCGGAATACCGGCGCGCAGCCGCCTCAGACCGTCACGGCCTTCAACGTGTACGCCCAAGAGCAACAGATCCTGAGCCAGAACGCCAGCCTGGTGCAGCAGATCATCTCGTCGGGGCTTGCGGGCCCGGGTGATACGCTGGCGATTCTCGGGATCCTGCTAGCCTCGGGCCAGGTTTCGAGCTCCATTTTTTCCAATGGGATTGCATTGTTCGGCGGTGGACTCACGGCCTCGGGACTGTCTCCGGCTCCGGCAACGTTCAACCTGAATCTGAATACCTCCGATTCACGCACGCTCGATGATGTCCAGTTGCGGCTGAGCGACGGAGCAGCGGGAACCATCAAGGAAGGCGAGAAGTATCCGATCCAGACTTCTTCGTACTCGAGCCTGGCGCCCACGCTTCCGAATATTCCGGGGCTTACCGGCGCAGGAACTTCGAGCAGCCTCAATTCCCTGCTGGGATCGGTGAACAGCGCGGTGCCGAATATCCCGATGGTGCAGTATGAAGATCTGGGCCTGACGCTCAAGGCCACGCCCAAGGTAATGCGCAATGACGACGTCGCGCTCACGCTCGACCTGCAGCTCGATTCGCTCGGCGGCACGACGCTGAATGGCAACCCGATTCTCAACAACCAGTCGTTTTCCGGCGTGGTGACAGTGAAGGAAGGCGAGGCGACGGTGATTGCCGCTGAGCTGAGCAAGACGCAGAGCCGTGCCATCAGCGGCACACCGGGACTGAGCGAGATTCCCGGCTTGAATAATGCGACCGATAAGAACGTTCAAGCGAACTATGCGACGCTGCTGATTGTGCTCACGCCGCATGTGGTGCGCGGGACGCAGGCGGCCGGACATACGCCGATGATGATCGTGGATAAGGGGCCGGTGGGACGGTAATCGTGCTGGCCCACCCTTTCCGCTGAAAAGACGGAAAGGATAGGGCCGGAGGGATTGTTAGAGGGGATCGAGTACGGCAGATGCTCTTATTGGCTGATGCCGTCGAGCTTTTCCTGGTACTGGATGATCTTCTTCAACGTGTCGTAGGGGATGTTTGCCGGGACCTGGCGGCCGTCGACAAGCAGCATCGGAACCTGGTTAACGCCCACATCCTTCGCCAGTTTCTCGGACGCTTCCACCTGAGACTTGACTCCAGGCGTTGCGGCACAGGCGGAAACCTTCGCTGGATCGAGGCCGGCCTTGGTGGTGGCGCTGTTGAGCGTCAGCGTTGCGCCGTCGGCAGTGGCCAGACCGTCCTGGCCGTCAAAGACAGCGGAAGCAAACCGGAAGAAGGCGTCGCTGCCGCCCATTTTGGCGACGCACACGCCGTAATCGGCGGCCGTTGCTGCCTGGGGATGGATGGATTCGATGGGGTTGTTCTGGAAGACGATGCGGGCGTTGGGAAAATCTGTCGCCAGCTTGTCCATGTTGGCCTGCGCCTCTTTGCAGTGCGGGCACTGGAAATCGGCAAACTCGACCATCTCGAAGTTCTTGGAGGCAGGCCCGCGATAGGGCCCGTCGGCGCGCTGCTGCATCTCCGCACGATAATCCGCATAAGGATGCTCGCCGAAGGGGAGCACTTCGTCGCCGGAGATGATGTGCTTGCCATCGGGCAATGCAAAGAACTCAAGACCCTGAGGCTTTTCCTTGCCGCTCTTGTCGCCTACAAAGACAATGACCTTGCTTAGGCCCTGCACTGGGGTGCTCATGATGGCCTGAACCTGCCACATACGGTTGTCATCGTAGCCCCAGTTGGTCTGGAGGAAGGCGTTGACCTCCTCTTTTGTGGGCGTGGCGGCGGTGAAGTTGGCGGGATCAGGCTTGGGAAACGTGGGTGGGCCGGCAGGCGCAGGAGCGGCAGGCTCCGCAGCGGGCGAGGAAGGCGTTTGTGCGGGCACGGGCGGGACCTGCGTTTGTGCAGAGGCCTCCAGCGCGGACCACGACAGGGCCAGCAAGAGTGCGGCGCTGAACAGGCGGGCAGACAGACGGATCAAGCAGTTCTCCTTCAAACGTTTGCGATGTTCGTGGCTGAAACGCCGCGATGGTCCGGAATCGAGCCGTTCGGAACCGCTCGATTCCTCACACATTAGCTTATACCTTGACCTTGACGGCGATGGGAAATCTGCGGCCCATGCCAAAGGACTTGGAGGTAACTTTCAGGACGGGCGCGGCCTGCTGGCGCTTGTACTCGGAGCGCTCGATGAGCCGAACCACCTGTTGGACGAGTTCGATCGAGATTCCGTTTGCAGCGGCAATCTTTTCCGGCGTTTCGTAGCGTTCTACGTAGGCCTCCACGATGGGATCGAGGACTTCATAGGGCGGAAGCGAGTCGGTGTCTTTCTGGCCGGGGCGCAGCTCGGCGGAGGGCGGCTTTTCAAGGATCGCCGCCGGGATGATCTCGCGATCGCGATTGAGCCAATAGCAGACGGAGTAGACACGCGTCTTCACCAGGTCGCCGATGACGGCAAGCGCGCCGACCATGTCGCCGTAGAGCGTGCAATAGCCGACGGCCATCTCGGATTTGTTGCCGGTGGTGAGCACCAGCGCGTTGAACTTGTTCGACAGGGCCATGAGCAGCGTGCCGCGGGTGCGCGACTGAATGTTTTCTTCGGTGAGATCGGGCGCGAGGCCGGTAAACATCGGGCTAAGCGCCTGCGTGTATTCGGCAAAGAGGCCGCTGATGGGAATCATCTCGAAACGGATGCCGAGGTTAGCCGCGAGCTGACGGCTGTCGTCAACCGAACCTGCCGATGAGTACGGGCTGGGCATGCCGACGCCGATGACGTTCTCGGCACCGAGCGCTTCGGTGGCAATGGCGGCGACGAGCGCGGAGTCGATGCCGCCGCTCAGACCGACGAGGACTTTGCGGAAGCCGCATTTGCGCACGTAGTCACGCGTGCCCAGAACGAGCGCGCGACAGGCGCCCTCGGTGTCGTCGTCTTCAGGGGCTTCGATGGCTCGAGCTTCGAAGGGGTCAACCACAACGATGTCTTCCTGAAACGATGCGGCCTGCGCGATGAGTTCACCGCGGCCGTTGAGAGCGAGCGAGGAGCCGTCGAAGATCAGGCTGTCATTGCCGCCGACCTGGTTGCACATCAACACGGGAATGCCGTCGCGTCGCGCGATGGAGGCGAGCATCTCGCGGCGGAGGGCGCGCTTGGAGTGCCAGAACGGCGACGAAGAGAGGTTGACGTGCAGAGAGGGTTTCTGCCGCATCAGCTCTTCCATCGGATCGATGGTGTAGAGACGATTCGGCCAGAAGTTCTTGTCGTTCCACGCGTCTTCGCAGATGCTCACGGCAAGGCGGACGCCATCGAGCTCCACGACATGCTGCTCTTTGGCCGTAGCGAAGTAGCGCTGCTCGTCGAAGACGTCGTAGAACGGCAGCAGGCGCTTGTGCTGCTCGAGGAGCAGTTGGCCCTTGTCGAGGAGGACCGCGGCATTGACAGCCGATTTTCCGCTGGCAGTGCGGGAAGGAAGGGCGACGCCGGCGAGGACGGCGGTGGGCAGCTCGCGCGTGGCTTCGGCCAACTCGTCCACAGCGGCGCGGCAGTGCGCAAGGAAGCTGGGCTTTTCGAGAAAGTCGGCGGGCGGGTAGCCGCAGATCACCAGTTCCGAAAAGACGGTGAGACGGGCGCCGAGATCGGCCGCACGGCGGCTGGCGTCTACGATTTTTTCCAGGTTTCCTGTGAAATCCCCTACGGTGGGGTCAATCTGGGCGAGCGCGATCTTCACACTCTTAGTTTATCGCGGCGCTGGAATGGAATGTGCGCCGCAGCGGTTAGACAGACGGTAACACGTAGGCGTCGAGCGTGAGGAACTGTTGCACGCGGGGGTCTTTGGACTTGAGGAAGCCTTGCAGCGGGCCAAAGTAGCGGGCTTTGCCATCATCGAGAAAGAGCACGGAATCGGCGAGCCGCTCGGCGAAGCGCATGTCGTGCGTGACGACGATGCTGGTAAACCCGAGCTGATGCTTGAGCCGCTGGATGAGATTGCCGAGGCGGCGGGCGATGATCGGATCAACCATGGTCGTGGGCTCGTCGTAGAGCACGACCTCCGGCTGCGCGGCGAGCGCGCGGGCCATGGCAACGGCGCGCTTGCGGCCGGTGGAGAGGCTGGCCGGCAGGGCGTCGACCACGTCGTCGGCGCCGACCAGGCCGATGAGCCGGTCGACGATCTGCTTGATCTGGTCGTCGTCGAGGCCGCCGCGCTCACGCAGCGGAAAGGAGACGTTCTCGCGGACGCTGAGCGAATCGAAGAGAGCGCCGTTCTGAAAGACCATGGTGACGCGCTTGCGGATGTTCATCATGTCGGCCTCGCTCATGCCGACAATCTCGCGGCCTTCAACGCAGATGGAGCCGGCGTCCGGCTGCAGAAAGCCCATCAGCAACCGGAGCGAAACGGATTTGCCCACGCCGCTGCGGCCCAGGATGCAGAGGGTCTGGCCGCGCTCCACGTGAAAGCTGATGTCTTCGAGCACCGGCCGGTCGCCGAAGGAGATGGAGATGTGGTTGAAGCAGATGATGGGATCTGTGGGGCAGTGGGGGCTCTCGTCCAGCGAGGCAAGAGGCAATTCGGGCGGCGCCTGCGGAGGCTCGGCAGCCGCAATCTCGGCCATGGTTTCCTCGAGCCCGGGGAGATTGCCCTCGGGGGAATCGGAGCCGACGTGTCCGGGGTCCCGGCTCGGTTTCGGATCGGAATTAGGCTCGGGGTCGTCCATGCGCTGTCTTTCAGCTTACGCGAAGCGGGAGGTCATTTCCCGTTCGGCCCGTTCGAGATCGGAGGGGGTATTGAGATTCAGAAACCAGTGCGCGGGAGGCAGGCCGGCTGGATGCTCGACATGGCCGGCGTGGACGAGGAGTTCCACGGCTACGCTGGAGACCGGCTGACCGATGGCGGCGGCAGCAGAGCGGAAAGCGGCAAAGCAGCCCAGGCGTCCGGCGGCCAGCTCGGCCTGAAGGAGCGGAAGAATCGCGCGATCCAGGACAGCGGGGAACGTCTGAGCGAAGCCATTGATGGTGGGAACGGTGATGGCACGCCCCGTGATTCGGGCTTGGTGCAAGAGGTAACAGAGTAACGAGGCCGGGAGGAATGGAAGGTCGACCGGGAGGAACACCGAGTGATGTGCCGATGTGCTCGCCAGCGCGGCGCAGACGCCGGAGAGCGGGCCGAGGCCGGGGTTTGCGTCTTCTACGAGCGGAGCGAACTGAGCGAGATTCGAGCGGGCTCCAGCTATGGCGGCGGATAGGCCGGCGTCGCAGAGGTTGGCCAGCGCACGCGCAATCAGCGGCTGGCCGGCGAGCGGGAGAAGCGCTTTGTCGCGGCCCATGCGGCTCGATTGTCCGCCGGCGAGGACGAAACCGGCGGCGGCGGGTTGGTGGAGTACGGGCATTTCTCAATCTGTTGTGCTCTCCCGCCCTATCGCCAGAAAAGAGGCGATAGGACGGGGTACGGTGGGTGTTGCTTCGGCTGGCTCAGGCGCCGACTTCTTCGAAGAAGCGGATGGTGGAGATGATGCCCAGCTCGAAGTTCTTCAGATTGAATTTTTCATTCGGGGCGTGGAGGTTGTCGTCAGGCAGGCCGAAGCCCATCATGACGCTAGGCAGGCCGAGGTGCCGGGCAAAGTCGCCGACGATGGGAATCGAGCCGCCGGAGCGGATGAAGACCGTGTCGCGGCCCCAGACTTCATGCAATGCGCGTGTGGCAGCACGGATGTAGGGGTTGTCCACGGGAATCAGGCAGGCGTCGCCCTGGTGAATCAGCCGGACATCGACATCGACGCCGGCGGGGGCAATCTTTTCCACGTAGCTTTTGTAGAGGGCGAAGGATTTGGCGGGAGTCATGCCGGGGACCAGGCGCATGGAGACTTTGGCAACGGCCCTGGCGGGGATAACGGTCTTTGCGCCTGCACCAATGAAGCCGCCGGGAATGCCGTGAACGTCCAGCGTGGGCCGGGCCCAGGTGCGTTCGAGAACCGAGTAGCCGGGCTCGCCGACCAATTGGCGCGAACCCACCTCGGCGATGCGGTACTGCTCCTCGTCGAAGGGCAAGCTGCGCCATGCGGCCAGTTCTTCGGCGCTGGGCGGGATGATGTCGTCGTAGAAGCCGGGGATGAGGATGCGACCGTTCTCGTCCTTGAGTCTGGCGAGGATCTGGGCAAGGGCGACAAACGGATTCGGAGCAGCGCCGCCGTACATGCCGGAGTGCAGATCGCTCTTTGCGCCGCGGACTTCGAGCTCGGTGTAGATCATGCCGCGCAAGCCGACGCAGAGCGTAGGAAGGCCGGGGGCGAAGAGCTCGGTATCGCAGACGAGGGCGAAGTCGGCTTTCAGGTCCGCGGGCCTGGATGCGACATAGGCGGCGATTCCCTCTCCACCGACTTCTTCTTCGCCTTCAAAGAGCACGCGCACATTCAGGGGCAGGGAGCCGCCTTCGGCCAGCAGCGACTCGAGGGCTTTGACTTGCAGCCAGACCTGGCCCTTGTCGTCGACGGCGCCGCGGGCGTAGAGATTGCCGTTGCGCTCTGTGGGTTCGAAGGGGGGCGAGAGCCACTCGTCGAGTGGGTCGGGGGGCTGCACATCGTAGTGGCCGTAGACAAGCGCTGTCGGTTTCCCTGCCGCATGCAGCCAGTCGGCATAAACGAGCGGGTGCCCCGTGGTTTCGATCAGCCGCACGTTTTCCATGCCGATGCGCTTCAGTTCGGCAGCGAGCAACTCGGCGGCACGGCGGCAATCGGCCTTATGTTCGGGCAGCGTGGAGATGGAAGGAATGCGCAGAAGCGCTTTCAGCTCCTCCAGAAAGCGGGGATGGTTCCGGCCGGCGAAGGTTACGGCTGTGGATGAAGACATGAAAACGCTCCCGTAAGATGGATTTTGCAGTCAAAGCATGAGTATAGAGCGGCCAGTTACGCTGGAATCGCAATAAGACTCCCCAGATCCGTCAGCCCCATACCGAGTGCTCGTAAAAGGACAACCTGTTGCTCACAAGCCGACGAATCTCCCTGCTCGTCCGATGCCGTAATTGCCTGTTCGTCGCTGTCGCAACCTGTGTGTGCATGGCCGGGGCCGCGGCTCAGAGCGGCGCCGACTCGTCCCATGGCTCGCCGTATTACGCGCGCAAGAACAGCTTCGGCCTGCTGGCAGCTTTTTCGCCTGATTCGAGCCACATTTTGCTGGGCGGCGCGGAGAACCGCATGCTGCTGAATATCGGCGGCTCGTACAGCCGCCGGCTCTTTTTGAATCGCATCGTGGACTGGCAATATGACGCGGAGCTGTTGCCGGCGGCGCTGGAGAGTGATCCGGTGTCCACTTCCGTGAATAATCAGACCTCGCCTTCGACGGCAACGTTCACCAACGACGATGGGCCGATTCTTTCTTGCGCGACTTATACGGCGCAATACAGCTTCGTCTACGGCGGCGTAACCTATGCCGGAACCGAGACGATCTCGTGCAATGGACGGCGCTGGACGATCGGCGAAGCTATGTCGCCGATCGGGTTCCAGTGGAACTTCCGGCCGCGGCACAAGACGCAGCCGTTCTTTGTGGGGCACGGCGGGTATATGTACTCGACGGAGCCGATCCCGGTGGCCGCTGCGGGGTCGTTCAACTTCACCTTCGACCTGGGCGTGGGAGTGGAGGTGTTCCGTTCGCACACGCGGTCCATCCGCGGAGAGTTTCGCTATCACCACATCTCGAACCATGGCACGGCAAGCTTCAACCCTGGCATCGATAACCTGATGTACCAGGTGAGCTACGTCTTCGGGCGGTGACCCCGGTTCAGTTAACAGTGAATTCGCGCGCGATGTCAGAGAGCGCATCCCAGTCGTCGGTGCGGAACGGCGCGGCCGGGAGTCCGGCGGCGTTGTAGAGGTTGGGGCTCTCCGGATATTCGGCCCACGCATAGCGCACAGCCACGGGCGCGGGCACCTGCGCACTGCGCACTACGACAGTATCGCCGTCGATCTTTGCTTCGGCCGGAAAGAAGTGCTGATCTGAGCCGGCGATGGTGAAATCCTGAAGCCCATTCTGATTCGGAACCGGCTTGGCAACCAAACCTTCGCCCACATGCGCAAAGTGGATGCGAATGGCGCCGCCCTCAATCTTCATCGACTGATAGACGGGTCCGGAGTCCTCGACCTTCTGATGATAGGTCTTTGCCAGCGCGATCAGGGCTAGCCGCTCGCCGACCGGCTCCTTGTCTTTGGGATGCACATTGTCGGGATCGCCCACGTCGATGGTGATGGCAAGCCCGGTGTTCGGCAACGAGAGGATCTTTGCCTGCTGCTCACGCACGATCGGGTTGTTGGACACATTCTTGAGAGGCGCGAGCTGCACAGCATAGAACGGAAAATTGCCTTCGCCCCAGAGATTGCGCCAGGTGTTGACCACCGTCTCGATGACGTGCGGATAGAGCTCGACGCCATGCCGGCCGCCCACGATCGATTCTCCCTGGTACCAGATGACTCCGCGCATCGCATAGGGAATGACCGGATGCAGCATGCCGTTGAAGAGCACCGTGGGCTGGTGCTGATCCTCGGCGGGATCGCGCATCAGGCCCTGCGTTTGCTGGTGGCCATTAATTGTCTGCGGAGCGGGAGGCGCGCCCGTGACCGTGGCGTGGGGATGCGTCTTGAAGTAATCTTCGAGAGCGTCGAAGCTGTCGAGCATGGGCTTGAGTTGCGGATCGGCGGCAAGGGCCTCGCGGGGCAGCCACGATTCGGCGGTGCTGGCGCCGAAGGCGACGGTGACGATGCCGACGGGCACGTGCAAACGCTGCTGCAGATCGCGGGCAAAGAGATAGCCCACCGCGGAAAATGCGCCGACTGTTTGCGGGCTGCACACCTGCCACTGGCCGATAGCTTCGTCCTGCGGCCTGAGGGCTTTGACGGGCCGCTGCGTGAACATGCGGATCTGGGGATAGTTGGCGGCGGCGATCTCCTTGTCCTCATCGAGCATGCCGGCGAAGAACTGCGCCTTGCTGGAGACGGTGAAGACCATATTGGACTGGCCGCCGGCGAGCCAGACTTCACCCACCATCACGTCATGGAGCGCGATGAAGTTCTTGCCCCGGATCTCCATCTCGAAGGGGCCGCCGGGCTTGAGCTTGTCGAGGCGGACCATCCACCGTCCATCGGGGCCGGCGGTGGTGGAGAGGTCCTGGCCGTTGAAAGCGACGGTGACGGACTCGCCGGGCGCCGCCGTGCCCCAGACGGGAACCGGCACCCCCTGCTGCAGGACCATGTGATCGGTAAACAGGGCCGAGGGTTTGACCTCGGCGGGGAGCGTCGCAGCAAAGAGCAAGGCCCACAATCCGACAATTCGATTTGCGCGCATGAGCATGTGTTTTGCTTAGTACCGGCCGACCGCAGGGTCAACTTCGAGGCTCCAGGCGTCGATGCCGCCACGCACGGACTGGGCCTGGTCGAAGCCCTGATTGCGGAGCCAGACGGCGACGTTCATGGAGCGAACGCCGTGGTGGCAGACAATGAGCAGTCGCTCTTCGGGGTCCAGCTCCTGGTGGGCGCGGCCCGGCACGTCGCCCATGGGCATGGAAAGGCTGCCCTCGACGCGGGCCGCCGCAAACTCCCAGGGCTCGCGCACGTCGATAATACGGGCCTGTTTTTCCTGAAGGAGCGTGGAAGCCTCGGTGGGGGAGATCTCGTAATCCAGCATGAGTTCCAGTGTAGGACTTTTACTCCCAGGATGCGGTTGGGCCCGAGCCTTTAATCTAAGAGGAGCATCAGAGCGCAGTCCCAAAAAGAACACGCATTGAGCGCGAGTGCGTAGTAGAAAGGTAAGCAAACAGTTGCGAGAACTTCCTATGGAAAGCCCGGTGAAGGTCCTGATTGCCGAAGATGAGCCGCACGCCCTGACGGGACTGGCGGAGCTGATCTCCGGCTGGGGCTACTCCACCGAGACGGCGCGGGACGGCGTGGAGGCTTGGGAAAAAGCGCTGGCCTGGGAGCCGGCAATCGTGGTGACGGACCTGAAGATGCCGCGCATGGACGGCATCGCGCTGCTGACCAAGCTGGGCGAGGAGGGATCGGCGCTTACGTCCAATGTCGCCGTAGTGGTGCTTACGGCGATGGGCTCGATCCAGCAGGCGGTTGAGGCCATGAAACTGGGGGCTTACGACTTTCTGCAAAAGCCGGTGGACGCGACCCGCCTGCGGACGATCCTCGGCAATGCGACCCGCCAGCGGGAGACGGCGATCGAGCTCGAAGTGGCGCGGCGGCGGCTGCGCGAGAGCGGCGTACTGGGCTCGATCGTTGGCAGTTCGCCGAAGATGCGGGAGATCTTCGCGCTCATCGAACGGATCGCCCCCTCGAATGTGCCGGTGCTGATCACGGGCGAAAGCGGAACGGGCAAGGAACTGGTGTCGCGCACGCTCCATGCGCTGAGCCCGCGCAAAGCGCGGCCGTTCGTGGCGGTAAACTGCGCGGCGATTCCGGAGACGCTGATCGAGAGCGAGATCTTCGGCCACGAAAAAGGAGCATTCACCGGTGCGGCCGAGCGGCGCGCGGGCTGCTTCGAGCTGGCATCCGGCGGAACGCTGCTGCTGGATGAGATTGGCGAGATGCCGATCGGGACCCAGGCCAAGCTGTTGCGAGTTCTGGAGGAACGAAAAGTGCGGCGGCTCGGGGCGCGCACCGAGCAGGACGTAGATGTACGGGTGCTCGCAGCCACGAATCGCGACCCGAACGTTGCCGTTGAGCAGGGACATCTGCGCGCCGATCTCTTCTACCGGCTGAATGTCTTTAACATTCACATGCCGCCGCTGCGCGAGCATCTTGAAGATTTGCCCGCCATGACGGACGCCATGTTGAACGAGATGAACGAGAAGCATGGGCGCAGAGTTTCCGGCCTCGGTCCGTCGATGCTGGACAGGCTGATGAGCTATGACTGGCCGGGTAACGCGCGCGAGCTGCGCAATACAATCGAGCGGGCGGTGATCCTCTGCCCCGATGGTGCGCCGCTTGACGCCGGGCATCTTCCGCCGGGGTTCGGTAAAGCGAAGGCGTCCTCATTGGCGCAGAACGCCGAAGATGGAGTGATCAGCATTCACGTCGGCTCCACTGTGGATGAAGCTGAACGTTTGTTGATTCTGCGTACACTGGAGGCAACGGGCCAAAACAAGACCCGTGCTGCGGAGATTCTGGGCGTAAGCCTGAAGACGCTGCACAACAAGCTGAAGGAGTATCGCGCCGGAGAAGAGTGAGCCATGCGCCTGAAGACCAAACTTGTTCTGGCGATCACTGGCCTGGTCTTCCTGATTGCCGGGTTGGTGTCTCTGGTGTATGTCTGCCAGCTGGTCAAAGCGGCTGTGCAACAGTCGTATGACACCAACCAGATGGTGGCCGAACAGATCCGGCTGGCGCTGGAAAACGCGCTCGAATCGGGACTCAAGGGCCAGCAGGTCGATCCCAACAATCCCGGGCAGCTGCGCGCTCTGGCGGCTGCGGCGGTGCGGGGCGACGCGACGCTGCAGGCAGTGGTGGAATCAGTAGAGCGCTATTCGCTCACGGTCTACGACGTCAACATCGCCGACAGTCAGGGCAACACGCTGTTCAGCGCCAATCCCGACGCCGAGGACAAGCCGATACCGGTGCGGCCGAATTACAAGCTGCTGCTCGATGCAGGCCCCATGCAATTGATTGGGGATGTCTTCGGGGAGCCCAAGGTGTTTGATGTTGTGGTGCCGCTCAACCGCAACGGCGAGCCATTTGCCGCCGTGCACGTCGGTGTGCGCACGACACTACTGAGCGCTTTCTACCGGCCATGGCTCACGCAGGCGCTCTGGCTCACCGCATTTGCGCTGGGCGCGGCGCTGCTGGTGGCATTTCTGCTTGGCAACCTGGCCCTGCAGCCGATGGAAGAGATCAGCCGCCAGCTCGATTACTGGACTACCGGCGGAGGGTCAACCGCGGAACCGACGAACGCGCAGGCACGCTCGCCGAATCAGGAGCTGGCGACGCAGGTATCGAACAAGATCGAGATGATCGGCCAGCGCATGAGAAATGTGGAAGAGGTGTTCTCGGCGCTCAAAGAGAATATCGATCAGATCCTCGGTAATCTGCAGGACGGCATTCTCCTGTTTACCGGGGATGGACGGGCCGTGCTGGTGTCGGAGGCGGCGCGGCGGTTCCTCCACAAGGAGCGTGACTCGATACTCGGCCTGCATGCACGCGACATCTTCGACCGCTCGACGCTGCTGGGCCGCTCATTGTGGGAGGCGATCGATGCCGGAGTGACGATAGTGCAGGAAGAGATTCCCACGGAGACGGGCCGAAGAGTGCAGGCTTCCGTCGATTTTATTTATGACGATGAGACGAAGCAGGGGCTCGGCGCGCTGGTGACGCTGCACGATCTCGAGTCGGCCGAAGAGATTGAATCGGAACTGGAGCTGTCGCGGCGCATGGCAGCGATTGGCCGGCTGACCTCGGGCGTGGGCCATGAAGTGAAGAACCCGATCAACGCGATCGTGGTTCACCTGGAGCTGTTGAAGGCCAAGCTGGGCGAGGCCAGCGGTCCGGCGACGCGGCATCTGGATGTGATCGAGGCCGAGATTCACCGGCTGGACCGCGTGGTGCAGACGCTGGTGGACTTCTCGCGTCCCGTGGAGCTGCAGCTGCGCGAGCAAGACCTTCGCGACGTGATCTCGGACGTGCTGGCGCTGTCCGACGAGGAGCTCTCGACCCGCAATGTGACGCTGGTGAGCAGCATGCCCGACGAGCCGCTGATCGCTAACGTCGACGCCGACCTGCTGAAACAGGCGGCACTGAACGTGATTCAGAACGGCGCGCAGGCCATGCCGGAGGGAGGCCGGCTGGAGGTTGTGCTCGAGGGCGACCAGAGGATTCCCGGGACGGGAGACAAAGCCGCCATGGGGGCAGCCTGGAAGTCGGCCGTGCTGCGCATCACCGATCAGGGACCCGGCATTCCCGAAGAGATCAAAGAGAAGATCTTCGATCTCTACTTCACGACCAAGAGCGGAGGCAGCGGCATTGGCCTCGCGATGACTTACCGTATTCTCCAGTTGCACCATGGAAGCGTGGAAGTACAATCGGAAAGGGACCATGGCGCCGAGTTCCGACTGCGAATTCCGCTCGCGGCGCCAGAGTGGGGACGCCGGCATCCTCGACCGGCGGTTGTTCAAGACTAGAAGGGATTTGCGGGATGAAGTTGCCTGCGAAGATCGTGCTGGGGCTTTTGCCTTTTTTCCTCACTGCCTGCATACATAAGACGCAGCAGGCACAGGTGCAGCCCATGGCCCCTCCGGTCGAAGACAATCCTCCTCCCCCGCCGTCGACCGCTTCTGTGAATCTGCCTCCGCCAGTGGCTTCGATCCCCACCGAGCCGACCAAGAACGCTCCCACGGTGGCAACCAAGCCTCCGAGAAAGCACAGAAAAAACAACAATCCGGCTCCCTCCGCGCCCACTCTGGAGGCTGCTAACCCCGCTCCCAGTCCAGGCGTCCCCGCGATCGGTCAGCTTTCCTCCGGCGACCCGGCTGACTTCAAGAAAGAGGCGGAAGACTCCATCGCGGCCACCGAGCGCGGCCTGAACGGCATTACGCGCACGCTGAGCGATGCGGAGCAAAAGACCGCGGATCACATCCGCGACTTCATCAAACAGGCCAAAGCCGCGCTCGCCAGCGGCGATGTGGACGGCGCCCGCACCCTGGCAACCAAAGCCAAGGTTCTGTTGCAAGAGCTGACCGGATAGAGCGCAGAAACCTGACCAGTGTCAGGAGTTCGCGGAGAAGTACGAGGCGCCGTTTTCCCAGAGAAAGCGGCTTTTTGATGCCATCAACTCGGATTGGAACCACTTGGGTTAGCGCTCGCCCCAGCTCAGCTTGCTACGCAAAGCTTCAAAGAAGCCGCTCTCGCTCAAGCGCACCAGTTTGACCGTGTGGCTGGAACGGCGGCAGCGGATCTCGTCGGCCTTCAAGAGCTGAACCGCCTGCTGGCCGTCGACGGTGAGCAGAGCCAGGTCGGGCACGCCTTCGATGCGCACGGTGAGCGAGGCCTCGCCGCGTACGACGATAGGCCGCAGCGTGAGCAGGTGCGGGCAGATGGGCGTAACGACGAGCGCATCAACGTCCGGAGTGAGAATGGGACCGTTGGCGGCGAGCGTATAGGCCGTGGAGCCGGTGGGCGTGGAGACGATGACGCCGTCGGCGCGGAAGCGGGCTACCAGCTTGCCGTCGAGCTCCACGGTAAAATCGCCCATGCGTGCGATATCGCCCTTGGAGACGACAATCTCATTCAGCGCCCTGAAGGTCGCCTGCTCTGCGCCTTCGCGCCAGAGCGCGGCGTGCAGCATGGCGCGCGCATCGAGGCTGTGGCAGCCTTCGCACCAGCTCTCCAGCGTGGAGTAGAGATCGGCGAGGCGCACTTCGGTAAGGAATCCGAGGGACCCGAGGTTCACGCTCAGGATGGGCGTGCCTACCCCGGCAAAGATGCGCGCAACGGAGAGCAGCGTGCCATCGCCGCCGAGCACGATCACCAGCGCGGGATTGTGCGCGGGCAGTTCGGCGCGATGGACCGCGGGTGCGGCCGACGTGTAGCGGCCGCCTTCGTCGTCGAGCAGCGGGTCGTAGCCGTGCTCGAGCAGCCACGCGATCAGCTCCGGCACAATACGCACGAGCTCTTCTTTGTGCGGTTTGCAGACGATGGCGATGCGGGTCATTCGGTCTCAGTGTAACGGATAGGAGGGGGCGGGGGTTGAGCTGCGTGCTTTCCCGCCCTTGTGCTGGTTCTGCTACAGGATTGAAGTTCGTGGTTTCCCACCCTTTCGACAGAAAAAAGTCGAAAGGATGGGGCGCGGAGTGTTTCTCAGCTCGCTAAGAAATGCTGGGCGTAGAGTAGAAACTCCTGGTTGCCCTCGGCGCCGGCGATGGGCGATGGGATGGTTCCTGCGACGCCCCAGCCCAATGACTGAAATGCATCGGCAACTTTGGCGATGGCGAGCTGGTGTGCTTCGGGGTCACGGACGATGCCGCCTTTGCCTACGTGCTCGCGGCCGGCTTCGAACTGCGGCTTGACCAGGATAACGGCTTCGGTCAGTGAAGGAGCGGCGGCGAGGACTGCCGGAAGCACCAGCGTGGCGGAGATGAACGAGACATCCATCACGAGTAGCGTTGGCTTGCTGGTTCCTTCACCAGTTTCGAGCGAGCCCGGTTCCAGAAGGCGCGCGTTGGTGCGTTCGAGCAGGCGTACGCGCGGGTCTTGGCGCAGCTTCATGGCGATCTGGCCAAAGCCGGTGTCGACGGCGGTGACGTGCGCGGCGCCGTGCTGCAGCAGGCAGTCAGTAAAACCGCCGGTGGACGCGCCGACGTCGAGGCAGGCGCGGTCGGCGACGGCGATCTGCCAATGTGCCAACGCGGCTGCGAGCTTCAATCCGCCGCGGCTCACGTAAGGCTGATCTTCGCCAAGCAGGCGAATGGGGGAATCGTCAGAAACAGGGGCGCCGGGCTTGTCGATCTTCTGTTCGCGGACAAGAACCCGGCCTGCGAGGATGAGAGCCCGAGCGCGCTCGCGGCTCGCGGTAAGTCCACGCTCGACCAGCAGCACATCGAGCCGCTTTTTTGCCGGAGCCGCCATGCGAAGCGCTGCGGTTTACTGCAGCTGGCAGTTGGCCAGCGTATAGTTCGCGCCGTAGGTTGCAACAAGCTGCGACGCCGGCAGGTTGCACGGCTGGCCGTAGCCCGGCACGCGGCTGGTGAAGTTGTTGTTGCCGCTGCCGCCGTTCTGCGAGGTCACGCGCGCGTCGACAATGTTGCCTTCGACCAGAATCGTGGTATCCACCTGATCGGTTGTGGTGGGCGTCGACTCGAGCACGGTGAGGTACGGGCTGTCCGGTGAAACGGCGTATACCTTGCTGAACTCGGAGTTCTGCGTGGAAATAACCGTACGCGGATGGCCTACCACAGTGAGCGTGCGCTCAACCGTGTGCGTGCTCATGTTGATGACCGTCACGGTGCCGTTCTGCGTGCCGTCGTTCTGGTTGGCGGTATAGGCCTTGGTGCCGTCGGCGAGCACGGTCACGCTGGCCGGATTGGGTGTCGCCGTATTGCCGACCGGAATCGTGTAGGTGGTGCCGAAGGTGGGGCTGTCGTTGCCGTACTCGTCAAGGCTGACGTCGATGATGCTCACTGTGCCGCCGTCGAAGTTGGCCACGACAAGCTGTTGCGTGGCGGCGTTGTATTCGGCGTAGACCGGGCCGGCCGTCGCCGTCATGCCGGCGGTTCCATTGGGCGGCGTGACACCCGTAGCTGTTACTGCCGACGTGGACAGCGGCAGAACGGGATGGCAGTGGACGAGCTGGCCGTTCTGGTTGAGGAACGGTGTGCATTGATCCAGCGTGTTGTTCGCGCTGTTGATGACGCTCAGCGTATCGTCGCCGCGGTTCAGCACGAAGACGCGCTGCTGATCGGGGGTCTGCACTGCATAGACGGGGCACTTGCCCACGGTGATCGGCGCATCGGCCACGTTGCTCGTGATTTCGATGCCAACGGCCACGCCGGGGGTGGTTACGGCTCTCGGCGTGAGAGTGCACGTCATTTGTCCGGTGGTGTCGGGCAGGTTCTGGCTAAGAAGATACTCGCGTTGCCCGGCGAGCGTGGGCGGGCCAAAGATGCCAACCGGCATGGTCGCCGGCGAAGCCGCCGAACCCACAGGAATCGAAAGCTTGAAGGTCTGCGGCGAGCCGGCGAAGACGTCGGCCACGTCGCCGCTCAGGTCAGCGGCCCATAGCCCGGAAGAGGGCGCCATCATATTCACGGGCTTTGCCGTGAAGGGCAGCGTGGATTGGGTGACGTTCTTGGCCTGCAGGGTGGTCGAGATGGGGAAGTTGGTCAGCGTGCCATCGCTGTTGATGGTGTAGCCGGTGGCGCCCACCTCGTCGATGGTGAAGGTGGAGGGCCCGATGCCGATGGGAGCTTCCGCCATGACGGTGTCGCCAGAGTAGTCGATGATGGTGGCCACGCCGGGAGTCGAGGATGAGGTCGACGAAACCACGACCACATACGACGTAGGCTGCGCGGCCGGTCCGCTGGGAGTCACGGGAGTTACTACGGGCCGGTAATTATTGCCGCAACCGGCGATCAGGGCTGAGACCAAGAGGGCCGCGCCCGCCTCTGCCAGCAGCACGCGCACCTGGCCTGAAGTCATCAGAAAAAGCCTCATTCAAAAACTGTTCTGCCTCTCTCGAGATTGTAAATCAGCCGGCTGGGCGGAAAGCGCATTGCGCTGCCCGCTGCCTGCGGATTGCCTGGTAGAGAGACGGCGGGAACGGCTTTTGGTTGTGCCGGCACGAAACGGTACGATGAAGCCGTGACGCAAAGTGAGCTGGGCTGGCAATCGAAGCTGGTGTTGCTGGTGGTGCTGCCCGTTGTCGGAACCGACGTGGTGCTCGAAACCAATTTCTGGGCGGGTCAGGACCGGACCGTGGTCTTGTGGACGCTGGGCTTGAGCGCATTGCTGGGACTTGTGACCTGGAAGCTGCGCGCCGCGACCGCGCAGGCGGCGGCAACGGGAGCGGCCATCACGGCCAACCTGATGTTTTCCACGGTGACGTTTCCCTACGATCCCTGGCACACGGCGATGGTCCCGGTGCTGGCGGTTTCTCTGCTTGCGTATGCGGCGACGCGGATCGGCCGCGCGAAGAAAGAGCAGCTTGGCACGGCGGAGGCGCGCAAGGGGCGCTCGGCTGCACAGGTGGCCGCGAACCTAGGTGTGGCTGCGTTGGTGGCGAGCGACGTGGCGCAGATGTGGATGGCCGAGCGGCATGGGATCGCGCACGCGGCGGTGCCGCTCTTTGCCGCAGGTCTGGCTGCGATGGCGGAGGCTGCCGCCGATACCGTCTCTTCGGAGACCGGGCAGGTGTTTGGCGGCAGGCCGCGGATGATCACGACGTTGCGCGCCGTGGATCCCGGCACGGATGGCGCGGTGAGCGTTGCCGGCACGCTTGCGGGTATTGTTGCCGCCGCCGTGGTGGCGGGGTTGGGAACATGGGCGTTGCGTGGCGACGGGAGGCAGTTGCTGGTGGCCGCAACCGGGGGGGTCTTTGGTCTGTTCTTCGACAGCCTGCTGGGCGCCACCCTCGAAGCGCGTGGATGGTTGAATAACGACGCGGTGAATTTTCTTTCGACGGCCAGCGCGGCGGGGTTTGCGATGGCGGTGATACGGTGAGGTTCTCCGCCTTGATCACGGGCTTTCGATCGATGCCGGGCTCGGGGCTCGGTGAGGTTTGTGCTTTCCCACCTTAGCCGATTTGCAAAGTACGCAAATCGTCGAAGGTAGGGCACCCCGAAATTTGTGGCGAAGCGCGGATTGTGGTTTCCCACCCTGTCGACAGAAAAAAGTCGACAGGGTGGGGCACGAGGTCTGTTCCCGCTCTCGCATCCAAGGAACGGGATCTTTTTGCTGCTGCGCTTAGTGCAGATGCAGGCGCCAGAAGGTGTAGCTCAGGATCTCATGCGCCAGGCGCTCGGTTTCAAGGCTTTTGTCGTCAGTGGCGGCTTGCGGGCGCGGCGAAGTTAACACATCGAGACCATCGGCGGCGCAGATGGCGTGAATACGAAACAGATGCGTGCCATCGCTGACGATCACCAGCCGGCGCAGGTTGTTGGTGCGGGCGATTACGGCGACGCGGCGCGCGGACTCCTCGGTGTTGCGGCTCTGGGTCTCGGCGATGATGGCCTGCTCGGGGACGCCGCGGCTCATCAGGTACTCGCGGCCCACGGAACCCTCGGAGAATTCGTCACCACCACCGCCACCCAAAGTGATAATCAGCGGCGCAATGCCGCTCTGGTAGAGCTCGAGTGCATGATCGAGGCGCGCGCGAAAGACCGGCGAGGGACGCCCGTCGTACTCGGCGGCTCCAAAGACACAAATCGCGTCAGCATGGGCGGCCTGATCTTCCGTGGCAAATCGTTCGATCTGCAGATAGACCCAGCGGCACCAGCTCAGGCCCGCCGCAAGCAGCGCGAGCAACGACACGAGCAAAACAATCAGCGCGCGGCTGCGCCGGTTCCTGCCTGTGCTGGGCTTCATGCGGATTATCTTATCGCTGCAGGACCATGACCACCTCGTGGGTGGGGATGGCGCCTTCGCGCAGAATCTCCCAGCGGCCGGGGCCGAGCGAGAGATCGACGATCGTGGTGGGCTGGGCACGGCCGGTCGGACCGCCATCGACGATGAGCGGAATGCGGTCGCCGATCTGGTCGCGGACGCAGCCGGCGTGCGTGCACTCGCTGGCGCCCTGCAGGTTCGCCGACGTCGCTGTAATCGGAAGGCCGAAGCGCTCGACCACCGCGCGCGGAATGGCGGCATCGGGCACGCGAAGCGCCACGTTGCCGGTGTTGGCTGTGGAGCGCAGCGGCAGCTTGGTGCCGGCGCGGACGATGATGGTGAGCGGGCCGGGCCAGAAGCGGTCGGCCAGCTTGTCGAGAGCCGCGTCGGTATCGCGCGCCAGCGTGTAGGCCTGCGCGAGACCGGAGATGAGCAGCGAGAGCGGCTTGTGCTTCTGCCGGGTTTTGATCTGGTAGATCCGCTCCACCGCGTACAAATTCACGGGGTCCACGGCAAGACCATAGAAGGTGTCGGTCGGGAGAGCGATTACGTCGCCCTTGCGCAGACAGGAGACGATGTAATCGACCCGGTCCGGTTGAGGATCATCGGGATGGACGCGCAAGATTTCCGCGGACAAGAAAACCCACCTCAGTTTCCCGGATTTGCGAACCAGCTCAGCAGGCGTGGCGCATGTTTCCGCGGTTCTGCGAGCTACGCTCAATCCGGAATGTTGCAGGAAGAAATTGCCGCTGCCGCGTGGTCTTCATGAAGAAAACTCACTTGCTACGCCAACCGGCAACTCCGCAAAAATCCGAGAAATGCGTTAGACGCCACAAAGACGGAAACTATCACAGCACTTTCCACGGTGCAAGTTTTGAGGCTCGCGAAACGCTAGAATCGGCTATAGCGTTTGAGGGAATTCATTTGATGCCTGTTCGTATTGTACAGAGTAAACACAACGCCCGGCTCAAAGAGTTGCGGCAGGCGCTGGGGTCTCCCGGGCGCAAAGGTGAACTGGCGGGCATCGAGGGGCCAAACCTGATCGAGGAAGCAGTGCGCGCGGGGCTCGCCATCCGGTGCGTCTTTGTCGCGCAGGAGTCGGAGCGGCTGCTGGAGACGCTGGCTCTGCCCGAAACAACAGAGATTCTGCTCGTGCCAAGGGTAGCTCTAGGCACAGCGCTGACCACCGAGACGCCGCAACCGGTAGCGGCGCTGGTCGAGCCGCCGGATTGGACCTGGCCGCATCTGCTCGGCGGCCGCGGGAAAGCCCTGCCTCTGATTGTGATCCTGGCGGGCCTGCAGGACCCGGGCAACCTGGGCACGATTCTGCGCTCGGCGGAGGCATTTGGCGCGACCGGTATCGTGAGCCTCCCGGGAACCGTGTGCGCATGGAATTCAAAAGCTGTACGCGCTTCGGCGGGCAGTGTTTTTCGGGTGCCGCTGATTGCCTGCAACGAGCGGGAATGCTTTGCGGAGTTGGGTGAGGCCGGCGTCGCCGTATGGACGACCGCCGTGCGCGCCGCGCAACCCGGCAACCAGTTTGATCTGGCGCAGGTTGATCTGGCGCGGCCCGTTGCCGTACTGATCGGCAACGAGGGGAACGGAGTTTCACCCGATCTCGCGCGTCAGGCCGGCGGTGCGCTCACGATTCCCTGTCCCGGCCCGGTCGAGAGCCTGAATGCGGCTGTGGCTGCGAGTGTGCTGTTGTACGAGTCGGCGCGGCAGCGGTCGAGGAACAGCGGCGGTTCTGCGGAGCATCGAGGAGCGCGACGATGAGCCTGTTTGATGCAGTGCCTGCGGGGCCACCACACTCCTCCAAAGAGCTGCGCCGCGCGGTGGCAGGGGCGCCGCTGGCGGAGAGGATGCGGCCGCGCACGCTGGAGGAGTACAGCGGGCAGGAACATCTGCTGGGGCCCGGCAAGCCGCTGCGCGTACAGATCGAGCGCGATGACGCGAACTCGATGATCTTCTGGGGCCCGCCGGGTGTGGGCAAGACGACGCTGGCGAAGATCATTGCAGAAACCACGAAGGCAAACTTCATCGAATTCTCCGCCGTGACGAGCGGCATCAAGGAGATCAAGCAGGTGATGGCCGACGCGGCACGGGCGGCCGAGATGCACTCGCGTACGATTCTCTTCGTCGACGAGATTCACCGCTTCAACAAGGCGCAGCAGGATGCGTTTCTGCCGTATGTGGAGCGCGGGACAATTCGACTGATCGGCGCGACGACGGAGAATCCTTCGTTCGAGATCATCTCGGCGCTGCTGTCGCGCTGCCGCGTCTATGTGCTGCAGCCGTTGAGCGAGGAGCGCATCGCTGGGCTGTTGCGGCGCGCACTGGAAGACCGCGAGCGCGGGCTGGGCAATCTGGGACTGAGCGCAGACGATGATGCGCTGGAACTGATGGCGAGTTATTCGAGCGGAGACTGCCGCAGCGCGTACAACACGCTGGAGGTTGCGGCGCAGCTTGCCACGGCGGGCGCGAAGAAGATCGATCGCGGCGTGGCCACGGAAGCGATCCAGCAGCGCGTGCTGGTGTATGACAAATCGGGAGAAGAGCACTACAACCTGATCTCGGCGCTGCACAAGAGCGTGCGCAACTCCGATCCGGATGCGGCGCTCTATTGGTTGGGCCGCATGTTTGCCGCGGGTGAGGACCCGCTGTATCTGGCGCGACGCGTGGTGCGGATGGCGGTAGAGGATATCGGGCTGGCGGCTCCTGAGGCGCTGAACCTGTGCCTGTCGGCCAAGCAAGCGATGGAGTTTCTCGGCTCCCCGGAGGGCGATCTGGCGCTGGCCGAGGCGGTGGTGTATCTCGCACTCGCGCCGAAATCGAACGCTGTGTATACGGCTTACGGCGCGGTGCTTGGTGATGTGGAACACACGCGGCAGGAGGCGGTGCCGCTGCATCTGCGAAATGCACCGACGCGGCTGATGAAAGAACTGGGATACGCCGAAGGCTACCGCTACGCGCACGATGAGGAAGGCAGAGTAGCGAATATGGACTGCCTTCCGGAGTCGCTCAGAGGACGCACGTATTATGAGCCCACGCAGGAAGGACGCGAGAAGCAGCTGGCGCAGCGGATGGAGGAGATACGGAGAATCCGCTCAGGTAAACGCGGTCAGAGCTGATCCTGAGTCAATCTTCGTGTGTCGGAAAGTTCCAGGTTTTTGCGTCGCCGGTTTCCATGTCTTCATCGAGACCGGTCGAATCCGCGATCTGGACGGTGCCCAATGAATCGTTCACCATCGCATAATCGTCGTCGTCGACCGATCTGCCGGGCATCGCATAGGAGAGCCTGAAATCTGTGCTCATAGCTTCGTCTCCTGGGAGCTACAGTTTTTATTCAGATATCGTGTCAGATATCTTGAAGGATCGACTCTGTCTGGACGCTTAGGCCGAGACCGAGCCGCCCCGCGTCGCTGGCTTTTCCCTATTCTGCACCCGGCCGATCTAAAAATGAAATAAGGAAATCCCGGAATTCCGATAATTTTCTTGGCAGGAGCCCACCGCGCTGGGGATCAATCTTCGCGGGTGGGCTTGTTGTTCTTTCGGACGTCGCCGGTTTCTTTGTCTTCATCGAGGCCGGTGGAGTCGGCGGGATCGACGGTGCCGAGGGAATCATTCACGATCCCGTTGTCGGTTTTGTTGTTCTCTTCCTGCAGTCCGCCGGGTTGGGCGTGGGTGGGCTTCGTTTTTTCGCTCATTTCATCTCCTCACGCTAGGATGCGGAAGAGGCGGGGATTGTTGGCGCAGTGCTCGCGTTCAGTTCGACGGCTGCGCGCTGGCCTGAGTTGCAGTGCGCGGCAAGGATGCGATCGCGTCGGTGACGATACCGGGAGTGAGGACTTCGGGCAAGAGCCGCGGGCTGGCTTCTCCCGGGACGTAGAGCACGTACGCAGGAACGCCGCTGCGGCCGAGCGCCGTGAGCGCCTGGGTGATGGCTTCGTCGTGGCGCGTCCAATCGGCTTTGAGCAGGACCACGTTGGCGCTGGCGAAGGCTTCCTGGACTGCGGGCTGGCGCAAGGCGACGCGCTCGTTTACCTGGCAGCTCAGGCACCAGCTTGCGGTGAAGTCGACGAAGACGGGGCGACCTTGCGATTGATAGCGGCTCACGGCATCGGCGGTCCAGGGCTGCCAGTCGTTGGCGGCGATGGAATTGGCAGATTCCGGCTGGCTTGACGCTGTCATCGGTTCAACGGCGAGCTTTTGACCGAAAACCGAGATCCCGACTACCGCGATCACGAGGAGCGCGGCGACGGTTGTCGACCAGCCCCTGGCGGGCCAGCGGCCGAGGAACCAGCCGGCGATGGCCAGCAGCAGGAAACTGATCAGCACCGCTGCGAGCAGAGCTGCACCGTAGGCCTGCGCCAGCACCCAGGCCAGCCAGATGACGGTGAGGAAGATGGGGACCGAGATGGCCTGCTTCAGCACATCCATCCAGACGCCGGGCTTAGGGAGCAGGCGCGTCCATGCGGGTTGCAGCGCGAGCGCGAGATAGGGTGCGGCGAGGCCGAGAGCGAGCGCGGTGAACACGGCGAAGGTGACGGCGGCGGGCTGAGCCAGCGCATAACCGATGGCCGCGGCCATGAAAGGACCGGTGCAGGGCGTGGCGACGATGACGGCGAGCACTCCGGTGAAGAAGCTGCCGGTGTAACCCTGCTTCGTCGCAAGCGATCCGCCGGCACTGGTGAGCGCGAGACCGAGCTCGAACTGGCCGGCGAGCGAGAGGCCGAGGAAGAAGAGCAGGCAGGCCATCAGCGCGAGGAAGATGGGCGACTGGAACTGGAATCCCCACCCGAGGCTGCCGCCGGCGGCGCGCAAAGCGAGCAGCGCAGCGACAAGAATCCAGAAGGAGACCAGGATGCCTGCGGTGTAAACAAAGCCGTGCGCGCGAAGTCTGTGGCGCTCTTCGCTGCCTGAATTGACCAGTGCAAGACCTTTCAAGAACAGCACAGGAAAAACGCAGGGCATGAGGTTGAGCAGCAGGCCGCCGAGAAAGGCGAGACCGGCAATGCGCGCCAGCGCCGCGAAAGAGAACGACGGCGCGGGAGGCGCGATGGTTCCGGGTGTGGCGGAGACCACATAGTTCCTGCCGCCGGAGAGCTCGAGGACACCGTTCAGCTGCGCGGGATTCGCGGCGAGATTCGCGTCTTTTTTGACATCGAGGATGAGGCCTTTGGGCGTGGGCGTGGGCTGCTGCGGAGACGGGTTGTCGAGGATGCTCTGATCGGAGGGGAAGAACGCGGCCTGCGTCTCGCGCCGGCCGGTGTCGACGGCGAGGCGAAAGCCGGTCGCGGTGGGCTGAAAAACAACTTTGTCGGTAGCGGGCAGTGGCTTGGGAAGCGCATCGACGCCGCGCTGCCAAAGCGCCTGATCGGTCCCGGAAGTGGTCACGGCTTCCGGCGGCTTGGAGTCGAGTTGGACTTTCTCCTCCAGTTCCGCTTTGCCGGGGATGCAGACTTCGCGGCAGACGAGCCAGGAGACTTTGGCATCCAGTGTGGCGGGACCCGGCTTTACGGACGGCGCCACGGTGAAGGAGAACGGAAAAACGACTTCGTTTTCATAGCCGAAGTCCATCAGCGGGCCGAGCGGCAGACGCTTGGGCGCCGGAAACTGGAGCGGCGTGGCGGTGACGCCGTCGGGCAGCGTCCAACGGGCGTTCGGGGGCTCTCCTGAGTCGCCGGCATTCTGCCAGTAGATGTGCCAGCCGGATTCGAGCTTGAAGTAGAGGCCGGCGTGGTTGGCTCCGCCTGGATACAGCACACTCTGCGGAAGCACCAACTGCACATGCAGATGCTCCACGTCTGCGGAACTCGAGGCCGCGCGCACGTGCGGTGCGAAGGCGAGCAGAGCGAAGAGTGCGAAGACGAAGCGGCAGCGAAGCATGCGCGGCGGAATCAGATTCCTCCCGATTGGACTCAGTTTACCGGATTGAGGTTTCAAGGGGTGGTTGGAGGGGATGCGAATGCAGATTTGCGGTCTCCCAGCCGAAGACGTGGTTAGCGGGAGTCATGGGTCTCCCACCCTTTCGACAGAGAAAAAGTCGAAAGGATGGGGCACGGGGTTGTGGGAACCGATCGTTAGTGCGTGGCGTGCAGGGCTGGATGGGCGGCGTGCTGGCGGTAGATGCAGTCGTTCTGCACGACTTTCACGTGGGCGGCCTGCGCGCGGACTACCGCTTCGTTGTGGGTCACGCCATCCTGCAGCCAGAGATAGGGAATGCCGAGGCGGATCACGTCATCGACGATGGCGGGCACGTGTTCGGGAGCACGGAAGACATCGGCGAGGTCGATGCCGGAGCCGGTTTGCTCACGGGCCGCGGCCTGCGCGGATTCGAGATCGGGATAGCAGGGCTGGCCCAGAACCTCTTTCAGAGCTGGATTGACGGCGAAGACGCGATAGCTATTGGCAGCCAGATATTTGCCGATGTGGTAACTGGCGCGGGTGGTTTTGTCGCTCATGCCGATGACTGCGATGTTTTTGGCGGTGCGGAGCATTTCGTCGATGATGGCGGGATCGTTCTGCATGGTTCCTCGAGTAGCCGGTCGTGATACCCATCACTGCCCGGGTCGTTGCGTGCGGCGTAACTTCTCTTAGGTTACCCGACAGAGTAGGGATGCCGGCGGAAGTGCGCTGGATGCTCCGCGTTGCGGGCCACAAAGTCTGCGCGTCCCACCGGTTCCCTTCCCCTCTAGGTCTGCCAGGCATTGGGGAAGGAGGACGCGCCGGATGGCGCGGGGCGGGCCATGGAGTATCCACTCTTCTTTGAAAGAAAATCCTTGCATCGTTTCTGTGCTGTGGCTGGAGCGCTTTGCGCTTTCGCGGTTCTGGCCGGCAGTGTGGTCTGCGCGCCCTGTCAAGGGAACGATACGACGCAGAATGACGCTGGGGCCATAACGGCTGTTCCCGCCGGATGCAGCCGTCAAGTTGGCGTCGTGGAACCTACAACCGATGCGATCGTGGCGCTGCTCAACAGTCGCGCCCTGGTGTATGCGGACAGAGGCGAACTGGACTGCGCCATCGAGGAGTTTAGCCGGGCCATTGAACTGAAGCCGGAGTTCGCTGCCTTTTATAACAATCGCGGTGTTGTCTACAGGCAAAAGGGCGAGATTGATCTCGCGATGGCGGACTTCGACCGGGCCATCTATCTAAAACCCGAGTATGCGGCGGCTTTTACGAACCGAGGCGGCATTTACTTCTCGCGGCAGGAATACGACCGCGCGATCGAGGAGTTTAACCATGCGATTGTGCTGGATCCAAAATGTGCGGAAGCGTACAACAATCGCGGCGGTTCATATGCCAACAAAGGCGACCAGGCTCGCGCGATAGAGGACTACAACCGGGCTCTACACCTTCGACCCGACTACGCCGATGGGCACTATAACCGGGGCCTTGCTTTTCTCTACCTCGGAAACCTCGACATCGCGATTGCCGAATTCGATCGGGCCATACGGCTTAATCCGAATTTTGCCGCTGCCTACAATAGCCGAGGTATCGCGCTAACTGGCGCGGGAATAGTCGGCCCCGCCATCGAGGACTACACCAGGGCCATTCAATTGCAACCGGATTGTGCCGAGTATTATTTCAACCGCGCTGTGACTCTCAATAATGCAGGACAACTTGACCGCGCTCTTAAGGACTATGATCAGGTCATCCAGCTGAAGCCCGATTTTCCCGCGGCCTTTAATAATCGCGGCAGTATCTATGCCGTAGAGGGACAGTTTGACCGCGCGATTCAAGACTTTGATGAAGCTCTGCGGCTGATGCCCGACTATGCCAAAGCCCTGGCTAACCTTGCAGTTGCCCGCGCGCAGAAAGGCACGCGCGAAGTGGCTGCGCAGAGTTCCGGCAATGCAGCCGGTGGTCGATAAGGCCGCGGGGAGATGCCGCCTCGGCGGATGCGGCACACGCCGTGCCGGAGGCGGTTTCGCAACTATACGTCCAGTTCCTCATCGGGGGCGGAGCCGTTTGCCGTGCCACGGCGTTTGGCCAGCAAGTAGCCGCGCAGGAAGGGCTCAAGATAGCCGTCAAGGACCTTGTCTACGTCGCCAACTTCCACTTTGGTTCGGTGATCTTTCGCCATGCGATAGGGCTGCAGGACGTAGGAGCGGATCTGCGAGCCGAAGTTGATGTCGAGCTTGGAGTCTTCTAGCTTCTTGGTCTCAGCGCGCTTCTTTTCGAGCTCGTACTCGTAGAGGCGCGAGCGCAGCATCTTGAAGGCCTTGTCGCGGTTCTTGTGCTGCGAGCGCTCGTTCTGGCACTGGACGACGATGCCGGTGGGAATATGCGTGATGCGCACGGCCGAGTCGGTCGTGTTCACGTGCTGGCCGCCCTTGCCGCCGGAGCGGTAGGTGTCGACGCGCAGATCTTCGAGCTTGATGTCGACGTGGATGGAGTCGTCGATTTCGGGCGAGACGAAGACTGAAGCGAACGACGTGTGGCGGCGCTTGGCGGAGTCGAAGGGCGAGATGCGGACAAGACGATGCACGCCGCTTTCGCCCGCGAGCTGGCCGAAGGCGTATTCGCCGGTGATGGTGAAGGTGGCGGACTTGATGCCAGCCTCTTCGCCGTCCTGGTAGTCGTTCATCTCGGTCTTGAAGCCCTGCTGCTCGGCCCAGCGCAGATACATGCGCATGAGCATCTCGGCCCAGTCCTGGCTTTCGGTGCCGCCAGCGCCGGGATGCACGGTGACGATCGCGTTGAGCGGATCGGCTTCGCCGGAGAGCATGGTGCGGGCTTCGAGGGCTTCGGCAAAGGCGGCGAGGTCCTTGACGGACTTCTCCAGGTCGGCGAGCACATCTTCGCCTTCGCGGGCGAGTTCAAAGTAGGCTTCGATGTCGCTGGTGCGGCGGACGAGTTCTTCGTCGTCGCCGACAAGCTGCTCGAGGCGCTTGCGGTCGCGCATCAGCGGCTGGCTGGCCGCCGGATCAGACCACAGCGCCGGATCGGCGAGCCTGGTTTCTATTTGCGAGAGTTCCCTGCGGATGCGGGCAGGGTCAAAGGTACTCCCGCAGGTCGCGCACTTGGTCGCGCAGGGGAGCGTAGGCGAATTCGAGATCGTTGAATGACGACATCAGCTCGTTTGACCTGACTTGGATTGAACTCAGAGGGTGAGCCCTCCGATAGCATCAGAATATCACCGCAGCGTCGCTGGTTTACGCGAATTGGTCGTGCAACAGGTATCGCTGCGCTTCGCTCAAGTAATCGATGATTCGGTGAACAATCGTTTGGTGATCGCCTTCGAGCCTGACGCGAGTGAGATTACCGCGATTTTCCATGTGCGGGTCTTCGGCATCTTTTTCCCAGTAGAGATGACGCTGCGCCGTCACCGCAGTCACCAGATAGGTGCGGGTTTCCTGAGGCGCGAATCGCATCCGGGAATCATAGACGAAAGACTCGTGGCTAAAGCCACGCCTATTTCCGTCCGCATTCAGGGGCCTGCGGGTCCCTGCTCTCTCCGCGTTTGAATGCAGGCCGTCAACGACCTGAAGGCCCCTGCGCCCTCTGTCGCGCCGTCCGGTGGCTCGAAAAACGGATTACAAAGCAAGCCAGAGTCGCCAAGCTGAATGCCGCACACAGCCATGCAAAGACGTCGCCGTGCGCGGTGTAGAAGGTGATGTCGTCGCGGAAGGCGAAGCCAGCGGGCAGCGCATCGATTTGATGACGGGGAATGCTCTCGCGCACGCGGCCGTAAGGGTCGATGGAGGCGGTCACGCCGTTGTTGGTATCCCTCAAAAGCCAGCGGCGATTTTCGATGGCGCGCATACGTGCCATGTTCAGGTGCTGCCAGGGGGCGCTGGTGTCGCCGTACCAACCGTCGTCGCTGAGGTTGACGAAGACTTCGGCGCCGTTGAGAGCGAAGTGGCGAACCTCGTCAGCGAAGACCGCTTCATAGCAGATGAAGACGCCGTAGCGGTGGCCCTTCAGATAAAAAACGCGGCGATCATTACCGGGCGTGAAATTCGACACCTTGCCGGTGAGCTTGTGGGCGAAGAAGAGCAGGCGCGCAAAAGGAATGTATTCACCGAAGGGAACGAGGTGGATCTTGTCGTAGCGGCCTACCTCCTGGCCGCCCGCGTCATAGATCATCGCGGAGACGTAGTCGAGCCAGCCTTCGGCGGGAACAAACTGCGCGCCGATGCCGTTGACGATCAGCGGAGCCTGCTCAGTGCGTGCAATTTCGGCCATCGAATGCTGGAAGCGGGGGTCGGACTCGAAATACGGCGCAGGCGACTCGGGCCAGACGACGAGGTCGGGACGTGGTGGAGGCTCAATACATTGCGGAATAGGGGAAGGTGCTCCGGTTTGCGGGATTCCGAGGATGACTCCCTTGCAGGTTACGCCTGCGAGGCGCGTGAACTGAGCCATGTGCTGATCCCACTCGCCGGAGCCTTGCCAGTAGCCGGTATGTTCAACGTCGAGGTTGGGCTGGATGAGGACGGCTTCCGCGGTCCATTGCGGTTGAGGCGGCGTGTGCAGCACGCCGGTGGCGCCGGAGACGAGTAGGATCAATCCGCAGATCCCCCATCCCCACCGGCCCGCGAACCGATTCCCTGAAGGGCGCTTCAGCAACAGACTGCCAGAGAGCAGCGCATTCACGGCCACCAGAAGGAAGCTGATGCCGTAGACGCCGGTCCAGGGTGCGAGCTGGTTCACTAAACCGTTGTCGACTTGCGAGTAGCCGAGCTGGTCCCAGGGAACGCTGGTGATGCGAGCCGCGGCTAACTCCAGAGCAACCCACAGGAACGGGGCGAATGCGAGCGCGAGACGGACCGATCCCGTTGCCCTGCGGACGAGCAGGATGCCCCAGGCAAAGAGGCCGAAGTACAGGCCCAGGACCAGCGAGAACAGAAGAAGAATGAGCGCGGAGACAACCGGCGGCAAGTCACCGTGGATCAGCATGGTGTCGTAGATCCAGTAGCAGTTGCCTATGTACCAGAGGACGCCGCAGAGGTAGCCAAGCAGGAATCCGCGGCGAAGCGGATGCGGCTCGGCTGAATCCCCAACCGACAGGACCGCCCAGAGCAACGGCACCAGTCCGAACCAGGCAAAGACTGCGCGCCAGGGCGGCATGGGCCCGGCGATGGGGAAAGGGAGTTCCAGCAGACCGGCTGAGAGCGCGGCCGCAGCCCACAAAACCCAGCCGCGCAGGTTGGCGCCCCCCGCTCGCGCGAATGGCGACCCCGTCTGTACGGATGGCTGAGCAGAGACTGGCTGCATACAGGGCTGAGTGTAAAGCATTGTGGCCCTGCCACTGTGGGAGGCGAATCGGGTTACAATCGACCTCATGACTTTCGCGACATGGGCAATGCGCGTGCTCGAAGTGATGTTCTTCGTCGGGCTCGCGGGGTCGGCCGTGGTGGTGCTGATCAGCTTCATCGAAGACGGTAAAGAATTGTTTGGCAAGGATTAAGCGCCAGGCTGCGGCCTCGGGCAATGGATTCTTTATTTTTCATTGACACCGTATTCATTCAGCCATAGACTCGTCGCAGGGCGGTGGTTTCGCTCCTCAATGGTGAAACGCCGGCTAGAACGCCGGCATTTTTGCGATGGCATCTAACCGTACGATCGTCGCCCCCCCGCCCGACCGCGTAAGGCTCATTGTGGCATCCTCCGTGATGCTCACATTTATCTCTTTCTGGCGTGCGGCCGCCATTGTCCTCAACGACCTGGGTTCCTCGGCATTTTATGCAGGCGGCATCGCGGAAAACGCGGTCGGCGCGGCTGCGCCCTGGTTCATTCTCGGCATCATGCTGTTCAGCTTCGCGGTGCGGGCGGTTTACGTCGAGAGCTGCTCGATGTTTACCCGGGGCGGCGTCTACCGCGTGGTCAAAGAGGCCCTGGGCGGCACCTTCGCCAAGCTCAGCGTCTCGGCGCTGATGTTCGACTACATCCTTACGGGCCCAATCTCCGGCGTGTCGGCGGGGCAGTACATCACGGGCCTGATGAACGAGCTGATGTCGGTCGCCAACCAGAACCACTGGCTGCCGCTGGCACTGATCGACCCGCAAGGCCATCCCTTCCAGTTCAACATGGATTACACCTCGGCGCTATTTGCGGCGCTGGTGACCATCTACTACTGGTGGCAGAACATCAAGGGCATCGAAGAGTCGAGCGGCAAGGCGATGCAGGTTATGCAGATCACGACCGTGATGGTGGTGATCCTGCTGATCTGGGGCACGTATTCGGTGGTGGTGCGCGGCGTGCACTTGCCCCCATCGCCGATCCCCTCGCACCTGAAGTTCAGTTCAGATGCGCTTGGATTCCTGCGCGGCCGAGGCCTGCCGATCTTCGGGTTGTTCGGCATCCTGATGGCCTTCGGCCACTCCATCCTGGCCATGAGCGGCGAGGAGAGCCTGGCACAGGTCAACCGTGAGATCGAGTATCCCAAGCTGAAGAACCTGAAGCGCGCGGCAATCGTGATCGCCATCTACAGCCTGGTGTTCACCGGCGGCGCCACGCTGCTGGCCTCGATGCTGATTCCCGACTACGAGCGGACTCACATCTACCCCGACAACCTGATCGCCGGCCTGGCGATGTTCATGGTGGGGCCGCTGTTCTGGCGCATCATCTTCCGCATCTTCGTCGTGCTGGTCGGGTTCCTGATTCTTTCTGGAGCCATCAACACGTCGATGATCGGTTCGACCGGCGTGCTGATGCGCGTGGCGGAAGACGGCGTGCTCACCGACTGGTTCCGGGTGCCGCACAAGAAGTTTGGCACCAGCTACCGCATCGTCAACCTGGTGTTCATCCTGCAGATGACCACCATCATCGCCAGCCGGGGCAACGTGGACACCCTGGGCGAGGCGTATGCGTTCGGCGTGATCTGGTCGTTCACTTTCAACAGTCTCGCCATGCTGGTGCTGCGCTGGAAGTACCACGGTGAGCGCGGCTGGAAGGTGCCACCCAATATCAAGATCGGCAAAATCGAGATTCCTGTCGGGCTGATCTCGGTGTTCATGGTGCTGTTCACCACGGCAACGGTAAACCTGTTCACAAAGTCGGTGGCCACGGTGAGCGGCATCGCGTTTGCCGCAGCATTCTTCGTCATCTTCACGGTGTCCGAGCGCAAGAATCTCAGGGTGCACGCGCAGACGGCGCGGCAGATGAAGGATCACTTCCAGCTTGAGCACCAGGAAAAGGTGAGCCGCGAATCGGCGGCGATCCGGCCGGGCGGCACGATTGTGACCATGCGGGATGCGGAAAACCCGCTGGCGCTGAAGTGGACGCTGGCGCGCACCAACACGGATGACAAAGATGTGGTGGTGATGAGCGTGCGGCTGATGGGCGCAGGCGGACCCGAATATCTGAGCGCGGAGCAGCAGAGTTTCGGCGAGCACGAACAGATGCTGTTCACCAAAGCTGTCTCGGTGGCAGAGAGTTTTGGCAAGAAGGTCTCGCTGCTGGTGGTGCCGGCCGGCGATATCTTCGCCGCTCTGGCGCAGAGCGCGAATTCGCTCGAAGTGGATACGGTGGTGTCGGGGCTGTCGAGCTCAATGACTGCCGAAGACCAGGGCTTTCATATGGGACAGGCCTGGGAGGCGCTGCCCGATCCCAAACGCCAGTTCAACTTTTACGTGGTGGGCCCGAACGGCGACACGAAGGTGTTTTTCATTGGACCGCACGCGCCCGCGCTGAGTCCCGACGATGTACAGCTGGTGCACCGGCTCTGGCTGAACATGCGCCGCGATCCCCTGGCCGGAGACCTGCACCACAGCGACATCATCACGTATGCGCTGACGCGGTTGGCCAGCCAGTATGCGCGCGAAAAAGTGGAGATTCTGCGCGACCTGCGCAATTGCCGCGCCGCGGACACACAGGAAAAGCTGCACTACGGCGGCCAGGAAACGAATTTCACCAGCGTCGGTCCTTCGCAACGCGCGGTGAAGCAGACGCGCGACCAGTAAAAGGATCCCGAATCGCGACCATCCCAACGCTTTTTGAGGCTCCCCAGAGGATCGCGATCGGGGGGCAGTTTATCCGACCGTGAACTCTTCTCCCGGCTTCCAGGAAACCACGCGCGTGCCGGACCCTACCTGCGCGGCGAGCTGCTCTGGCGTCCCGCTAAGCGGCGGCCAAGTGCCGAAGTGCAACGGCAGCACGGTCTCCGGCTGGATGAAGCGAACCGCCAGCGCCGCTTCTTTGGGGCCCATGGTGAAGTGGCCGCCGATAGGCAGCATCGCAATCTTTGGCTGATAGAGCTCTCGGATCAACTCCATGTCGCGGAAGACGCTTGTGTCGCCTGAGTGGTAGATGACGGGGCCATCGGCCACGGTGAGCACGAAACCGGCTGCAACACCTACATAGTGAGTTCCCTGCTCGTCCTGGATGCCCGCCGAGTGCTTGGCATCAACCATGGTGGCTGCCACGTCCTTAATTTGGACGGTCCCGCCGATGTTCATGCCGATGGTTTCGGCAACACCCTTGCCGCCCACGTAAGCGGCCAGCTCATAGATCGCCACCACGGTTGCGCCGTGCTTTTTGGCTACCGGAACCACATCCGCCGTGTGATCGGAATGGCCGTGGGTGAGCAGAATGGCGTCGATCTTGGAAGGAAGCTCGAAGTTTTTGGGGTATTTGGGATTCTGCGCGATGAATGGGTCGATCAGAATGTTGGTGCCTGCGGGTGTCTGAACCAGCGCGGTCGCATGGCCGAGCCATGTAATCCGTGTGGGCTTGGATGGACTCATCTCTTCTCCTCCTGCGAGGGTGAATATTACGTCTCTTGGATGCTTCGGCTAATCACTCGGCGACCGGTAAGTGCCCGGTTCTGCTCAGCTTGACAGTTTAAATTCCCGTATCGCGGTGCGCCCGAAAAGCAGCGGGGTATTTCGGCCGGAAACAGGCACTTGACGCCAATCGAGGGCGGGCGTACGCTACCTCGAAAGGCGAACATATGGCGAACACTTCCCTCTTCCCCATCCTCGATGCCCAATCCATTTCGCCGCTGGCACACCGAGCGGCGACGGCACCTTTGGACTCAACCGGCTGCCTGACCGAGTATAGGCCCCTGGAGTCGCGATCGATTGTCAGCAAGGTGAATTCCAAGCGCGGCATTCCGTTCAGCCACGCCATCAACCCCTACCGCGGCTGTGAATTCGGCTGCCGCTATTGCTATGCGCGTTACACACATGAGTTTCTGGAGATGCGCGACCCGGAGGAGTTCGAGCGGAAGATCTATTTCAAGCAGAATGCCGCCTGGCTGCTGGAGCAGGAGCTGCGGCGGATGAAGCCGGGGACGCACATCGCGATCGGCACGGCGACTGACCCATATCAACCACTGGAGCGCAAGCAGAGGCTGACGCGGTCGATTCTGGAAGTCTTCACGCGCGTGAGTGGATTCCAGCTGGGTATCGTGACCAAGTCGGCGCTGATTGCGCGGGACATCGATCTTCTCCGCGAGATCGACAAGAGTCACCGGCTGACGGTGCATCTTACGGTGACTACGCTCAACACAAAGCTGGCTCGGATTCTGGAGCCGCGGGCTCCGCGGCCCGACCTGCGCATCCGCACGGTGGCGAAGATGCGGCAGGCGGGGATTCGGGCGGGCGTGCTGTGTTCGCCGCTCATGCCGGGCATTACGGATACCCGCAGTTCGATTGCCGCAGTGGCGAAGGCCGCCAAAGAGGCGGGTGCGAGCTTCTTCGCTGCTGCGCCGCTGTTTTTGAAGCCATGCTCACTACCAACGTTCTTCTCGTTCGTGCGCGAGCACTTTCCGCAGCAGCTGGCCGCATATGAGAAACGCTATGGGACGCATGCGTTCGTCTCGCCGGAGTACAGCAAGCGGATTGCGGCGGTGGTGGACTCGGTGCTACAGGAGTACAAGCTGGGGAAGCGGTACTCGGATCAGCCGGAGGCGGAACAGGTGCGGGCCCGAGAGGTGGCAGGGGTGGAGGTTCAGCCGTGGCTTCCGTTTGCGGACGGCTAGTGGGAGGTTTACGAGGGTCTGATAAGGAACCCCAGATCCTTCGACTCCGTTTGGCCAAAGAGCGGCCAAACTCCGCTCAGGATGACGCGCCAAATGATGCCTGGTGAACTTTTGAGACGTTGCGCTAGCGGGTCATGATGACTTCGGAGACGGAGTCTTTGGCAAGGAACTGCTTGTGGCCGGACCAGCCGGAGAAGAGCCGCTCGATGCTGCGATTGGTAAAGGCGCGCTGGATCGGGAAGGGCTGGGAGAGCTGGATCTCGACGTTGTCGGTCGCGGTCACGTGGAAGCGGCAGTGCGCGGTTTCGTCGCCCTGCATGCGGGTATGAAAAAGAGCCAGCACCTGACCGCCTGGATTCATCGCAGCGTAGAGATGGGCAACGACCGGCGCGACGAAGGGCTCCGGCAGATAGTCAAGGGCCGTCCAGAGGAGGACCACGTCAAACATGCGGCCGGAAAAGTTGAGGGTCTGCTTGAGATAGCCTTCGATATTCCAGATCGGGTTGCCGTCTGCGTCTTCGCCGGTTTTCCAGTCTTCGGTGCAGGCGTCCGCGACAAGGTCAGCAAGAAAGACGCTGTGACCGAGATCGGTAAGGTAGTTGATGTTGTTGGGCGAGGTAAAGCCGACGTCGATGATGCGCAGCCCCGGCTCAGCCTGCAGGCGCTTGCGCAGCATGGACCATCCGCCGGAGTGGCGCGGCACGCGTGGACCGGTGGTGCCGTGCGTCGCAACGGTAGAACTTCCGCTCTGTTTTTTGTCTAACCAGTTCCGCAAAACCCAATCCCCTTTGCAGCCGGGCGAGTTTCAACGCCGGCACGCAGTTCTCTTCAGGAGATTCCGCCAGCGGGAGCCGGATTGGCGACCTCTTGCGTCTTAGTCGCTTCTTGCGTCTTGGCCGCACCCTGGCTCAGGTCAACTTTGCCGCGGAAGACCGCATTGTCTTCCACCGAGAGACGAAGAGCGCGGATATCGCCCTCTACAGCGCATCCGGCGCGCAGTTCCACGCGGCCGCTGGCCACTACGTTGCCCTGTACGCGGCCCTGGATCAATACGTCCTTTGCTGTAAGATCGGCGGCCACCTGAGCGTTGGGTCCGATCGTCAAACGGCTCTCGGAAAGGCTGACAGTCCCTTCGACGTGCCCATCCACGACCAAATCTTCACTGCCCTTCACTTCTCCCCGGATGATGACGCTCTTGCCGATGCGTGCGGGAGTATTCTCCACTGCCATGTCGTATCCCTTCCATTTGGCCATTTAGGCCCTGCCCGCACTATAACAGCAACCGGAGCCGAAAGGCTTGAATCTCGCATCCCCAAGGTACCCCTAAACGTCTAATTGCAAAGTGAGTCCTCCCAGCGTTGGAAAGGTGGCGATGCCCTTCGCGAGGGTCGCTGTACTCAGGCCGATTGCGCTGATTTGGGTGCTGACGGGCGCCGCGATCTGTCCGGCGCAACCGGCTGCCCAGCCGGCCGACGCTCTCTCGCCCATACAAGCGCAGGCGCTGGTGGAGCGGGCGCTGGCTAAGGAGCTGAGGGCCGCGCAGGACCAGGGGCATCCGATGCGCTACCTGCTGCGCAAGACCAGCCCTCGCTTGACTTCCACCAAAGAGATTGTCGAAACCAGGGACGGCGCGGTGGCGCGGCTCATCTCCCTCAATGGCAGCCCTCTGAGCACGGATGCCGAGCGGAGAGAGCAGGCCCGGCTCGACGCGCTGCTGCGCAATCCCGGCCAGCAACGACACCGCAAGCAGGCTGAGGATGTCGATATGTGGCGGGCTCTGCAGGTGCTGCGCGCGCTGCCCGTCGCATTCCTGTATCAGTACGCCGGCTGTGTCGACATGCCGGACGGAAAAATTCAGAAATTCACCTTCAGACCCAACCCAGGATTCACGCCTCCGGATATGGAGACAGAGGTCCTGACGGCGATGAGCGGCGAACTGTGGATCGATCCGTCCATGGAGCGCGTGACGCACCTGGATGGCCGTCTGCAGCGCGACGTGGACTTCGGCTGGGGCGTCCTGGGGCGGCTCTACAGGGGCGGCTGGATCGTGATCGATCAGGAGGACGTAAGCGGAGGGGCGTGGCGGATGGTGCGATTCAAGATGCAGATGAACGGCCGGGTCTTCTGGAGGATGCGTAGCTTTGACACGACCGAAGAAGAGACCCAGTTTGCGCCGGTGGCCGCTGATTTGAGCTACGCCCAGGCGATCGAGATACTGCGCAGCGATACGGGATCGGCCAGCACAGGGCCGTAAGAGCGCTCTAAACGGAAACGGCCCCGCGGCAGAGCGCGAGGCCGTTTCGGTTCCGGGTCGAATTGCCGTTACATCTTGGCGAAGACGATGACCATGGTGAAGAGGGTGAGCGACTCAATGAAGGCGAGGCCGAGCACCAGGAATAGCATGATGCCGGCGCGGGTTCCGGGGTTGCGGGCGAGCGCTTCGGTGGCGGAGGCCACGGCGCGGCCCTGTCCCATGCCGCAGAGGCCGGCGGCAAGGCCCATGCCGAGGCCGGCGCCGATGGGAATCAGGTTGAGGCCGGGCGTGGTGCTGCCGGTTTGCGCGAAGACCGGGACGGCGAAGCACAACACCGCCAGGACCATGAACAGATATTGCAGTTTCCGCATAGTTCTCCAGCTTCCCTTGAATTGACCGCCAGTGGGTGGTTGAGGCTCACCGTGCCGGCATCAAATCGACGCCTTTGGCCCCCTCACGCTTGCGGCCTTCCGATCTGCCGGGGCGGAAGCGCTCCACGGCCGGAAACCCCGAGTTCACAGTTCGCGGTCATCAGTTCACAGCAGAAACCAGCTACGAACGAAGAACTGTGAACTGCGAATCGTTTTTAGTGCTCGTGTGCTACGGCCATCGACAGGTAAATCATCGACAGCAGCATGAAGACAAACGCCTGAATCACCGAAACTGCGAAGTGCAGGCCGAGGAAGACGGCCGGCACAGCCAGTGGGATGATCGAAAACCAGACCAGCGTGAGCAGGTCGCTGGCGAACATGTTGGCGTAAAGACGGATGGTCAGTGACATCATGCGCGCCAGATGTGAGACCACCTCGATGGGAAACATGAGCGGCGCCAGCCACCACAGCGGACCGGCGAAGTGCTTCAGGTAGCCGATAGGGCCCTGCACGCGGACACCGTGAAAGTTGTAGTAGAGAAACGTGAGCACCGCAATGCCCAGCGGAACCTCAGGCCGGCTGGTGGGCGTGATGATGCCGGGTACCAGGCCCCAGAAGTTGTTGAGCAGAATGAAGAGAAGAATGCAGGTGACGAAGGCCTGAAAGCGCTCGTAGCCATGGCCGATGATCTGGTCGGAGAGACCGCCGACGCCTTCGTGGATCATCTCAGCAATCTGCTGGACGGAGTTCGGCTTTTCGACCGACAGGGTGCTGCGCACGACGAGGAAGAACAACAGCAGGAAGGCTGCCACGAGCAGTTCCAGGGCCAGCGCGGCGTTGATCTTGTAGGCGCGGTGAACTGCCTCGGCGCCCGTGACTCCTACCGTTGCATAGAGCTTCAGCTCGATGCCGCTGAGAAGAGAGTTGACAAAGTGGGTGAGTCCAAAAAGTTCCGGCATGAAAACGTAAGGTTTCCTGTTTCTGCGAGGAATTTTTGCTGCAAAGTCAGGTAAAACTCAGTTCCGAAGCAGCCGGATGGCCTCCCATACCGTGGCCAGAACCGCCAGGCCAAGCCCGCAGAGAAGCGCGACGACAGAACCCCGGAAACACTTCAGGCTACCATAAATGGCCCCCGCGAAAAGGATCAACCGCAGCATAAAGAAGAGAACGGCTACAGCCGCGCCACGGGGCACCTGTTTCTGGTCCATTTTGGCAGTGATGAAGCGAATGAGGCGCTGCCACTCCAGAATGCTGGCAGCCGAGATGACAGTGCCGGTGGCGAGCATGGCCGCGTTGCGCCAGTCCGAAGCCTTCCAGACGGCGAGGGAGGCCAGCGCGCCGAGAACCAGCGTGATGAGGATGGCGCGCTTGAGCAGGGCCTGGAGACCTGCGTCCGTAAGGGCGGCCAGGGGATGAGTTTCTTCGGTCATGCGCCGCTGCCGCCGCTTCCCTTTCCAGCCGATGCGCCGTTGGAGCCCTTGCCGGCAGCCAGCGCAAGCCGAACCACATAGACCAGTCCCGAGGCGCCGCCGAAGACGATGCCGACCAGGCCTATCCAGGACTGGTGCAGACGATGATCGAGCCAGGCTCCGGCGAGCCAGCCGATGAACGCTGCGCAGGGCAACACGAGAGCGATCTGGATGAGCTTTTCGGCCTCGACGATGGCGCTGACAATGCCCGAGGCTTTGCCGTGCGAGTTCGCGTCTGGAATGGGGCGGTGAAAGGGCATCCTCCGTGGTTATACACGAAGAATGGCTGCTTTTGCGAAGGCGCAAGCCCACTCTCTGTCATGATCCTCAATGGTCGGCGTGCAATCAGAATTGCGCCGCAGTTGTCCTGGTCCAATCAGCCTTTCGCCGCGAAAAATCTGCGAGGCAGCGGGCGATATACTGGCTGTTGCACTTAAGTGATCCCACACTACAAAGGAAGCATCGTGTTTGAGTCGGAGTTTGAGCGCAATCTCTTCGAGTTGCGCAGAGAGAAGCTCAAGGAGATCGAGAAGCTGGGGCAGGCGGCGTATCCCAACCAGTTCCGCTTTTCGCATACGATCTCAGCGGTCCGAAAGGCCTGGGATGCGGCCACCGCGGAAGAGCTCGAGGCCAAGCGGGCGACAGTGGCCGTGGCCGGACGCATCATGGCGATTCGCGCGCAGGGCAAGGCGGGCTTTGCCACGCTGCAGCAGGAGGGTGAGCGGCTGCAGATCTATGTGCGGCTCGATGCGGTGGGCGAGCAGGGGTTCGCGCTCTACAAGCTGCTGGACCTGGGCGATCACATCGGGGTCTCCGGCTACCTGTTCCGCACGCGCACGGGCGAGCTGACCATCCATGTCGAGACGTTGACGTTTCTCGCCAAGGCGATGCTGGCGTTGCCGGAGAAATATCACGGGCTGGCCGATGTGGAGCTGCGCTACCGGCAGCGGTACGTCGATCTGTTTGCGAATCTCGACAGCCGCGATGTGTTTGTGAAGCGCGCCAAGGTGCTGCGCGCACTGCGGACATTCTTTGACAGCCGCGGCTACCTCGAAGTGGAAACGCCGATGATGCAGCAGATTGCCGGCGGCGCAGCGGCGCGGCCCTTCAAGACGCACCACAACGCGCTCGATCAGGACCTGTTTCTGCGCATCGCGCCGGAGCTCTATCTGAAGCGGCTCGTGGTCGGCGGGCTGGATCGCGTGTACGAGATCAACCGCAACTTCCGCAATGAGGGTGTGAGTACGCAGCACAACCCCGAGTTCACGATGCTCGAGTTCTATCAGGCCTATGCGAACTATCACGACCTGATGAATCTGACTGAGGAGCTGATGGCGTTCGTCGCCAAGGAAGTGAACGGGACGACGGTCACGGAGTTCAACGGGTACACGATCGATCTGCGCAAGTGGCAGCGGCTGACGATGCGCGAGGCGATTCGTACGTACTGGCCCGAAGAAGCGGAGCAGGCGCCATCGCTTGCAGAGCTCGATTCGGTGCAGACGCTGCAGGCGCGGATTCACGCCGGAATGGGCTCGCTCGAGAGCGCAGTATGCGAAACGACGCGGCTGAGCCCGGAACGGATCGCTGAGCTGAAGACGCTGCACGGAGCGATGACGGGCGTCTACTACGATTCGATGAAGGGCGCTCCGATCGGAAAAACCATCTACAACCTGTTTGAAGCTGTCGTCGAGCCATTCCTCGTTCAGCCGACGATCATCTACGAATACCCGACGGAGGTTTCGCCGCTCTCAAAGGCCAAGCCCGACGATCCGGAGCACGTGGAGCGGTTCGAATTCTTCGCCGGCGGGTTTGAGCTGGGCAACGCCTTCAGCGAGTTGAATGATCCGGTGGAGCAGCACAAGCGCTTTGAACAGCAGCTTGCCGAGCGCGGCCGCGGCGACGATGAGGCGCATCAGATGGATGAGGATTATGTGCGGGCTTTGGCGTATGGATTGCCTCCGACCGGCGGCGAGGGCCTCGGCGTCGACCGGCTGGTGATGCTGCTGACGGGCTCGAAGTCCATTCGAGATGTGATTCTGTTTCCCCTGATGCGGAAAGAGCAGGGATCAGGGAACAGGGATCAGGGATCAGAGACCACAGAGACAGGTGTCGGTACGCAAGAGATCAAGTCTCCCGAGACCAAGCCTGACAGAAGATTCAGATAAGAGGAATGCGACTTGCTTCTGTTTCGTCTATTCCCTGTTCCCTACTCCCTGTTCCCTTGTTCGTCTTACCTAGGAGTTTGAGCTACCTTTGAACATCCTCTTCGTCGGCGACATCTTCGGTAGTGCGGGGCGCAAGATTGTGCGCGAGCACATCGGGCACCTGCGCAAGACGCACGCTGTCGAGCTGACCGTGATTAACGCTGAGAATGCCGCGGGCGGCTTTGGATTGACGCCGCAGCTTGCCGAGGAGATCTTCGACCTGGGCGCGGACGTGCTCACAACCGGCAATCACGTGTGGGACAAGCGCGAGCTGATCGAATATTTGAACTCGGCCAAGCCGGAGGGCCAGGAGCGGGCGCGGCGTGTTTTGCGCCCGGCCAATCTGCAGCAGGGGCTGCCGGGGTACGGCGTCTTTGCGGGAACGACGCAGAGCGGGGTGGAGTACGCTGTGGTGAACCTAATGGGCCGGGTATTTATGACCGGCACGAACGATCCATTTCATGCCGCTAACGAGCTGCTGGCGAAGATCAGGGCCAGGGTGATCGTCGTCGACTTCCACGCCGAGGCGACCAGCGAGAAGGTTGCGATGGGCTGGCATCTGGATGGGCGCGTCACGGCCGTACTGGGCACGCATACGCACATTCCCACGGCCGACGAGCGGGTGCTGCCCGGCGGAACGGCCTACCAGACCGATGTGGGCATGAGCGGCCCCTATGACAGCGTCATCGGCGTAGAGAAGGACATGGTGCTGCAGCGGTTTTTAACCGGCATGCCGGGCAAGTTCGAGGCCGCTAAGGGAAACCCCAAGCTATGCGCCGCTCTCGTTGCATGCGATCCGGCGGCGGGGCGCGCTTCCAGCATCCAGCGCATCATGCTCGGCGAATAAAGCAGACCGCGGCTCTCTTCGACGCCGTCACACAGAGTTTCTGTGGCAACCGTGCAGCGCCGCTGCAGACGAACAGCTCCAAAGCAAAAGGGCAGCCGCCGAAGCGCGCTGCCCTTGAATTCCCAGGAGTGGGGTTGATTACATGCCTGCGTGATGCGCAGCCGCCGGCCGGTGGTGAACCGGTGCTGCCTTTTCTTTGTGCTCCTGCTGCACGAAGCCGTCGCCGAGCACGATCTGCGCGGTGGCTTCCTTGCCATTGGCGGCCGGAACCTGCGTGTACGTATCGTAGGTGCCGTCGAGTTCCGTTGCCGGCTGGAGCTTCAGCTCGATGCCCGGCGCCGGAGCTTCCTTGCAGGACAAGGGTTCCTTCAGGTTCACGATGAAGTCGGCGGTCTTGTTGTCCTTGGCGTCCTGGGTCACAGCGACGTTGATGGCGGTGACTGCCGGCTCGATCGTTACTTTGTGGGCCCTGTCGAGACCCTCGATTGCACTCACGTCGGCGCTGGCGCCGTTGGACTGCAGGTAGGTAGCCGCAGCCGCAGCGGTCGTGGGCGGAGGAGGAACCGCGCTGCAATCGGCCGGCGTATTGAGCTTGACCACGTAATCCTTCGGCTTGGCGGCAGCGGTAGCGGCAACCGAAACCTTGAGTGCAGTGGCCTGATCGCTGATCACGACACCCGGAACCGGCGTGAGCTGACCTTTCAGAACAGCCCAGAGCTTGTCCTGTGCAGCCTTCGAGCCATTGGCCAGGATGAACTCCTTGTCTTCAAGGTTCAGCTTCGTCAGGTCAGGGGTCGTGTTGATCACGTTGTCGACGATCTCAGTGGGTGTGGGAGCGGGCTTGATGGTGAACCCGGCCGGCGGGAAGAGCGATGCGGTCGACGCAGTCTTGACCTGGTCGAGACCGTCCGTACCACCGTGGTAGCGCTTGTACCAGTATTCGAGCTTGGGCTCGATCTGCGCCTTGTACTGCGCGGGCGCAAAGTTCCAGGCGCGGGCATAGAACCAGATCGCCTTGACGAGGTCCTTCTTGTCGCTGGGCTTGGTGAGGGCCTCAGCCAGATTCAGCGTGTCACCGAGGGCCTGGCCGGTCTTGGTCGCCTCCGGCGGAAAGAGCATCAGCTCCTTGGTGTATTGATCGATCGCGCCGGCGTAGTCCTGCTTCGCAAGTCCATCATCCAGGGCAATGGCCGAGTAGAAGACCGGATACACCTGATCGGTCATCTTCTTCCAATCTGCATCGGCCGTACCCTCAGGCTTGGGAGCGGAGAGTCCCTTCTGCGCCAGGGTAGCGGCATCTTCGCACGGCGAGGGGTCAGACAGCTTGCCGGTCGAAGGATCGACATTCTTCTGGCATTGGCTCTTCTTGACGTACACCGAGAAGAAGATGGCCTTCATATTATTGGGATCGATCTGCAAGAGGCGGGAGGCGGCGCTGACGGCCTTGTCGGGCTGGTTCAGCTGCTGGTACGTACCGATCAGCTCATCGAGAACGGCCTTCTTCACGACGCTCTGCGGATAGGTCTGCAAAAAGCTTTCGAGGGCCGCAGCCTTGGCGGATGGATCGGGCTGCGTGCTCGCCTGCTGATAGGCATTAAACTCGGCCGGATTCTGGATGGTGATCTGATCGGACCCACCCTGACCTTGCGCCTGACCTTGAGCTCGCAACGCCGGCCCGGAAACAAGGCTCGCGCTTGCCAATGCCATCGCAGATGCAAAGACTAACTTCTTCATTCAGTGCTCCTGGGAAATGCCGAAATCGGGATCGATACAAACAAGCCGGTGAATCAGGCAGCCGCTCTCTGGCGGCGTCTGTGCGCCGGGATGACGGATATTACAATACCACGGCCTCCATGGCTGTATTGGAAGGATTATAGAAACCGAATCTCCCCCTGACAAGCAAGGTACCACGGAAAAATCGCGCTCCTATCAGCTGGCAATCCTGCCAGGTGGGAGCCCGCCGTTTTCCCCAAAGCAGCAGTCCGCCCGGCACGGAAAATTTAGATGCGGTCTGCGCGGCGCGCGAAAGCCGCGCACCGCGCTTATTGCAGCAGCCGCACCAACTCGACCTGCTCGGCCAGGAAGGCATCATGGCCGTGATCACTGGACATCTCGCGGTAGTCCACCTGAGCCCCGGCGGCGTGAATCTCCTCGGCGAAACGGCGCACCGTGTCGGCGGGAAACAGCCAATCCGAGCTGATGCCCACAAACACGAGATGCGCACGGATGCGACCGTAGGCTTCGGCCGGCGACGCGTAGCCGCGCAGCGGGTCCCAGGTATCCATGGTGCGGAGAATGGCGAGATATGCATTGGCGTCGAAGCGGTCAATGAAGCGCCGGCCCTGGTGATCGAGATAGCCGGCGATATCGAAGCGTCCGCCAATCAGCCCGCTGCCCGTGCCGTTGAGGCACCAGGGATCTTCCCCGTTCCGGTTGGGATTGCGCCCGAAGCGCTCCTCAAAGAGCGGCGCGGACTTGTAGCTGATCATGGCGATCTGGCGCGCTAGCGCGAGCCCGTTGCGCGGAGGCTTCTGCGGCAGATAGCGCCCGCCCTCCCACTCGGGGTCGTGCTGGATAGCCTGCCGTTGGAGGTGATTGAGGGCCAGGCCCATGGCGCCGAGCGGCGCTACGCCGATGACCAGCGCGCGCTGGACGCGCTCCGGGTAGAGCATGGCCCACTCGATGGCCTGCATGCCGCCGATGGAGCCGCCCAGAACAAGACGCAAGCGACGGATGCCGAGCGAGTCGAGGAGCTTCGCCTGGGCGCGTATGTTGTCGCGGATGGAGACGAGCGGAAAGTCGGGCCCGTAGCTTTCGCCGGTATCCGGATTCACCGAGCCGGGGCCGGTTGATCCATAACAGGAGCCCAGCATGTTGATGCAGATGACGAAATCGTGCTCCAGCGAAAGGACCGCGCCGGGAGTGAAGATCTCGGGCCACCAGGAGCCCACCAGGGCAGAGCCCGAAAGCGCGTGGCAAACCAGAACGGCATTATCTCTCGCTGCATTCAGCCGGCCGTAGACGGCGTAATGCAGCGTGGGACAGGCGAGTGTGCGCCCGCACTCGAGCGGCAATGGCTCACCGAGCACAAAGTCGCCCTCGTAGGTGGGCGTAAGAACTTGCGATGTGGGCGGCGAGACGCCGCTGCGATTATGCGTATCGGTCATTAGTTCTATTGTGCCGCAAGAGCCCCGGTCCTGGGTGCGCGCGCGTAGGTGTGGCCGTTGGCGGCTTCAATGGCCTGGTTGAGATCCGCAAGGATGTCGCGGATATCCTCGATGCCGACCGAGAGCCGCACCAGCTCCGGCGTCACGCCGGTGGCAGCCTGCTCTTCTGCAGAAAGCTGCTGATGCGTGGTCGAAGCGGGATGAATCACCAGCGATTTGGCATCGCCGATGTTGGCCAGCAGCGAGAAGAGCTTGAGGGAGTCGATTAGCTTTTTGCCGGCCTGGTAGCCGCCTTTAATGCCGAAGGTGACGAGAGCTCCCTGCCCCGTGGGCAGATACTTTTGCGCGCGGGCGTAGTAGGGGCTGGATTCGAGCCCCGGGTAGTTGACCCATTCGACGCCGGGATGCTGCGCGAGATGCTTTGCCACGGCGAGCGCGTTCTGTGAGTGGCGCTCCATGCGCAGATGGAGGGTTTCAATTCCCTGCAGGATCAGAAACGCGTTGAAGGGCGAGAGCGCGGCGCCGGTGTCGCGCAGGCCCTGGATGCGGCACTTGAGGATGAACGCGAGCGGGCCGAAGGTTTGCGTGTAGGAGAGGCCGTGATAGGAGGGATCGGGCTCAGTGAACTCCTTGAAGCGGCCGGAAGCTGCCCAGTCGAATTTGCCGGCATCGACGATGACGCCGCCGATCGACGTTCCATGGCCGCCGAGGAATTTGGTGGCCGAGTTGACTACGATGTCAGCGCCCCACTCGATGGGCCGCACCAAAGCCGGCGTGGCGCAGGTGTTGTCAATCACCAGCGGAATGTTGCTGGCGTGGGCGATCTCGGCAAGCTTGGCGATGTCTGCGATATCGAGCTTCGGATTGCCGAGAGTCTCGGTGTAGACGGCGCGGGTCTTGTCGTTGATGGCGGCGCGCAGGCCGTCGAAGTCGTCTGCGTCGACGAAGCGGACGTTGATTCCCAGACGCGGCAGGGTGTAGTGGAACAGATTGTACGTACCGCCGTAGAGCGAGGTGGTGGAGACGATCTCATCACCCGCCGCGGCGAGCGTGGTGAGAGCCAGCGTCTCCGCTGCCTGGCCGCTGGCGGTCGCCAGAGCCGCAGCGCCGCCTTCAAGAGCCGCCACGCGCTTTTCAAAGACGTCGGTGGTGGGGTTCATGATGCGGGTGTAGATGTTGCCGAACTCCTGGAGCGCGAAGAGCCGGCCGGCATGGTCGGCATCCTGAAACAGGTAGGAGGTGGTCTGGTAGATCGGCACGGCGCGGGCGCCCGTGGCGGGGTCGGGCGACTGGCCGGCGTGCACGGCAAGCGTGGCAAGCTGTTGCGGATTGGGTTCGGACATGATGGCTCCTTCGGTTTAGATCGTTCGACTCGGGAGACGGCGGAAAACCAAAAAACGGCCCGCGTCCTGCTGAAGGACCCGGGCCGCTTTACTTCAAGATTCGGTTGCGTTGCTAACGCATTCGCCGATCAAAGGTCGCACGGAGCGGTCCAGATGGCATACACATGGCCATGGCCGCCTTTCCGTATTCCTTTGAGTGCAGCATGTGATGCAGTATCGAGGGCGGCGGGTACGAGTGTCAACTGAATGCGCGGGGGAGTCATCATCTTGGCTGTACGACAATTTCGTATTCTGTCATAATAGCGGCATGGGCCCTTCGCGCAAACGTATGTCCCGCGTCTTCACGATCAGCTTTCCCGAGGAGATGGCGAAGCAGGTGGCCGCCATCGCCGATGAGGAGGGCCGTACCATCAGCGAGCTGTTTCGGGAGGCGTTTCGGGCCTATCGGCTCGAGCGGATTCATCAAAAGCTCGCACGTTTTCGCGCCGAGGCTGCAGCCCGCGCACCGGTCAAATATACCGAGGAAGACGTAGAGCGTCTCGTAGATGAAATTCGCAGCGAGCGTTTCACGCGCAGGAAGAAGACAGCTTGATTGTTGTCTTTGACTCCAGCGTTTGGATCTCGGCCATTCAATTCGGACGCACCCCGCTGAAGGCTCTTGATTCCGCTACTGGCCGGTGCGTCATTGCCATTTGCAAACCGATTCTGGCAGAGGTCCGTTTCCGTGCTGAGAGACAAGTTCCGTTGGCCCACGGAAGCAATCGATACAGTGCTCGCAGAGTATGGGCCCGAAATGAGAATCGTTTCCCTGACGGGTGTTGTGCGTGATGTCTGCCGTGACCCGAAGGGTGACATGGTCATCGAGTGCGCTGTGCTCGCCGGAGCGAACTGTATTATCTCTGGGGATCAAGGCCTGCTGTCGCTCGGAGGTTATGAAGGGATTCGCGTGCTGACGCCAAGAGCTTTTCTCGACGAGATTTCTCGCACGGCCGGTAGCTGACCGCTACTCTTCCGGCTTCCATACGTAGGCGCCGGGCTGCGGCAGGCCAATGTGCGCCAGCACGCGGAAGACGAACTGGCGGGCCATTTCGGTGGAGTCGGCGGGGCGGGTGTAGAAGGCCGGAATAGCGGGAAAGATGGTCGCGCCGGCTTCAGCGGCCAGCGTCATGTTGCGCAGATGGATGCGGTTGAAGGGCGTCTCGCGCACGCAGAGGATGAGCGGGCGACGCTCTTTCAGCGTGACGTCGGCGGCGCGGGCGATCAGCGAGTTGGCGAGGCCGTTAGCGATGGCGGCGAGCGTACCCATGGAGCACGGAAGCACAATCATGCCGCTGGAGGGATGGCTGCCGCTGGCAATGGCTGCGCCGATGTCGGCATCAGAGTGTTGGATTATTTTCCTGGTTTTGGAGGAGAGCAGTTTTTCAACAAGGTCGTTGCGGCCGCTCAGGCCGAGTTCTTCAGCCAGTACACGCAGAGAATTTTCCGAGGCGACGAAGTGGACGCGGGCTACGCGGTCGTCGGCTTCAAGGGCGCGCAGCATTTCCTGCGCGAAGATTGCGCCGGAGGCGCCAGTGATGGCGAGGGTGAGGTTCATGCAGCGTCCAATTCTCCGATGTTCCGAATCTGAAGTTCATGTCGAACTTCTCGATGTCATCCTGAGCGTAGTTTGCCGCGCTTTTTGCGGCAAACGAAGTCGAAGGATCTGCGGTTGCTTTTCATTCCTCAGGGGCTAAAGCCCAATAAGCTCGTAGCTCGTCTTCGGCACGACTAAAGTCGTGCCCTTTCACAAAACGATCCCATGAAAATACGCCCTGGAACCTAGAGGCTAACAGCCAAAAGCTGTCTTCGCTATTCTCCAAGCACCCGCTTGAAGATCGCATCCACATTGCCGAGTTGGCGAGTGTAATCGAAGGTGCGCGCGAGCTTTTCTTCACTGAGCAGGCCGGTGATTGCCGGATCGTGCGAGACTTCGTCGCGGAAGTTCAAATCCTCTTTCCACGAGCGCATGGCGTGCGACTGCACGAGGCGGTACGCGTCTTCGCGCAGCATGCCGGCTTCGGCAAGATCGAGCAGCAACTGCCCCGAGAAGATGAGGCCACCGGTCGATTCGAGATTCTTTTTCATTCTCTCCGGATAGACCAGCAGGCGGTCGATCAGATCGGTGGTTTTGGCGAGCAGGTAGTCAACGAGGATGGTCGAATCTGGAAAGATGACGCGCTCGACGGAGGAATGCGAGATGTCGCGCTCGTGCCAGAGCGGGATGTTCTCGAAGGCCGCCTGGGCGTTGCCGCGCAGGACACGCGCCAGGCCGCTGATCTGTTCGCTTGTAATGGGGTTCTTTTTGTGCGGCATGGCTGAGGAGCCCTTCTGCTTCTCGCTGAAGTACTCCTGCGCCTCGCGGACCTCGGTGCGCTGCAGGTGGCGGACTTCGACGGCGATCTTGTCGAGCGTGCTGCCGATGAGGGCGAGGGTTGAGATGTAGGCCGCGTGGCGGTCGCGCTGAATGACCTGCGTGGCGACGGGGGCAGGCTTCAATCCCAGAGCGGCGCAGATGCGCTCTTCGTGCTCGGGCTTGAGATGGCCGAAGGTGCCCACGGCGCCGGAGAGTTTGCCGACGCGCATGTCGTCGGCAGCGGCGTCAAAGCGGGCCAGGTTACGGTCCATCTCGGCGTACCAGTTGAGCAGCTTGAGGCCGAAGGTGGTGGGTTCGGCGTGAATACCGTGCGTGCGGCCGATGATGGGCGTGTACTTGAACTCGAGGGCGCGGCGTTTGAGGACTGCCAGCAGGCCGATAAGGCCACTGCGAATGTGCGCCGAGGCTTCTTTCACCTGCAGGGCCTGGGCGGTGTCGACGATGTCATTCGACGTGAGTCCGTAGTGCAGCCAGCGGGAGGACTGGCCGTCCAGGCCTTGGTCTTTCATCGACTCTGCAACTGCGGTCGTAAAGGCGATCACATCGTGCCGCACCTCAGCCTCGATCTCACGGATGCGGTCGACAGAGAAGCCGGCCCTGGCAATGGCCTCGGCGGCTGATGCGGGAATGACGCCATCTTCCGCCAGCACGGTGCTGGCGGCCGACTCCACCTGGAGCCAGCAGCGGTATTTATTCTCTTCCGTCCAGATGCGGCCCATGGCCGCGCGGGTATAGCGGTCGATCAAGTTCAGCTCCTGGTTCAGTTCTTTAGCTGACAGCCGTCAGCTTTCAGTTCGACTGGTGAGCGGCTCCTCAGGAGCGAGATATCTTCAGGCGCTGGCGCAGCTCGTCGAAGAGCAGGCCGCGGCCGGGGCGGTAGGGCTGGAACCATTCGCCGTCGATGACCATCTGCGGAATGGCCCGTTTGCCGACGTGGCGGACCAGTTCATCGGAGGCATCGGGATTCTCGTCCACGTCAATCTCAGTGTAGGGGATGCCGTGCGTGTCGAGAAATTGCTTGGCCGCGCGGCAGTCGCGGCACCACGAGGCCGTATAAACCTGCACATTCATGCCACTATTTTACAGATTTTCCACTGCTATGATCGGTGACGATGACTGCAGACGAGATCAAGCGGCTCTTGAAGCTTGAGCCGCATCCTGTTGAAGGCGGGTGGTATCGCCGCACGTATACATCGGCGGTGAACGTAGCGCTGCTGCGGGGAGTGCGGCCCTACGGCACAGCCATCTATTACCTGCTCGAAGAGGGGACATTCTCTGAGATACATGTACTGGCCTCGGACGAGATGTTTCACTTCTACCTGGGCGATCCGGTGGAGATGCTGCAGCTGCTTCCCGACGGCGGCTCCGCCGTTTTTACTCTTGGACCGGATTTGGCGGCTGGGCAGCAGGTTCAGGTTGTGGTGCCCGCGGGCGTGTGGCAGGGGACGCGTCTGGTCGAGGGAGGCAAGGTAGCTCTGCTGGGCTGCACGGTAACCCCGGGCTTCGATTTTGCGGACTATCGCAATGCGCGCGCGGAGGAACTGATTGCGACGTGGCCGCTGGAAGCGGAGCGGATTAAGAAACTGACTCGGAGCTGAGGGGTGGTTCGTGTTCTCCCGCTCTTTTCGCAGAAAAAAGCGAAAAGGATGGGGCACGGGGTGTTGGGCCGTAGCTCGATTTCACCGCCGTTCGCGGAAGAAGTTGCGCAGCAGCTCGGCGGACTCTTCGGCGAGGATGCCGCGATCGGCCCACATCTGGTGGTTGAGCTTGGGGTGGTTCAGCACCGCGAGCACCGAGCCGCAGGCGCCGGCTTTGGGATCCGTTGTGGCGAAGACCAGCTTGTCGAGACGCGCATGAATCATTGCTCCAGCGCACATGGCGCAGGGCTCGAGCGTGACGTAAAGCGTGCAGCCGTTGAGACGATAGTTGCCGAGTCCGGCGGCGGCAGCACGGAGAGCGACGATCTCAGCGTGGGCCGTAGGATCGTTGTCGCGCAGCACGCGGTTCTGACCTCGGGCCAGGATCTCGCCATCGTGCACGACGACTGCGCCGATGGGTACTTCGCCGGCTTCGCCAGCCGCGCGCGCCTCGGCCAGAGCCGCGTCCATGGCTTGCAGGTCAGATATCATGCTTCAATGGTAGTGCCGCGGGTTGTTGCTGCGTCATGCAGTGCAGCGCGCCCAAGCCCCAGATGAGATCGACGCTGTGCACGCCGATGACGTCTCGGTCCGGAAAAAGATCGGCCAGGATGTTGAGCGCGACGCGGTCATTGCGGTCGTGGAAGGTGGGAACTAACACGAGGCCGTTCGCGATGTAGAAATTCGCGTAGCTGGCCGGAAGGCGCTGGCCCCGAAAGACCACCGGACGCGGCAGCGGCAGTTCGACAATAGCGAACTGCTTGCCGTCGAGTGTGCGCGAGGCCTTGAGGCGTGCGAGATTCTCGGCGAGCGGCGCGTGATTGGCATCACTGGTATCGGGTTCGACGACGGTCACGATGGTATCCGGCCCGACGAAGCGCGTGATGTCGTCGACGTGGCCGTGCGTGTCGTCGCCGGCGACGCCGCGGTTGAGCCAGAGGACCTGGTCGATGCCGAGATAGTCATGGAAGGCCTGTTCGAGCTGTTCGCGGCTGACGCCCGGGTTGCGCTGCTGCACTTCGCTCAGCAGGCACTCCTCTGTGGTGAGCATCAGGCCGGCGCCGTTCACGTCAATCGATCCGCCTTCGAGCACCATCCTGCGCTCCGCGCCGTCCTGATCCTGGACCGACGGTTGCCACGCGGGAAGGTCAAGCAGTTCCCTCACCCGGTCGGGAAGCTGATCGTCGAGATGCCAGTCGTCGTATTTGGCCCAGGCATTGAACTGCCAGTTCGTAATCGCGACTTGACCGGCAGCATTGCGGACCCCATCTCTTCGGAGAAAAATCGGCCCGGAGTCGCGTATCCAGCCGCGGTCGGTGGGCCACTCATGGAACACAACCTGATCGAGGTTCGCGCCGGTGCGCTCGAGGATTCCCTCCACGCGGCGATGGGCTGCCGCGTCCTCGACGATGAGATGCACGCGCTCGTGCGCGGCGAGCAGGCGCACAATCTCCGCGTAGATCCAGGGGATGGTCGAGAATTTGCCGGGCCAGTCTTCCGGATTGTGGGGCCACGCAAGCCACGTGGCTTCGTGCGGTTCCCACTCGGCGGGCATCCGGTAACCGAACGCGCGCGGCGTGCTTGCAGGGGATTGGGCCGACATCTCTATCTGGATTCTCCGCTCTGCTGGTCGAGGAACCGCTTGGAGATCGGCGCATAGGCGTCGATACGACGGTCGCGGAGGAAGGGCCAGTTGCGGCGGGTCTCTTCCATCAGCGCGAGGTCGATCT